>NZ_JBIAOU010000017.1:0-97921 GCF_042879035.1 Rhodococcus sp. NPDC003318 | reverse complement strand
GCGATCACGGCGGCGGGCACCGGAGCGTCGGCCGCGATCGACGCGGAGCGCTGGCTCGCCGAGCGCGGCGACATCTCCGCCAACACCGTCGAGGCGGCCGGCCGGACCGTGTCCGTCGACGCCTGACTCAGCACCACCCATCCACCACCGCACGAGGAGAGCCTTCATGGCGAACACCATCACCATCACCGACGACTCGTTCCAGCAGCACGTGATCGACGCCGACAAGCCGGTCCTCGTCGACTTCTGGGCCACCTGGTGCGGTCCGTGCAAGATGGTTGCCCCGGTGCTCGAGGAGATCGCAGGTGAGCACGCCGACAAGCTGACCATCGCCAAGCTCGACATCGACGCCAACCCGTCGGCCGCTCGCGACTTCCAGGTCATGTCGATTCCGACGATGATCCTGTTCCAGGGCGGCAAGCCGGTGAAGCAGATCGTGGGCGCGAAGGGCAAGGCCGCACTGCTCAGGGACCTCTCCGACGTCCTGTAACGGGCGCCACGACCCTCGGGATTGCCGGTTTTCCGGTGGTGTCTGAGAGAATCGTTCCCAGGCGTTACCGCAGACTCGGCGTAGCGACGCTGGGTGCCGTCGGGATGAGAAAGGGCTCCTTCGCATGCATCGACTCCGTCACGGCGACCACGGTCCCGCCGTTGCCGAGATTCGAGGCACCCTCTCGTCCCTGGGATTTCTCCGCGGCGGAGTCTCCACCACCCCCCGGGAGCCGATGAACGGCGCGCAGTGGGTGGCTCCGGACGCCGTGTTCGACCATCACCTGGACAGCGCGGTCCGCGCGTTCCAGCAGCAGCGTGGGCTGCTGGTGGACGGTGTGGTCGGTGCGGCCACCTATCGTGCGCTGCGGGAGGCGTCGTACCGGCTCGGCGCCCGCACCCTCGCGTACCAGCTGTCGGCGCCGCTGTACGGCGACGACGTGGCCACGCTGCAGACCCGGTTGCAGGATCTGGGCTTCTACTCGAGCCGGGTCGACGGCTACTTCGGTCCGAAGACCCACGAGGGACTGTCGCTGTTCCAGCGGGAGATCGGTATCGCGTCGGACGGGATCTGCGGGCCGCAGACGCTGCGGTCCCTCGACCTGCTCGGCACCCGCGTGACCGGTGGGTCGCCGCACGCGATCACCGAGGAGGAATCGGTACGCCGATCGGGCCCCCAGTTGAGCGGCAAGCGGATCGTCATCGACCCCGGTCTCGGCGGCGCCGACACCGGTCTGGTGGTCCCGACGCCGCGCGGTCCGATCTCGGAGGCCGAGATCCTGTGGGACATCGCGAGCAGGCTCGAGGGCCGGATGGCGGCGACCGGGATGGAGACGTTCCTGTCGCACCCGCCGAACAACAACCCGTCCGTGACGGAACGCGCCGACACGTCGAACACCTTCGACGCCGACCTCATGATCTCGTTGCGCTGCGCGACGAGCACCAGCCCGCACGCGAACGGTGTCGCCAGCTTCCACTTCGGCAACTCGCACGGTGCCACGTCCCGCATCGGACAGGTGCTCGCGAGCTTCATCCAGCGTGAAATCGTTGCTCGCGCACCGCTTCAGGACTGTCGGACGCACGGTCGCAGCTGGGATCTGTTGCGGCTGACCAACATGCCGACCGTTCAGATCGACATCGGTTATCTGACAAACGATTCCGATGTCAAAACCCTCATCAATCCGCGGAACCGGGACATCATCGCGGAGGCCATCCTGGTCGCGGTGAAGCGTCTGTACCTGCTCGGTCAGGACGATCAGCCGACCGGCACGTACACGTTCAAGGAGTTGCTCGCCGAAGAGCTGGCGAAGGCCGATCCGGCCTGACCCCGCGGGCGCCACCGACCCCGAATCGGTCGGGCGCCGAATCGATCAGAGCACCCCGACGGAGGACTTGCGTTCGCTGCCTGTCGTCGTCACGGCCGCGGCCATGAGCAGCTGTTCGAGGGCGGACTCGACGTCGGCCTTCCAGCCGTGGTCGCTGTCGAGTTCCAGGCGCAGCCGGGGATAGCGATGATGGGCGGCAACAACTTCGAAGCCCATGTCCTCGAGGAAGCCGGCGTCGATCATGCATTCCTCGGGGCTGCACTCGTGGTTGGCACCGGCCGACGGCGCGACGTCTCCCTCGGTACGAACGATGCCGAACGCCTCGAGCGCACGCACGCCGCGGCGCACCAGATCGCTCACGACGGCCTGAATGAGGCTGGGCCCCACCCCGTCCAGCTGTGCGGCCGGTTCGAGCCTCATCGTGGTCAGCAGGACGGCATCCGGGCTCACCGGGGAGGTGGGGAAGGTGGCCGCGCGGGGCACGGCACCCGGCGGGGAGTACAGCGCGCATCCGGCGGGGTACCCCTCGAGGGTCGCGACCTGGCCGCACGATCCCCACTCGAGCATGACCATCGACAGCCATGCTTCCTTCTCGAACTCGGGGTCGGCGTACTTGCGGGATTCGTGCAGCGCGGCCGGGTCCATCTCCCAGAACACACACCGGCGGGCATGCCGGGGGAGTTGGTCGAAGCCCTCGAGGGTGAGCGGGCTGATGCGCATCGACACCCTGACCCTCGCCTCCACGACCTCACACGGGGACCGGCGTCCTCGCACCACATTGTCACGTCAAGAATAGGGGATCGGCTCCGGACCATCCGTCGGCGCCCACCTCCCGGAGCTGCCCCGCTGGAGCACAATACTTTTCGCGGTCGACGCGGGTGCCGACACCCGAACGGTCGGGGCGTTTCGCCACGGTGACGAAACACCCCGCGTGTGCGGGCACCCGCGTGTCGCCGCTATGTGGCGCCGTTGGTTTCCATCATCTCGACGATGCGCTGCAGATCGTCGACCGACCCGAATTCGACGACGATCCGGCCCTTCCGCTTCCCCAGGCTGACCGTGACGCGGGTGTCGAATGCGCCGGACAGCCGATCGGCCACATCCTGCAGCCCCGGCATCTGAATCGGCTTGCGCTTGACCGGGGGAGCGGGGAGGTCGCCGCCGTCCCGGTTGGCCAGCGTGACCGCCTCCTCCGTCGCACGCACGGACATGCCCTCGGCGACGATCCGGGCCGCGAGCAGCTCCTGGGCGTCCGCCCCGGCCTCGAGGGAGAGCAGCGCCCGCGCGTGACCCGCGGAGAGCACCCCGGCGGCGACACGACGCTGCACCGGGATCGGCAGCTTGAGGAGCCGGATCATGTTGGTCACCACGGGACGCGACCGCCCGATCCGCGCGGCGAGCTCCTCGTGGGTGACGTTGAACTCCTCGAGCAGCTGCTGGTACGCGGCCGCCTCCTCGAGCGGGTTCAACTGCACCCGGTGGATGTTCTCGAGCAGGGCGTCCCGGAGCATCGCGCCGTCGTTGGTCTCCCGGACGATCGCGGGGATCTTCTCGAGTCCGGCGGCCTGGCTTGCGCGCCAACGGCGTTCGCCCATCACCAGCTGGTAGCTGTCCGAGCCGATGCGGCGCACGACGATGGGTTGCATCAGACCGAACTCGCGAATCGAGTGCACCAGTTCGGCGAGCGCCTCCTCGTCGAACACCGAACGTGGCTGCTTCGGGTTCGGCGCGATCGCGGCCGCCGGGATCTCCTGGTAGCTCGCGCCGACCGGGACGAGGGCGTCCTCGTCGGTCGCCCGCTTCGACTTCGCCTTGTTCGCAGTCGATTTGGTCGGCTTCGCGTCGTCCGGGGCGACGGTCTCGGTGGGGGAGGGGACCGCTTCCGCCGGATCCTCGACCTTCGGGGCGACCGGTGCGGTGACGTTGCCGATGATCACGTCGGCGGCGGCCGCACCGAGGCGGGGACCGGCGTCGGGCCCGGTCGGAATGAGCGCCGCCAGCCCGCGGCCGAGACCGCCCTTGCTTCTCTGTGCCACTAGTTCTCCTGCGCGTTCGTCGTTGCGGTACGGGCGGCGAGCTCACGGCCGGCGTCGAGGTAACTCATGGCGCCGCGCGATCCGGGATCGTAGTCGAGGACGGTCATCCCGTAGCCGGGAGCCTCGGACACCTTGACGCTGCGGGGAATCACCGCGCGCAGCACCGCGTCGCCGAAGTGACCGCGGACCTCCTCGGCCACCTGATCGGCCAGCTTGGTGCGCCCGTCGTACATGGTCAGCAGGACGGTCGACACGTGCAGCTCGGGGTTCAGGTGCGACTTGACCAGCTCGATGTTGCGCAGCAGCTGCCCCACGCCCTCGAGGGCGTAGTACTCGCACTGGATGGGGATCAGGACCTCGTTGGCGGCGACGAGCGCGTTGACCGTCAGCAGCCCGAGGGAGGGCGGGCAGTCGATCAGGATGAAGTCGGCGTCGATGTCCGAGAGGAACGCCTCGGAGAGGGCGTTCTTGAGGCGGTTCTCCCGCGCCACCATCGACACCAGTTCGATCTCGGCACCGGCCAGGTCGATCGTGGCGGGGATGCAGTACAGCCGCTCGCTGTGCGGGCTCTGCTGGACGGCTTCCTTGGCCGTGGTCTGGCCGATGAGCAACTCGTAGCTGGACGGGATGCCCGAATGGTGCGGGACTCCGAGAGCGGTGCTGGCGTTGCCCTGAGGGTCCAGGTCCACGACGAGAACCGTCAGTCCCTGCACCGCGAGTGCGGACGCGAGGTTGACGGCGGTGGTGGTCTTGCCGACGCCACCCTTCTGGTTGGCGATCGTCAACATGCGACGACGATCCGGCTTCGGAATCGTCACGCTGCCGGGGTGCAGCACCTGACTGGCCCGCTGCGCGGCGGCACCGATCGGTGTGTCCGCCAAGGAGATTCCGTCGTACGGCCCGGGTGAATGGGAACTCTGACCGTTCGTGACGGAGTTGTCGGTGGATCTCGAGGATGTGGGGCCTGTTTCACGTGAAACGGTTGCTTCGGGTCCACCCGACATGTATTGCTCCTTCACTGAAATGACTCGATCATCCGACCCGGCCGCACCGGAGTTCACCTCCGATGTGCTCGTTTCGGAACACGTTCGGCCCGAACCACAATCGTCGGCGTCGGGAGGATCCCGACACCGCACTCGAGTATCTCCAGCTTGCCAGCCCCCAGGCGCGTCAGGGAAGCGCGATCGCGGGAGATCTCCTCCGCCGCACTGGACCCCTTCATCGCCAACATTCGTCCACGTTCGTGGACCAACGGGATCGACCAGCGGGCCAGCTTCTCGAGCGGGGCGACGGCGCGCGACGTCACCACGTCGGCTCCGCCGACCTCGTGCACCACACCGGACTGCTCGGCGCGGCCCCGCACCACACGGATGTCGAGTCCCGCCGACTCGATGAACTCGGCAAGGTAGATCGACCGCCGCAGCAGCGGTTCCACCAGGGTGACCTTCAGGTCCGGCCGAGCGATCGCCAGGGGAATGCCGGGCAGACCCGCACCGCTGCCGACGTCGACCACCGACTCGCCCTCGGCGATCAGTTCACCGATGACCGCGCAGTTGAGGAGGTGCCGATCCCACAACCGAGGCACCTCACGCGGACCGATGAGACCACGCTCGACACCGTCCGTAGCAAGGGAGTCGTGGTACTGCTGCGCGAGTCCGAGGCGGTCCCCGAACACTCGACGGGCGGCTTCGGGGATGTCGACGGACTCGCTGTGTTCCACGTGAAACATCTTCCCGTGCCGATTCGCGATTACACAAACGCAACGCGCCAATTCATCTGACCGACACAGAAGTTCTCGGTGGGGGAGGGGAGTGGACCCGTGGAACGGGCGGTCCCACCCGACTCGGTGCAGCCGCAGGGGCATCACTCGGGATCCGGGACGCCGACGCGGCCGAGTTCGGAGCAACCCCTCGGGCACGGGCGTCGTCGACCCGGTCCACTCCCGGACTGCCGCGGCCGGGCAATCGCTGTACTCGCTTCCCGGTCGAGCAGGGTGAACCGACCGCGAGCCCCCTTCCCGGTGCCCCGCCGCCTCCGAGGCACCGCATGTGGTCCTGGACGGCTCGGTCGACTGGTCCCGCGACCGGTCGCAGTTGCCACATCGTCCGGTCCTTCGGGCTCCGTCCGGAAGCGCAACTGCACACGTGGTGCCGGCGGCGTGCCGGGTCCGCGACCGGCGCGGACGGGTCACACGGCCGAGTGCGCGATAGCCGACGCGTATCGGAGCCCCTGGCGATGTTTCACGTGAATCATGCGATCCCGCCGGACGCCTCACCACTGGTACGTGGGGAGTGCCGGGTGTCGCATCTCGGCGAACAGACCACCGCATGATCGTGCCACCACGGGTCACGACCGGGAACCGGCTTCCGTGCTCCCTCGAACCGATACGTGCGTGGGTTCCCGCGGCGCTCGTGGCGAAGGGATCGCTGCGGCGTGCTTCACCACGGACCGTCTGTCCACCGGTTGTCCGGTGCCCGGCATGGGCCCGCGCGATGTCGGGGTCGGTATCGACTCGATCGCGGGCCGTCCATCGAGTCGTCCAGCATGCGATCGCATCGACGAGTGTCGTTCGGTTCCTCCACCGCCGGCGCGCACGACATCGGCCTCATCGACCCGTCACTGACACCGACACCGACGGCCCGGATTCGCCCGGTCCCCGGCCCCGCTCGGCGAACCGTGCCGTCCCATCGGCAACCCCACTCGGCGAACCGTGCCGTCCCGTCACCCACCTCACTCGACGAACCCGTGACGCACCGGTCGGCAACCCGTTAGGCGGATGTGTCGTCCGGTCGGCGACCCTTCCTCGGCGGCCCTGTTGTTGGACGGCGACGTGGTCTCGCGTTCCCGGGCCCCGCCAACGTCCGGACCGAAGAGTCGGCGGGCGACTGGCGGTCGTCGTGGCGGAACGGGGGGAGGCGTCGCACTTCTCCTGTTTCCAGTGAGGCCGTCCGACAAGACTCGCGCCACGATGTCGGGGTCACTGTCGCCGACCGCGACGCGCGATCCCGCGGCACAGCCCACAGGTGCTCGGCGGCGCAACGTGCCTCGCCCTCGAAGACTGTCCGGAAACCCAGCCACTGACTTGCTTCCGCGGCCCGCCGTGCTCGCCGATCTCGCGTGAACACACCACACGACATGTTTCACGTGAATCACCCGTCGCTTGCCGCGTCGGCTCGGTCGGGAACGAGGGTCGTCCGGACGCGACTCCGCCCGTACGGTTCGACACGGTCTCCGTGATGCCGACACTGGCAAGGGCGCCGAGCGTGTGATTGATCCGGTGGCTGAGATCGGGCGTCTCGTCGCCACCGGCGAGGTGGGGGAGGGGAGGGGTGGTCTGGGCGGATCACGGCCGGGAACGACGGCGGAGTCGGTCCGGTCCCACCCGAACCGCGAACCACGGAGCGCGTTGTCGATTCACCCGCCACTGTTCGACCCGCTGGGGATCCGGGTCGTCGTCGTGGTTCGCAGTCGAATCGACGACTGTCGACGCGATGTGCCCACACCACCGGGTCGGGACGACCATCCCAGGACCGATGTCGGTGAGGTCCCCATCGGCAGTGGTCGGGCGACCTGCCTCTCCCGACCGACCGTCGCCTGACGCGCGTCGGCCCACCCGCGGCCCATCACGCATGCGGGCGTCACCGCCCGCACCACAATGCACTCGACACACGCCCGCCCGCCGCCAGCGCCCGCCGCGCCCCGGACGATGTCGGTCCATCGCCTCCACCGACTGCCAACGGGTGCCCGTCACCGGACACCGACCCGCCCTCTCGCACGCGGGTGCCACCGCCCACCACACTGCGCTCGACACACGCCGCACACCGCCCGTGCCCCGCCACGGTTCCGGGGGATGCCGGACCGCCACATCCACCCACCGCAGACAGATGTCCATCCCTGCACACACCCGGACACCGCAGTGTCACGCATGTCCCAGACGATGCCGGGCCGTCACATCCACTCACCGCAGGCGGGTGCCCGCCACCGGATACGGCCGCATCAACCCACCCGAGGCCCGCCGCGCACGAGGGTGTCACCACCGCCACAATGCGCCGGACACACGCCTACACACCGCCGTGCCCCAGGCGATGCCAGTCCGTCGCCTCCAGCCGTCGCCTCCAGCGGCTGTTGACCTGCGCCCGTCACCGGACACCCCACCCGCCGTCTCGCACGCGGGTGCCACCACCGCCACAATGCACCGGACACGCCGGCACACCGCCGTGTCACGTGGAGTATCCCGGGCGAGCCGGCCGGTCACCCCCATTGCCGGGTGTGGTTCCGGTTACCGACGCGACCGGGCCAATGAGACCCGCGCGCGCGGGTGCCACCACCACGACGTCGATCGGACCCTCGCCCAGACGCGTGCCCGCCCCGGGGTGTGTCCGGGAAGTTCGCTGCTGTCGAAACAGGAGAAGCTTCGGAGCACAGCCACCCATCCTGCCGCCGACCACACCGTGACCGAGACGGGGGATCCCGGCGCATTCGTCACGATGACCGGGTGTGATCCCGGGCTCGGCCGACGGCGGTCGCGCTGTGCGGCATCAGCTGCAGTGTCCGGCGTCGCCGCCGGCGGACGGACGCAGCGCTCGACCGCCGGACGGTCCGGTGCTGGCGCCGCAGGATGGAAAGCACGGCACCGCCTGGGCGGGCACGTGACCTGCGAAGCGCATGGGCGTTGCGAGAGCGACGTCGTGATGTTTCACGTGAATCCGTGCGGGACTGCCCGGGACAACCGAGCACGGAACCGCGTCTCGATTTCGGCCCCTCCGCTGATCCCGGCTCGCCTACGAGTGCGCGGGGGCGAAGGACTCCTGTCCGGTGAAGGGTGGGCCGAGTCTCGTCGTCTGTACCGCAGCGAGCGAGTGCCGGTCGAAGCGAGCGGCGGTGGCGCTTCCGACCGGCTACGGCACGACCGCGTGGCGAGCACCCGCTGCGGCCCGTCTCGCGCGGCCGTGCACGAGAGCGGCAAGGGCGGCTCGGTCGCGACGGAGCTCGGCGCCCACCCTGCATCACGTTTCACGTGGAACGCGGCCGCCCCGTACCGACTGACACGCGAGAACCCGCCACAACGGCACCGCCTCGATGCCACCCTCCGCGACATCCGGGGCACCAGAGACACCCGCACACCACAAACGGCGCCTCCACGCCGAGCAGTGGCACCTGCCGAGCATCCGGCCGTCGGTTCCGGTGGGGGAGGGGAGGGGTCACCGCATCGCACAGGCGGGCGTGTGAGACCACGGACGGGGGCGATGCAGGCGAGCCGCGGTGTCGACGACAGCGACTCCAGACCTGACGAGCGCAGCGTGTCCCGGCAGTCGCCGCTGCACCACACAGACCGATAGACAACGAACTCGTACGTGACGACGCCGTTCGGTTTCCCGTGGAACCGGACGTGTCGATACATGCCGCCCGCATCGGCAGTCCGTGCCGTACAACGGTCGGCACCGGAGACCGTTGCGGACGCGAGAACCGCGGCGCTCGACGCGCTGAGGAGGCGGTCCACCCGGCCCGGCAGCGCGCACCAATGTGCCGAGCAGAGGCGCCGGGCTTCCTCGACGAGCAGGCGCTCGAACCGCGCCGCGGCGACCGGGAGACACGCACCGGATGCGGCCACCACGTCGATCGGCACCGCGACCCGTCGCACCGCCCACAGCGGAGGCACGAACAAACCAATCGCGAGAATCGTCCGCGCATGCGGGCCGACCGGGACACCGGATAACGCGTCGTCACGGCGGACATGGCTGTCCGGTGACCCCACACCGAAGTCCCGTCCATCGAGCAGCCTCGAGAGCACGCCGTCACCTGCGGCGGTGTCGGCGTCGTTCGGAACCCGCGCGGCCGAGCGGGCCGCGCGCCTTGGTGGCTGTCGCTTCCGGTGAGTTCGGCGCCTCCTCGGGGTCGAATCGGTGCGGGAGCCCACCTCTCGTCGAGTGAACTCCGCGCACAGCCGACGCTCGGGGACGTGCGCACTCGACCGTGCTCCGCCGACGCTCCGTGGTCTTCCGTCTGGGTCCACGAATGACACCGCCGGGGTCCGCGGTTCCGGCGTGGTGAGGCACCGGTGTCGGTGCCGACGCGAGGGCGTCCTGTGAGTGCTGGGCTTCCCGCGTCACGGCGACCGATGCCGCCTCCGGCAGCGCCGACGCGCCGCGGCAGGACGGCGTCGCCGCCGCATCGAGGTCCCAGTGCGGTGGGGGAGGGGAGGGGCCGGCAGTGGTCGCTGGGCCAGGCTCCGGGCGATGCCGTGCGAGGTGAGGAGCACCCCGTCGCCCCGGTGCACCCGACTCCATCCGATTGCGACGTATCGCTCTCCGGAACCGGCGGCGCAACCCGACGGGCTCGTCAGCGGCGGGTCTCGAGGACCGGGCCCGTGCGTCGGCGGAACCCTTGCACCGCCGACGTCCACGGAGCGATAGTGCCGACGCACGAGACGCGTCGAACGAGCGGGATCGGGCCGTAGCGATGCTCGGGTCCGGTCGGGGTGATCGCCGTGTCGCGCGAGATCCGGAGCCCGCCGTCCGTTTCCCTCCACCGATCGGGCCGAGAGGGCTGTCGATCATGACACCGCGAACCGGATTTCGTCGTCCCCGGCCCCGGTAACCCGTCCACTCGACATCGCCACCGTCACAGTGACGAAACCGCCCGGGGTGGTGACCTTCGGCAGTTACGACATCCGGCCACTTCCCGGAGACCTTCACCGTGGAACACCGAATAATACAGCGCTGCAACGGTTTCCGTCCCGTGCAGCTCCATCCGATCGAGACGGCGCGCTCGATTCGACGAACAGGCGTCACCGCGGCACGCGAACACCGCAATTCGGCGCGCACCACCCGTTCACCCTCCAGCGCACCGGTGGTCGCGCGTACTCCGACACTCGCCATCCTTGGCGCGTCGGTATGTCGCCAGGCCCGACAGCGAACGCGGACGCGAACGGTGTTGCGGGAAATCCCATCACCCTGGCGATCGCCTCGATCGGCGACCGCTCGCTGCGATGCAGACGACGAATCTCGGCCCGGTCTTCCACTGACAACATCCCGTCGCCCCTCCTGCCTCGACTCGAGCCAGGATTGGACGGGCAGGGACGTCCACCTGAAATGGCTTATCCCTGTTCAGTTTTCAACTTTCGTGGACAATCCCATTCGCCCATTGCACGCGGCCGCTTCGAGTAACCTACGACTCGCCCCAGGCCCACGCTTCGGCGTCGGGAGAGGTTGGGCGGCAATGATGGAACCACACCTTCAGGGAGTCCAGTCATGCACAATGCGCTTCGTCGAGCAGGTCAGATCGCCGTGCTCACCGCAACGCTCGGTGTGAGCATCGTCAGCGCGCCGGCAACAGCGGCGCCACCCACCGAACACAGCTGCCCCAGCAATCTGTTTCCCGATTCCGATTTGAACGAACGCTACGGTGTCAGCGAGCGGATCATCGGCCCCCCGGAATGTCGACAAGCCCTTGCGGGAGAGAAGTGGGTCCGCGCGGTGCCGCCCTGGGTCGCTGCTACGAATGCAGACATCGAGAACTTCAGGCAGAACTTCATCTCGGCGCGATGGGTCACCGACGCCGGAACGCCGAGGGAATTCACGGTGACCGCAGGGTCGGACTCGCTACAAGGCCCCTTCACCGTGCCCTCGGGACCGTTCACCGGACGACCGTTTGTCACGCCGGTTTCGCCAGCAGTACGGCCGCTCAGCGTCGGCGCGCACACGAACGTCGTCTTCGTCACGCTGCGTGAGGAAACCTGCAACGGTCTCGGCATCTGCCTGCCGGCAGGCGAGTCGCAATACGACTCGGGCTTTTCGCCCGTCCATCCGGTACCACCGGTCGACTTCGCCGTTGTGGCTCCGACGAACTAGGTAGTCGTCAAAACCACGGTACGGCCCGGGGCTTGCGCGAGAAGGTCCCGGAAACGTACCTCCGGGTGAAGGGAAACAGGCTCCGCCCTCCCGGGGAAACCCGGGCGTCCCGCTCCATCCGATTTCAGGACCGACTGGGCCTGTTCACCACGGTGATCAGGCCCGGTTTCGGTTGAGACCCTGCCGTGGAGACCCTTTCCGGCAGGCGGGTTCGAGTACGTCGCAACACCCCTCGCACGCGTTCGCTGCCTGGCGGACGCTGATCGGTTCGGGTTCCGGTCCGCCGCTGTCACGGGCGACGGTCGGGCTCGGAGATACCGCGGCGTCGCATTTCCGACCACGTCCACGACGGTGGTCCCCACGCCGGCTGTCGCCGATCGGCGCGGTGATCGAACGGATCGCGGTGGGAGGAGGGCGGCGGTGGCTCCAGCACCGTCGCCACACGTGTCACACCACGAACTTGTTTCACGTGAAACCCGTCACCGTCCGAGCACGACAAAGGCGCAGGGCCCGGCAACCTTTATGGTCGCCGGGCCCTCCGCCTGTCTACTGGTTCGGGTCAGTCCTTGAGGACCACGACGCGACGGGACGGCTCGGCGCCCTCGCTCTCGCTCGACACGCCGTCCACGGAGGCGACCGCGTCGTGCACGATCTTCCGCTCGAACGGCGTCATGGGCGTGAGGGATTCCCGCTCGCCCGACTCGAGCACGCGCTTGGCCGCGGCCAGGCCGATCTCCGTCAGTTCCTCACGCCGGCCGGCGCGCCAGCCCGCGATGTCGAGCATGAGGCGGCTGCGCTCGCCCGTCGCCTGCTGCACCGCCAGCCGCGTCAGCTCCTGAAGGGCGTCGAGAACCTCGCCCTTGCGGCCCACGAGCTTGGTCAGGTCGTCGCCGCCGTCGATGCTGACGACCGCGCGGTCACCCTCGACGTCGAGGTCGATGTCGCCGTCGAAATCGAGTACGTCGAGCAGCTGCTCGAGGTAGTCACCGGCGATCTCGCCTTCCTCGACGAGCGCGTCCTCCTCGTCCAGTTCGTCCACGGGCGCATCCACGGTCACGTCCGCCACGGTCTCGTCGTCTCCATCCCGTCCGGTTTCCGGATCGTTCGCCATCGTCGTTCTCTTCTCTGTGAAAGGGGAGCGCGGGCGCGCTCAGCAGTCAGGACGCCGAACGCTCAGCGTTTGCGTTTGGTGTTCTTGCCGCGGTTGCCCGCCGGTCTCGCGCCGGGTTTCGGCTTCTGACCCGGTCCGGACGACTCCGCGGTGGTGGACGACCCGGCGGCGGACGATTCGTCCTGGACCGATGCCGCATCCGGGTCGGACGAGGAGTCTGCGGCGGCCTGCGCGGCCCCCTTGCGCTTGACGGGCTTGGCACCCGGTTTCGGCGCGTTCTCGGCGCGGCGCTCGAGCGCCTTCGCCTTCTTCTCCTCTTCCTCCGCGTCGATACGGCGGAACACGATGTGCTGCTGCGCGTAGGTCCAGATGTTGTTCGAGACCCAGTACAGCAGGATCGCGATCATCAGGAACGGGCCACCGACGAGCACGCCGAGCGGGAAGATCCACAGCGACAGCTTGTTCATGATCGCGGCCTGCGGGTTGGCCGCGGCGGCCTCGCTCTGCCGGGCCACCGACGCACGCGAGTTGAAGTGCGTCGCGATGGACGCGATGAGCATCAGCGGGACCGCGACGGCGGCGATGTTCAACACCGTCGGAATCGGCAGGCCGTATGCGATGAGTTGCGACTTCGGCGTGGTGATCGCGGCGGCGATCGGCGCGCCGAAGAGACGTGCGTCGAGGAACGACTGGACCTCGGAAGCGCTGAACACGTAGTTCGGGGTGTTCGCGTTCTGCTCGATCGTCATCCCGATCTGGCCGAAGCCGTTTCCGGTGCGGTTGAAGGACCGCAGCACGTGGAACAGACCGATGAACACCGGTGCCTGCAGCAGCACCGGCAGGCAACCCATCAGCGGGTTGAAGCCGTGCTCCTTCTGCAGCTTCTGCATCTCCGTCGCCATGCGCTGCCGGTCGTTGGCGTACTTCTTCTGCAGTGCCTTGATCTGCGGCTGCAGTTCCTGCATCTGCCGCGTCGTGCGCACCTGCTTGACGAACGGGTAGTACAGGATCGCGCGCAGCGTGAACACCAGGAACATCACCGACAACGCCCAGGCGAAGCCGTTGTCGGCGCCGAGGAAGGAGCCGAAGACCTTGTGCCAGACCCACAGGATCCAGGACACCGGATAGTAGATGAAGTCGAGCACGGCTCTAGGTACTCCTCTGTTCGCCCACGTTCACCCGATCGTGGGGTTGCTTGCCAGTATCCGGTGCGGCGGCCGGGCCCTCGGGCCCGCCAGGCGTGGCTGCACCGGGCAGGTCACGGTGGCGGAATCCGCGCGACGGAACGGGGTCCCAGCCACCACGATGCCAGGGGCCGCACTTGAGCAGTCTCGCCACCGTCAGTGCCAGCCCGATCACGGCACCGCGCTGACGTAACGCGTCGACCGCGTACTCGCTGCAGGTGGGGGTGAATCGGCAGGTCGGCATCCGGGTCGGGGAGACGTACGTCCGGTAGAGCTCGATGCAGAAGATCAACGCGCGGGCCGGGGCCCGACGCAGGATGCCTGGCAGCGCAATGCCGTCCGCCGTCATCGGGTGGTACCGGTTGACGCCGCATCCGTGGAGGCAAGGAGGTTCAACTTGCGAAGCCCGGATCGAAGCTGCCGGTCCAGGTCGGCCGACGTCGCGGTCGCGGCACCCGGAAGCGCGCGGATCACCACGTGTGCCCCCTCCGGAACCTCGCCGATCAGGCCGACGCAGATATGACGAAGCCGGCGTGCGACTCGATGTCGAATCACCGCCGGCCCGACAGCCTTGCTAACCACCAAACCGAAACGCGGACCCGGATCGCTCACCAGCGACTCTGCCTGAGCTTCCGCCAGCGCGTGGACAACCACGTCCGGACGGGCCGCACGCCGACCGCGACGAACGGTGGACGAGAAGTCCGACCGTCGACGTAACCTGTGCGGCTCAGGCAGCACCCCGAGCTCCCGCGCTCGTCAGATCAGGCGGTGAGGGAAGCGCGGCCCTTTTGGCGACGCGCAGAAACGATGGCGCGGCCCGCACGGGTCCGCATCCGGAGACGGAAGCCGTGAACGCGCGCGCGGCGGCGATTGTTCGGCTGGAACGTCCGCTTGCCCTTGGCCACGGTCGACACTCCTCATAGTTCATCGGCGCCGGTCGACGCCATTGCGTGAAAATTGGGTGGTCCCCGACGGCGACGACTCGCGCACGCAGACGACCGCAATGGCCAGCGCGAAGCCAACACCTCGAACTCGGGTGACTGTACGAGAGTACGCAGCGCCGACGACAAGGTCAAACCGCGACGTCGAGGACACGCCACGGTTCCAGAGGTACTTGCATCACCGCCACACCTGTGCGTCTCACCACGCCGTGACTGTGGCGAGGAACACCGACTCCGAACCGCCGCGTATCACGTCGTCCCAGGTGAGAGGGATGCGGCCGTGACACGGCACCCGCACTCCGACACCCGATCGAGTTATCCACACTTGTGGATAATTGTGTGGAATTACAGATCGGGTGGCATATTCGTAGCCTTGTGCGGGGAAGTTATCCCCAGGCACGGATTCGAGAGGACCCACGTTGAACGAGGAATCAAACACCCTGGCACGCGTATGGGTGGATGTCCTCGCTGAACTGACGGCGGACGGGTCCAGCCATCCGCTGACCAAGGCACAGAAGGCCATGCTCGCGCTGGTCCGGCCGCTCACCCTCGCCCAGGGCTTCGCGCTGCTGTCTGTGCCGTCCTCCTTCGTGCAGGAGGCCATCGAGCGTGACCTGCGCGAACCCATACTCGAGGCGCTGAACCGTCACATCGGTGAAGGGGTGGAGGGTCTGGGCGTGCGGATCGCACCGCCGACCACCGACGTCGAGCCGGAGCCGGTGCGTGCGAGCGAGCCGGATCCCGTGGAGAGCGGCGCCGTCAGCGTTCCCACCTTCCGGCGTAGGCGGCCGGGTGTCGGCGACGCGGACCTGTTCGAAGTCGAGCCCGGGGACCACGAGGAGGTCGACGAGGACGGCGAGGCGATCGCCAGCGTCAACGAGTCCTGGCCCTCGTACTTCACGAAGCCGCCGACCGAGGCCCCGGCCGCGACGGGTGGCAACAGCCTCAACTCGAAGTACACCTTCGACACCTTCGTCATCGGCGCGTCGAACCGGTTCGCACACGCGGCCGCCGTCGCGATCGCCGAGGCGCCGGCCCGCGCGTACAACCCCCTCTTCGTGTGGGGCTCGTCCGGGCTCGGCAAGACACACCTGCTGCACGCGGCCGGCCACTACTCGCAGCGACTGTTCCCGGGGATGCGCGTCAAGTACGTCTCCACCGAGGAGTTCACGAACGACTTCATCAACAGCCTCCGCGACGACCGCAAGGTCGCGTTCAAGCGGCGCTACCGCGAGACGGACGTCCTCCTCGTCGACGACATCCAGTTCATCGAGGGCAAGGAAGGTATCCAGGAGGAGTTCTTCTACACCTTCGAGGCGCTCCACAACGCGAACAAGCAGATCGTCATCACCTCCGATCGCCCGCCGAAGCAGCTCGCCACCCTCGAGGAACGCCTGCGGACGCGGTTCGAGTGGGGACTGATCACGGATGTCCAGCCTCCGGAGCTCGAGACCCGCATCGCGATCCTGAGCAAGAAGGCCCGGATGGACCGGCTCGACGTCCCCCACGACGTGCTCGAGCTGATCGCGAGCCGGATCGAGCGCAACATTCGTGAGCTCGAGGGCGCGCTGATCCGGGTCACCGCGTTCGCGTCCCTGAACCGCCAGGCACTGGACCTGACGCTCGCCGAGGTGGTGCTGCGCGATCTGATGCCCGACTCGACCAGCCTCGAGATCAACGCGGCCACGATCATGGCGGTGACGGCGGAGTACTTCAACACCTCGATCGAGGACCTGTGCGGCCCGGGTAAGGCCAGGCCACTGGCACAGGCCCGGCAGATCGCGATGTACCTGTGCCGGGAACTGACCGACCTGTCTCTGCCGAAGATCGGGCAGACGTTCGGCCGCGACCACACCACCGTCATGTACGCGGACAAGAAGATCCGCAAGGAGATGACGGAGCGCCGCAAGGTCTACGACCAGGTGCAGGAGCTGACCGCCCGGATCAAGCAGCGCTCCAAGCGCTGACCCTGTCCGCACCCGACCCACCCGAACCCCCGAGGCCGACCGGATCCGTCCGGTCGGCTTTTTTCGTGTTCTCCGCAACTCCGGAAGAAACCATTCACATCTGTGGACAACCCTGTGGAGAACCGTGGAAATCTGTGGACTGCTCGAGGATTGCGGCGAACAACTCGAGATTCATCCACAGCCACGCCGATCTGTCCTCGAGTCCCTCCTCGAGCACTCCCCACACCAGCACCGCCCGGGACCTGCACAGACCTGCCGTTATCCACAGTTTTCACAGCACCTACTACTACTGCTTGGTCATCTCCCTTGATCTTCTTCTGAAAACAGGTTCTGTGGATTGCTCCGCTTCCCGACCCCACAGTGACCCCGTCCCGGACCGCCGGCGCGGTCCGTTTCGGCTTTCAAGTTCGCGCTCGAGGGCATACGGTGGGCTCCTGTCTGCTGTCGCGTGGCAGCAGGCGAGGACGTGATGTGTCTAGGGAGAGGATCAGCCCAGCGATGGAGCTCGGGAGCATGAAGTTTCGGGTTGCCCGGGAAGACTTTGCGGATTCCGTCGCGTGGGTGGCACGAAGCCTCCCCTCGAGGCCTCCCGTCCCGGTCCTCGGCGGCGTGCTCATCACCGCGGACGAGCAGGGCCTGACGATTTCCGGTTTCGACTACGAGGTCTCGGCGCAGGTCCGGATCTCGGCCGAGGTCTCCGACCCCGGTCAGGCGCTGGTCTCCGGCAAGCTCCTCGCCGACATCACCCGATCCCTCCCCGCCAAGCCGGTCGACCTGGTCGTCGACGGTGCCCGAGTGCTCATCACCTGCGGCAGCGCGAAGTTCTCCCTGCCGACGATGCCGGTCGAGGACTACCCGCAGCTCCCGGAGCTCCCGCAGCAGACCGGCACCCTTCCCGTCGACGTCTTCTCCGAGGCCGTCAGCCAGGTGGCGGTCGCCGCGGGCAAGGACGACACGCTTCCGATGCTCACGGGCATCCGCGTCGAGATCGAGGGCACCAACGTCGTCCTCGCCGCGACGGACCGGTTCCGGCTCGCCGTTCGGCAGATCGAGTGGACCCCCACCAACGCCGACACCAGCGCTGCCGTGCTGATCCCCGCGAAGACGCTGTCCGAGGTCGGCAAGACCCTCAGCGGTGGTTCCAACGCCCCGGTCGAGCTCGCGTTCGGCACCGGATCGTCGGTCGGCACCGAGGGCCTGCTCGGCATCGTCGGCGAGGGCCGCCGCACCACGACCCGTCTGCTCGACGCGGAGTTCCCCAAGTTCCGTCAGCTGCTGCCGGCCGAACACACGGCGGTCGCGACCGTCGAGGTCGCCCCCCTCGTCGATGCCATCAAGCGTGTCGCGCTGGTCGCCGAACGCGGCGCCCAGGTCCGGATGCAGTTCTCCGAGGACGGCCTGCTGCTCGCCGCCGGTGGTGAGGATGCCGGCCGGGCCGAGGAGGCCCTCGAGGCCCATTTCCAGGGCGAACCGCTGACCATCGCGTTCAATCCCGCCTACCTCACCGAGGGGCTGAACTCGTTGCACTCCGACCGGGTCACCTTCGGATTCACCACCCCGAGCCGTCCCGCGGTCCTTCGTCCCGCGGCCGACGAGGAACCCCAGCCCGGGGAAAGCGGCACTTTCGCCGCACCCGACAGCGACTACACCTACCTGCTGATGCCCGTTCGCCTCCCCGGCTGAACCGACCCGGCGCCCGTTCCGTCGCCACTGTCCGTCCTCGACCGAAGGGAACTCACCCCATGCAACTCGGACTGGTCGGCCTCGGAAAAATGGGCTTCAACATGCGCGAACGCCTCCGCGGTCACGGGCACGAGGTAATCGGCTACGACCCCAGACCCGAGGTGTCGGACGTGTCCTCGCTGGCCGATCTCGCGAGCACCCTCGAGGCGCCGCGGGTGGTCTGGGTGATGGTTCCGTCCGGGCAGATCACTCATGACACGATCACCGAACTCGCGAAGGTCCTCGAGCGGGGCGACCTCGTGATCGACGGCGGCAACTCCCGGTTCACCGAGGACCGCCCGCACGCGGACCTGTTGGAGCGGGCCGGGATCGGTTTCGTGGATTGCGGTGTCTCCGGGGGTGTCTGGGGACTCGAGAACGGCTACGGGCTGATGGTGGGAGGTGCCGCGGCCGAGGTCGAGCGCGCCATGCCGATCTTCGACGCACTGCGGCCCGACGGGGAGCGCGCCGACGGATTCGTCCACGCCGGGCCCGTCGGAGCCGGTCACTACGCGAAGATGGTCCACAACGGCATCGAGTACGGACTGATGCACGCCTACGCCGAGGGCTACGAGCTCCTCGAGGCGGAAGACCTGGTCACGGACGTGCCGGGCGTGCTGCGGGCGTGGACGAAGGGCACCGTTGTCCGGTCCTGGCTGCTGGACCTGCTGGTCAAGGCCCTCGAGGAGGATCCCGTGTTCGCGGGGATCTCCGGCTACACCCAGGATTCCGGGGAGGGCCGGTGGACCGTGGAGGAAGCGATCAACCACGCGGTGCCGGCACCGGTGATCTCCGCGGCGCTGTTCGCCCGCTTCGCCTCGAGGCAGGCCGACTCGCCGGCGATGAAGGCGGTGTCCGCGCTGCGTAACCAGTTCGGAGGTCATGCCGTGCAACGGATTTCGGAATCCGGGCAGCCATAGGGTGTTCGTCCGCAAGTTCTCGCTCCGCAACTTCCGTTCCTGGGACACCGTCACCCTCGAGCCGGGCCCCGGAATCACCCTGTTCCTCGGACCCAACGGGCACGGCAAGACCAACCTCCTCGAGTCGCTCGGCTACCTCGCCACCCTGTCGTCGCACCGCGTCTCCACGGACGCTCCGATGATCCGGGTCGGCGCGTCCGCGGCGCAGATCGGGGCAGTGGTCGTCAACCACGGCCGCGAGCTCGCGATCGATCTCGAGATCAACGACGGCAAGGCCAACCGCGCCAAGATGAACGGATCCCCGCTGCGGCGTCCGCGGGAGATCCTCGGGGTCCTCCGCGGTGTCCTGTTCGCGCCGGAGGACCTGTCGCTGGTCCGTGGTGATCCGGGGGATCGTCGGCGGTTCCTCGACGAACTCGTCAGCACGCGGCGTCCGCGGATGGCGGCGGTGCGTGCGGACTACGACAAGGTGCTGCGTCAGCGCACGGCACTGCTCAAGACCGCCGGGGGTGCGCTCCGTCGCGGGTCCCGTTCGAGCGACGGCACGAGTGCCCTTGCCACCCTTGACGTCTGGGACGGACATCTGGCCGCGCACGGTGCCGAACTTCTCGCCGCACGGTTGCAGTTGGTCGCGGAACTCGGTCCGTACGTCGCCGACTCGTACGCCCGGCTGGCGCCGGAGTCGCGGCCGGCGTCGATCGGGTACCGCAGCAGCCTCGGTGCGTCGATGCCCCCGGAGCTGACCGATCCGCACCGGGAGTGGACACGCGACGACGTGGAACTGCTCGAGGCGAGTTTCCTGAACGAGCTCGCGTACGCGCGGCCGAAGGAGATCGACCGCGGGGTCTGCCTGGTCGGGCCGCACCGCGACGACCTCGACCTCCGGCTCGGCGACCAGCCGGCGAAGGGGTTCGCCAGCCACGGTGAGTCGTGGTCGTTCGCGCTGGCCATGCGGTTGGCGGCGTTCGCGTTGCTGCGGTACGACGGCAGCGACCCCGTGCTGATGCTCGACGACGTGTTCGCCGAGCTCGACCGCAAGCGGCGGCGTGCGTTGGCCGAAGTGGCGGCAGACGCGGAGCAGGTGCTGATCACCGCGGCCGTGGCCGAGGATGTCCCGGAGGAACTCGAGGCGACGCGGTTCGCGGTCGAGGCCGTGGACCGTCCCGACGGCCGGACCTCGACGATCCGCTGAACCCGTCCGGCCACCGACACCCGATGTCGGCGGGTGCTGGAATGATCGACGGCGGAAGGGAGCGGCGATGAGTGACGACCCGAGCACCGGCAACTCGCAGCCCGGCGGGGGTGAACCCGAGCTGCGGGGCATCGACCTCGCGCGGCGCGCCCTCGAGGAGGCCCGCGCCGCCGCGAAGGCGAACGGCAAGGCCGTCGGGCAGGGGCGGTCGTCGCCGAAGCCCCGGGCGCGCGGGACGGGACGTCGCGGCTGGTCCGGGGCGCGTCCGGACGCGCGGGATCCGCAGCCGTTCGGCGCGTTGACCAGCGCCGTCGCCAAGAGTCGCGGGTGGTCCCCGAAGGTCGCGGAGGGCACCGTGTTCGGTCGATGGCCTCAGGTGGTCGGCGAGGACATCTCCGCGCACGCCGAGCCGGTCGCGTTGCGGGACGGCGTCCTCAGCGTCTCCGCGGAGTCCACGGCCTGGGCGACCCAGTTGCGGATGATGCAGTCGCAGATCCTCGCGAAGATCGCCGCCGCGGTCGGCGACGGGGTGGTCAAGAGCCTGCGGATCACGGGCCCGACGGCGCCGAGCTGGCGCAAGGGGGAGCGACACATCAAGGGCCGTGGTCCCCGGGACACGTACGGCTGACCAACGGGGTGGCATTTGACTATAACCCGGTGTTACATTTACCAACACCCGTGAGTGAACTGTGTCACCGGCGATCTCGCCGGCGTCGCCGGAAGGGGAACGACCATGGGCATCGAAGCCGCCCACCGGACCGCGGTGGACGAACCCGACCACCTGATGTTGCAGGCCAGGGACGTGAAATTCGACTGGTCCGACCTGCCGATGCACTGGGTGGCGAGCGACCCGTTCACCACCCACGTGTTCAACGTGATGCACATCCTGCTGCCCGCGGGCGAGGACTGGTTCGTCGAGACCTTCAAGGAGGCCCTGCCGCTCATCGAGGACGAGAAGCTGCGCGACGACGTCGCGGGCTTCATCGGCCAGGAGGCGATGCACTCGAACGCGCACTCCGGGGTGCTCGTGCACCTGAAGGCCAAGGGACTCGATCCGACCCCGTACACGGACCAGATGCACTGGCTGTTCACCCGGCTGCTCGGACCTCGCCCCTTCAGCGCAGGCCGCCGCGAGAACTACCTGGTCGAGCGGCTCGCCCTGATCGCGGCGATCGAACACGTCACCGCTTTCCTCGGCGACTGGGTACTGAACGCGCGTGCCCTCGACACCGCGGGTGTGCACCCGACCATGCTCGACCTGCTTCGCTGGCACGGTGCGGAGGAGGTCGAGCACCGGTCGGTCGCGTACGACGTCATGCGCTACTTCGACAAGCGTGAATCCCGCAGGCTGCGTACCCAATTGGTCGCGACCCCCGCGCTGGTCTACCTGTGGGTGCGCGGCACCCGGTTCCTGATGGCCAACGACCCGGACCTGGTGCACTGGGCCCCCCACCGTCGCCGTCCGCACTGGTCGGACTTCCGGACGGCCGGACGGCGCGGGGTGCTCCCGACGTCCACCGACCTGGTTCGCCGGATGAGCCGGTACTTCCGGCGGGACTACCACCCGTCGCACGAGGGCTCCACCGCGCAGGCCGTCGCCTACCTCGCGTCCTCGCCCGCCGCGCAGGCCGCGCTGCAGTGATCCGAGTGGAGTACCGAAACACATGTCGCTCACACTGATTCGTTGCAGGTCCCGGGACGGGGTTCCGGCGGACCTGCGCGGCCGCGGCCGGCCCGACCGGATGATGGCCGTGCTCGAGGGGTTCGTCGACCGATATCTCGGCACCGTCACGCGGTTCGACTACGACCCCGCGCACGCCGGGCACAATCCGAATTCCGCGATGACGCTGGTGGTCACGGACCGCCGGATCGTGGCCCGGGACGAGAACGTCGCCGCCCTGACGTTCGCCGCGGTGGGCGGCGGGGAGGTGCCGGCCTGGCAGCCGGGCTGCCACCTCGACTTCCATCTGCCGTCGGGGCTGCGCAGGCAGTACTCGCTGTGCGGGGACCCCGCGGATCGCCGGCACTACACGATCGCGGTCCGGGCCATCCCCGACGGCGGCGGGGGATCGGTGGAGATGCACGCGCTCGAGCCGGGAACGACGGTGACGGTCCGCGGTCCGCGCAACGGATTTCCGTTCGTCGCCGGAGGCGGGGCGCTGTTCGTCGCCGGCGGCATCGGGATCACGCCGATCCTGCCGATGGTCCGGCAGGCACGACTGCTCGGGATGGACTGGCAGTTCGTGTACTCCGGCCGGTCCCGGGAGACGATGCCGTTCCTCGAGGAGATCGAAAGCTGGGACGAGGACCGGGTTTTCGTGCGAACCGACGCGGAGCACGGCCTTCCGGCGCCGTCGGACCTGCTCGGTCGCGCGGTGCCCGGCGGCGCGGTCTACTGCTGCGGCCCGGCGCCGATGCTCGAGGCGGTACGCACCCACTTCCCGGAGACTTCGGCGACCGCACTGCATCTCGAAAGATTCGGTGCGCCAACCGTACTCGACGGGACCGAGTTCGAGGTGGAGCTGGCCCACACGGGCGAGGTGCTCACCGTCCCGGCCGACCGGTCCGCGCTCGACGTCATCCGTGGTCGTCTGCCCGGAGTCGGCTACTCCTGTCAGCAGGGGTTCTGCGGAACCTGCCGCGTCCGGGTGCTGGCAGGCACACCGCAGCACCGCGCGACGCGACTGAGCCCGGCCGAACAGGACGAGGAGATGCTCCTCTGCGTCTCCCGTTCCGACGACGGCGACCGACTTGTCCTCGACCTCTGACAGACCTCGACCGAAGGAACGACGAATGTCCCACAGCATCAACGGTTCTGTTGCGCACAGGCCCGCCGTCGCGACCACGGTGCGCAACGGCGACGTCGAGCTCGCGGTGTTCGAGCAGGGCAACCCGGCCGGGCCGACGCTGGTACTCGTCCACGGCTGGCCCGACACCCACCGCCTGTGGGATCACGTGGTCCCACTGCTCGTCGACCGCTTCCGGGTGATCACCTACGACACCCGCGGCGCGGGAAGGTCGACGTCACCGACCGCGGTCGCGGACTACAAGCTCGAGCTGCTCGCCTCCGATCTGCTGACGGTCGTCGACGCCGTCGGTCCCGGCGACCCGGTGCACCTCCTCGCCCACGACTGGGGATCCCTCGAGTCGTGGGAGGCGGTCTGCTCGCCCCGGGCGCAGGGCCGCATCGCGTCCTTCACCTCGACGTCGGGATGGTGCTTCGACCACCTCGGGCAGTGGATGTGGCGGAATCTGCGCCAACCCACCCCGAGCGGCGTCGGCAAGGTGCTGGCCCAGTGGGCGGCGTCGTTCTACGCGCTGCTCTTCCACATCCCAGTGGTGCCGGAGGTGGTTGTCGGCCGCCTGATCGCGCCGCGCTGGCCGCGCTTCCTGGCGCTGTTCGACCGAATGGACCCGGCGCTGGCCCTGCCCGCCGCCACCATCGGCCGTGACGCCGCCAACGGGCTCAAGCGGTACCGGGCCAACACCGGGGACCGGATCCTGCGGCCGCGACAGCGCCGCACGGCGGTGCCCGTCCAGCTGCTCGTGAACACCCGAGACAAGGCGGTACTCCCGTACGCGTTCGAGGAGACCGGCCGGTGGGCGTCGGACCTGCGGTGCAGCGACGTGCCCGCCGGCCACTGGTCGCCGCTTTCCCACGCCGGAGACGTCGCCCGGCTGACCGCGGCGTTCGTCCTGGACGTCGTGGCCCGGTCCGGCGGGGACGGCGCGACCGCCACCGCCTGATCCCCGGCGAACCCGAGTCCGCACCCGGGGACGCCCCCGAAAGCGCGCCTAAGGCCAGCTCAGGGGTGTCGCAGAGGCGTCCTGTCGCACGGCTACCAGTAATATGGTGCGGTACCTCGCGGCCGCCTCGCCGGCCGCGATCGCCATGCCGGCGAGACCGTCGTGCAGATGAGAAGGAGAGCACACCTCCCGTGGCTGCCCAGAAGTCAGACAAGAGCACTGGAAACAAGGAGTACGGCGCCTCCTCCATCACCGTCCTCGAGGGACTCGAGGCGGTCCGCAAGCGACCCGGCATGTACATCGGTTCCACCGGTGAGCGCGGTCTGCACCATCTGATCTGGGAGGTCGTCGACAACTCGGTCGACGAGGCGATGGCCGGTCACGCGACCAAGGTCGAGGTCACCATGCTCGCCGACGGTGGTATCGAGGTCGTCGACGACGGTCGTGGCATCCCGACCGGCATGCACGCCTCCGGCGTACCCACCGTCGAGGTCGTGCTCACCCAGCTCCACGCCGGCGGCAAGTTCGACTCCGACGCGTACGCCGTGTCCGGTGGTCTGCACGGCGTCGGCATCTCCGTCGTCAACGCGCTGTCGACGAAGCTCGAGGTCGAGATCGACAACGACGGGTACCACTGGTTCCAGACCTACACGAACGCGGTGCCGGGCGAACTGATCCGCGGTGACGCGACGAGCCGGACCGGTACCACCGTCCGATTCTGGGCGGACCCGGAGATCTTCGAGACCACGAACTACAACTTCGAGACGGTGGCGCGTCGCCTGCAGGAGATGGCGTTCCTGAACAAGGGTCTGACCATCACCCTCACCGACGAGCGCGTCGCGGACGACGAGATCACCGACGACGTCGTCAGCACGACGGCGGACGCGCCGAAGACGGCCACCGAGACCGACGCCGAATCGGCGGCGCCCACGCACAAGGTGAAGTCCCGCGTCTACCACTACCCGGGTGGCCTCGAGGACTACGTCCGGTTCATCAACCGCACGAAGCAGCCGATTCACAATTCGGTGGTCGGGTTCACCGCGAAGGGCACCGGGCACGAGCTCGAGATCGCGATGCAGTGGAACTCCGGCTACTCGGAGTCGGTGCACACGTTCGCGAACACCATCAACACCCACGAGGGTGGCACGCACGAGGAGGGCTTCCGCGCGGCCCTGACCTCGGTGGTGAAGAAGTACGCCAAGGACAAGAAGCTGGTCAAGGACAAGGATCCGGAGCTCAGCGGCGACGACATCCGCGAGGGCCTGGCCGCGATCATCTCCGTCAAGGTCGGGGAACCGCAGTTCGAGGGCCAGACCAAGACCAAGCTCGGCAACACCGAGGTCAAGTCGTTCGTGCAGAAGGCGTGCAACGAGCACCTCGCGCACTGGTTCGAATCGAACCCGGCCGACGCGAAGACCATCGTGAACAAGGCGGTCTCGTCCGCGCAGGCCCGCACCGCGGCCCGCAAGGCGCGTGAGCTGGTTCGGCGCAAGAGCGCTACCGACATCGGCGGCCTGCCCGGCAAGCTCGCCGACTGCCGCAGCAACGACCCGAGCAAGTGCGAGATCTACATCGTGGAGGGCGACTCCGCGGGCGGTTCCGCGAAGTCGGGGCGTGACTCGATGTACCAGGCGATCCTGCCGCTGCGCGGCAAGATCATCAACGTCGAGAAGGCCCGCATCGACCGGGTGCTCAAGAACGCCGAGGTCCAGTCGATCATCACCGCGTTCGGCACCGGCATCCACGACGAGTTCGACATCGCCAAGCTGCGGTACCACAAGATCGTGCTGATGGCCGACGCCGACGTCGACGGCCAGCACATCGCGACGCTACTGCTCACGCTGCTGTTCCGCTTCATGCGGCCGCTGGTCGAGCAGGGGCACGTGTACCTGGCACAGCCGCCGCTGTACAAGCTCAAGTGGCAGCGGACCGAGCCGGAGTTCGCGTACTCCGACCGTGAGCGCGACGGGCTGCTCGAGGCCGGCGTGGCCGCGGGCAAGAAGATCAACAAGGACGACGGCATCCAGCGGTACAAGGGTCTCGGTGAGATGAACGCGACCGAGCTGTGGGAGACGACGATGGATCCGTCGGTCCGGGTGCTGCGTCAGGTCACCCTGGACGACGCCGCCGCGGCCGACGAACTCTTCAGCGTTCTCATGGGCGAGGACGTCGAGGCGCGCCGCAGCTTCATCACCCGAAATGCGAAGGACGTCCGTTTCCTCGACGTGTGACCGGCACCGACTCGACCACCACGGCGGCGTGATCTACATCACGTCGCCGTGGTGTTTCTCGTGGTCGGAGAAGCAATCTCGAGTGACTGTTTTGCCTCGTGGGGAACGGTCGCTCGCCCGTCCGCTCCGGCGATCACCCCGGAGGAAAAGATAACGACGTGATAACGAATCGGGTACATTCGCACTTCTCGACGGGGGTGGGTACCCGTAAACTCCGGTAGCGCCCAGCAGTGGAGTTCTCGGCGCCCCGCGAACACCCGGTGGTAGGGGGTCGGTTCGAGTCGGTGACTCGGATCGGTCTGGGTGGAAAGTGAGCGTTGGAGAAATGAAGTCACAAGCGACGGCTGTCCGCAGGCTGTGGAACCTGGAGAACTGGGGGCTGCGGTGGAAGGTCACCGCCGTCCTTGCCATTCCGGTCACCGTCGCGATGGTGCTCGGCGGCATTCGAGTGCAGAACGAACTCAGCCGGGCCGTGCACTTCAGCTCGGCCGCAGACCAGGTCGTCGACGTGCCCGACATCGTCCAACTCGGCACCGCCTTCGGCACCGCGTCGGCCGGCTACTCCGCGGCGACGATGATGCCCGAAGACCTGGTCGCCGTCGACAACGCCATCGAGAAGGTACGCGCCGCCGCCGAGAATCCCGAGCTCTCGCCGTCCGTCGCCGACCATCTCACAGACCTGATCGCCTCGATCGAGAAGATCCAGGTGGAGATGAAGGCCGGCGGGCCGATGCGTCCCGAGCTGCCCGCGGAGACGTCCGTGATCCGCGCCGAGCTCTCCCAGGTCGTCGACGACATCGTCGCGCCCATCGACGATCCCGCCGTCGACGCGGCCCACACCCAGCTGATCGACGCGTGGTCGTCGCAGCGTCGACTCGCGGATCAGGTCACCGGTGCGCTCGCACTGCTGCGCGACCCGGACGCCCCGCTGACCGACATCGTGTCCGCGAGCGGTGCCGAACTCGCGATGATCGACACGCTGGCCCGGTCGTACGCGGGGGCGGACGACAAGACCAGCGCCCTGCGCGACGGGGTCAGGCAGCGCCTCGACATGATCGATGCGGCGGCCGGCGGTCCGCTGCCCCTTCTGGAGCTGCGCGCCTCCCTGCTCGACAGCGTCGCCATCTACGGCTCCCTCATCTCCGAGTCCTCCGACGCCATCTCCACCACCGTCGTGGCTCGCGCCGAGGAGACCCGGGCCGCGGCACTGCGTGACGCGGCGATCGTGCTCGCGACACTGCTCGCCGCACTCGTGCTCGCGCTCCTGGTGTCCCGGTCGCTGGTCGGCCCGATCCGGCGGCTGCGGTACGGCGCCCTCCAGGTCGCCCGGCAGGACCTGCCCGACGCCATCGACCGTGTCATGGCGGGTGACACGAAGGCCGTCGACGACTTCGAACCGGTCCCGGTGCACACCACCGAGGAGATCGGTCAGCTGGCGCGGGCCGTCGACGACATCCACGGGCAGGCGCTCAGGCTCGCCGGGGAGCAGGCCAGTCTGCGCCTGCAGATCGGTGACATGTTCGAAACCCTCGCCCGCCGGTCCAAGTCGCTCGTCGACCAGCAGCTCGGTCTCATCGAAACGCTCGAGTTCGAGGAGAAGGACCCGAAGCGGCTCGAGAGCCTGTTCCGGCTCGACCACCTCGCGGCCCGTATGCGGCGCAACGGCGACAACCTGCTCATCCTCTCGGGCAACCGAACCCGCCGGACGCAGTCCGCGCCGGTGCAGCTCGGTGACGTCGTGCGCGCCGCGATGTCCGAGGTCGAGGAGTACCAGCGGGTCCAGGTCGGCTCCACCCCGTACAACTCCGTCTCCGGCGCCGTCGCGACGGACATCGTGCACCTGCTCGCCGAGCTGCTGGACAACTCACTGCGCGCCTCACCGCCCGACACCCGGGTCCGCATCGCCTTCGCCCGCGCCGTCGACGGCGGGGTTCTGCTCGAGATCACCGATCAGGGCATCGGCATTCCCGAGACCGATCTCGCCGAGATCAACGAGCGGCTCGCGTCCGGAGGTCAGGTCGGTCCCGAGACGGCGCGCCACATGGGTCTGTTCGTGGTGAGCCGTCTCGCCGCCCGGCACGGGCTGACCGTCCGGTTGCGCCGCACCCAGGGTGTGGACGTCGACCAGGGCATCACCGGGAGCGTGCACCTTCCCGCGTCGTTGCTGATGTCACCGATCGACGGTGAGCCGACGGGTCCGCAGCGGCGTGTCGACACACCGGCGCTGCCCCCGGTGACGGTGGTGCAGTCCGGGGAGATGCCGCAGCTCGTGGCCGATCAGACACCGCCGGTGACGCGACCGCCTGCCGCCCGGCCTGTCGCCACCGTGCCACCGCAACAGAATTCGACCGTCCGGCAGGATCCCGTACCGCTCGGGGGATTGCCGCAGCGGGTGCCGGGCGCCAGTGGCGCGCCCCGGCCCGCGCCGCCGGCTGCGCCACCATCCGCACCGGTACAGGCCCCGTCGCCCCAGCCGTGGTCCGTGCCGGCGCCCTCGCCGGTGGCCGCGGTGGATCAGCCCGCACCGCCGCAGACCCGGCACCGGTACCGGAGCAACCCGGTCAAGACCGCGTCGTTCTTCCAGAACCGGCCGAATTCGCTTGCGCAGCAGGATGTCACGAGCACCGGGACACCGATCTTCGCGGACATGGTGTCGGACTGGCTGACCGATCCGACCCAGCCGGGAAGCGCCCCCGGACGCGACTGGAACTCCCCGGCCGACGAGGGTTGGGCCGCCGCATCCCGCGCCGGCAGCGCCCCGGTCGGGGGCCGGACCTCGTCCGGTCTGCCGCAGCGCACCCCCGGCGACCGCCTGGTTCCCGGGGGTGCCCCGGGGGCGTCCGGCCCCGGCGGACCGGGCACGTCGACGCGACCACGGCTGCGCGACCCCGAGGCGGTCCGGGACAACCTCAGCCGCCACCAAGAGGGAATCCGGGAGGGCCGCGCCGCCGGCCGCGCCGAACGCAACAGCTACGGAGGAGTCAGATGAGCATCGACCAGAGGCCCGACGGCCATCCGCTGGACTGGCTCGTGTCGAACTTCGCCCGCGACGTGCCGGGCGTGTCCCACGCGGTGCTGGTGTCGGCGGACGGTCTGTTGATGGCGGGCAGCGCCCACCTGCCGACCGATCGTGCCGAGCAGCTGGCGGCCGTCACCTCCGGCCTCGCCAGCCTCTCGGCCGGCGTTTCCAACCTCTTCGACGGCGGCGGTGTGCTGCAGTCCGTCGTCGAGATGCAGCACGGCTACCTGCTGCTGATGAGTGTCGGCGACGGCTCGCACCTGGCCGCTCTCACCTCGACCGGCTGCGACATCGGCCAGGTCGGATACGAGATGGCGCTGCTCGTCGACCGGGTCGGCGCGTCCGTGCAGGCGGTGCCGCGCTCGTCGTTCGGCACCTGAGCCGGGAGCGGTGATGGACGAGCCGAACACCAGTGCGTGGGGCGCGCCCGACGCGCACCACGGAGCCGGGGGGCCGAAACTGGTCCGCCCGTACTCGTTCACCTCGGGACGGACCAGGCCCGCGGTCGAACTGGCCCTCGAGGCGATGATCCAGGCCATGCCGGACCCCGAGAACCGAACGCTCGCGCTCGGGGACGTGGACTCGGCGATCGTGGCGCTGTGCGCGCAGTCCCCGTCCGTCGCGGAGATCGCGGCGCGCGTCGGGCTGCCGATCGGCGTGGCCCGGGTCCTGGTGGCCGACCTCGTGGAGGCCGGGCACGTCCGCATTCTGGCAACACTTCAGGACGATTCCAGCGACAGCGAACGTCGGGAACTGATCGAAAGGGTCCTCGGTGGACTTCGCAGGCTCTGATCCCCGGTCCGGCCGGGTGACCTCGACCAAGATCGTCGTCGCCGGTGGTTTCGGCGTCGGGAAGACCACACTCGTCGGTGCGGTGTCCGAGATCGTCCCCCTGCGCACGGAGGCACTGGTGACCAACGCCTCCGACGGGGTCGACAACCTCAGTGCCACACCGCGAAAGGCCACGACCACCGTCGCGATGGACTTCGGTCGGATCAGCCTCGCGTCCGATCTGGTGCTGTACCTGTTCGGGACGCCGGGGCAGAACCGTTTCTGGTTCATGTGGGACGACCTGATCCGCGGCGCGATCGGCGCGATCGTGTTGATCGACACCCGGCGACTCGACGAGTCGTTCGCCGCGGTGGACTTCTTCGAAGCGCGAAACCTGCCGTTCCTGGTGGCGGTCAACGAGTTCGACGACGCGCCGCGGTACCCGCTCGAGGAGATCCGTCAGGCGCTGGCGGTCTCGCCGCAGGTGCCGATCATGTCGATCGACGCCCGGAACCGCGAATCCGCGAAGGGGGCCCTGGTCGCGGTCACCGAGTACGCCCTGCGCCGCATCGACCAGCCCGCCTACTGACCTCTGCCGACGGCTCGACAGACACGAAAGACGTTGACCTACAACATGTCCGATCAAGTGCACCATCTTTCGATGGGTATCTGGGTGATCTTCCTCGCCGTCGCGACGGCGGCGATCGGCGCGTACGTCGGGGTCGCCTGCGCTCGCCGCTCCGCCTATGCCGCGGACCGGCGGCCGCTCTGGACGACGTTGGCCGCACTGGTGATCGGCGGCGTCGCGTTCTGGCTGACGAACATCGTGTCGATGGCGGGATTCGCCGTCGACGGCAGCGCGGTCCGCTTCGACGCGCTGCGCGTCGCCGTCTCGCTGGCCCTGTGTCTCGTCGCGACGATCGCCGGACTGCTGATCGCCGCGCCGCGCCGCCGTGCCACGAGCAGTGACACGGTGATCGTCACCGTGATGGCGGCCGCCGCGGTGACGGGCCTCGGTCTGACCGCCGGCTACTACGTCGCGATGACCGCGATCGAGGTGCAGGGCCGCACCTACATGGACGGTGCCCTCATCGCCGTCGCGGGTGTCGTCGCGGTCATCGCGTCGATCGGGGTGCTGTGGATGTCCATCGCCGACGTGTCCCGGGTGGTACTGGCGGGCGGGTCCCTCGCGGTCGCGGTGGCGCCGGTGGTGATGCACGCCGCGATGATGGCGGCGCTGCGGGTCCGACTCGACGCGTCCGCACCCACCCCGCCCGGCTTCGAGGTGTTCGCCATCCTCTTCCCGGCGTTCGTCGTGGGCATGCTCATCCTCGTCGTCCCGATCGTCTCGCTGCTCCTGGCCCCCGACCGTGTCACCGCCGAGCTCGAAGCCCAGGCCCGGGTGTGGGTCGAACAGGAAGCCGCGCAGCGGCGGAGCTGAGCCAGCGCCCGACAACCCGCCCTGGCTTCCGCTTCATCCTGACCAGCACCTATAGACTTGGGTGGTTGTGCGGTGCGGGACGTCGGGAACGAGCACTTTCCCGGTGTCGAGCGTCGCCCCGGGTCCGCGGGCTCTGCCCAGGACAGTCGCACCCGGCACCAGCGAAGCTGAGAAGAAGAGGAGCCGATGACTGACACCACGTTGCCGCCGGAGGAACCGGGGCACGACCGCGTCGAGCCGGTGGACATCCAGCAGGAGATGCAGTCCAGCTACATCGACTACGCGATGAGCGTGATCGTGGGCCGCGCACTCCCGGACGTGCGTGACGGTCTCAAGCCCGTGCACCGCCGCGTGCTCTACGCGATGTACGACAACGGCTACCGTCCGGACCGCGGCTACGTGAAGTCGGCACGTCCCGTCGCCGACACGATGGGTAACTACCACCCGCACGGCGACGCCTCGATCTACGACACGCTGGTGCGAATGGCGCAGCCGTGGTCGCTGCGGTACCCGCTCGTCGACGGTCAGGGCAACTTCGGTTCCCGCGGCAACGACGGCGCCGCCGCCATGCGGTACACCGAGTGCCGCCTGACGCCGCTCGCGATGGAGATGCTGCGGGAGATCGACCACGACACAGTCGATTTCACGCCGAACTACGACGGCAAGACGATGGAGCCGACGGTTCTGCCGAGCCGTGTCCCCAACCTGCTGATCAACGGTTCCAACGGCATCGCCGTCGGTATGGCCACCAACATCCCGCCGCACAACCTGCGCGAGGTGGCCGAGGCGATCTACTGGGCGCTCGACAACCACGAGGCCGACGAGGAGTCCACCCTCGAGGCCGTCATGGAGCGGGTCAAGGGTCCCGACTTCCCGACGTCCGGCCTGATCGTCGGCGGCCAGGGCATCTCGGACGCCTACCGCACCGGTCGCGGCTCGGTCCGCATGCGCGGCGTCGTCGAGATCGAGGAGAACGCCAAGGGCCAGACCACGATCGTCATCACCGAGCTGCCGTACCAGGTCAACACCGACAACTTCATCAACGCGATCGCCGAGCAGGTCAAGGACGCGAAGATCGCCGGGATCTCCGACGTCCACGACGAGTCCTCGGACCGTGCCGGCCTGCGCATCGTCGTCACCGTCAAGCGGGACGCGGTCGCGAAGGTCGTGCTGAACAACCTCTACAAGCACACGCAGCTGCAGACCACCTTCGGCTGCAACATGCTCTCGATCGTCGACGGGGTGCCGCGCACGCTGCGCCTCGACCAGATGATCCGGCTGTACGTCACCCACCAGCTCGAGGTCATCGTCCGGCGTACCAAGTACCTGCTGCGCAAGGCCGAGGAGCGGGCCCACATCCTGCGTGGTCTGGTCAAGGCCCTCGACGCGCTCGACGAGGTCATCGCCCTGATCCGGGCGTCGCAGACCGTCGACATCGCCCGCGCCGGCCTGATCGAGCTGCTCACCGTCGACGAGATCCAGGCGGACGCGATCCTCGCGATGCAGCTGCGTCGCCTCGCCGCCCTCGAGCGGCAGAAGATCATCGACGAACTCGCCGAGATCGAACGCGAGATCGCCGACTACCAGGACATCCTCGCCCGGCCGGAGCGGCAGCGCGCGATCGTGCGCGACGAGCTGAAGGAGATCGTCGACAAGCACGGCGACGACCGCCGCACCCGCATCATCGCGGCCGACGGTGACGTCGCCGACGAGGACCTGATCGCCCGCGAGGACGTGGTCGTCACGATCACCGAGACCGGCTACGCCAAGCGCACCAAGACCGACCTGTACCGGTCGCAGAAGCGCGGCGGCAAGGGCGTCAAGGGTGCCGAACTCAAGCAGGACGACCTGGTCCGGCACTTCTTCGTCAGCTCGACGCACGACTGGCTGCTGTTCTTCACCACCAAGGGCCGCGTCTACCGGGCGAAGGCGTACGAACTGCCCGAGGCCGGTCGCACCGCCCGCGGTCAGCACGTCGCGAACCTGCTCGCGTTCCAGCCCGACGAGCGGATCCAGGGCGTGATCCGGCTGCAGAGCTACGAGGACGCGCCGTACCTCGTCCTGGCCACCCGCAACGGTCTGGTCAAGAAGTCCAAGCTCGCCGACTTCGACTCCAACCGCTCCGGCGGCATCGTCGCGATCAACCTGCGCGGCGAGGACGAGCTGGTCGGCGCGGTGCTGTGCTCCGCCGAGGACGACCTGCTGCTGGTCTCCGAGCAGGGCCAGTCGATCCGGTTCTCCGCCACCGACGAGGCGCTGCGGCCGATGGGTCGCGCCACCTCCGGCGTGCAGGGGATGCGGTTCAACGGCGAGGACGCGCTGCTGTCGCTCAACGTCGTCAAGGAGGGCACGTACCTGCTGGTCGCGACGTCCGGTGGCTACTCGAAGCGCACGCCGATGGAGGACTACCCGGTTCAGGGTCGCGGCGGCAAGGGCGTGCTGACCATCCAGTACGACCCCAAGCGTGGCACCCTGGTCGGGGCGCTCATCGTCGACGACGACGACGAGCTCTACGCCATCACGTCCGGCGGGGGCGTGATCCGTACCGCGGCCAAGCAGGTCCGCAAGGCCGGCCGTCAGACGAAGGGTGTGCGGTTGATGAACCTCGGGGACGGGGACACGTTGCTCGCGATCGCGCGCAACGCCGACGAACCCGAAGAGTCCGAGACCGCCGCGACCGACGCAGCGAAGGAGTCGTAAGTGAGCACTCCCCACCAGCCCGGCAGCGACCGGCCGGCCCCGACCGGTCCGGCCGCGTCGGCGTCGGGACCGGCCGGACAGCGGCCCGCACGGAACGGTGCCGCAGCCTCCGGGCCGGCGAAGGCGAACGGGTCCGCGGCGCAGGCGGCTCCTCCCTCCGGCGCGCAGGCCGAGCGCAACGCGCCGGCCGGTGACCGGGCTCGGCCCACCCAGCAACTGCCGACCGTCGCCGCGCCCGCGTCGCCGAACCCGATGTCGGGCAAACCCGCCGAATCGGGTGCCCCCGCACCGAAGCCGGCGACCGCCGACAACGCGGCCAAGCCCGCCGCTGCCGTCGGCTCGGGAGCACCGACCGCGGGAGCTCCGACGAACGGCGTCACCGCGAAAACCGATGCGGTGCGAACACCTCCGGCTGCGGCCAAGCCAGCCACCGGTGCCGCCGGCCAGCACGCGGGACACGGGCCCGCGACCCAGGCGAACGGGCGAGCCGTTCCGCCGGCCGCGGCACCACGGTCGGGTCAGTCGAGCCCGGGTGCGACGTCGCGTCCGGGTGCGCAGACACCGCCGTGGCAGCGGGGCACCCAGAGCGGCGCGCCCCACGGTGGTGCGCCCCAGGCAGGTGGTCAGGGCCGGCCCGCTCCCGCACATCCGCAGCAGGTCCCGGCTCCCGCCGCGGTGACGAAGCCCGTGGTGACCGGCACGGCCGCTCCCGCAGCTGTCCCGGGCCGTCGTCCGGCCCCGGAACCCGCTCGGGCGGCGCAGAAGCAGGCCACCCAGGCCAAGGCAGCGGTGATCGACGGGCCGACCCGGCACATCGACCGGGAGGACCTCGCGAAGGATCTGCCCGACCTGTCCGAGGTCAGGCATCCGACCCCGCCCGCTGCTCCCGAGGGCGGCGCACCGGCAAAGAAGCCGTCGGTGATCGTCGCCGCGACGACGCCGGTCGGCGACCCGCTGCGGGCATCGGTGCAGATCCGCAAGATCGACCCGTGGTCGACGCTCAAGGTCGCGCTGGTGCTGTCGGTCGCGATGTTCTTCGTGTGGATGTTCGCCGTCGGGTTCCTGTACCTCGTCCTCGACGGCATGGGCGTGTGGGACCGGCTGAACAACGCGTTCACCGACATCGTGTCCGAGTCCTCGGACAGCGGACTCGTCACCGCGGGCCAGGTGTTCGGGTACTCGGCGTTGATCGGTGGCATCAACATCATCCTGTTCACCGCCCTCGCGACCGTCGGTGCGTTCATCTACAACCTCTGCACCGACCTCGTCGGCGGTGTCGAGGTGACGCTCGCGGATCGGGACTGACCGCCCTCGCGGGCGTCCCTGACCTGGTCTTTCGATGCCCCACCGACCCGATTTTGGCGGGCGAGGGTCGGTGGGGTAGTGTCATGCCTCGGTTCGAGAGAGAAAATCTCTGGTGCCGATCACGGGCCTATAGCTCAGGCGGTTAGAGCGCTTCCCTGATAAGGAAGAGGTCGGAGGTTCAAGTCCTCCTAGGCCCACTCCCCGTGCCGACGAAGGGTTCGAGCATGAAGATTCTGCTGCTGGCGTTGTCCGTGGTGGCGGTGGTCTTCGGTTTGACCAAGTTGCGGTCGCACCGCAGCGAGGACGTCTGGCACGAGGTCACCAGCCGCTGACGCGGACGGGGCCTTAGCTCAGTTGGTAGAGCGCTGCCTTTGCAAGGCAGATGTCAGGAGTTCGAATCTCCTAGGCTCCACAACGAAGTGTGCATGGCGGAGCCACCCTCTCGGATGTCGAGAGAGTGGCTCTTTCTCTTGTGCCGGGCGTTCCGGCGACGCCGTCGACCCGCCGGCCACCGGAGGATCCGGTGGGGTCCGTCACCTGTGGAATTGTGGGTAAACCTGTGTAGCAACGCGTCCGGTCACCTCGGGTTCACGGCTCGATCACACGATGTTCCGCGGACCGCGCGCTTCACGAAACGGGCCCGACACCGCAGTGGTGTCGGGCCCGTTCCACGTGAAACCGGGACCTACCGGCCCGAGAGTGCCTGCCCGTCGGATTCGACGTCGCGCAGGCTCGGGGGCTGATCCGAGACCGGGGCGGGCTCGCCGCGCCGACTCCACCAGAACACGACGCCACCGATCACGGCGGCACCGAGGGCACCGAAGATCGCCGCGCGACGCAGGCGGCGTCCACGCCTGCGCGGTGCGATCCCGGCGATCTCGGCTATTTCGGCGATCTCGACCTCGGTCAGCTCCGCGAGCCGCCGCTGCCGGGTGAGCGCCACCTTCGCGAGCGCGAGTGCCTGGCCGACGAGATAGCCGACAGCCGTCGCCCCGCCCTTGGCGAGGGTGCCGCTGCCCTGTACCAGACCCAGCGCAGCAGCAGTCGCAACCCGCGCGGCAGTACCGGACGAGTCCGTCGGAGCGGCCGGTAGGGAGTCGAGTTCGACTGGTTCAGGGACAGTGGTCTGCTCGGCTCGCGTCATATGTCCACTGTCGCACATGTCCGCAGCGAGTGAATGGCACGATGGAGGGGTGAGCACACCGAATCAGACCGCAACCGCAACGCTGCACACCAACCGCGGCGACATCAAGATCGCCCTGTTCGGCAACCATGCGCCGAAGACGGTCGCCAACTTCGTCGGCCTCGCCGACGGGTCGGCCGACTACACCACCCAGAACGCCAAGGGTGAGGCGTCCGGACCCTTCTACGACGGCGCCGTCTTCCACCGCGTCATCTCCGGGTTCATGATCCAGGGCGGCGACCCGACCGGCACCGGACGCGGCGGCCCGGGCTACCAGTTCGCCGACGAGTTCCACCCCGAGCTCCAGTTCGACCGCTCCTACCTGCTGGCGATGGCGAACGCCGGCCCGGGCACCAACGGCTCGCAGTTCTTCATCACCGTCGGCGCAACCCCGCACCTGAACCGTCGCCACACCATCTTCGGTGAGGTCGTCGACGCGGACTCGAAGAAGGTCGTCGACGCCATCGCGACCACCCCGGTCGACCGCGCGGACCGTCCGGTCGAGCCCGTCGTGATCAACAGCATCACCATCTCCTGATCGGCTGACAACATGACCAACCCCGGTTGGGGCGGTGCACCCGGAGAGGGAACCCCGCCCCAACCGCGGTGCGTGCGGCACCCGGACCGGCCCACCGGTCTGTCCTGCACGCGCTGCGGACGTCCCGCCTGCCCCGACTGCCTGCGCCCGGCCTCGGTCGGTCAGCACTGCGTCGACTGCGTCGCCGAGGGCAACCGCCACACCGCGACCGTGCGCACGGTCGCCGGCGCTCCGGTCCGGACCGGTGTGCCCGCGCCGATCGTCACCTACGTCCTGATGGGGATCAACGTCGTCGTCTTCCTGGTGACGGCGCTGCAGGCGAAGTCGGTGATGGACAACGGCCGCGGGTTCGTCAACCAGTTCACGGGCACCGCGGTCTTCGACTCGACCCTGTTCGGTCGCTGGGTGCTCTCGCCGGTGGACGTGGCCACCGGCGACTGGATGCGTCTGCTCGGCAGCGGATTCCTGCACTTCGGCCTCCTGCACCTGGCCGTCAACATGTTCGCGCTGTACATCCTCGGCCGCGACACCGAGGTGATCCTCGGCCGGGCGCGGTACGTCGCGGTGTACCTGATCTCGCTGCTCGGCGGGTCCGCGTCCGTGATGGCGTTCGAGGTCGCGGGCTTCACCGCGGGCGCGTCCGGTGCCATCTTCGGCATCATGGGTGCCCAGGCGGTGATCCTGCTGAAGCTGCGGCGCAGTCCGGCGCCGATCATCGCCGTGATCGCGATCAACGTGATCATCAGCCTCACGCTGCCCGGCATCTCGTTCTTCGGCCACCTCGGCGGACTCGTCGCCGGTGCGGCCGCGACCGCGGCACTGCTGTACGCACCGCAGTGGTTCGGTGCCGGCCAGAACCGTGACCGGGCCGTCCGGATCGGCTGGATCGGGCTCGGCGTGGTCGCGGTGGTGACGGCCGGCCTGATCGGCCTGAGGGTCGCGCAGCTGCGCAGCGAATACGGCCTCTGAGCGATCCGATCCACCCCACCCATCCCCGGCTGAAGGCCACCTTCGTGCTGCCCAGGCGCATGAAGGTGGCCTTCAGCCGGTCAGGGGGTGGTGGGTCGGCGGTCGGGCGGGACGAGTCCGCGCGAGTTCAGCGACTCGAACACCGTCGTCGGGTCGGTACCGAGGTCCCAGCGGCCGAAGATGAGCAGGGTGTCGTCGTCGGATCCGGGCGGTCGGACGTCGATCTCGAGCATCGGCACCCGGCGCCCGAATCGTGGATAGCGCACGATCCGGACCCGGCTCAGCTCGGTCCGGTCGACGTCGAGTCGGCCGCGCAGTCGTTGCACGGTGATGCCCCGGTTGTCGTCGCGGATCGCCAGGCGCGGACGCTGCCGCAACCCGAGCGCGGTCACGACGAGCAGCCCGAGCGCGGCCAGCCCGATCAGGAACCGCCCCGCGGGATCGGCCGGGAGCAGGATCGCGACCAGTGCCATCGCGAGACCGCCCGCGCCCGTGGCGGCGAGCGCCGCGGTCGGGGTTGCCCACTGTGTGGACTGGTTATGCACATGTACTCCCGAGGTTATCCACAGCTGTTATCCACACTGGGGATGAATGACACAGGTGTAATTGACCGGGGAGCCGCGGGGAACCCGCAGGTCAACGCCACCGCATCGTCATGACCAGGCCCGCGACCATGAATCCGAAGCCGATCAGGAAGTTGTACGCCCCCAGGTTGTTGATGAAATCGATCTGGTCGGCGGCGAGGTAGTACACGATCAGCCACGCGAGCCCGATCAGCATCAGCCCCAGCATCACCGACACGTACAGTGCGCTGGACGGACCGGCCTTCACCTTGACGGGAGTGCGGTTCGCGGGGTTGATGGTGTAGTCCGTCTTCTTCCGGACCTTCGACTTCGGCATGACGACCTCGGCTGATGTGACAGGGCAGGGTGGCCCTGTGGATGTACGGTGTGCCACCGCGGTCGGCATCGTCACCGACGCCGACCAGGTAGATTCGAGCCTACGGTAGCGGCATCCGCGCCGGTCCGGCACCGATCCGTCGGCCCGCACCGAACGCAGGCGGCACCGCACCGAACGCACCGTGACGCCGGGGGGAGGACCACGATGGCCGACCGCGTCCGCCGGTCCAGGATCTGGCTGGTGTGCGTGCCGATCGTCTGCCTGGTCGCGGGGCTGCTGTTCGCGACCACGCGCGAGGTGTCGGCAGGCAACGAACTGCGCCGCGGCGACACCACCCGCCTGTCCGACCTGGTGCGTGCCGCCCAGTCCGACCTCGACCGCGCCACCGTCGACCGGGACGGTCTCGTCGCCCGGCTCGACACCCTGCAGTCCGACGCCGCGAACTCCGACTCCGGGGTCGCGACGGTACTCGAGCAGGTGCGCTCCCTCGAGGCGGAAGCCGGGTTGTCCGAGGTCAGCGGTCCGGGGGTCACGGTCACCCTGACCGACGCCAGCCGCGACTCCGACGGCAACTATCCCGCCGGTGCTCGGCCCGACGACCTCGTCGTGCACCAGCAGGACGTCCAGTCCGTGCTCAACGCGTTCTGGGTCGGCGGGGCGACCGCGGTCGGAATGCAGGACCAGCGCATCGTCGCGACGTCGGCACCGCGGTGCATCGGCAACACCCTGTTGCTGCACGGACGCACCTACAGCCCGCCGTACGTGATGACCGCCCTCGGTGATCCGGCCCGGCTCACCGCCGCGCTCGACGCCGAACCGGGGGTGCGGCTGTTCAAGCAGTACGCCGTCCGTTACGGACTCGGGTACAACCAGACCACCTCGGAGTCGCTGACGGTGCCCGGCTACGACGGGCAGATGCGCACCAAGTTCGCGCGCTGATTATCCTGGCGCAATGCGCATCCTCGTCGTCGACAACTACGACAGCTTCGTCTTCAACCTGGTCCAGTACCTGGGTCAGCTCGGCACGACGGCGACGGTGTGGCGCAACGACGACCCACGGCTCGACGATCGAGCCGCCGTCGCGCGGGACTTCGACGGCATCCTGCTCAGCCCCGGCCCCGGCACCCCGCAGCGTGCCGGCGCCAGCATGGACCTGGTGGCGGCGTGTGCGCAGACGCGGACTCCGCTGCTCGGCGTGTGCCTCGGACATCAGTCGATCGGCGCCGCGTTCGGCGCGACCGTCGACCGCGCGCCCGAACTGCTGCACGGCAAGACCAGCCTGGTCACCCACGACGGGACGGGTGTGCTCGCCGGCCTGCCCGACCCGTTCACCGCGACCCGCTACCACTCGCTGACCGTGCTGCCGGAGACGATGCCGGACGTCCTCGTCCCGACGGCCCACACCGACACCGGCATCGTGATGGCGTTGCGGCATCGGGACCTGCCGATCCACGGCGTCCAGTTCCATCCGGAGTCGGTGCTCACGCAGGGCGGGCACCGGATGCTCGCGAACTGGCTCGAGGTGTGCGGTGAGCGGCCGGCCGAGGCGCTGATCGAGGCCCTCGAGTCGGAGGTCGCCCGCGCACTCGGCGACGCCCTCACCCACCCCTGACGGGTCGGAACAAGCACTCACCCGACTCGGGCGGCCCCACCCACGCCGGCTGAAGGGCACCGTCGTCCGGTTGAACCGCACGAAGGACACCTTCAGCCCGCGGGGGTGGGGCGACGGTGCCCTCCCGCCGATCGCAGATCAGCGGGTCAGCGGGTCAGCGACCGCCGGACGGGATACCGAGTTGGCCGATGCCGACGGTGATGGTCGCGGTCTTCGACACCTCGGAGCCGGGCGGCTGCGCCTGGGACACGACCTTGCCGACCTGATCGGTCTCGAGGGTCGCCTGGGGCCGCTGCACGAGCTGGCTCGACGACCCCGTCCAGCCGGCGCGACGCAGCGAGTCCAGGGCCTGCGACACCGTCTGGTTGCTCAGGTCCGGCATCTGGATCATGTTGCCGTTCGACACCTGCAGGGTGACGGTGCTGCCACGGGCCGCGGTGCTGCCGCCGGTCGGGTCCGTGGACACCACCTGCCCCTTCGGACGGCCGGAGTCGACGTTCACCACCTCGACCTTGAAGCCGGCGCCCTCGACGTTCGGCTGCGCGACCTCGAGTGTCTGCCCGACCACGTTCGGGATCCGGACCTGTTCGGGTCCGCTGCCGAGGGTGATCTGCACGGTGCCACTCACCTCGACCTGGGCTCCGGCGGTCGGTTCCTGGGCGGTGACCTTGTCGAGTTGCTCGGGCGTGGACGGGGCCCGGTCGACCGTCGGGTCGAGGGCGAGGCCGACCGCGCTGAGGGCCTGCGCCGCCTGCGACTGGGTCATCCCGGTCAGTTTCGGCACGTCGACCAGTTCCGGTCCGGTCGACACGTCGAGGGTGACCGTGGTGCCCTCGTCGGCGCGGGTGCCGGCGACGGGGATGGTCGAGATGACGTTGCCGTCGGCGACGACGTTGCTCGACTTCGGCTGGGTCTGCACCCGGAACCCGAGGTTCTGCAGTTCGTTCTGCGCGGCCTGCGACGCCTGGTTGGTGACGTCGGGGATGGTGACCTGCTCGGCCTTCGCCCCCGGGCCGAGGGACCACAGGAAGGCGCCGACGATACCGATGACCGCCAGCGCGGCGATCGCGATCAGCACGATCCGCATCGCCTTGCGCGATCCCTGGTCGGGGTCGGGCTGCTGCGACGCGCCCGCCACCGCTCCGGCGGGCACCGGGGTCGGGGTGGCCGCGTAGCGCCCGGAGTTGTCGACGGCACCGAGGATCGTGGTGCGGTCCTCGTCGTTCATCACCATCGGCGCCGACGGACGCTGCCCGCCGAGCACCCGCACCAGGTCGCTGCGCATCTCGGCGGCGCTCTGGTAGCGGTTCGCCGGGTTCTTGCTCATCGCCTTGAGGATCACCGAGTCCAGCTCGCGCGGAATGTCGGCGTTCACCGTCGACGGCAGCGCCGGATCCTCGCGGACGTGCTGGTACGCGACCGCGACCGGCGAATCGCCCTTGAACGGCGGTTCCCCCGCGAGGATCTCGAACAGCACGCAGCCGAGTGAGTACACGTCCGAGCGGGCGTCCACCTGCTCGCCGCGAGCCTGCTCGGGCGACAGGTACTGCGCGGTGCCGATCACGGCGGCCGTCTGCGTCATCGGGCTGGAACTGTCGGAGATCGCGCGGGCGATGCCGAAGTCCATGACCTTCACCGCGCCGGCCCGGTTGATCATGATGTTCGCGGGCTTGATGTCGCGGTGCACGATGCCGTTGCGGTGGCTGAAGTCCAGCGCGGCGCAGACGTCGGCGATGACCTCCATCGCGCGACGCGGCGCCATCGGCCCCTCGCTGCGGACGATGTCGCGCAGCGTCACCCCGTCGACGTACTCCATCACGATGTACGGCAGCGGGCCGCCGTCCGTCTCCGCCTCGCCGGTGTCGTAGACGGCGACGATCGCCGGATGGTTCAGCGCGGCCGCGTTCTGCGCCTCGCGGCGGAACCGCAGGTAGAACGTGGGATCGCGGGCCAGGTCGGCGCGCAACACCTTGATCGCGACGTCGCGGCTCAGACGAAGGTCGCGGGCCAGGTGCACCTCGGACATGCCACCGAAGCCGAGAATCTCGCCCAGCTCGTAGCGGGAGGAGAGTTTGCGCGGTGTGGTCATGGCTGTCCTTGGGTGGCCGAGGTGGTGGTCTCGCTCGGCGTCGTCGTGACGGTGGTCGTGGTGGTCGTGGGCGCAGCGGTGGTGGTGGTCGTCGTGGTCCGCTCCGTCGTGGTTGTCGGCGGCTCGGTGGTCGTGGTCCGCCGCTCGGTGGTCGTCGGCTCCGGCGTCCACTCCGTTGTGGTGGGCGGCGGGGGTGTCGTCGTCCGCCGGGTCGTGGTCGGGGCCGGTGTCGTGGTCACCGCGGCGCGGCTGGTGGTGGTCGTCGCGGGCACCGTCGGTGCGTCGTCACCACCGGACAGCAACATCCAACCGCCGATCAGCAACGCCAGCAGGATGAGCGCACCGCCGGCCCAGGCGAGGGCCTTCTGACCGCTGGTCAGGCCGGTGGGTGCCGGCGTGCCGGGGTCGGGCCCAGCATAGGCACCCGTCGACGAGGCCAGCACCTGGGTGGCCGCGGTGGGCGGCGCGGTCGCCACGGTCGGCGCACCCGACCCCGGCATCGGCGGCCGCCCCCCGGCCCGCACGACCGCGACGGCGTCGGCGAACTCGCCGCCGCTGTGGTACCGGGCGGCCGGGTCCTTCGCCATCGTGATCTCGACGAGTTCACGCACGTTCGGCGGCAGGTCGACCGGCAGCGGCGCCGGAACCTCCTGCACGTGCTTCATCGCGACGGTCAACGCGCCGTCGCCGGTGAAGGGGCGGTGGCCGGCGAGCGCCTCGTAGGCGACGACACCGAGCGAGTACACGTCGCTGGCCGGGGAGGCGTCCTGGCCTAGGGCCTGCTCCGGCGCGATGTACTGCGCGGTGCCCATCACCATGCCGGTGCGAGTGACCGGGGACGCCTCGACGGCCTTGGCGATGCCGAAGTCGGTGATCTTCACCTGGCCGGTGGGCGTGATCAGGATGTTGCCGGGCTTGACGTCGCGGTGCACGACCCCGGTCGCGTGCGCGGTCTCCAGTGCCCGCCCGGTCTGCTCGAGCATGTCGAGCGCATGCGGCAGCGACAGCCGTCCGACGCGGGCGAGGACCGCGTTGAGCGGCTCGCCGTTGACGAGTTCCATCACCAGGTAGGCGGTGTCCTGCCCGGACGCGTCGTGGGTCTCGCCGTAGTCGTAGATGCCCGCGATGCCCGGATGGTTGAGCTGGGCGGTGGTCCGGGCCTCGGTGCGGAACCGTTCGAGGAACTCCGGGTCGGTGGAGAACTCCGACTTGAGGACCTTCACGGCGACGCGGCGGTGCAGCCGGTTGTCGGTGGCCTCCCACACCTGGCCCATTCCGCCGGTGGCGATCAGGCGCAGCAGCCGATAGCGGTTCGCGATGACCGCGCCGTTGTTCAGGGTCACCGCTGGCCCTCCCGTTCGAGGGCGGCGGCGATGACGGCGCGACCGATTGGTGCGGCAACGGACCCACCGGTCGCGGCGAGGGCACGATCGCCACCGTTCTCGACGATGACGGCGATGGCCACCTGCGGGTTGTCCGCGGGCGCGAAGCCGATGTACCAGGCGTGCGGCGGCGTGTTCCGGGGGTCGGTGCCGTGTTCGGCGGTGCCGGTCTTGGACGCGATCTGCACGCCGGGGATCTTGTTGCCACCGCCGGTGTTGTTCTCCGAGCCGACCATCAGGTCGGTGAGCGTCGCCGCGACCTGCGGGGAGATGGCCTGTCCCTTCGATTCCGGAGCGGTGGTCGCCAGGTTCGACAGGTCCGGGCTCTGCAGCTGCGCCACCAGGTGCGGTTGCATCCGGACGCCGCCGTTCGCGACGGTCGCCGCGATGACGGCGTTCTCGAGCGGGGTCAATGCGACGTCGCGCTGACCGATGCTGGACTGGCCGAGCGCCGCGTCGTCGGGAATGGTGCCGATCGTTCCGTCGGCGACGGGAATCGGGATGCCGGGGGAGTCCGGGGTGATCCCGAACGCCGTGGCGCGTTCCTCGAGTGCGTCGGCGCCGGTCCGGATGCCGAGCTCGACGAATGCGGTGTTGCAGGACCGCGCGAACGCCTCACGCAGCGACGCGGTCGGGCCGGCGCCGCAGGTGGTGCCGTTGTAGTTCTCCAGCGTCGTGGTGGTGCCGGGCAGCGTGATGTTGGGGGCGGCGGTGAGCTGTTCGTTCGGGTCGGCGCCGTTCTCGAGCGCGGCCGCGGTGACGACGACCTTGAATGTCGACCCCGGCGGGTAGGTCTGCGAGATGGCGCGGTTGAGCAGCGGCTTGTCCGGGTCCGCGTTGAGCGCCTCCCACGCCTCGGTACTCACCTTGCCGTCGTGGCTGGCGAGCAGGTTGGGGTCGTAGCTGGGGGTGCTCACCATCGACAGGATCTCGCCGGTGCTGGGCCGGATCGCGACGACCGAACCGGTGTACCCCTTCGACGTCAGCTGGTCGTACGCGACCTGCTGGACGACCGGGTCGATGGTGGCGACGACGTTGCCGCCACGCGGGTCGCGACCGGATACCAGGTCGAAGAAGCGGCGACCGAACAGCCGGTTGTCGGAGCCGTTGAGGACCGCGTCCTCGCTGCGCTCGAGGCCGGTGTTGCCGTAGAGCATCGAGTAGAAGCCGGTGACCGGCGCGTTCGCGAACGGGCTCGACGGTGCCGTCGGGTTCGGCGGGTACGTGCGCAGGTACTTGTACCGGTCGTCCGTCGGGATCGACGCGGCCAGCACCTGGCCACCGGCCGAGATCTGCCCCCGCTGGCGGGAGTACTCGTCGAGCAGCACCCGGGAGTTCCGCGGATCGGTGCGCAGATCATCGGCCTTGATGACCTGCACGTACGTGGCGTTGGCGAGCAGTGCGACGACCATCACCATCACGGCGATCGCGACACGGCGCAGGGGGGTGTTCATGTGCGCCTCAACATTTCCGTCGGTGCGTCCGCGATCGGTGCGGGTCCCTTCTTCTTCGGTTCAGGTGGGGTGCGGGCGGCGTCGGAGATCCTGATCAGCAGCGCCAGCAGCAGGTAGTTCGCCAGCAGCGACGAACCGCCGTACGACATGAACGGGGTGGTCAGGCCGGTCAGCGGGATCAGTTTGGTGACGCCGCCGACCACGACGAACAGCTGGATCGCGATGGTGAACGCCAGACCGGCGGCGAGCAGTTTGCCGAAGCTGTCCCGGACCGCCAGCGCGGTCCGCAGCCCGCGGATGATCAGGATCAGGAACAGCATGAGCACGGCCGCCAGACCGATCAGGCCGAGTTCCTCACCGATCGTCGCGACGATGAAGTCGGTCTTGGCGAACGGCACCTGCGACGGGCGTCCGCTGCCCAGACCGGTGCCCGCGACTCCGCCGGTCGCGAGACCGAACAGCGACTGCGAGATCTGGTAGCCGGTGTTGTTGTAGTCGCCGAGCGGGTCGAGCCAGGTCTGCACCCGCACGCGGACGTGCCCGAACAGCTGGTAGGCGAGGACGAATCCCAGCGCGAGCAGGGCTCCGCCGATGACCAGCCAGCCGACGCGTTCGGTGGCGATGTACAGCATCACCAGCACGGTGCCGAACAGCAGCAGCGAGGTGCCCAGGTCCTTCTCCAGGACCAGCACACCGATCGAGACGACCCACGCGACGAGGATCGGCCCGAGGTCGCGGGCCCGTGGCAGGTCGAGTCCGAAGACGTGCTTGCCCGCGGTGGTGAACAGTTCGCGTTTCGACACCAGGACGGACGCGAAGAAGATGATCAGCAGGATCTTCGCGAACTCGCCGGGCTGCAGGCTGAAGAACGGGAGCTTGATCCAGATCTTCGCGCCGTTGACCTCCGACATCGACGACGGCAGCAGCGCGGGAATCACCAGCAGCACGAGCCCGGCGAGGCCGAGCGTGTAGCTGTACCGGGCGAGCAGGCGGTAGTCGCGCAGCAGCACAAGTACGGCGATGAACCCGGCGATCGCGAGCGCGGTCCACAACACCTGTTGGGTCGCGTCGGGGGAGGGGGCCTCGCGGCCGAAGTACGCCGCCGTCGCCGCGTCCGCCAGGTCGAGCCGGTGGATCAGGACCAGCCCCAGCCCGTTGAGCAGGGCGACGATCGGCAACAGCAGCGGGTCGGCGTACGGCGCGAACCGGCGGACCGCGGCGTGGGCGATCAGGAACAGCGCCGAGTACGCGAGCGCGTACTTGGCGAGGTCCCAGGTGATGGCCTGCTCCTGGCTGGCCTCGACCAGCACCAGCGACAGCGTGGTGATGGCGATGGCGGCGAGGATCAGCAGCAGTTCGGTACCGCGACGGGTGGACTGCTGGGGCGCGGGAGCGAAACCTCCCGGCGGGCTCGGGAACGATGCGCCCGAGGGAGCGGAGGACACGGACATCAGCTACCGGTCCTGCAGTTCTGCCCCGGAATCTGCGTGGGCGTCGTCGGGGACGGTGCCGCCGGTTCGGCGGTGGCCACCGGAGCGGGCAGTGCTCCCGGCACCGGTTCGGGGGTCGGGGCCGGCGCGGGTGTCGTGGTCGGTGTCGCTGTGGGCGTCTTCGTGGTCGGTTCGCACACCGGGAGCAGGTCGCCGCTGGTGAGGCGGTGCATCTGGTCCTTCGCGTCGTCGAGCGATCCCGACGGCAGTCCCGCCCGGACCTGTTCACGGGCCGACGGCTGCAGGTCGTCGACCATGAGAACAGTGCAGGACGGGTTCTCGGCGTCCGGCGATTCGAGGCTCAGTTCGCCGGTGCTGGTGACGCAGCCGACCAGGTCGACCTCCTGCAGCGAGTAACCGAGCACCGAGCCCGGGACACCCCGCAGCACGGCGACGCGGCCGTCGTCGGCGCCGACGTAGTAGTTGTGCCGGATCAGGGTCCGGCCGATCAGCAGACCCACCGCGACGGCCACGACCAGGCCCAACGAGAGCACGATCCACCGCAGCCTGTGGCTCTTCTTCGGCTCGGGTTCGGCGGCGACGACCACCCGGCGCGGGTTGGCGCGGGGCGGACGCATCGCTGCGGCGCGGCCCGCTGCGGTGTCCGGCGGTGGACTGTCGTCCTCGTCGTCGGAGGCGGCGCCCGCGACGATCGGCCGGCTCTGCCCGTAGTCGAGATCGATGACGTCGGCGACGACGACGGTCACGTTGTCGGGCCCGCCGCTGCGCAACGCCAGCTCGATCAGCCGGTCCGCCGACTCTCCGGGAGTGCCCGTCCGCAGTACCTCGGCGATGGTCTCGTCGCTGACGACGTCGGACAGGCCGTCGGAGCACAGCAGGTAGCGGTCGCCGGCGCGGGCCTCGCGGACCGTCAGCGTCGGTTCGATCTCGTTGCCGGTCAACGCCCGCATGATCAGGGACCGCTGCGGATGGGTGTGCGCCTGCTCGGCGGTGATCCGGCCCTCGTCGACGAGGGACTGGACGAAGGTGTCGTCGCGGGTGATCTGCGTGAGTGTGTCGTCGCGGAGCAGGTAGGCGCGGGAGTCGCCGATGTGGACGAGGCCGAGCTTGCTGCCCGCGAACAGGATCGCGGTCAGGGTGGTGCCCATGCCGTCGAGTTCCGGCTCCTCCTCGACCTGTTCGGCGATCGCGGCGTTGCCGTGCCGGGTGGCGGCCTCGAGCTTGCCGAGCAGGTCGTCGCCGGGTTCGTCGTCGTCGAGGTGCGCCAGCGCGGCGATCATCAACTGCGAGGCCACCTCACCGGCGGCGTGACCGCCCATGCCGTCGGCCAGGGCGAGCAGTCGGGCGCCCGCGTAGACGGAGTCCTCGTTGTTCGACCGAACGAGGCCGCGGTCGCTGCGCGCCGCGTAGCGCAGGACGAGGGTCACGGGCGGAGCTCGATCACGGTCTTGCCCACCCGGACCGGCGTCCCCAATGGCACGCGGACTGCGGTCGTGACCCGGGCCCGATCCAGGTAGGTGCCGTTCGTGGACCCGAGATCCTCCACGTACCAGTCGGTCCCGCGGGGGGAGATGCGGGCGTGCCGGGTGGAGGCGTAGTCGTCGGTGAGGACGAGGGTGGAGTCGTCGGCCCGGCCGATCAGGACCGGCTGGGTTCCGAGGGTGATGCGTGTCCCCGCCAGCGCGCCCTGTGTCACGACCAGGTTCTTGGCGACCTTCGGTTTGCCGAACGACGGCAGCACCGAGGAGCTACGGGTGTAGCGCGGAGGGACCCGGACGCCCGACGCGGCGTACACGTCGTTGCGCAGGGTACGGAGCACCGCCCAGACGAAAAGCCACAGGAGCAGCAGGAAACCGGCCCGGGTCAACTGCAGGATGAGTCCCTGCACAGCGGTCCACCTCCTCCTCGTGCGAGCGGCGTTGTGCCGACAGCGTCTTACCGCGAACCGGCTGACACCGGCCGCGCTGGGGACGCCCAACCACAATACGGAACTCCGACGGGATTCCGCTGTCGCGCCTGATGGGCTTGTCTGATCTGTGATTGTGGCGATACGCCGACGGTGGCGATTTGCCCTAGACGATCCGGACCAGGATCTCGGAGTGGCCGGCGCGGATCACGTCGCCGTCCGCGAGCTGCCAGTCCTGCACCGGCGCACCGTTGACGGTGGTGCCGTTGGTGGATCCGAGGTCCGACAGCATGGCGACCTGACCGTCCCAGCGGATCTCGATGTGGCGACGCGACACCCCGGTGTCCGGCAGCCGGAACTGGGCGTCCTGGCCGCGACCGATCACGTTGCGGCCCTCGCGCAGCTGGAAGTTGCGTCCGCTGCCGTCCTCGAGCTGCAACGTCGCGGTGAAGGTGCGGTTCGGGTCGAAGCCCGCGTACTCGCCGCCGCCGTACTGCTGTCCGTACGCCTGCTGTCCGTACGCCGGCTGCTGCCCGTACGCGGGGTACTCGCCACCCTGCGGCGGGTACTGGTAGTCGCTGCTCGGCGGGTAGGGGTTCGCGGGGTAGTCCGGGTTGGGCGGGTACGGGTTCGCGTAGTCCGCCTGCGGGTAGTCCTGGTTCGGGGGGTACGGGTTCGCGTAGTCGTCCTGCGGCGGGTAGGGGTTCGCCGGGTAGTCCGGGTTGGGCGGGTACGGGCTGGCGTACTCGGCCTGGTACTCGGCGCCCTGCGGCGGGTAGGGGTTCGCCGGGTACTCGGTGCCGTTCTGCCGGGCGGCGGCCTGCGGGTAACCGTTGCGGGGCTGCTCGTAGCCGCCGCCGGCCGCGGAGTAGCTCGGGTACGCATTGCCGTTCTGGCCTGCGTGGCTCAGCGGACGATCCTGCTGGTACCGACCCTCATCGGCCGGCTCACGGGCGGGATCGAAGCCTGAGTTCTGGGTCATGTGGCCAGCTCCTGAATTCATCGGTGCGGAGGGTCGTGCGGTCGCGGGCGGTAAGGGTACTTGCTGTCCCGACGGAGGTCGCGGCGTTGCGCCCACATCGGGGTCCACCGCTCCTCGGGTCCGGAACTGGCCGGTGTGCAGCGTCGGTGACGCCTCGAACCGAACGGAGATCGGCCCGTAGGTCTGCCACCCCTGGTCGCGGATGAAGCCTTCGAGGTGCTTGGAGAACGCCTTGACCCTCAGCTCCCGATCCCCGGCGAGTTCGGCGTGATCGGACTCGTTGATCGTGATCACGTACGAGTTCGGTGCCAGCTGGTGATCGCCGTCGAGTCGCTGCAGACCGTCGGCCGCCTCGCGCTGCAGCGCCGACTCGACCTCCTGGGGAACGACGCCGCCGCCGAAGACCCGCGCGAGACCGTCACCGACCGCGCCCTGAAGCTTGCGCTCGAACCGTTGGACGATACCCACACTGCCTCCTCTCGACTTCCCGCGTGTCGCGGTCTGGTTCGACCGCCCCTGCATGATATCCGCGATGCGAACGAACGACGCGGGCGCGGAACAAAACCCCAGCTCGAGGGGGCGAATCGTGTTTTCTGCAGGAGTCGTGCTAGTGTTTCGTCGTCGCTCGGGCGAGTGGCGGAATGGCAGACGCGCTGGCTTCAGGTGCCAGTGTCCTTCGGGACGTGGGGGTTCAAGTCCCCCTTCGCCCACCACGAGCAGTTCCACGAACTGCACAGAACGAGGTCACATACTGGAAACAGTGTGTGGCCTCGTTTTCTTTTGTGACCATCGTGGCGAGTGCCCTCGACACGCGGCACGCGCCGGTTCACCGATGAGTTGCCCGGCCACGGACAGTCTGAACCCCCGTAACGATCGGTCGAGAGTGCGGAGAAGCGAGTGACGCAGCTGCTGAGGGTTCAGAACTTCACCGTCTCCAGTGACGGCATCGGTGCCGGTGCGCACCAGAGCCTGGAGAGCCCGTTCGGGCTCGATCCCGGCGAGATGTTCGCCTGGGCCGGCGCCACGGCCAGCTGGCCGATGCGCACCGACCCCGGCGGAAGCTGCGGCCTCGACGACTACCTCACCCGGGACTACGCACGCAACATCGGCACCGAGATCATGGGCCGCAACAAGTTCGGGCCCCACCGCGGACCCTGGACGGACCTCGAATGGCGCGGATGGTGGGGGGATGAGCCTCCGTTCCGGACACCGGTGTTCGTCATGACCCACCACGAGCGTCCGTCCATCACCCTCTCCGACACCACGTTCCACTTCGTCGAGGGTGAGCCGGCCGCCGTCCTCGAGGAGGCGCGTGCGGCCGCGCAGGGGAGGGACGTCCGGCTCGGCGGCGGGGTCACCACCATCCGGGAGTTCCTCGATGCCGACCTCGTCGACACCATGCACGTCGCGGTCTCACCCGTGACGTTCGGATCCGGGCTGCGGCTCTGGGAGTCACCCGACGAGCTGCTGGACCGGTTCCACCTCGACGTCGTACCCAGCCCGAGCGGCGTCACCCACCACCTGTTCTGGCGAAAGTGACCGGCTGACGGACTGCGTGTGGTCCCTGCCGCGGTCGATCGTGCCCTGAGCGGCATGCCGACCGCGGCGGCCGGACGGATTTCGGCGACTCGATCACCGTCCGGACGACTGCGTGAAGCTGTCGTGTGAGGCGCCGCAACGCCTCAGAAGGTGTCGTTGATGGTGATCCTGTCGTATTCCGCTGGGAACTCGTCGCCACCGAAGCAGTTCAGGGAGGTTGTCTGACCGACAGGAATCTGTTCGGTCGTGCAGTCTACGAGCGCCACGACCTCGCTGCCGTTCATGAACTTGATCTCTACGATCGCACCGTCTTTGTCGTCCCGCGTATTGGTGACCTTGAGACCTTCCACCTGGGCATAACCGAGCGCGTCCTCGGTGACGGACCATCCGGGTGCGTACTGGAACCCAGACACCTCAAACGGTTGACCCTCGGTGATCGTCAGGGGATTGTCCGGGCCGCCGGGCGCGGCGTCTTCCGCGTCCGCCGTTTCGATCGCCTCGTTCACTTCATTCGCGGCGACGCCAAGGAAGGCGAAGCAGCCGCCGATCGCCAGCACGCACAACGCGACCAGTACAAGCACGACGTTGCGCAGCGTGTGCGACTTCTTCGGTGGTTGGGGTGCCGGCGGGGGTGGCCCGCCACTCTGCACACGATCGGTCCACTGGGTCCCGTCCCACCATCGCATTACGCCGGACGGGTCGGAGTAGTAGCCGGGGCCAGGTGAACCGGTGCCGCCGGGATTGGACGTGTCTGACATCGGTGAATCCTTCCGGCTCGTGGAAGCTTCGGTGTTGCTCGAACGTAGCCGTGGTGTGTGTTCGCGGGTATGGTGCCACGGTCACGATGTTGTTGCGATTCGTGAAACCGGTTCGCAAACAGTCGATTTACTCGTGAACTCGACCGAGCGGGCCGGTCACGACCCGACGGTTGCCGCAAACTGTTGTGGGTTCGGCTCCGCAGCAGTCCCTCGTCCAGCGCGAGGACACGGCCGCGTCAGTCGTCGGCGATCCTCGACCAACGGTGAGTCGGCGGTGTGGAGGCGTAGGGTTCGGACGAACCGACCAACGGAGGCATCATGTCGAACCCGGTTGTGCACTTCGAGATTCATGCGTCGGAGCCGCAGCGGCTCATCGACTTCTACTCGGAGCTGTTGGGCTGGTCGTTCCGGCAGTTCGGCGAGATGCCCTACTGGTTGATCGTCACCGGCGGTGAGGAGGCGTCACCGGGCGCTCCCGAGGTCGGGATCAACGGCGGGCTCACGCAGCGCCGGGGGCCTCGGCCGGAGCCGGGTGCACCCGTCAGCGGATCCACCGTCGTGGTTGCCGTCGAGGATGTCGACGGCACGTTCGCGCGCGGGCTCGAGTTGGGCGGTACGGAAGCGATTGCTCCCAACGACATGCCGGGCGTCGGCCGGCTCGCCTACCTGGTCGACCCCGACGGCAACGTGTTCGGGTTCCTCTCGCCGGTGCTCTCCGACGGCACGAATGCCATGGGTTGACGTCCTCGGCGCCCGGCCCCAGCCGGGTCCGGGCGCCGAGGACGGCGGCTGAGCCGCTCGAGTCGTCACCGGCTCAGATGTCGCTCCGGATCGAGACCGCGTCGGCGTGGTTGGCGGCGCGATAGGCGAAGATCGTGGAGGGTCCGATGGTGGCTCCGGCGCCGAGGTACTTGCGTCCCATGACCGATGCCGTGCAGTTGCCCGCGGCGTACAGGCCCGGGATCGGATCACCGTCGCGGTTCACGACCTGTCCGTTGGCGTCACACAGGAGGCCGCCGTTGGTTCCGAGATCGCCGGGGTAGATCTGCACGGCGTAGAAGGGGGCCTTCGCAATCGGACCCAGGCAGGGGTTCGGCTTGTGCGTGCTGTCGCCTTGGTAACGCTCGTGCGCTCCCTCGCCACGATGGAAGTCCTCGTCGACGCCGGTCACCGCGAACCCGTTGAACCGATCCACCGTCTTGACCAGGGCGGTGGCTTCGATACCGCACTGCTGTGCAAGGTCTTCGAGGGTGTCACTGCGCTTGATCACGCCGCTCGAGATCAATTCCCGCGGAAACGGGCCCGGAGGTGCGAATCCGAAGGTGTAGCGGGACCTGTGGAAGGAGTCGATGATCAGCCACGACGGAACGGCGCCGCCGCCGGCACGGTCGTGGGCGAACATCTGCTGTCCCGTTTCCTGATATGCAGCCGCCTCGTTGGTGTACCGGTTGCCGTGCGCATCGACCATGATCGACCCGGGTTTGCTTCGCTCACTGATGGTCATGGCCGGCCTGCCGTTCGGCATGAGCCACGAGGGAATCCACCAGGCCTCGTCCATCATGTCGGTGGCGGCGCCATGAGCCATCGCGATTCGGATGACCTCGCCGGTGTCTCCGGGGTTCGCGCTCGACCACTCGGGGCGGCCGGGTTGATTCGCGGAGAACTCCTCACGCATCGCCGCGTTCTGGGCGAATCCGCCCGCCGCGAGCAGCACCGCGTCACGGGTACGGACACGCATCGTCCGCCCGTCCTTCTCGATCACTGCACCGACCACCCGACCCTCCTCGACGACAAGGTCGACCAGAGCTGTGTTGATCCAGATCGGTACACCGCGATCGAGCAACGCGGACAGCAGGTGCGCGATCAATGCGGCACCGTTGGTGAGGTACTTCTTTCCCCGCAGTCGTCCCCCGAGCGCGCTCGCGCGCAGCGCTCCGGCCAGGCCGCCACCGCTCCCGACGACGAGGAAGTCGGTGGTGTAATCCCAATCGGGCATAGAGCCAATCCCTTCACCTTGTACTTCAAAGACTTTGGTAACCAGGCGAATCTCGGTTCGACCCAGGGAACATGAGCACGTCCATGCGGTCAATCGGTCATTCCGGCCACCGGAATGGCAGAATGGCCCGCCCGACGGTGAACCCCGTCGGCCTGCGTTGTCCCCGCGGCTCCACGTCGACACCGACGCGAATCCGACTGTGCACGTGGATGATCCGAACGAGCCGACCCCCGGTTCCGGGTACGCGGGCCGGCGCGGCAACTGCGGGAGCCGCCCGACGAGTGCTCGACCGCGTCCAACGGAGCTCGTTCCGGGCCCGAGTGGTTGCCGCCGCTCCGGCGGGTCGGTGGACACGTCGGGCGCGCGGTCGGCATCGGCCGGCGCCGACCGCTCGGTGAGAGGCGCGCAGTGCGACCCGGGTACGGACGGGGTGGGTGAAAGTCCGCCGACCGTCGCGCCGCGGTACGCCAGTCGAGGTGGCAGTGACGCTCACCACAGACGGGTGAAGTCACGGTCCGGTCACGCTATGGTTACCGACAGCACTGGCCGCAGCTGACACGATTCGCTGCGGTCAGTAGTCATTTCTGGACAATTTTCGTCCCGCCTCCGTTACCGTCCCGAGAACCGCGTCACGCAATCGTGTTCCCCGGTGGGTCGTGGCGACCCGCGCCAGCGCCGCCGAGCCCCGCACGAGCATGCGGGTGCGGATCCGGCGGGCCCGGTCGTAGCGGCGCAGTGCGGTCGCGATGTCGGGGCACTCGGTCAGCGCGCGGGCGAGGGTGACGGCGTCGACGACCGCCTCGCATGCTCCGCGGCCCAGGTTCGGGGCCATCGCGTGGGCGGCGTCTCCGATCAGCGCAACGTTGCCACGGACGTACGACGGTAGCGGCGGGGACTGCGACAGGTCGTGGTGGAGCAGCGCGTCCGGGTCGAGCCGGTCGAGGATGTCGCGGACATCGGCATGCCACGAACCGAATCTGTTGCGCAGGAACGGGATTCCTCCGTCCGCCGATCCGGGTTCGATGCGGACGGCGGCGAAGAAGTTGATCAGGTCGCCGTCGCGCGGGGTGACGCCGAACAGTGCCCCGGCGTCCCAGGTCTCGACCGCGGAGTCCGCGTTCCCGGGCACCCACCCGCGCCACGCGGCCATCCCGATCGGCCGCGCCCGGTACCGCGGGCCGAACAGGGTGTCGCGGACCGTGCTGCCGATGCCGTCGGCGCCGATCACCACATCGGCGTCGGTGGGCGGCTCGGTCACCGGGGACGAGAACCGCAGGACGCCGGCGGGCAGCGGCTCGGCGAGCGCGCGCAGCAGCACCGGCCGCGACACCAGGATCGGCGAGTTTCCGCGGACGTCGAGGCGGGCGATGGTCGACCCGTCGGGACGCAGGATCGCCCCGGAGGTCTGGACGACACCGACGGCACGGATCAGTTCGCTCACTCCGATCGCGCCGAGGGCCGCCATGGCCGCCGGCCACATGCCGAGGGCGGTACCGGTGTCGGGGAGGGTCGCGGCCCGTTCGTGCACCCGGACGTCCCATCCGGCGGCGACCAGGCGATCTGCGGCGGCGAGTCCGCCGATACCGCCTCCGATGATCGTTGCGGTGCCTCTCATGACCTCACGGTACTACCGATGTAGTGGACAAAACTACGGATGTAGTGCCCTTCACTACTGATGTAGTCACGGTCACTACCTCTGTAGTGTCCGGTTCATGGCCGGTAACCGGGAGCGTGCGCTCGACGCCGCGATCGAGGTTCTCGGCACGCAGGGGCTGCGCGCCCTCACCCACCGCGCCGTCGACACCGCCGCGGGACTTCCTCAGGGCTCGACCTCGAACTGGTTCCGCACCCGATCCGCGCTGGTGGACGCCGTACTGGTCAGGCTGGTGGAGCACGATCGCGGCGACTGGGACCGCCTCGGCGCCGCCCGCCTGCCCGCGACCCTGACCGAACTGGCCGACGGGCTCACCGGCTACGTGCGGCTGGCCACGGGTGAGCACCGGGCGCGGACGACGGCCCGGCTGGTGCTGTTCGCCGCCGCCTCGACCGATCCCGCTCTGGTGAGCCCCATCTCCAGCGGTCGCGCCGACCTGCTCGAGTGGGGCACCATGATGTTGGCCATGCTCGGATCGCCGGATCCGGCCGGGCAGAGCCGAATGCTCACCGACTATCTGGACGGCGTGATCCTGCACCAACTGGCCGCGCCGGCCGAGCAGATCGACCCGAGGCCGGGAATTGTTACATTGCTGGCCGCGTTCTTCGGTACCGAACGGGGTCGGATCTGACCGGTCGGTCGGTGCTCCACCCGAGGTCAACAGGGGTAAGAGGGTAACCTAAGTTGGCACCGGGTGGGGGTTCTGAATTATCGTTCTCGGAACATGCTGGACACACAGTGGTCCAGAGGGCCACTCAGCCACGCCGACGGAGGCGGGAATCTCCCGCCGACCGACCGCGGCGACCGCTGGGTGGGCGCGCCGATCCGACGCTGTGTCGGCGCTCGTTTTGCCACGTGATGGCCATCAGCGTTGCTGGTCGTCTGTGCATTTCCACGCACACGAAGGCTAGGTATGAAGCAATTTCCAGGCCACCGGTCTCTCGGACCCCAGGGCCTCTATGACCCCGCGAACGAGCACGACGCCTGTGGTGTCGCGTTCGTCGTCGACATGCACGGTCGTCGCAGCCGCGACATCGTCGACAAGGCGATCACCGCTCTGGTGAACCTCGAGCACCGCGGTGCGGCCGGCGCGGAACCGAACAGCGGCGACGGTGCGGGCATCCTCCTGCAGGTCCCCGACTCGTTCCTCCGTGCGGTCATCGACTTCGAGCTGCCCGCCGAGGGCGCCTACGCGACCGGTATCGGATTCCTGCCGCAGGGTTCCGCCGCCGCCGACGAGGCTGCCGCGGGTGTCGAGAAGATCGCCGCCGAGGAGGGCCTGACGGTTCTCGGCTGGCGCGAGGTCCCCACCGACGGTTCGTCGCTCGGTGCGATGGCCCGCGACGCGATGCCGACGTTCCGGCAGGTGTTCCTGGCCGCCGCCGATGCGTCGGTCACCGGTATGGATCTGGAGCGCCGCGCGTACGTGATCCGCAAGCGCGTCGAGCACGAGCTCGGTGACGGCGGAGCCGGCGCCGACGGCCCGGGCCGCGAGTCGGTGTACTTCCCCAGCCTGTCCGGGCAGACCATCGTCTACAAGGGCATGCTGACCACGCCGCAGCTCAAGAGCTTCTACCTCGACCTGCAGGACGAGCGGATGGAGTCCGCGCTGGGCCTGGTGCACTCGCGCTTCTCCACCAACACCTTCCCGTCGTGGCCGCTGGCGCACCCGTTCCGCCGCGTCGCCCACAACGGCGAGATCAACACCGTCACCGGCAACGAGAACTGGATGCGGGCCCGTGAGGCGCTCATCGAGTCCGACGTGTTCGGCGAGGGCAAGCTCGAGAAGATCTTCCCCGTCTGTACGCCCGGCGCGTCCGACACCGCCCGGTTCGACGAGGTCCTCGAGATGCTGCACCTCGGTGGCCGCAGCCTGCCGCACGCCGTGCTGATGATGATCCCCGAGGCGTGGGAGCGGCACGAGTCGATGGACCCGGCCCGCAAGGCGTTCTACGAGTACCACTCCGCGCTCATGGAGGCGTGGGACGGACCGGCGTCGGTGTGCTTCACCGACGGCACCGTCATCGGCGCCGTGCTCGACCGCAACGGCCTGCGCCCGAGCCGCGTCTGGGTCACCGACGACGGCCTCGTCGTCATGGCCTCCGAGGTCGGTGTCCTCGACATCGATCCGGAGAAGGTGATCCGCAAGACCCGCCTGCAGCCGGGCCGCATGTTCCTCGTGGACACCGCGCAGGGCCGTATCGTCTCCGACGACGAGATCAAGTCCGAGCTCGCCGCGGCGGAGCCGTACCAGGAGTGGCTCGACGCCGGCCTGGTCCGCATGGAGGACCTGCCCGAGCGCGAGTACGTGCACATGAACCACGAGCGCGTGCTGATCCGTCAGCAGGTGTTCGGCTACACCAACGAGGAACTGAACCTCCTCGTCGCCCCGATGGCGAAGACCGGTGGCGAGGCGCTCGGCTCCATGGGCACCGACACCCCGATCGCGGTGCTCTCGACCCGCCCGCGGATGCTGTTCGACTACTTCCAGCAGCTGTTCGCACAGGTCACCAACCCGCCGCTGGACGCCATCCGCGAGGAGGTCGTCACCAGCATCATGGGCACCGTCGGCCCCGAGCGCGACCTGCTCAACCCGGGTCCGGACTCCTGCAAGCAGCTGCTGCTGCCGTCGCCGATCCTGCACAACGACGACCTCGCGAAGCTGGTCCACGTCAACGACGACGGTGAGTTCCCCGGCTTCCGCACGGTGGTCGTGCCCGGTCTGTACCGGGTCGCGGACGGCGGTGAGGGCCTGCGCGTGGCGCTCGACAACGTCCGGCACCAGGTGTCGCAGGCGATCGCGGGCGGCGCCAAGTTCATCGTGCTCACCGACCGGAACTCGAACGAGACGTTCGCGCCGATCCCGTCGCTGCTGCTGACCTCGGCCGTGCACCACCACCTGGTGCGCGAGCGGTCCCGCACGAAGGTCGGCCTGGTCGTCGAGGCCGGTGACGCCCGCGAGGTGCACCACATGGCGGCGCTCGTCGGCTTCGGTGCGGCGGCGATCAACCCGTACATGGCCTTCGAGACGATCGAGGACATGATCGAGTCGGGCGAGCTGACCGGCGTCACGTTCGACAAGGGTGTGCAGAACTACATCAAGGCCGCGGGCAAGGGTGTGCTCAAGGTGATGTCCAAGATGGGCATCTCCACCCTCGCGTCGTACACCGGTGCGCAGCTGTTCCAGGTCATCGGCCTGTCGCAGGAGCTCGTCGACGAGTACTTCACCGGCCTGAACTCGCAGCTCGACGGCATCGGCCTCGACGAGATCGCGGCCGACGTCGCGTCCCGCCACGGCCGGGCGTACCTGAACCGTCCCACCGAGCGCGCGCACCGCGAGCTCGAGGTGGGCGGCGAGTACCAGTGGCGTCGTGAGGGCGAGTACCACCTGTTCAACCCGGACACGGTGTTCAAGCTGCAGCACGCGACCCGCACCGGCCAGTACTCGATCTTCAAGGAGTACACGAAGATGGTCGACGACCAGTCCGAGCGACTGGCGTCCCTGCGCGGCCTCTTCAAGTTCAAGACCGGTGTGCGCGAATCGATCTCGATCGACGAGGTCGAGCCGGCCAGCGAGATCGTCAAGCGGTTCTCGACGGGCGCGATGAGCTACGGCTCCATCTCGGCCGAGGCCCACGAGACCCTCGCGATCGCGATGAACCGTCTCGGTGCCCGCTCCAACTCGGGTGAGGGCGGCGAGGACGTGCGTCGCTTCGACGTCGAGGAGAACGGCGACTGGCGTCGGTCCGCGATCAAGCAGGTCGCGTCGGGACGTTTCGGCGTCACCTCGCACTACCTGACGAACTGCACCGACATCCAGATCAAGATGGCGCAGGGTGCCAAGCCGGGTGAGGGTGGCCAGCTGCCCCCGCACAAGGTGTACCCGTGGGTCGCCGAGGTGCGCGGTTCGACGCCGGGCGTCGGCCTGATCTCGCCGCCGCCGCACCACGACATCTACTCGATCGAGGATCTCGCTCAGCTGATCCACGACCTGAAGAACGCCAACCCGCAGGCCCGCATCCACGTGAAGCTGGTCTCCGAGGTCGGCGTCGGCACCGTCGCCGCGGGTGTGTCGAAGGCACACGCCGACGTCGTGCTCATCTCCGGTCACGACGGCGGCACCGGTGCCTCCCCGCTGACCTCGCTCAAGCACGCGGGTGCGCCGTGGGAGCTCGGCCTCGCCGAGACCCAGCAGACGCTGCTGCTCAACGGTCTGCGTGACCGGATCGTGGTGCAGGTCGACGGCCAGATGAAGACGGGCCGCGACGTGATGATCGCGACGCTGCTCGGCGGCGAGGAGTTCGGTTTCGCCACCGCGCCGCTGGTGGTGTCCGGCTGCATCATGATGCGGGTCTGCCACCTCGACACCTGCCCCGTGGGTGTCGCGACGCAGAACCCGCTGCTGCGCAGCCGCTTCACCGGCAAGCCGGAGTTCGTCGAGAACTTCTTCATGTTCATCGCCGAGGAGGTGCGCGAGCTGCTCGCCGAGCTGGGCTTCCGCACCCTCAACGAGGCGGTCGGCCAGGTCGAGCTGCTCGACACCACGAAGGCGCAGGAGGTGTGGAAGGCGTCCAAGCTGGACTTGTCCCCGATCCTCGCGGCGCCCGAGACGGTGTTCCCGGATCAGGACCTGTACTGCAGCGGCACCCAGGACCACGCGCTAGACAAGGCGCTGGACCAGGAGCTGATCGTCCAGGCCCGGCCGGCGATCGACAACGGCACCGCCGTGAAGATCGAGTCGAAGATCACCAACGTCAACCGGACGGTCGGCACCATGCTCGGCCACGAGGTGACCAAGGCGTACGGCGGCGCAGGCCTGCCGGACGACACCATCGACATCACCTTCACCGGCTCCGCGGGCAACAGCTTCGGCGCCTTCGTGCCGAAGGGCATGACGCTGCGGCTGCAGGGCGACGCGAACGACTTCGTCGGCAAGGGCCTGTCCGGTGGACGCATCGTGGTGCGCCCGCCGCTGCAGGCGGCGGACGGGTTCGTCGCCGAGGACAACATCATCGCCGGCAACGTCATCCTGTTCGGTGCCACCGGCGGCGAGGCGTTCATCCGCGGTGTCGCGGGCGAGCGGTTCGCGGTGCGCAACTCGGGTGCGACCGCGGTCGTCGAGGGCGTCGGCGATCACGGCTGTGAGTACATGACCGGCGGTCGTGTGGTCATCCTCGGCCAGACGGGACGCAACTTCGGCGCGGGCATGTCCGGCGGTGTCGCGTTCGTCTACAACGCAGACAAGTCCTTCGAGGCCAACCTCAACACCGAGCTGGTGGACCTCGAGGACCTCGAGCACGACGACTTCGCCTGGCTCAAGGGCGTCGTCGAGCGGCATCGGGACACGACCGGATCCGAGGTCGCCGCGCGCATCCTCGCCGACTGGTCGCAGCAGGTCAATCACTTCGCGAAGGTCATGCCGCGCGACTACAAGAAGGTGCTCGTGGCGATCGACACCGCGAAGAAGAACGGAACGAACGTGGACGAGGCGATCATGGAGGCAGCTCGTGGCTGATCCGAATGGCTTCCTCAAGCACACCTCCCGCGAGACCCCGGTCCGGCGGCCGGTGCCGCTGCGCCTGCTCGACTGGAAGGAGGTGTACGAGGACTTCGACTCGAACACCCTCCGCACCCAGGCCAGCCGCTGCATGGACTGCGGTATCCCCTTCTGCCACAACGGTTGTCCTCTGGGGAACCTGATTCCCGAGTGGAACGACCTGATCTACAAGGATCGGTGGCGCGAGGGCTTCGACCGGCTGCACGCGACGAACAACTTCCCGGAGTTCACCGGGCGGCTGTGCCCGGCCCCGTGTGAGGCGTCCTGCGTCCTGGGCATCAACCAGGACCCGGTCACCATCAAGCAGGTCGAGGTCGAGATCATCGACCGCGCCTTCGACGAGGGCTGGGTCAAGCCGATCCGGCCGTCCAGCCTCACCGGCAAGAAGGTCGCGGTCGTCGGTTCCGGCCCGGCGGGTCTGGCCGCAGCGCAGCAGCTGACCCGCGCCGGACACACGGTGACGGTGTTCGAGCGCGCGGACCGCATCGGCGGTCTGCTGCGTTACGGCATCCCCGAGTTCAAGATGGAGAAGCGGCACATCGACCGCCGCCTGGTCCAGATGGAGTCCGAGGGCACCGTCTTCCGGACCGGCGTCAACGTCGGTGTCGACATCACCGCGGACGAGCTCAAGGCCGAGTTCGACGCGGTCGTGCTCGCCGGCGGCGCCACCGACGCCCGCGACCTGCCGATCCCCGGCCGGGAGCTCGACGGCGTCCACCAGGCGATGGAGTTCCTGCCGATCGCCAACCGCGTGCAGCTCGGCGATCTCGACGCCCCGACCATCACGGCCGAGGGCAAGAAGGTCGTCATCATCGGTGGCGGCGACACCGGCGCCGACTGCCTGGGCACCTCGCTGCGTCAGGGCGCGGAGATCGTGCACCAGTTCGAGATCATGCCGCGTCCGCCGGAGACCCGCGCGGACTCCACCCCGTGGCCGACGTACCCGCTCATGTACCGGGTGTCCTCGGCGCACGAGGAGGGCGGCGAGCGGGTGTTCTCCGTGAACACCGAGCAGTTCGTCGGCGAGAACGGCAAGGTCACCGGCCTGAAGGCGCACGAGGTGCAGATGGTCGACGGCCGCTTCCAGAAGGTGGAGGGCTCGGACTTCGAGCTCGAGACCGACCTGGTGCTGCTCGCGATGGGCTTCGTCGGACCGGAGAAGCCCGGCCTGCTCACCGATCTCGGTGTGGACCTCACCGACCGCGGCAACGTCGCCCGGTCGAACGAGTGGGTCACCAACGTCGACGGCGTCTTCGTCGCCGGTGACATGGGCCGCGGTCAGTCCCTGATCGTGTGGGCCATCGCGGAGGGTCGCGCGTGCGCGGCCGCCGTGGACAAGTTCCTCGAGGGTGAGACCGCACTGCCCTCGCCGATCGTGCCGTCAGCCGCTCCCCAGCGGTAGGCACCGGGCGCCGGTCAGCGTCGCCCGGCACCTCTTCAGCAACCCGCCGTCCCGGATCCGTCCGGGGCGGCGGGTTTCGCTTTCACCAGTGGGTTCTCACAAACTGAACGAATGTCCATCAATCTTGGACGGATGTACAGCAAAATCGTTCGTGATCTTTTCGTGACGGGTATCTTCCTCGGCTGACATGTGACTGTGATCACAACATGGGCCACCTCGTGTGGTTCCCGAGGAGGTAGCCGTGCACCTGAGTCTGCCCCGTCGCCTCGCGGCACCGATGATCGCGGCCTCGGCCGCCGTCGCCACCTACACCGGCGTGACCACCCGGGCCACCCTCACCAACAACAGCGACGGCGGCGTCACCGCCACTGCAGCAGCGGCTGCACGTTCCTCGTCGGCGGGTTCGTGGTGAAGAACGGCCAACCCGTCGTCCTCCGAGACCAGGTACACGGTTCCCGCCAACCACCCGTTCGGCGTCTACGACAGCGGCGTTCTCGTCGGCGCCCCGAACACCTGGTCCTCGGGCGACCGCGGCGGCAATCCGTTCAACGTGAAGGTCGAGGTCGCCGACCCGTCGGTGAACACGACCACCGACCTGCAGGTGCCCGCGACCGCCAAGACGGGTGAGCCCGTCACCCTCACCGCCAACGTCGGCCCGGCGAACGCGGTCGGCTCCGTCCAGTTCAAGGACGGCGCCGCGAACATCGGCGGCCCGGTGACCGTCTCGGGTGGCGTCGCCACCCTGTCGCACACCTTCGACGCGGTCGGTGCGCACGCCGTCACCGCCACGTTCACCGCGGGCGCCGGCTTCCACGATTCCGTGTCCGGAGCGAAGACCGTCGACGTCACGGCCGACACCACCACGACCCTGAGTGCTCCGGCCACCGCCGTGGTCGGGGACGGCGTCACCTTCACCGCCACCGTCACGCCGTCGGGTGCGACCGGGCAGGTGCAGTTCACCACCGGCGCAACGAATCTCGGTGCGCCCGTAGCCGTGGTGAACGGGCAGGTCACACTGACGCACAGGTTCGTCGAGGCCGGCTCGCACGACGTCACCGCGAACTTCGTCGGCACCGGGGGGTACCTGAACTCCACGTCCGCCGCGTCCGCGCTCAGCGTCACCGATGCCGACTTCGGCACCACCACCACCACCGTCACCTCGCCGGGCAACGCTGTGGTCGGCACCCCGGTCAACCTGTCCGCCATCGTCTTTCCGATCCCCAGAGGCGGTGACGTGCGATTCCTGATCGACGGCACCGTGATCGGGACCGCCCCCGTCGGCACCGGTGACGGTGTCGCGGTCCTGCCGCACACCTTCGACTCCGCGGGCACCGCGAACGTGGTCGCCGAGTACACCGGTACCACCGGATTCACCCCGTCCTCCTCCGCCGGCTTCTCCGTCACCGTGACCGAGCCCGACACCCGCGCGGCCACCTCGACGGCCCTTGCGGTGACGGGTGGTGCGGTCGTCGGTCAGGCCGTCACCCTCACTGCCACGATCGATCCCGCCAACGCCGACGGCACCGTGCAGTTCAGGGCGGGCACCACCGCGATCGGTGCTCCCGTCCCGGTGGTCAACGGAGTCGCCACCCTCACGCACACCTTCGACACCGAGGGCACCTACGCGGTGACCGCCGGCTTCGTCGGTGGCGGCGGATTCAAGGACTCGATCTCCGGACCGACCGTGCTCACCGTCTCCGCCCCGAGCACTCCCGGCGGTACCGGCAGCGCCACCTTCGGTTCCTGACGGCAATCCGGCATCATCGACCCAGCTGTAGGAGAATTCGTGCAGAACAAGAAGATTCGCCGGCTCGTCACACCCCTCGGTGTCGGCGTCGTCGCCGGCGCCACTGTGCTGGCCGGCGTGCCGGCCCAGGCGGTGCCCAGCACCGTCACCTTCGACAACACGTGCCTGGCGACGCCGTCCGCGGTCGCCGGGCCGCAGAGCCAGACTCAGGAAGCGTCGATCGTGGTGGACGCGCCGGCGTCCGTGAATGCGGGGGAGGAGTACGACGTCGTGGTGACGGCGCCGCCGCTCAGCGTCCCGAACTCGAACTCCGGCTCGGCACTGCAGAGCGTGTCCCGGCTCAAGGTCGACATGGAGGTGCCGCAGAACGCGTCGATCGTCAGTTCCGAGATCGTCGCGGGCACCAGCTCCGGACTCAGTGGTGTGGCGCCGAACCTGTTGCGGGTCAACGAGTCCGGCGCCGTGGATGCGAACGGCACGATCCTGCGGCTGTCCGGCAACAACCAGGTCATCGGCAACAGCCCCACCGCGAGCAAGAATTCCCGGGGCGGCATCGTCGCCCTGGCGCAGCCGGGCACGAACACCGTGTTCCAACTGCCCCAGGTGAAGGTCCGGCTCGAGGCCGGGCCGTCGGGCACGGTGGACGTCAAGCTCCGCACCGCGGGCGAGGCCGGGACCTACGGCAACGACAAGAACTATCTGACGTTCCTTCCGGAGGCGACGCTCCTCATCACCGCGTGGGCGCCCACGCAGTGCTCGCCGCGCGACAGTTCGACCGCTCCGCTCAACTCGGGTGCCGGCCCGCTGGCCTCGACACGGATCGTGGAGGCGGACAAGCAGACCACCACCACGGTGTCCGCGCCGGGCGCGGTCAAGAACGGTGACGAGGTCACGCTCACCGCCGACGTCGATCCCGCCGCGAACGGTGGCACCGTGCAGTTCTCCGTCGACGGGACGCCGATCGGCGGGCCGGTGAACGTCGTGAACGGGGCGGCGACGACGGCCCACACCTTCGACACCGACGGGGACCACGCGGTCACGGCCGTGTACTCGGGCGCCACCGGGTTCGTCGGGTCGACGTCCGCGCCGAAGAGGTCAGCGTCAGCACCGACGACATCGTCACCAGTGTCGCGATGACGGCACCGACGAAGGCGTACGTCGGCCAGGACGTCAATCTGTACGCGCAGGTGACCCCCGCGGTCCAGGGCGGCACGGTGGAGTTCACCGTCGACGGCGGTGACAAGGTGACCGGGACGGTCGGCAGCGACGGTGTCGCGGTCGCGCCCTACACGTTCACCGCCACCGGCACGCACAGCGTGGTCGCCCGGTACTCGGGCACCGCGGGAGTCGCCGCATCCGTCGCACCGGCGTACCCGGTCAGCGTCACGAACGCCCCGGCCGCGGATGTGCAGACCACCACCACCCTCGCGCCGGTCGGGACCGTCGTGACGGGTCAGCCGGTCACGTTGACGGCGTCGGTCGTCCCGTCCAACGCCACCGGCACGGTGCAGTTCAAGCTCGGCGACGAGCCGCTCGGCGCTCCGGTACCGGTGGTGAACGGGACGGCGACGCTGCCGACGACGTTCGCCGGCGCGGGCACGTTCAACGTCACCGCCGAGTTCGTCGGTTCGGCCGGCTTCATCGACTCGGCGTCGGCGCCGCAGACGTTGACCGTGCCCGGGGTGCCGGCTCGGGCCAGCGCTCAGACTCCCGCGGTGAGCGCGACCGTCAGCGGCACCAGGGTGAGGAAGCAGACCGCGACCACGAACAGGCCGATCACCAGCACGCGGTTCCACCGTCCGCGCGCGCCACTCGCCGCGGTGACGAAGAGGACGAAGCCGATGCAGACGGAGCCGATGGTGAGCAGGACCGGGGTGTCGACCATGCCGTCATTCTCGCCCGCACGCGCCCGCGCGAGGTCGTCGGGACCGGCGATTGGGGTGTGCGGCGGGCAATTTCGATATGAACTCGATGTCGACCGGTTTGCCGGGGTAACGTTTCTTCACCACTTGTGCATCTTTTGGACACATCACGGTGTCAGCATCGCCTGGTCGGTTGATCAGGTGAGCAGGAACATGTAGGGGGTTGGCTCGATGAGCCTGAGGAAGTTCGTGGCGACGGCCGCGGCGGTCGTCGGTGTCGCTGCGGGTGTGCTGGCTGTCGCAGCGCCGGCGCAGGCAGCTCCCGGAAGCTGCCCGAGCCTGTATGTGGTCGCGATCCCCGGGACATGGGAGACCGGCGACACCGCCGAGAAACAGGGCGGCCCGGGCATGCTCGCGGACGTCACGAACCGACTGCGTGGCGCCGACATCCGCGCCGACTACGTCCAGTACTCCGCGACCGCGTTCCCGTGGGAGGGTGAGGTGTACGGGGCGTCGAGGAAGCAGGCCACGGACAACGCCCGCGGCATGCTCGAGGCGATGCAGGCGAGTTGCGGGAACACCCGCTTCGGGATCATCGGCTACAGCCAGGGCGCCGACGCGGCCGGCGATCTGGCGAACGAGATCGGCACCGGACTCAGCTCCATCCGGCCGGAGCGCGTCGCCGCGGTCGGACTGCTGTCGGATCCGAAGCGTTCTCCCACCGACGTGCTGATCGGACCGTGGGTGCCCGGCGGCGGCGCCGGCGGCCCGCGGCCCGGCGGATTCGGCTGGATCAGCGACCGCACCGTGACGTTCTGCGCACCGGGCGACCTGTACTGCTCCACCGAGCAGCAGGACTACGTCACCCGGATGGCCGGGTTCGCGGCTACCAACTCCGACCCCGGGTCCTCGGATTCGCCGAACTACGTGCCGGAGGCCGGCGCCATTCTCGGTGACCTGTTCCAGGCCGGCGGGATCCCCGTCCTGCAGCAGCAGCTGTCCGAGCCCGCGAACGACCAGCGTGTCGGTCAGCTCACCCAGTTCTACGGGTCGGGCGCACACCAGAACTACCAGAGCTACGTCGTCGACGGCGCGGGCAACACCCCGACCAGCTGGCTCGCGGGTTGGTTGCGCGACAAGGCCTGAGCACCCCACCGGCCGAGGGGCGTGCTCGTCTCTCGGCCGGAGACGGGTCTGTCGTGGGGACATCCTCGTCCGTCACAACAGACCCGCCGGACCGCTACGAGCCGAAGAAGATCTCGGTGGGAATCTCGGCCTGCGGGAACTGCTGGTGGAACTGCTGGATCTGCGGTGCGAACTGCGGGTACCGCTGCTTGAGCTGATCGACCCTCCGCTCCAGGTCCTGGTTCTGTCCCTGGTTCTGGGGACCCTGGTTCTGGTTCTGGTTCTGCCCCTGGTTCTGGTTCTGGCTATGTCCCGGATTCTGGGCGGGATCGGCACTGGCGACACCCGCCCCGATCCCGACGGCCGCGAGTCCGAGGGTGCCGACAGTGGCTGCCTTGATCAGTATCTTCTTCACGGATGTACCTCCTCGTCGACGGCAAATCCTCGCCGTTCTCGAACCTTTCCTTCTGACAAGATTCATCATTGGCGAGCTTGCTGGGCCGCCGGTGTGGAGGAGATGAAAGGTTCCTGCCAGTCGCCGCACTCGGATTCGTGCGGTGTCGTCGGCGCCGAGCGTGACCATGTGTGACCGCTCCTGAAGGGACTGGGATTTCCGGAATCGGGGGCTCGTGTCCGCGCGCGTGCGCGGCGGGATGACGGATGTCGTGTCACTGCAACGCTCCTCGGGGAACGTCACGGTCGGCATCGCAGGTCGTATGTCGTCCGGGGCGGGTGACGACCGGCGCGTTCGTCCACAGGTGTGGAAAAGGCTGTGCAGCAATGTGGATGGCGCAGGTCGACCCGCCCCGTACGTGCCGGCACCCCCGTCCCTTGGTCAGGGGCGGGGGTGCCGAGGGGGAGTGGCCTGGGGTCAGCTGCCGAAGAACAGTGCCGGTGCCTGGTGCTGCGCCTGGGGGACCTGGGGCAGGGGTGCCTGCGGGCCGAAGCCGCCGGGGATCTGGAGGGCGTTGTTGATGGCGTGGTGGAAGTGGTTGATATCCATGGGTTCTGTTCTACGGACCGAGTCTGGCCGGGTGGTGGCAGGAGCCTGGCATTCGCCCGTCAGTTGGGTCGGTGGATTGCCAGAAAGGACCAATCGTCGGCATGCCTGCGGAGACGGCCTGTCCCCATTCGGGTGGGCGAGTCCGGTGCGCGACGCGTCCGCTTCGGGGAAATTGGATCCGATCCCCGCGAAGGGAAGGGGTCGACGCGGAGTTCTAGGCGGTCGGTACCGGGACGGGAAGGCGTGTGGCCAGCCGCGCCGCGATCGCTGCGCAGGTGAGCAGCTGGATCTGGTGGAACAGCATGAGCGGCATCACGATCAGGCCGATCGGCTGGCCGGGGAACAGCACCGTCGCCATCGGGAGGCCGGTGGCGAGGGATTTCGTCGAACCGCAGAACAGGATCGCGGCGCGGTCCTCGTACTCGAAGCCGAGGCGGGCCGAGCCGTACCAGGTGAGCGCGAGGACGATCGCGAGCAGCACGATGCAGACGCCGACGAGGGCCAGCAGCCGCCCGACCGAGAGCATCGACCAGATGCCCTCGTTCATGCCGCGGCTGAACGCCACGTACACGACCAGCATGATCGAGCCGCGGTCCACGAGCTTGAGCGGCTTGCCGTGCTCCTTGACCCATCCGCCGATCCACCGTCGCAGCAGCTGGCCCGCGACGAACGGGACGAGCAGCATGAGCACGATCTCGACGACCGCGGATGCGCTGAACGTCACGCCCTGCGTCGACATGGTCAGGGCGACGAAGACCGGGGTGACGAAGATCCCGAGCATGCTCGACGCACTGGACGACACCACGGCGCCGGGGATGTTGCCGCGAGCCACGGACACCAGCGCGATCGCCGACTGGACGGTCGAGGGCAGCAGGCACAGGTAGAGCAGGCCGAGGTACAGCGGATCGGTCAGGACCGACGGCACGAGCACCTTCGCCGCGAGCCCGAGCAGCGGGAACACCACGAACGTGGTCGCCAGGATGGTGGCGTGCAGGCGCCAGTGCTTGAGGCCCTCGATCGCCTCCTGCGTGGACAGCCGCGCTCCGTAGAGGAAGAAGAGCAGGCCGATGGCGATCTTCGCCGCCCAGGCGACGGTGTCGAGGGCGACGCCCTGCGCCGGCAGCAGCGCCGCGACCGCGACGGTCGTGAGGATGGCGAGCAGGAACGGGTCGAGCCGTCCGAGCAGGGGGAACTTCGAGAGCATCACTAGACGGTAAATGCCAGGCCGGTCATTCGTGAACTCGATTGCTGTGATTACTGCGATCACGAATCGTGATTGGATGGGTGTCGTGTACGACCCGATCCAGCTGCGCAGCTTCCTCGCCGTCGAGCGTGAACGCGGTTTCTCGGCCGCCGCTCGCCGCCTCGGCATGCGTCAGTCCACCGTCAGTCAGCACGTCGCCAAGCTCGAGCAGGCCGTCGGCCGGCAGTTGTTCCTCCGGGACACCCACCGGGTGGAGCTGACCGCAGACGGGTCCGCGATGGTCGGCTTCGCGCAGGACATCCTCGACCGGCAGGAGGCCGCCCAGCGGTACTTCGCGGGATCGACGGTCAGCGGCCGGCTCCGGTTCGGTGCGTCGGAGGATCTGGTGCTCAACGAGCTGCCGGAGATCCTCGGCGAATTCCGGCGCGGCCACCCCCGGGTGGACCTCGAGCTGACGGTGGGACTGAGCGAGGATCTGCACCGGGCGCTGGCCGACAACACGCTCGACCTGATGTTCGGCAAGCGGCGGCCGGGTGAGCAGCACGGCGAGCTCATCTTCCGTGACCGGCTCGCCTTCCATGCCGCGCCGGGATTCGTCCTGGACCCGGACGGACCGGTCCCGCTGGTGACCTACCCGCCGCCGTCGCTGACGCGGGAGGTGGCACTGGACGTTCTGCGCCGCACCGGACGCGGAGCCCGCGTCACCTGCACCACCGACAGCCTCAACGGTCTGCGCGCGGCCGCGCTCGCCGGACTCGGTGTGGTGCTGCACGCCGGGAGCCTCCCACCGCCCGGCCTCGAACCCGTTCGGGGACACGGACTTCCGGATGCCGGCGAGATCGAGTTCGTCCTGGTGTCGCGCCGCACCCTGCTGAGCGAACCGGAATCCGCGCTGCGCGAGGTGATCCTCACGAACGCGGACCGCCTGCGGGCCCGGAGCGGTCCGCGCTGACGGCCCCGACGCGCCGCCAGCGGCTCGTCCAGGCCGGACCGACCGGACGAGCCGCTGGAAGAAGGTGTGGAACGGGTCCCCGGACTCAGACGGTGAGCTGCTTCTCCCCGGCCTGGACGAGCCGCGTCCGCAGGACGAGCAGCAGGCCCACGGCCATCGCCATGAATGCGCCGACCACCCACAGCCCGGCCTTCGACGAGCCGGTCGCGTCGAGGAGCCATCCGGTCACGTACGGGGCCAGCAGGCCGGCGGACGCACCGATCGTGTTCACCAGGGCGATGCCCGCGGCGGCGCCGGCGCCGGTGAGGAAGGTCGTCGGCAGGTACCAGAAGATCGGGAGGGCGGAGAAGATGCCGATCGCGGTCAGGCTGATGACGACCATCGTGAGGAACGGGCTGTTCATGTACATCGCGACGGGCACGCTGACCGTGGCCAGGACGGCGGGTGCGATGACGTGCCACATGCGTTCCTGGTGCCGGTCGGACCGGCGGGACCACAGGATCATCGCGATCGAGGCGAGCAGGAACGGGATCGCGACGATCAGCCCGTTCTGGGCGATCGAGAACGTCGTGTCGAACTGCTTCGCGAATCCGGCGACGATCGTGGGCAGGAAGAAGCTGATCGCGAAGAGGCCGTAGCCGATGCCGAAGTAGGTCAGGCCGAGCAGCCACACCATCGGGTTGCGCAGCGAGCTGCGGGCCGAGACGTGACCGGTCACGGCCGTCTGGGAGTGCTCGGACTCCATCTTCCGGTCGAGCCAGGTGCGTTCCTCCACTGTGAGCCACTTCGCGTGGCGCGGACGGTCGGTCAGGTAGAACCAGGCGACGAGGCCGAGCACGACGGTCGGGATGCCCTCGACGAGGAACATCACGCGCCAGCCCTCGAGGCCGAACAGTCCGTGCCAGTACTGGATGATCGCCGCCGAGATCGGCGAGCCGAGCGCACTCGAGAGCGGCAGCGCGACCATGAACACGCCGACCAACCGGACGCGCACGGACCGCGGGAACCAGAACATCAGGTAGAGCATGATGCCCGGGAAGAACCCGGCTTCGGCGACGCCGAGCATCACGCGGGAGATGTTCAGCCAGGTCGCGTTGGGCACGAACGCCATGAGAGCGGCGATGGCGCCCCAGGAGACCAGGATGCGGGCGATCCAGCGGCGCGCCCCGAATTTGTGGAGCGCCAGGTTGCTCGGCACCTCGAGCAGGATGTAGCCGACGAAGAACAGGCCGCTGGCGAGGCCGTACATGGTCTCGGTCAGGCCGAGGTCCTCGCTCATCGTCAGCTTCGCGAACGAGATGTTCGTGCGGTCGATGTAGTTGAGGAAGTACGCCAGACCCAGGAACGGGATCAGGCGCATCGCGACCTTCCGCATCACGCGGTTCGCCATCTGGTCGTTCTCCTCCGGCACCGGCGGGGCCGTCAGGTGGGTTGGTGACGTCATCGTCGCTCCAGTCTCGTCTCCAGGACCCGTCGCCTGGTGACGGGCTCATCCACCTTGCACCCGGGGTGACCTGCGTCACGACCGTTGGCTGACGAAGCCCCGACACCCAGTTTCCTCTCTTTGTCGAAGGCCGGTCCTCGGCGGCCCGGTCTCGGCGGAGCGGCCCGCGGGTACGATCCGCCACATGTCGCGGGACAGCGTGCAGGCCGTCGTCGACCGGTTCGCCGACGAGCTCGGCCGGTCGGTCGTCGTCAACGACCCCGACGTGCGGATGCTGTTCGCGAGCCGCCACTTCGGTGACGAGGACCCCGTCCGGATCCGCGCGATGCTCAACCGCGACGCGGGCAGTGAGGCGATCGGTTTCCTGCTCTCGAGCGGCGTCGGTCACTGGACCCGGCCCGGCCGCATCCCGGGCTCCGAGGCGCTCGGTCTGCACGCCCGGGCGGGTGTCCCGATCCGGTGGCGCGGCGAGGTGCTCGGAATGATCCTGGTGATCGACGCCGACGGCAGCGTCACCGACGCCGATCTCGACCGCATCGGTGAGGTGGCCGCGGAGATCGCGCCGCTGATGGTCGCCGACAGCGCACCGCAGGACTCGGCGCGGTCGGAGGCGGCTGTGGCCGCGGTGCTCGGCGCCGACGAGGCGGCCCGCGAGGCAGCTCTCGCGGAGCTGCACGCTGCGCCGGGTGAAATCCGGGTCGTCACACTGTCTTTCGGCCCCGGAACCGACGCAGATCTGACGGCGATCGCCCTGCGTCACGCACTGGTGGCGGCGCGCTCACGCAGCCGCGGCGACGCCCTGCACACGGTCACCGGCCACACCGGTCACCTCGTGTATCTCGCCACCGCGGCGCGCGGTCTCGACACGGTCGTCGCGGAGGCGACGGCGATGGCCCGTGATGCCGCCGACGTCGCGGGTCGGGGCGCGACGGTCACGGCCGGGGTGGGGGCGCCGGCCCCGGGACTCGCCGACGCGTGGCTCTCCGCCCGGCAGGCGGGGCTGGCGGCAACCATCGCACGACGGCTCGGCGCCGATCCGGTGGTGGCCTGGGAACGCGCCGGGGTGCTCGGCGTCCTCGCGCGGATCCCGACCGCCGAACTCGACGTCACCGCCGTGCCCCACGAACTCCGTCGCCTCGCCGAGGTCGACCGGTCCGGACGCCTCCTCGACACCCTGCGGGCCTTCCTCGACCACGCCGGATCGGGGCCCGCCGCGGCCGACGCCCTGTTCATCCACCGCACCACGCTGTACTACCGGCTGGACCGGATCCGCGACGCGATCGGCGTCGACCTCGACGACGGCAACGTGCGGCTGCACCTGCACCTGGGTCTGCGCGTCGCGGATCTGATGCGGGCCGAGGGGCTCGACCCGTTCCCCGCGCTCAGCGCGCGCTGACCGCCGCCGCCGGCACGACGCTTCCCTCGCGCAGGCCCTGCGGGTAGAGCACCACCTTGCACGCGTCGGCCGTGAGCAGGTCGATCGCCGTCTCGACATCCTCGAGTTCCATCCGGTGCGAGATCAGTCGGGACAGGTCGACGGACCCGGCCGCGACGAGGCCGGTGAGCTCGGTCCACGAATCCCAGATGCGGCGACCGAAGCTGCCCTTGAGGGTGAGGCCGCGGCTGATCAGGTGCCGGGTCGCACTCAGTTCCAGCGGACGGTTCGTCAGCCCGACGCTGACGACGGTCCCCTCGCGGCGCGCGACCTGCAGCCCGGCCTCGAGGGCGGGCACTGCACCGGAACACTCGAGCACCAGGTCCACGCCCTCGGCGGGCCCGGTCAGTTCGTGCACCCGCTCGGCCAGCTCCTCGCCCGCCTCCAGCAGCGTGCCGCCGAGGTCGGCCGCCATCGCGGCGCGGTGCGGGTTCGGCTCGACCACCAGCACATGCGCGCCCTTCGCCCGCGCGATCTGCAGCGCCGCGAGCCCGATGGGGCCGGCGCCGCTGACCAGCACGTGGGCGCCGTCGAGGTCGAGCCCACTGCGCTGCACCGCGTGCATCGCGCTGCCCGCGGGCTCGAGCAGCGCGGCCGCCTCGAGGGTCAGTTCGTCCGGGAGCCGGAAGCACGTCGACGCCGGCAGCACGACGCGTTCGGCGAACGCGCCGTCGACGGTCAGGCCGAGCAGATCCATGTGCAGGCAGTTGTGGCCGTTGCCGCGGCGGCACTGGAAGCAGTCCCCGCACGCCACATGCGTCTCGACCGCGACCCGGTCTCCGACACGCAGCGTCGTGACGTCCCGCGCCGTCTCGACGACGGTGCCCGCGCACTCGTGGCCGGTGACCACGGGCAGTCGCAGCCCCAGGTCGCGGACCGACGGCCCGTACTCGTACGTCTCCCGGTCGGTGCCGCACACCGACACCGCGCCCACCTCGAGACGCACCTGGCCGGGCGCGAGGTCCCTCTCGCGATGGTCGGTCACCAGGTCGAATCCCGGCTCGGGCGCGGTCTTGAGCACTGCTCGCACGACGTCACTCCTCGTTCTCGGTCGATGTCCGTCCAGTCTCGAGGTGACGCCCGTCACCGGGCATCGAGCCGGGAGTGAGGAAACGTCCCGATCTTTCCTCCCGCTGTCGCAAGCGGCCCCCAGGGCGCCACGCCTGCGTCCTTCGACAACGAGAGGAATTCGCGGCGGGACCTCTCGTCGGACGACGGTTCAACCGCGCCCGATCCGCGGGCGACCATGTCTCGGCGTGGGGACGTGATCCGCCTCACGCGAGTCGAGGAGAGGACTGACGTGACCGCACCGCACATCATCGGCTGGGCCCACACCCGGTTCGGGCGCAGCGAGAGCCCCGACGTCGAGGCATTGATCGCGGAGGTGTCGATCGCCGCCGTCGCCGACGCCGGGCTCGCACCGTCCGACGTCGACCTCATCGCGGTGGGCGTGTTCAACAACGGCTTCTCCCGGCAGGGTTTCGAGGGTGCCCTCGTCGGTGCCGGGCAGCCCGACCTCGCCCTCGTTCCCTCGTCCCACGTCGAGAACGCCTGCGCCACCGGCAGTGCCGCGCTGTACACGGCGCTGGACCACCTGCAGGCCGGGCGCGGTCGGGTCGCGCTGGTCGTCGGCGCGGAGAAGATGACCGCGACACCGAACGACGACGTCAACGACATCCTGCTGTCGGGTCTGCACCGCGCCACCGAGGCGGACGCGGGCAGCTTCGCCGGGGTGTTCGCCGGGCTCGCGGACCGGTACGCCGACCGCTACGGCGATCCGCACGACGCGATGGCCCGCATCGCCGCCAAGAACCACCGCAACGGCGTCGACAACCCGTACGCGCACCTGCGTCGCGACCTCGGATTCGACTTCTGCGCGTCGCCGTCCGAGAAGAACCCGACGGTCGCCGGGCGTCTGCTGCGCACCGACTGCTCGCTGGTCTCCGACGGCGCCGCCGCCCTGGTGGTGGCGCTTCCCGACGTCGCGGCCACCGCGCGCCGCTCGGTGCGGATCGTGGGCCGCGCGCATGCCAACGATCACCTGGCGATCGCGCGGCGGGCCGACGCCCTGGCGTTCGACGGCGCCGCCCGAGCGTTCCGCGGCGCGCTCGCCGAGGCCGGGGTGACGCTCGACGACCTCGACCTGCTCGAGACGCACGACTGCTTCACGATCGCGGAGTTGTTGCAGTACGAGGCCTTCGGTCTCGCGGCGCCCGGCAAGGGCGCCGAGGTCCTGGCCGAGGGCCGCACCGAACGCGACGGCCTGCTTCCGGTCAACCGCTCCGGCGGGCTCAAGGCCAAGGGCCACCCGCTGGGCGCCACCGGCGTCTCCCAACACGTCATGGCCGCACTGCAACTGACCGGCGAGGCCGGCGGTATGCAGCTGCCCGCCGCCGACCGGGCGGCCGTCTTCAACATGGGCGGCGCGGCCGTCGCCAACTACGCCACCGTCCTGGAGTCCGTCCGATGAGCACGCCACGCCGAGCAGCCAATCTGGCCGAGATCCTGACGCAGACGGCGCGCCGGCTGCCGGACGGCACCGCGCTCGTGCACGGCGTCACCCGCTGGACCTGGCGCGACCTCGACCACCGCGTCGACGCCCTCGCCGCCGAGCTCACGCGCCGTGGTGTCGGCAAGGGCGACGTGGTCATGCTCGACAGCCCGAACCACCCGGAGTTCGTGCAGGCGATGTTCGCGACCTGGCGGGTCGGAGCCGTTCTCGCGCCGGTGAATTCGCGTCTGCACGAGGGCGACGTCGCCGTGATCGCGGGGGTGTGCCGACCGACCGTGATGGTCGGGCACGCGTCGACGACCTCCCACGTCGACGCGGTCCTCGCGGCTCACGGACTGCGCGGCGGTGTGCTGTGGATCGACGACCACGACGCCGACACCGATGCCGTCGCCGACGTGCCGGAGGCGACCGAGACACCGGCCCGCGTGGCGACCTGGGAGGGCGACCCCGCCTGGTACTTCTTCACCTCGGGCACGAGCGGAACCCCCAAGGCCGCGATCCTCACCCACGACCAGCTCGGGTTCGTGGTCAACAACCACCTCGCGGACCTGATGCCGACCACCGACCGCCACCACGCGTCCCTCGTCGTCGCGCCGCTCTCGCACGGCGCGGGGGTGCACATGCTGCCGCAGGTCGCGCGGGGCGCGGCCACCATCCTGCCGTCGTCGGTGAGTCTCGACCCCCAGGAGGTGTGGGGTCTCGTCGAATCCGAGCGCGTGACCAACATGTTCACCGTCCCGACGATCCTCAAGGTGCTCGTCGACCACCCGGCGGTGAGCCGGCACAACCACTCGACGCTGCGGTACGTCGTCTACGCCGGTGCGCCGATGTACACGCCCGACCAGGAGCGGGCCCGGGCGCTGCTCGGCGAGGTGCTGGTGCAGTACTACGGGCTGGCGGAGGTCACCGGGAACATCACCGTGCTGCCCAGTGCCGACCACGGACGCCCCGTGCCGGAAGGGCTTTCGGCGGGCACATGCGGTTACCCCCGCACCGGGATGCTCGTCAGCGTGCAGGACGAGACGGGCGCCGAGGTGCCGGCCGGGGAGATCGGCGAACTGTGCGTCGCCGGGCCGGCGGTCTTCGCGGGCTACCTCGACAACCCCGACGCGAACGCGAAAGCGTTCCGGGACGGCTGGTTCCGCACCGGCGACCTCGGCGTGATGGACGCGGACGGCTACGTGTACGTGACGGGACGGTCGTCGGACATGTACATCTCCGGCGGCTCGAACATCCACCCGCGCGACATCGAGGAGAAGATCCTCACCCACGACGCGATCGACGAGGTCGCGGTACTCGGTGTGCCGGAACCGAAGTGGGGCGAGGTCGGTGTCGCGGTGTGCGTCCGCGCCGGCGGCGCCGTGGTGACGGCGGAGGAGCTGACGGCGTGGCTCGGTGAGCGGATGGCGCGGTACAAGCTGCCCCGCCACGTGCTGTTCTGGGACGCGCTCCCGAAGTCCGGCTACGGCAAGGTCGTCAAGCGCACCATCCGCGACGAACTCGCCGAGCAGGGATGGGGACCGTACGCCGCTGTACTGCAGGGGGTCTCGTGAACACGCCCACCGTGCTCGCGCCCCTCGACCATCCGGGACCGGTCGCCGAGCAGCGACTCGAGTCGGTGCCGGGCGGCACCGTGACCGTGCGGGTGTCCCTGCCGCCGGGGCGTCGGCTCGTCGACGCGATCGACGACGAACTGACCCGGATCGGTGCCGACTCCGCGCAGGTCGAATTGCTCGGTGGACCACTGGCCCGGGTGTCGTACTGCATTCCGGCGGTGTGTACCGACGGTTCGCGTGCCGCCTGGTACAGCGAGACGTACGAGGCCGCGACCCCGGTGACGATCGTCGGCGGCAGCGCCACCGTCGGCAGGCGCGACGGCGAGCGGTTCATGCACTGCCACGCCGCCTGGCACGACGCGCGCGGCGTGCTGCGCGGCGGGCACCTGTGGCCGGACACCGTGGTCGGCGCGACGCCGGTCGAGATCGTGCTGCACGCCTTCGACTCGGTGGCCCTGACGAGCGGTGTGGACGACGAGACGCTGATGCCGGTCTTCACCCCGTCCGCGACGGCGGAACCCGTTGTCGGGAACCGTCGTTCGGTGATGACGCGGGTTCGGCCGGGTGTCGAGATCCACGAGACGGTGCGCCGTGTCATGGCCGAGCACGGGATCGTGCGCGCGTCGGTGCGGGGCAGTCTCGGCAGCCTCGTCGGCGCGACCCTGCTGCGCGACGGTGGCGCCGTGACCGTCGACGGCCCGGCGACCGAGGTCGCGCTGGCCGGTCACGCGGAGCGCGGCGGCCCGGCGTACCTGTCGGCGTTGGTCATGGACCGCCACGGCGAGGTGCACGTCGGCGAGTTGGCGGAGCGCGGCAACCTCGTCGCCGTCACATTCGAACTGTTCGTAGAGGAGATCGCGTGATGACGGGAAGGCTGACCGACGGGGTCGTGCTGGTGTTCGGCGCCGGGTCGAGCGGGGACGGGCTGAGCAACGGCGAGGCCGCGGCACGCACCTATGCCGCCGAGGGCGCGCGCGTCGTGGCGATCGACCGCGACGCCGCCGAGGCCGAGCGGGTGGCGAAGGAGATCACCGCGGCCGGGGGAGAGGCGCTCGCCGTGCGCGCCGACGTCACGGTCGAGGACGACGTCGCCCGCGCCGTGGCCGAGTCGGTGTCGGCGTTCGGGCGACCGACCGTGCTGCACCACAACGTCGGCGTCCCCGTCGACGGCTCGGTGCTCGACCTGTCCCGCGAGCAGTGGGACGCGTCCGTCGCGGTCAACCTGACCGGGGTCTTCCTCACCACCCGGCACGTGCTGCCGCACCTGCTCGATGCGGGGCGGGGTGCGATCGTGACGGTGTCGTCGGTGGCCGCGATCCGCGACACCGGCTACGTGTACCCGGCGTACAACGCCACCAAGGCGGCCGTGAACCAGCTGACAGTGTCGCTGGCACTCACATACGCCGACAGGGGAATTCGGGCCAACGCCGTGCTGCCCGGCATGATCGACACCCCGCTCGTCGCGGCGCGCGACCGCGCCGCCCGCGATGCGGCGAGCCCCACCGGCCGGGTCGGGTCGCCGTGGGACGTCGCCCGCGCGGCGGCGTTCCTCGCGTCCGACGACGCGGCCTACGTCAACGGCGTGTGCCTGCCCGTCGACGGTGGACTGTCCGCGAGGTGCCTGTGACCACTCGCGAGGAGGCACTGGCCGGCCTCGGCCGGATCGTCCTGTCCACCGATCCCGACGTCACGGCGAGCTACGGCTTCGACCAGTCCCGGTTCACCGACCGCGCCACCCCGCCGGTCGTGCTCGCGCCGGCCACCACCGACGAGGTTGCCGAGTGCCTGCGGGTCGCCGCCGACCAGGGCTGGACCGTGGTCCCGCGCGGCGCGGGCAGCGGGCTCAGTGGCGCCGCCAACGGTGACGCCGACACGGTGGTGCTCAGCACCCACCGCATGAAATCGATCGTGTCGATCGACCCCGTCGAGCGCATCGCGGTCGTCCAACCCGGTGTCGTCACCGCCGACCTGCGGGCGGCGGTCGCCGAGCGCGGTCTGTTCTACCCGCCCGACCCGGGCAGCGTCGCCGTCTCCACCATCGGGGGCAACGTCGCCACCAACGCCGGCGGCATGTGCTGCGTGAAGTACGGAGTCACCGGCGATTTCGTGCTCGGTCTCGAGGTCGTGCTGGCCGACGGCCGGGTGATGCGGACGGGCCGGCGGACCGCCAAGGGCGTGGCCGGGTACGACCTGACGCACCTGTTCGTCGGCTCCGAGGGCACCCTCGGCGTCGTCACCGAGATCACGGTGCGGCTGTTGCCCGCCCCGCGTGAACCGCTCACCCTGGTCGCGACGTTCGGCACCCTCGGCGCGGCGGGGGAGACCGTCGCGGCGATCACCGCGTCGGGCGTCTCGGTGTCGATGCTCGAGATCATGGACCGCACCACACTGCTCGCCGTGGACCGCATGGCGCGCATGGGTTTCGACGACGGCACCGCCGCCATGCTGCTGGTGCAGAGCGACGCCACGGACGCGGCCGCGGTCCTCGCCGACGTCGAGAAGGCCTGCGTCGGAGCGGTCGACGTGGCGATCGGTGACGACCCCGCGGAGGGAGCGCAACTGCTCGAGGCGCGTCGGCTGGCCCTGCCCGCCCTCGAGCAGCTCGGCGACTGGCTGCTCGACGACGTGTGCGTGCCCCGCTCGCGGATCGTCGACCTGATCCGGCACATCGAGGGCGTCGCCGCCGACGAACAGCTGACCATCGGCGTCTTCGGGCACGCCGGCGACGGCAACATGCACCCGACGATCATCTACGACGAGTCCGATCCCGCCAGCCGCGCCGGAGCCCTCCGCGCGTTCGACCGGATCACCCGCCGCGCCCTCGAGCTCGGCGGCACCGTCACCGGCGAACACGGCGTCGGGCGGCTCAAGAAGGACTGGCTCGCACGGGAACTCGACGAGACCGCGATGGCCGTGCACCGGACGGTCCGGGCCGCCCTCGATCCCGACGGGCGGCTGAACCCGGGCAACCTGTTCTGACAGGCGTCGTTCAGTCGAGGGCGAACCACCCCCGCACCTGGGCCTCGTGGTCGACGTACCGCTGACCGGACACGTCGACGACGACCTTGTCGATGGAGCCGCCGGTGAACGCGAACGGCGCGGTGTAGTCCGGGGTCACCGGCGAGCCGCTGTCCCGGCCGATGCAGATGCCGTCGCCGACCAGATTGAACGGTCCGGGCTGGGTGACGATCTCGCCCGCGGCGACCTGCTCGTCGTCCAGGTAGAGCGTGAGGGTCCCGGCGAAGCCCGGCATGCCGGGATCCGGGTTCCTGCCGTCGGCGGCGAACTCGGCGGTGCACACGTGCGAGCCCGGACCGATGTCGCGGTCGGCGACGACGTCACGCTGCGTGGTACCGAGCCAGTTGAAGGCGTAGTGCAGTCGGTGATCCTTGATGTACAGGCTGTGACCTCCGGCAACGCCGCCGTGCGCGAAGAGCACGCCCTCCGCGTCGTCGGCGTCCACGCGGACACCGGCGGCGATCGTGTAGGAACGCCCGGGGATCGAGACCCCGGCGGCCTCGGGGACGTCGGCGCTGTGCGGGTAGTACACGTACCGGTCGCGCCTCTTCCCCGGATGCGGACGGCCCGCGAGCATGATTTCGATGGGACTGCGATCGTCCAGCGGCAGCCCGTTGTAGATGCCGGCGTAGTAGAACCACAGGCTCTGCATCATCGCGAGGCGTTCCGGTTCCCGATCCGCGAGATTCCTCGTCTGGGCGCGGTCCTCCTCGAGGTTGTACAACTCCCACACGTCCCGCTCGAAGTGCCCCCACCCGGACAGCGGCGGGTGCAGCGAGCACGCCAGCCAGCCCTCGTGGTACAGCGAACGCTGGCCCAGCATCGTGTAGAACTGGGTCGCCTTCCCCGGTGCGTCCGGGTCGGTGAGCGAGGACGCGAAGCTCTGCCCCTCGATCGGGTGCTGGGTGTGGCCACGGAGTACGTCGGGCGGTTCGATGTCGAGCAACTCGTAGAGCGTGGGCACGACGTCGACGGCGTGGATGTACTGGTGCAGCGGTTCGCTGCGCGGCGCCAGCTTCGCCGGCCACGCGACCATGCACATGTCGGCGATGCCACCCTCGTAGCCGGCCCAGCGCTTCCAGTACGGGAAGGGTGTGTCGAACGCCCACGCCCAGCCGGTGTTGTAGTGGTTGTAGGACTTCGGGCCGCCGAGCTCGTCGAGGTGGGGCAGCGTCTCCTCGGTGGTGTCGGGCACACCGTTGAAGAATCGCCACTCGTTGAACGAGCCGTTCGGTCCGCCCTCGCCGCTGGCACCGTTGTCGGAGACCACGACGACGATCGTGTTGTCGAGCTGTCCCGACTCGTCCAGGTAGTCGATCACACGGCCGACCTGGTCGTCGGTGTAGGAGATGTACCCGGCGAACACCTCGGCCATCCGCACGAACAGTTGCCGCTCGTCGGTCGTGAGCGTGTCCCAGGGCCGCACGGTGTCGAGCACGGGCCACAACTGGCCGTCCGCTCCGGTGGCCGCCGGTTCGCCGTGCGGGTTGATCGGGGAGAGCTCCGTGTCCGGCGGGAGCAGGCCGATCTCCTTCTGCCGGGCGAGGATACCGGCACGGATGGCCTCGTAGCCCTCGTCGAACCGTCCCCGGTACCGGTCCGCCCACTCGGGGAAGACGTGGTGCGGCGCGTGCCCGGCCTCCGGTGCGAGGTAGAGGAAGAAGGGCTTGTCGGGGTCGACCGTCTTGGCGTCGCGGATGAACTCGATCGACCGGTCGGCCAGGTCCTTCGCGAGGTGGTAGCCCTCCTCGGGTGTCGCCGGCGGTTCGATCGGGTGGTTGTCGTACACCAGGTCCGGGTACCAGCTGCTCGACTCCCCGCCGAGGAAGCCGTAGAAGCGTTCGAATCCGCGACCGAGCGGCCAGCGGCTCTTGACCGCCGACATGTTCGTCTCCTCGCCCGGCGTCAGATGCCACTTCCCGACGCAGTAGGTGTTCCAGCCACGCTCGGCGAGCACCTCGGAGATGAATCCGTTCTCGAACGGGATGTGGGTCGAGATACCGGGAAACCCGGAGCCCAGTTCGGTGACCGTGGCCATGCCGTTGGTGGTGGCGTTGCGCCCCGTCAGGAGCGACGCCCGGGTCGGGGAGCACAGCGCGGTGGTGTGGAAGTTCGAGTACCGGCGTCCGAGGTCCGCGATCCGCCGCATGGTGGGCGTTTCGACCGGACCGCCGTACACATCCATCGTTCCGTACCCGACGTCGTCCCACACGAGCATCAGAACGTTCGGTGCGCCCTCGGGGGCGTGGCGAGGCAGATACGGTGCCCAGTCCGGAACCGAATCCCGAATGTCGATGGCGATCTTGCCCTTGTGGTTCGTGGCCATGGTTCTCTCCCGGTGGGTGGAGTATCAACTTCCGGCCGAGCGCGGCGCGCAGGGCACGCGCGACTGCCACAGCGCACGGTCGTCCGGCGACGGAGGGGGGCTGACGCCCTTCCATCGTCCGCTTCTGTCGCCACGGTGTCCACGGCCGCTCGTGATTCATGGCCGAGGCAGCAGGGATCTGGCCCTGTGCCGTTGAAAGTTTCGCGAATGTGTTCGAGCACAGGGATTGTTCCCGCAGTCCGTGACGCGATGGACAGCGTTGCAGCTCAGGCGTTTCTGCTCAGATGCACCAGACGAGTGCGGCTGATCCGAGGGGAACGCTGAAGCACACGCTCACCGAGCCCAGGGCCGGAGTGGCGTTCGGGGGGCCGGCAAAGGCGGCGGGGGGAGCGAGAGCGCCGAGGGTGACGACGAGGGCCGTCACGGCGAGAACGTGTGTGATCTTGGCGGACATGATATTTCACCTTGAAACTGGACGAGAAGAGCACTCGAGCCAACACGCATGACTCCCAACCATGATCCGCCTCGGTCGTGGTGACACGCAAGACCGGTGGTGGGGTGCCGGATTGGACACCCCACGTCGGTTGCTCGAAAAATATTGGTCCGCGGGGGAACTCGGCGACCGCGTGGATCAGGCGAACGTGCGACGGTAGATCGTCACCGCGGCGGCGTAGGAGACGACGAGGATGCCGACGCACCAGGCGAGAGCGACCCAGATGTCGGAGCCGACGGGTTCTCCCGCGAGCAGGGCGCGGATCGCGTTCACGATCGACGTCACTGGCTGGTTGTCGGCGAAGGCTCGCACCGGTCCGGGCATGGACGCGGTCGGCACGAACGCGGAGCTGACGAACGGCAGGAAGATGAGCGGGTAGGCGAACGCGCCCGCACCGTCCACCGAGCTCGCGGAGAGACCGGCAATCACGGCCAGCCAGGTCAGTGCCAGGGTGAACAGGACCAGGATGCCGGCGACCGCGAGCCAGTCGAACACGTTCGCCCCCGGTCGGAACCCCATGAGCAAGGCGACACCGACGACGATCACCAGCGCCGCGACGTTGGCGACCAGCGAGGTCAGCACGTGCGACCACAGCACCGACGACCGGGCGATCGGCATCGACTGGAACCGTTCGACTATGCCGCCCTGCAGGTCGTTGAACAGCCGCACGGAGGTGTACGCGACACCCGAGGCGATGGTGATGAGCAGGATGCCGGGGAGCAGGTAGCTCACGTACGACCCGGTGCCGGTGCCGGTGCCGGTGTCGATGGCGCCGCCGAACACGAACACGAACAGCAGCATGATCGCGACGGGTGTGACCGCGGTCGTGATGATGGTGTCCGGACTGCGGGTGATGTGGCGAAGGGACCGCCCGGTGAGGGCGGCGGTGTCGCCGACGACGTGGGTGGTCATGACCGGTCCTTTCCGTCGGCGCTCACGGTGGTTTCGGTGGCTGCGTCGGTACCGACGATGCTGAGGAAGACCTCCTCGAGAGTGGGCTGCTTCTCGACGTACTCCACCTTCGCGGGCGGAAGCAGCTGCTTGAGTTCGGCGAGGGTGCCGTCGACGATGATCCGGCCCTGGTGGAGGATCGCGATCCGGTCGGCGAGTTGCTCGGCCTCCTCGAGGTACTGCGTGGTGAGGAGCACCGTCGTGCCGCCCGCCGCGAGGTCCCGCACGGCCTGCCACACCTCGTTGCGGGCCTGGGGATCGAGTCCGGTCGTCGGTTCGTCGAGGAAGACGACCGGTGGGTTCCCGATCAGGCTCATCGCGATGTCGAGGCGCCGCCGCATCCCGCCCGAGTACGTCGACACCTTCCGGTCGCCTGCGTCGGTCAGCGAGAAGCGCGCGAGCAACGCGTCCGCGGTCGCCCCCGGATCCGACAGGTGCCGGAGCCTCGCGACCAGCACGAGATTCTCCCTCCCACTGAGGATCTCGTCGACAGCGGCGAATTGCCCGGTGAGACTGATGGATTCGCGGACTTTCGGCGCCTGCGCGGCGACGTCGAAGCCGTCGACCGCCGCCGTGCCCGCATCCGCTTTCAGCAGTGTGGCCAGGATTTTCACCAGGGTGGTCTTGCCGGCCCCGTTCGAGCCGAGCAGTGCGAAGATGCTACCCCGCTCGACCTCGAGGTCGACGCCGCGCAGCACGTGGAGCTGCTCGTACGACTTCTCGACGCCCCGCACCCGAATCGCGGCGGTCATCGCTGCTCCCGGTGTTCGACGTCCTCGATCGCCTTGACCAGGCGTGCGCGCTCCTTGTCGATCCACTGCTTGCCGGTGTAGGCCTGCGCGAAGGTCTCGGCGAACTCGACCGGGTCGTCGCCGACGATCGCCCGTACCGGGGTGCCGTCGGCCGCGGCGCGCTCCCAGAGGTCGGCGAAGTCGCCGAACATCGTCAGGAGGGTGTCGCCGTCGGTGATGCCGCCGTAGTAGGTGAAGTACCGCTGGAAGGCCTTCGCGGTGGTCGAATACGGTTCGGGCATGGCCTCGATGCGGGCCTTGTACTGCCGGTACTGCTTCTTCTGTTCGAGCGAGCCGGCGAGGGTCTCGATCCACTTGGCGCCCATGGTCACTGCTCTCCTTCGTGGAGCTGCTCGATTCGTTCCGCGAGGAAGCCCCAGTTCCTCCAGAACTCGCTGAGTTGGTCTCGTCCCCGCGCATTGAGCGTGTACACCTTGCGCGGCGGCCCTTTCTCGGATGGAACCTTCTCCACGTCGACGAGATCGCGCTGTTCGATCCTGACCAGCAGGGCGTAGACGGTGCCCTCCGCGATGTCCGCGAAGCCCTGGTCGCGGAGCCTTGCCGTGATCTCGTAGCCGTAGGCGGGTCGCACCGACAGGATCGCGAGCACGATGCCCTCGAGGACTCCCTTGAGCATTTCGGTTGCCTGCTTGCCCATCGCGCTTCTCCCAGTACTCGGTGTCGCTGACTACCGGTACAAAGTAACACTGAGTACTGGTAGGTGGCAACACTGAGTAGTGGTCCCGGCGCACGACGAATCGTCCCCGAGGACGGTCCGTCTCGGGGGCGAGATTCTTCAGGGGATTTCTGTCGGTTCAGGCACTCGGCGGGTGTTCGCGGTGGCGACTCATGCGCCGGAACTGCTCAACCGTGCCGCCAGGAGCTCCTTGCCCTCCCGGCCGCCCTTACGGCTCTCGGCCTGTGCCTTGCGGAAGAGGTCGGCCAGTTCGGTGTCGCCGTCTCGATCCGCGTCCTGAATGTAGTTCTCCATGCGCAGCGCGTTGTTCAGGCATGATTCGACGAACCACACCAGGTGTAATCCTTGTCCTTGGTGCCGGTCACCTGGCCGGTCTCTGTCTCGAACATCCGAGCAGGTCCTGCCTCGTTGTTCTGGGGCGGCTTCCTCCGTCTGACACGGCTTCGGTTACCCGGTCGAGGACGGGACAAACAGCGCAATCGAACGGCATGGTGATTGCGGCATACCCGGCCACGTCGTCGCTCGATCGGCTGCGATCGAGATGGTTCACGGCGGCGCAACCCGCTTGCATCGCTCGTCCTCGTCCGACAGTCGCATTCATCCGGGGGGCAGTTGCGGCGGTGAGTGTCTTGTCCGGGTCAATCCCGCCAACCCGGGAACGAGTCGAACGCGATTGCCAGTAGTTCTGTGGGAGTTCGGTTTTCGTCGGGTTCGGCCCATGTGTTCAAGGCGGCTTCGAAGCAGGCGATGCTCGCCTGGACGATCGCGTAGGCCCGCAGTCGGGTGTCGTTGCCGTCGAGACGTTCCGCGACCAGTGGTGTGAGCATCTGCGCCCAGAGGAGGTGCTTTTCGAGGTTGCGGGCCCGCAGTGAGGGGGCGCTGCTCAGCACTCGCATCCCGCGCTTCCGGCGTTCGCCGCTGGTGTCGGACAACGCGAGCAGGGCTGCGTAGGCCTGCTGCAACGAGTGCCAGACGCTCTCGTCGCCGGGTCGCGCAGCGAAGGTGTCGCGCACGAGGATGCCCCATGCTTCGGTGTCGCCGAGCACGGCATCTTCCTTGGTGGGGAAGTAGCGGTTGAAACTGCGCGTCGAGATTCCCACCGTGGATGCGATCTGTTCGACTGTCACGTCGTCGAATCCGTGCTCGACGAACAGGTCGAGTGCGGCGTCCGAGATTCGGGCGCGGACCGCAGCGCGAGTCATCTCGCGCAGCGTCGACGGCGCAGGCCTTCCGTTCACGGACTCATCATACGATGACGAAACTGTCTGACTAAGACAAGTTAGGCGTACGATGACAGTGACTAGGAAGGAGCTGTCGATGGAGCAGCGCACACTCGGACAACAGGGCCTGGCGGTCTCGGCCATCGGTTACGGCGCGATGGGCACCGCGACGGGGTACGGGCCCACTGACGACACGGAGTCGATCGCTGCGATCCGGAAAGCGCACGAACTGGGCGTCACCCTGTTCGATACCGCAGAGATGTACGGATGGGGTGGAGGGGAGAGACTGCTCGGTCGCGCTCTCTCGCCGATTCGAGACGACGTCGTCATTGCCACGAAGTTCGGTCTGACGCGGACATCGAAGAGGAACTCCCGTCCCGACCACATCCGCGAGGTCGTCGAGAACAGCCTGCGCTACCTCGGTGTCGACACAATCGACGTGCTCTACCAACACCGACCGGACCCGAACGTGCCGGTCGAGGACGTCGTCGGCGTCATGGCCGAGTGCGTCGACGCCGGCAAGGTGAGGTTCCTCGGTCTCTCCGAGGTGGATGCCGAGACCATCCGCAGGGCCCACGCCGTCCACCCGATTTCGGTACTCCAATCCGAGTACTCGCTCTTCGCGCACGACGTCGAGCCGATCCTCCCGGTTCTCGAAGAGCTCGGCATCGGATTCGTCGCCTACTCCCCGCTGGCGCGTGGTTTTCTCAGCGGCGCTGTGCAGCCGCGCTCGAGCTACGGTGACGACGATTTCCGCCAGCGCATCGGCTGGTGGGCACCCGAGAACTTCGATGCGAACGTCGACATCGTCCGGCAACTGGCCGCGTTCGCCGAAAGCAAGGGTGCGTCACTGTCGCAGCTGTCGATCGCGTGGCTCCTCGCGCGACGCGACTACATCGTGCCGATCCCGGGAACGCGCAACACCGCGCGAGTCGCGCAGAACGTCGGCGCCGCCGACCTGACGCTGACGGCCGAAGACCTCGCGCACATCGATGCGATCGTCCCAGGCGGAGTGCAGGGCGGGCGCAACTAGCCGACGGCGGTGAGTGGCCGGACGAAAGGCGCCGGGTCACTGACGGTCTCGTGGTGGCGGGGGTCGATCCGTCCGGAGGCCGATTCGGTGGCTGATTGCGGGATCAGCGGTACCGGGGGAGCAGGTCCCGCACGTGGCCGGTCTCGTTCACGGAGGCAGGACGGGGCTTTCCGTTGCGGGAGAACAGGATTCGCGACACCGACGCGTAGTCGATCGGGAAGGTCAGGGGCCGGTCCAGGCCGAGGAGGTGCTGGAGGTAGATGTTGATCACGCCGCCGTGGGCGAAGACGGCGATGGTGTCCTCGTGGTCGCCGGCCTCCACGACGCGTCCCATCGCGCCGAGCACCCTGCCGCGGAAGGAGTCGACGTCGACGCCGTCGGGGAGGTGGCCGGCGAGGACCCGCGCGTACGTCTCGGGCGCTGCGGTCTTCGCCTCGTGAATGGGTATGTAGTGCGTGTGGGTGCTGTCGTACTCGGCGAGGTCGACGTCGACGTCGATCGCCAGCCCGCGGGCCTCGGCGAGCGGGGCGGCGGTCTGGCGGGCCCGCAACTGCGGGCTGCTGACGATCCGGGCCACCGGGTACGGGGCGAGCGCCCCCGGCAGCCGTGCGGCCTGGGCGTGCCCCTCGGCGGTCAGTGCCGGATCGGCGGGGGCGTTGTCGGTGACGACACGTTCGGGCAGCGCATGGCGGATCAGGAGCAGTTGCACACCGCCACCTTGTCATGCCCGCTCACGGACCGCTCGAGTCGGTCGGGCGGTCGCCGGCGACAGGCTCGGTCAGTTCGCGGATCAGCCGGGCCAGACGGTCGGGTTGGTCGATCATCGCGTGGTGGTGCGCCGGCCGCAGCACCACCAGACGGGCGCCGAGGGTGGCGGCCAGTGCGCGTTGCCACCGCAGCCACACCCGTCCCCACGGCGTCGGCCGTCCGGTGTGCGCCGCGACGACTGCGACGGGCACCCGCGGCAGTGGATCGGACCGCCGCAGCGCGGCCACGTCTGCGGCCAGGTCCGGGAACACGGCGTCCTCGACGAGGGCCGCCTCGAGGTAGCGCGGGTCCTGGTAGATCGCGCGGACCCAGTCCCGGGTGTGCTCCTCCAGCCCGGCGCGGTTGAACACCCAGGCCACGGTCGGGCCGAGCAGCCGCTGGAGGCCCGACCTCGTCACGACCCGCGCGGTCCTCCGGGCGCCGGTGGTCCGCCACCGCCGCGGAATTTTTCCGCGGTGCCCACCGGAGACGCTCGCGTCCAGCAGGATCAGCCCTGCCACCCGGCGCGGGTGTCGGCGCGCGAACGCCTCCGCGTAGAAGCCACCGAGCGAATGCCCGACCACCACGACGGGCCCCTCGACGCCGGCGGCGTCGAGCACCGCGGCGATCCGGTCCGCTTCGCCCGGCGCGGTCGGCGCCTCACCGTCCGCCGGGCTGAATCCGAAGCCAGGCCGGTCGAACCGCACCACCGCCCGATCGGCCTCGAGGTCGGCGGTCAGCGCGTCCCAGTCGAACCAGTTCCCGGCCAGTCCGCCGACCAACACGACCGCGGGAGCGCCCGACCCGTCGTTGCCCTCGACCAGGACGTGCAACTGCCGTCCCGCGACGGTGAGGAGCCGCCCCGGCCGTTTCACGTGGAACCGCGGGCCGTGCGGCGTTGCCATGCCGCCACCAACGCGAGGTAGACGATCCAGCCCGTCACGGCGACCAGCTGCAGCCGCTGCGCGTAGCCGAGCAGCCACACCTCGTCGCCGCGGCCGTCCATGTCGATCGCGAACACTGTCCACACGTTGCCCACCACGTAGGTCAGCACGATCGCGATGCCCACCCAGCGAAGCCAGTGCGGCCAGCGGTACCGGTAGGCGGCGATGATGAACGCGAAGACCGACACCCCTGCGGCGGTCGCGGCCCCGACACTGGTGAGCGCGTGCGCGAGACGCGCTTGATCGAGGAGCCCCGCCTGTTCGCGCGCCGCGCACGCCGCGGACGCGTGGGCCGAGCACTCGAGCGGCATCCGGGAGTCGAGTGCCGTCGAGACCGCGAACACCGCCAGGCCCACCCAGCCGATCGTCGTCAGGAGCCGCCGGGGCCGCAGCGTCAACGCGGCGACGGCGGCGATCGTGAGGAGGATGCCGGTGACCAAGTCGCCGGTGCGGAAGATCAGCCCGTACGGCTGGTCGAGCGCCGCCAGTTCACTGACGTAGGCGCGCGACGGGTCGAGGCCCGTCGGCAGCACCAGCTCCAGCAACCACGACGAGTACAGAATCGCGCCCAGCAGGACGGACACGATCACCACCATGCGGGTTCGTTGCTGGGGCTCGGGTACGCCGCCGCTCCGCGAGGAGCGGTGCGGTCCGAGCGCCGGTGTGTCCCTGGATCGGGTGCCGTCGGTCATTGCCTCGGCTTCGCGAGGGGGAACGCGAGGGTTTCGCGGATGCTGCCGCCGGTGATGAGCATGACCACCCGGTCCACACCCATCCCGAGCCCGCCGGTCGGCGGCATCGCGTGCTCGAGGGCCTGCAGGAAGTCCTCGTCGAGTTCCATCGCCTCCTCGTCACCGCCCGCGGCGAGCAGCGACTGCTCGGTGAGCCGCGCCCGCTGGTCCACCGGGTCGGTGAGTTCGCTGTAGGCGGTGCCCAGTTCGATGCCCCACGCGACGAGGTCCCACTTCGCGGCGACGCCGGGGATCGTGGGATGCGGCCGGGTCAGCGGCGACATCGACGTCGGGAAATTGGTGTAGAAGGTGGGGAACTCGGTGTGGTCCTCGACGAGATGCTCGTACATCTCCTGCGCGACGGCGCCGGTGTCCCAGCCCGGCTGGTACGGGATCTCGTGTTCGTCGCACAGCCGGTGCAGCTCGGCCAGCGGCGTCTCCGGGCCGATGTCGACGCCGAGTTTCTCCGACACCGCGCCGTGCATCGTCTTGACGGGCCACTCCCCGGAGATGTCGACCTCGACCATCTCGCCGTCCGGGCCGGGACGCACGATGATCTCCCGTCCGTGTGCGGCGACGGCCGCGGCCTGGATCAGCTCGCGGCACAGCACCATCATCCGCTCGTAGTCGCTGTGCGCCTCGTACGCCTCGAGGATCGTGAACTCGGGGTTGTGTTTGAAGTCGACGCCCTCGTTGCGGAACACCCGGCCGATCTCGAAGACCCGTTCCATCCCGGCCACGCACAGCCGCTTGAGGTAGAGCTCCGGCGCGATCCGCAGGTACAGGTCCAGGTGGTAGGCGTTGATGTGCGTCAGGAACGGGGCCGCGTTCGCGCCGCCGTGGACCTGCTGCAGGATCGGCGTCTCCACCTCGAGGTACTGCCGCGCGGTCAGGGTGTCGCGCAGCGACTTCACCACCGCGCTGCGTGCCACGAGCAGGTCCCGGGCGTCGGGGTTGATCGCCAGGTCGACGTAGCGTTGCCGCACACGGGTTTCGGGGTCGGACAGACCCTTCCACTTGTCGGGCAGCGGGTGCAGGCACTTGCCGTTCATCCGCCAGTCCGCGGCGAGCAGCGACAGCTCGCCCTTGCGGCTGCGTCCGATCGGGCCGCTCACCTCGATCAGGTCGCCGAGGTCGAAGTCGGCGGTGAACTCGTCCAGCCGGTCGCCGACGGTCTGCCGGTCGAAGAGCACCTGCAGGTCACCGGACCAGTCCCGCACCACCGCGAACGCGACGCCGCCGTAGGCGCGGATCCGCAACAGCCGTCCCGCGATCCGCACCCGGGTGCCCTCCGGGGACGCCGCAGCGGCGGCGACCGTGTGCGTCGGCGGGTACGCCACCGGGTAGGCGTCGACGCCCTCCCCGGTCAATCGCTCGAGCTTGTCCATCCGCACCCGCACCTGCTCGGGACGTCGCGGACCGGACTCGGCCGCGTCCACCTCCGGGGCGGCGGCAAGCGTCGCGACGCCGTCCGGTGCGGTCCCGTCCGCGTGCAGCCTCCCGGTGTCGGCGATCGCGGCGGGCACCGCCTCGTGGGTGCCGGTGTGCTTGCTCGCGTCGCGGCGGTGCAGGTTCGGCAGGGTCAGGAACCCCTCCGCGATCGCGGAGGCGACACCGACCTTCGGCAGTACCCGACGGTCCGCGAAGCACAGGTAGCGCGGCGCCCACTCGGGTTGGTACTTGACGTTGGAGCGGTACAGCGCCTCGAGCTGCCACCACTTGGACGCGAACACCAGCAGCGACCGCCACATGCGCAGCACCGGACCGGCTCCGATCCGGGCGCCCTCCTCGAACACCGACCGGAACACCGCGAAGTTCAACGAGATCCGGTTGACGCCGAACCGCTCGCCGCTGGTCGCGAGTTCGGTGACCATCAGCTCGACCACCCCGTTCGGGGCCTGCGGGTTGCGCCGCATCAGGTCCAGCGACACCCCGTTGCCGCCCCACGGCACCAGCGACAGGATGCCCAACACCTCCGGCTCGGTTCCGGTCTCGTGTTCCGCTCCGAGTGCCTCGACGAGCAGGCAGTCGCCGTCCGCAGGATCGCCGAGACGGCCCAGGGCCATGGAGAATCCGCGTTCGGTCTCGGTGTCGCGCCACTCGTCGGTGAGCGCGATCACCCCGGCCATGTCCTCGGCGGGGATGTCGCGGTGGCGGCGGATCCGCACCGTCACGCCCTGTTTGCGGACCCGGTTGACGGCCTGACGGACCTGCCGCATCTCCCGGCCGGCGAGGTCGAAGTCCCGGGTGTACAGGATCGCCTCGTCGCCGAGTTGCAGCACCGTCAGCCCGGCCCGGTCGTACGCGGTCGCGCCGTCCTCGCTCGCGCCCATCACCGCCGGCGTCCAGCCGTAGGTCGACGCCAGGTCGAGCCAGGCGTCGATCGCGTGAGGCCACGCCTCCTCGTCTCCGATCGGGTCGCCGCTGGCCAGGCACACCCCGACCTCGACGCGGTACGTGACGGCCGCCTTCCCCGACGGCGCGAACACCACGGCCTTGTCGCGCCGGGTCGCGAAGTAGCCGAGCGAGTCGTCACCGCCGAAGCGGGCGAGCAGACCCCGCAGCGCCGACTCGTCGTGCCCGGTCAGGGCATTGCTCGCGCGCTGCGAGCGGAACAGCACCACGACCGCGGCAAGCAGCGCGATCGCACCGAACAGGCCGAGCAGCGTGTTCACGAACCCGTGCGGGTGACCGCCGAACTGCTCGTTGTCGATCGCGGCCAGCGCGGTCACCCGGTTGAACGCCCACAGCAGGCGCTGGTCCGGCGGCAGGCTGCCGGGGAACAATTCCACCAGCGCCCACCCGAGCAGGGTGCCGACCGCGAGGCCGACGACCAGCACGCCGAGCGCCTTCCACGCCGCGCCGCGCCGCACCCGGGTGTAGAACTGCGGACGCGACGCGATCAGGAGCCCGATCACCGTCACGTGCACCGCGCACGCGACGGCCGCGTTGACATTGCGTTCGGCGACGGCGAGTACGAGGTTCGCCAGCCCGATCAGGGACAGGTAGACCGTCAGCAGCCACCACGCGATCCGTTTGCGGCTGGCGAGCGCCGCGGCCAGCAGGCCGAGGACCAGGGCCCACGCGAAACTGGTGTCGGGCGCGTCGAAGTAGTAGTCGTCGACGTACATCCGGACCGGGCGGACGAGATATCGCAGGACGGGCGACAGGCTCCACAGGAACACCAGGACGGCGTAGGTCCCGATGACCAGACCCGCGATGTGCGGAACCTGAGCCAGGCGCGAGCTCGCGGGACGGCGCAATCCGCGCGGCGCTACCGGATTCGCGGGCGCTGACGGTTCACTCGTGGTGATCGGCGGCATGAACCCAGTGTGAACGGTTCGCCGCGACCGTGCGGGATGATGAGAGCATGCCCGAGCCCGAAGACGTCCCCATCCGCGACGAAGTCATCCGCCTCGGCCAGTTCCTCAAACTGGCCAACCTGATCGAATCCGGCGCGGAGGCCAAGAGCGTCATCGCCGACGGCCTGGTGTCGGTCAACGGGGAGGTCGAGGTCCGGCGCGGTCGTCAGCTACGCGACGGCGACGTCGTCGAGATCGGCGGACTGAGCGCCCGCGTCTCCCACTGACCACCGCGATCCGTCCCATCCGCCCCACCCGCCCCGACAATCCCCACCCCACTTCCGGCTGAAGGTGGCCTTCGTGCGTTCCGACCGCATGAAGGTGGCCTTCGGCCGCACAGGGGTCGGCTAACGGTCAGCGAAATCCGCGGATCCTATTTCCCTGCCCGGCAAGGATTTTCGATCGCGAGGGGTGTCGCGAAATTGTCTCCCGGTTCATCGTCCGGTCACCCGGAGTCCACGTGACACGGTGATTGGCTGCCTACCGTCCTGGCGTCCTTTGCTCACCGACGGAGGTATCGCACACGTGACCACATCCTCGTTCAACCGCCGCGCCTTCCTCGGACGGACCGCGCTCACCGGGCTCGGCGTCGCGCTCGCAGGCAGCGTCGACACCCTGTTCCGGCCCGCGCTCGCGTCCGCGGCGCCCGGTGCGGCGATCGGCTACGGTCCGCTCGTTCCCGACCCCGCCAAGATCCTGTCGCTGCCCGTGGGCTTCACGTACATGATCGTCTCCCGCTCCGGAGAGACCCTGCTCGACGACGGTTCCCCGGTACCGAGCGATCCCGACGCGAACGGCGTGTTCGCGAACGGCAACGGCACCACACTCGTCACCAATCACGAGGTCGGCAGCGACGAACCGTTCGGCGTCCCCGTCGTCGACGGCCTCACCTACGACCCCGGTGCCCGCGGCGGCACCACCACGACCACGATCGGCCCGAACGGCGCGCGCCAGGGCCAGTACGTCAGCGTCGCGGGCACCGTCAACAACTGTGCCGGCGGCATCACCCCCTGGGGCACGTGGCTCACCTGCGAGGAGACCGAGGCCCGCGCCGGATCGGGAGGCTTCACGCTCGACCACGGCTACGTCTTCGAGGTCGACCCGGCGAGCCAGGCGGCGAACAGCGGCAAGAGCCCGATCCCGCTGAAGTTCCTCGGCCGGTACGCGCACGAGGCGGTCGCCGTCGACCCCGCCACCAGCGCCATCTACCTCACCGAGGACGCGAGCGGCCCCAACGGCCTGTACTACCGGTGGACGCCGCCGCAGGGCTTCGTCGGCGGCCCGGGCGCGCTGCGAGCGCTCGCGCAGTCACCCGGCGGAGACACCGCAGGCAGCCTGCAGGCGATGACGTGCTTCGCCGACGGCGTCCACGTGCCGGACCTGTCACAGGCCACCGCACCGGGCGTCCGTTACAGCGTCCAGTGGGTCGACGTCCCCGACCGCGACGCGAAGACCACGTCGACGCGCAAGCAGTTCACCGCCGACCAGATCACCCGCAGCCGCAAGCTCGAGGGCCAGTGGTGGGGGCACGGCGGCGTCTACTTCGTCGCCAGCTACGCCCGCACCAGCGACGGCAGCGTCGCCGAACACGACGGCCAGGTCTGGTTCTACGACCCCGCGACCGCCACGATCGAACTGAAGACCTTGTTCGGTGTCAATCCCGACCCGTCCGTCGACACCGGTAACTACGACGGCCCCGACAACATCACGGTCTCCCCGTATGGCGGCGTCATCCTCGCCGAGGACGGCGAGGGCGTCAGCCACCTCATCGGCGTCGCCGAGGAGGGCGATCCCTTCCCCATCGCCCGAAACGAACTGAACGACAGCGAATTCTGCGGTCCCGCCTTCAGCGCCGACGGCAAGACGCTGTACGCGAACATCCAGACACCCGGTATCACCGTCGCCATCCGCGGCCCGTGGCGGCGGCCGACGAGCCTGCCCTTCGGCTCCTAGCGTCCCCGACGGCGAGTGTGCACCTGCGGTCGCGTCCTCCCAAGGGATGCGTCTGTCCCCCAAGCACTTCGTGCACGGAGGTGCCCCAGGTGCACACTCGGCCGCGGCGCGGAGACGTGCCGGGCACTTCTGTACGGCGTCTCGAAGAAGTGGCACACTGAATGGGTTCACGTCTTTCTCGAAGGACGGAGCCGTCATGAAAAGTACATACGGACAGCCAGTTCCGCGCAGACGTCCGGTTCCACGAGTAGGACGCATGCTGGTGCTCCTGCTGGCGACGGTGTTGCTGCACTGGGGTTTCGGGGCCGGTCTCGCTTCCGCGGGTGACGCGGTGCGGACGCAGGGCGGACAGGTCGCTGCCGTCGCGAACGTGACCACTCACCAGTTCACGGTTCGTGTCGGCGACGAGGAGCGGGTCCTGCCCGCGTCGATGGGCAAGCCCGGCTACGAAACGCCTTTGGGCACATTCGAAGTGCTCGAGAAGTTCCGGTACCTGGTGATGGACTCGTCCACCTACGGGGTGCCGATCGACGCACCGGAGGGTTACCGCGTCGACACCGAGTACGCGGTCCGGCTCACCTGGGGTGGCATCTTCGTGCACGCCGCACCGTGGTCGGTGGAATCGCAGGGCCGTGAGAACGTCAGCCACGGCTGCATCAACCTGAGCACCGACGATGCGCGCTTCTTCTACGACAACGTGCAGGTCGGCGACCTGGTGACGATCGTCGGCTGACCGCACCGTCACGGCCGAGTGTGCAGTTGTCGGCGGCCCGTCTCGGGCGATGCGTCGACACCTGCACACTCGGAGGGGCGGTCAGTCCTCGGCGCGGACGACGACGCCGTCGTGATCGCTGTAGACCATTTCGCCCGGGTTGAAGGTGACGCCGCCGAAGGTGACGGGCACGTTCTTCTCGCCCGACCCGGTCTGCGTGCTCTTGCGGGGGTTGGTGCCGAGCGCCTTGATGCCGATCCCGAGGGTGCGCAGGATCGCCGAGTCGCGGACGGCGCCGTTGACGATGACACCGGCCCAGCCGTTCGTGACGCCCTTGCCGCCGATGATGTCGCCGACCAGAGCGGTGTGGACGCTGGCGTCGCCGTCGACGACGAGGACCCCGCCGTTGCCCGGTTCGCCGAGGGTCTGCTTGACGAGCAGGTTGTCCTGGAAGCACTTGACGGTGGTGATGCGGCCGGAGAAGACGGCGTGGCCACCGAACTGAATGAACTGGGTGTCGCAGCTGCGGATGTCGGGGCCGATCTCGTCGGCCAGGTCGGCGGTGGCGACCTGCTCGGTCATGGTGGTCTCCCTTCGTCGGCGAACAACGACAGCCTAGTTCCTTGTTACCGGCCGGTAGGGGTCAGCCCTGCCCTCTCGCCTCCCGGCTGAAGGTCACCTTCATTGAACTGGTCCCCGGAAGTTGGACTGCGAAATTCGGTTCCGACTTCCGGGGAGTGGTGTCATGGATGCACGAAGTTCGTTGTCCGAGGGGCAGCG
>NZ_JBIAOU010000016.1:0-100145 GCF_042879035.1 Rhodococcus sp. NPDC003318 | reverse complement strand
CGAGGTGGCGGACGGAGAAGCCGACCGTGGAGTGGACGGGGTCGATGGCCCAGGTGCCGGCGGTCAGGGTGGGGAGGGCGGTGGCGGTGGTCATGGGTTCTCCTCGCGTCGAGATGGCGGCGAATCAAGTGGTTGAATCTGCAACTACTAAGATAGGCGGAGTTCGTTGCAGTGTCAACTACTGGTGGGGGGAATGGGTTCAGCGCTCCTCGAGCATCTGTGTCCGCATCTGCCCGAAGGTGTGGGTGAACGTCGCCACATCGCGAGGGCTGAGGAGGTCGAACATGTGCTCCCGGACCGCGGTGACGTGCCCGGGGCTCGACGCGGCGAGCTTGGCGGCGCCGTCGTCGGTCAGTTCGGCGATCGTGCCGCGTTTGTCGCCCTCGCATTCGACGCGACGCACCCAACCGGCGTCGACGAGTCGTTTGACAGCCCTGGTCACGCCGCTGCGTGTCGTGGTCACGGCATCCGCGAGTCCGCTCATCCGCAGTCGTCGGTCGGGTGCCTCGGACAGGACGACCAGCAACTCGAAATCGGTGAAGGAGATGTCGGCGTCGCGCGAGAGTTGGCGGTCGAGGGTCTGCATCAGCAGCCGGGTGGCATCCAGGTAGGCGCGCCAGGCGCGTTGCTCGTCCGCGTCCAGCCAGCGGGTCTGTTCTGTCATGACTCCAGCGTAGCTCAAGTAGTTGACAAGGCAATTACTTCGTGTACTCTCATCGGTAGTTGACGACGCAACTACATGTGTCGCTGGTGGTACCGACGGAAAGGGGCAGGGCATGAGCACAGCAGCCGAGCAGGAGCGGTCGCAGAAGTTCGAGCAGCAGCGCGACCGCCTCCGCGCCGAGCACCTGAAGCCGGCCGACGCGCGACCCGCGTCCTCGGCTCGCGGACTGCACCACACCGCGCTGGTGAGCAGCGACGTCGAGCGGACGATCCGGTTCTACCAGGACGTGCTCGAGTTCCCGCTGACCGAACTGATCGAGAACCGGGACTACCCGGGTTCGTCACACTTCTTCTTCGACATCGGCAACAGCAACCTGCTCGCCTTCTTCGACTTCCCGGGCCTCGACGTCGGCCCCTACCGGGAGGTGCTCGGCGGCCTGCACCACATCGCGATCAGTGTCGAGCCACGGAAGTGGGAACACCTGCGGCGCAAGCTGATCGACGCCGGTGTCGAGCTGATCGAGCACAGCGAGGTGTCGCTGTACTTCCGCGACCCCGACGGCGCGCGCCTCGAACTGATCGCCGATCCGCTCGGCGAGATGTACGGCTCGCACGTCCTCTGACCCGCCGCACACCCACCACCGCCCGACCCCGTTCGACGCCTCACAGCCCGAAAGGTGCACAGATCATGACCTCCGCACTGACCTCCCCTCGGCTCGACGTCCGCCGCGCCGCCGACCGCGACAAGACGAACATCGGGTGGCTCGACTCCAAGCACTCCTTCTCGTTCGGTCACCACTACGACCCCGCCAACACCCATCACGGACTGCTGATGGTCAACAACGACGACACCGTCACGCCCGGAGCGGGTTTCGAGACGCACCCGCACCGCGACATGGAGATCGTCACCTGGGTGTTGCAGGGTTCGCTCGTACACCAGGACTCGATGGGTCACGCCGGCGTCATCTACCCGGGTCTCGCCCAGCGCATGAGCGCCGGTACCGGCATCCTGCACTCCGAGAAGAACGACTCCTGGCGACTCGACGGCGTCACCGGCGCCCACGCGCAGGAGCACTCCGACCCGGTTCACTTCATCCAGATGTGGGTCGTCCCGGACGAACCCGGGATCACGCCGGGCTACGAGCAGCTCGAGATCGACCACGAACTGCTCGCCGGGGGGCTGGTGCCCGTCGCCTCCGGCATGCCCGACCACGCCGACCACGCGGCCATCAGGATCAAGAACAAGTACGCGTCGATGCACGTCGCGCGGATGCAGCCGGGTCAGGCGCCGATCACCCTGCCCGACGCCCCGTTCCTGCATGTGTTCGTCGCACGCGGCGAGGCCTCGCTCGAGGGCGTCGGCATCCTGAACGAGGGCGACGCCGTCCGGGTCACCGGGGCCGGGGGCCAGCAGCTGACCACCGAGACCGGTGCCGAGGTCATCGTGTGGGAGATGCATGCCAGGATCGCGGGGTAGGCAACACCCTCGGCCGACGGGAGCTTCGACGATGAGAACCTTCACCTACACGGCGCTCCCGTCCCGGGTCGTCTTCGGCGCCGGCGCGGCCGCGCGGGTACCTGAGGAGGTCGAGCGGCTGGGACGCGGCCGGGTGCTCCTCCTGGCCGGGCGGCACCTCGACGCGCGCGTCACCGACGGGCTCGGGGACCTGGTCGTGGCCCGTTTCGACGGCGCGGTGATGCACACCCCGACCTCCGTCACCGACCGCGCCCTCGCCGTTGCGCGGGAGCACGGCGTCGACTGCGTCGTCGCCGTCGGGGGCGGATCGACGACCGGGTTGTCGAAGGCCCTCGCCGCGCGTGCCGGCTACGACCAGGTGATCGTGCCGACCACCTACGCGGGCTCCGAGGTGACGCCCGTGCTGGGGGAGACCCGCGACGGCGTCAAGACCACACGTTCCGGGCCCGAGATCCTGCCGGAAACCGTCGTCTACGACGTCGATCTCACCGTCGGACTGCCCGCCGCGATCACACTGACGAGCGCGGTCAACGCCATGGCGCACGCGGTCGAGGCGCTCTACTCGGCGCAGGCCAATCCCGTCGTCGACGGCATGGCGCTGGAGTCGATCGCGGCCGTGACCCGGGCGCTGCCGAGGGTGACGGCGGACCCGCACGACCTCGAGGCCCGCGCCGACCTGCTGCAGGCCGCGTGGCTGGCCGGTGCCTGCCTGGCCGGCGTCGGCATGGGCCTGCACCACAAGCTCTGCCACACCCTCGGTGGCAGCTTCGACCTGCCCCACGCCCCGACGCACACGGTGGTGCTGCCGCACGCGATGGCCTACAACGCGCCCGCCGTCCCCGGCGTCATGGCCCGCATCGCCGACGCGATGGGGGTGCCGGACGCGCCGGGCGGGCTCCACGATCTCGTCGCCGGGCTGGGCGGACCGACGTCCCTCGCCGAACTCGGTTTCACCCGCGAGGGCATCGGCCGGGCCACCGAGCTCGCCACCGCCACCCCCTATCCGAATCCGCGTCCGGTCACTGCCGAAGGGATCACCCGACTGCTCACCGACGCGCACGATGGACGGCGACCGGGCGGTGACGCTGCCGGGCTGCGTCCGGGCGGCCGGTGACGCTGCTGCGCACCCGCGGGATGCCCGTCGCGATGGCGATGGGCTTCGCGGCCTTCGGCGGGTGGTCGTTGCTGCTGCCCGTCATCCCCCTCACGGTCTCGGAGGGCGGTGGCTCCGACGCCGTCGCCGGCGCGGTGACCACCGTGTTCATGGCGGCGACCGTCGCCACCCAACTCGGGACGCCGCGGCTGCTGCAGGTGCGTGGCTATCGCCTCGTCCTCGCCGCCGGATGCCTGCTGCTCGGTGTCCCCGCACTGGTGTTCCTGCTCTCGACCGCCGCTCCCGTCGCCCTCGGGGTGTCGGTCGTTCGTGGTGTCGGCTTCGGGCTCGTCACGGTCGCGGGGAGCGCGCTGGTCGCCGAACTCGTGCCGAGGGAACTGCTCGGCCGCGCCACCGGAGCCCAGGGCATCGCGATCGCCGTCGGCCAGATGATCGCGCTGCCCGCGGGATTGGCGCTCTACGGCGGCGGCCACGCCGACCTGGTCTACCTTCTCGGGGCGGCGGTGCCGCTGCTCGCGGTCGGCGCGATCGCGGCACTGCCACCGGTCCGGCACGCGCGGGCCGAGAGTGGTCGCCGGTCCCTGCCGAGGTCCGTCCTCCTCGTGCCCTGTCTGTCGATGCTCGTCGTCGCGTCGGTCCACGGCGGCGTTGCCAGCCTGCTGCCCATCGCCGTCGCCGACCGGGCCGCGGTCGCCGGGTTGGCGCTCGCCGTCGTCAGCGGCGCGACACTGGTCGGGCGCTACGCGGCCGGCCTGACCGTCGACCGGATCGGGGTCGGCCGGATCATGGTGCCCGCGCTGGCCACCGCTGCGAGCGGGGCCGCCGTGTTCGCCGCGGCGATCGCCGTCGCCGGATCCGCCGGAATCGCACTGCTGATGGCGGGTGCGGTGCTGTTCGGTGCCGGGTTCGGCGCCGTCCAGAACGAGGCCCTGGTCACGCTGCTGCGGTCCGCCGGACCCGCGCGGCTCGGCGCCGCCAGCGCCGCCTGGAACGTCAGCTACGACGCGGGCACGGGAGTCGGGGCCCTGACCCTCGGTGTCGTGGCGGGCCTGACCGGCTACATCGGGGTCTTCACAGTCTCGGCGATCGCCGTCGTCCTCGTGATGCCGGTGGCGCTGCTGATTCCGTCCACCGGACGCCCGGCCGATAGAGTTGTGCCATGACCTCCGTCGCCCTGCTCGATTACGGATCCGGGAACCTGCACTCCGCCCAGCGGGCCCTCGCCCGCGTCGGAGCCGACGTCACCGTCACCTCCGATCCCGAGGTCGCACTCGCCGCCGACGGCCTGGTCGTGCCCGGCGTCGGCGCGTTCGCCGCCTGCATGGACGGACTCAAGGGCGTGCGCGGCGAGCGGATCATCGGCAAGCGGCTGGCCGGCGGGCGTCCCGTGCTCGGCATCTGCGTCGGCATGCAGATCATGTTCGAACGCGGCGTCGAGCACGGAGTCGAGGCCGACGGCTGCGGCGAATGGCCCGGCACCGTCGAGTTGCTGCAGGCCGAGGTGCTCCCGCACATGGGTTGGAACACCCTGACCGCCCCCGCGGACAGTGTCCTGTTCGCCGGCATCGACCCCGACACCCGCTTCTACTTCGTGCACTCCTACGGCGTGCAGAAGTGGGAACTCGCCGACGACGACCTGATCGCGCCGGCGAAGCTCACCTGGGCCGACCACGGCGGACCGTTCCTCGCCGCCGTCGAGAACGGCCCCCTCTCCGCCACCCAGTTCCACCCCGAGAAGTCCGGCGACGCAGGCGCCGCGCTGCTCGAGAACTGGGTCCGCGCTCTGTGAGCGGACGCGGCGACGGGTTCTCGTACGGCCGGCTGGCACTGGCCTCGCTCGGCGCCGCGACCGCCGTGCTCGCGCTCGCCGCCGTGCTCGTCGCGGTGCTGCGCCCGAGCGGCGTGTGGGGCCTGCTGATCGCGCTCGCCGGGGTGGCGGGCGCGATCGCCGCGATGGGCGTCGTCTCGACCCGGATGACCCGCCGCGCGTTCGGTGGGCGTGACGCCGCAGGTGGGCCCGACCCGGAGGCCGGCGCCGACCGGTGACGCAGTAGGGTTGGCGCACGTGAGCCTGGTCCTTTTGCCTGCGGTAGATGTCGTCGACGGACAAGCTGTCCGCCTCGTTCAGGGAGAGGCAGGCAGCGAGACCAACTACGGCTCGCCGCGCGACGCCGCGCTCGCCTGGCAGAACGCCGGCGCCGAATGGGTCCATCTCGTCGACCTCGACGCGGCCTTCGGTCGCGGCTCCAACCGCGACATGCTCGCCGGTGTCATCGGCGAACTCGACGTCAAGGTCGAACTGTCCGGCGGCATCCGCGACGACGCGTCCCTCGAGGCGGCGCTCGCCACCGGCTGTGCGCGCGTCAATCTCGGCACGGCGGCCATCGAGAACCCCGAGTGGTGCGCGAGTGCCATCGCCCGGTTCGGCGACAAGATCGCCGTCGGCCTCGACGTCCGGAACGTCGACGGCCGCTACCAGCTGCGCGGTCGCGGCTGGGTGACCGAGGGCGGCGACCTCTTCGAGACCCTGGCCCGCCTCGACCGCGACGGCTGCGCGCGTTACGTCGTCACCGACGTCTCCAAGGACGGCACCCTCACCGGCCCCAACCTCGACCTGCTGCGTGAGGTGTGCGCGGCGACGGATGCGCCCGTCGTGGCATCCGGCGGCATCTCGGCGCTGGACGACGTCGTCGCGATCGCCGGCCTGGCCGGTCTCGGCGTCGAGGGCGCGATCATCGGCAAGGCACTGTACGCCGGGCGGTTCACGCTGCCCGAGGCCCTCGCCGCGGTCTCCGGATAGTCTCGCCCTATGACGGACCCACACGAGTTGCTCGCGATCGCCGGGGGAGTGCTCGACGGGGCCGTCGAGCGGTTCGTCGCCGGTGTCGGGGCGCCCAGCGCGGTTGCGAAGGGCCCCAAGGACTTCGCCACGGCCGTCGACCTCGAGCTCGAGAAGCGGTTGTCGGGGGAACTGGCCGATCGCACCGGAATTCCGGTGCACGGCGAGGAGTTCGGTGGGCCGGACCTGCGCTCGGGAACGGTGTGGGTGCTCGATCCCGTCGACGGGACCCTGAACTACTCGTCCGGTCTGCCGACCGCGGGCATCCTGCTCGCGCTGCTGCAGGACGGCGATCCGGTGCTCGGTCTGACGTGGTTGCCGTTGATGAACCGGCGGTACGCGGCCGCGGCGGGCGGCCCGCTGTTGTGCAACGGCGAGGTGCTGCCGCCGCTGCGGTCGCAGGACCTGACGGAATCGATGGTGGGGTTCGGCGCGTTCAACCTGGACGGGCGCGGACCGATCCCGGGGGAGTACCGGGTCCGGGCGCTCGGTGAGGTCAGCCGGGTGTGCCGACGGCTGCGCATGCACGGGTCCACCGGCGCGGACCTCGCGTTCACCGCGGCCGGGATACTGGGTGCGGCGGTCGTCTACGGGTACCACCCGTGGGACAACGCGCCGGGCGTGGCGTTGGTGCGGGCGGCGGGCGGCGTCGTCACCGACCTGGCCGGGCAGCCCTGGCACCTGGGGTCGCAGTCGGTGCTGGCGGCGGCGCCGGGCGTGCACGAGCAGATGCTCGAAATTCTTGTCCCCCTGGGTGATCCGGGGGAGTACCGGGACGGCGGAAGTCGGGAAGGAACGACATGACAGTGGCGGTGCGGGTCATCCCGTGTCTGGACGTCGACGCGGGCCGCGTGGTCAAGGGCGTCAACTTCGAGAACCTGCGTGACGCGGGCGATCCCGTCGAACTGGCCGCGGCCTACGACGCGCAGGGCGCCGACGAGTTGACGTTCCTGGACGTCACCGCATCCACCTCCGACCGCGGCACGATGATCGACGTCGTGACGCGGACCGCGGAGCAGGTGTTCATTCCGCTCACCGTCGGCGGCGGTGTGCGCACCGAGCAGGACGTCGACCGTCTGCTGCGGGCCGGCGCCGACAAGGTCAGCGTCAACACCGCCGCAATCGCCCGTCCCGAACTGCTGCGCGAGTTGAGCCAGCGGTTCGGTGCGCAGTGCATCGTGCTCTCCGTCGATGCGCGCACCGTTCCCGAGGGTTCGCAGCCCACCCCGTCGGGGTGGGAGGTGACCACGCACGGCGGCAAACGCGGGACCGGCATCGACGCCATCGAGTGGGCGCAGCGTGGTGCCGAGCTCGGGGTCGGGGAGATCCTGCTGAACTCGATGGACGCGGACGGCACGAAGGCCGGCTTCGACCTGCCGATGATCCGCGCGGTCCGCGCGGCGGTGCACGTTCCGGTGATCGCGAGCGGTGGCGCCGGAGCGGTCGAGCACTTCGCGCCGGCCGTCCAGGCAGGTGCCGACGCGGTGCTCGCGGCGAGCGTCTTCCACTTCGGTGACATGACGATCGGCGACGTGAAGAAGTCCATGCGGGCAGAAGGGATCACCGTCCGATGAGTTCTCTCGACCCGGCGATCGCAGCCCGGCTCAAGCGCAACGAGGCCGGACTGTTCAGCGCGGTCGCGCAGGAGCGGTCCACCGGCGACGTCCTGATGGTCGCGTGGATGGACGACGAGGCCCTGGCCCGGACACTGGAAACCCGTAAGGGGACGTACTATTCGCGGTCCCGGCAGGAGTACTGGGTCAAGGGGGAGACCTCCGGCCACACCCAGTACGTGCACGAGGTGCGCCTGGACTGCGACGGGGACAGCGTCCTGCTGATCGTCGACCAGGAGGGCGCCGCCTGCCACACCGGCACCCACACCTGCTTCGACTCGGACGTCCTGCTGCCCCGTCCCTGAACCGGCCCCGTTCCCGAACCCGGCTGGACCGGGTCGGGGACGGTCGGGGTTGCCAGGCGGTTGCCGGCAACCCCGTCGACCGTCAGTAGAGGAACAGCGGGTTGATCAGGACACCCGTCGAGCGGTGGATGGCCGTGGGTGCGGCGACGAGCAGACCCGTCGACGCGCCGGTCTGCTTCACCGCGGACACGGCGGGGCCGAGCAGGCAGTTGTCGACGAGGCACAGGCCGATCGCGTAGATCAGGTCGTGCACCTCGAGGTACCCGGTCGGGTTGTTGCGGGCATCGTGGAAGTCCCAGAGCACCAGGCCCGGATCCTTCGCCGCGATCCACTTGGCGCCGTCCTCGCCGATGCCGGGCCGAGCCACCGCGGCGGCGCCGCTCGGGTACACGTTCCCGGCGGCCTCGTAGCGGTCACGACCCTGGTAGATGATCAGCGCGTCGCCGGGTTCGAGGGTGACCCCGGTCGCGGCGAGCGCGGCGTCCAGGTCCGCGCCGGTGACCGGGTTCTCCGCGTCGACCCACTCGACTCCGCGCGTTCCCGCGATGTCGAGGATCACACCGCGGGTGGCGATGCCGTGCTGCGCCCAGGCCACCATGGTGTCCTCGTCGGTCCGGGAGTTCTCGGCCGGGATGGGGCCGTGCCAACAGCCGTCGGCGCCGATGTGGGCCAGCCCGTCCATGTGCGTGTTGTGCACGCCGTGGGCGTCGTACTTGATGACGTCGCCGCCGTGGGCGGAACGGCCCCGGACGCCGATCTGCACCTCGAGCTCGACCGAGCCGTGCCCGGACGGCATCTCGGGGAGTCCCATCTTCTCCCACTGCGCCTTCTCCATTTCGGCGACGGCCCGGCCGTCGGCGAGGCGACCGGGGCGGGTCTCGACCTCACGCTCGAGGGAGACGGCCTTGCCGAGTCGCACCGCGGCGACGCCGCGCAGACGGGACGCCTCGTCGATGAGGTCGACGGAGCCGCGGCACTGCACGCCCTCCACGTGGCGGGACGCCTCGTGCCGAGTCGCGATTTCCCTCGCCCACGGGCGGAGGCGGTCCGGTCCCAAATCGACAGTCATGCTTACTCCATTTCCAAATCGGGGGACGGTCGCCGAATCGACGACGGCCCTAGATGGTGAGACAAGTCGGTATGAATCGCAGGATATCCCCGGAGTGGTCTCCGCCACAATAAGCCCACGTGTCGAATTATTGTGTAGTTGCCGGCGCGTCCACCGGGGTGTCGCCCCGACGGCTGCACGCTCGGCGGGCACTGCACAATGGGCGGATGCCGCTGATCCAGATCTCCCAGACCGCAGGCCTGTCCGCCGAGCGCAAGCGCGCCGTCATCGAGGCCGTCACCGCCGCCTACGCCGAGGCCAGCGGCAAGGACCCGGCCAAGGTGTGGGTCACCATCACCGACGTCCCCGGGGAGAACTGGGGCGTCGGCGGCGTCCCGCTCGCCTGACCCGTCGGCCTGACCCGTCCGCCGGGTCAGGTCAGGCCCTGCCGGTCCCCGCGGCGATGGCGCGGTCCAGCTGCGTGACCAGCGCCTTACCGAGCGTGATCAGCGTGCGCACCTGCTCGTCGTCCAGGCCGTCGAACACCAGCTGCTGGACGGTCTCGACGTGGCCGGGCGCGGTCTCGACGACCTTCGCGTAACCCTCGGGGGTCAGCACCGCCAACGACCCGCGGGCGCCGACGATGGCCTCGCGGCGCACCCAGCCCGACTTCTCCAGCTTGGTGACGACGTGGGAGAGCCGGGACAGCGACGCATTGGCCTGGGCGGCCAGCGTGCTCAGCTGCAGCCGACGGTCCGGCGCCTCGGACAGCACCGCGAGCACGAAGTACTCGAAATGGGTCAGCTTGGCGTCGCGTTGCATCTGGGTGTCGAGGGCGGCCGGCAGTCGCGTGGTCAGTGCGACCAGCTCCCGCCAGGCGAGCTGCTGCTCGTCGGTGAGCCACCGGGTGGCGCCCTCTGCCTCGGTCATGTCCTGCGGTCTCCTCCGGAATAGTTGTGCTGGGTGAGCGTTGACCACTATGATTGTTGAAGCTTCAACATAGAGGAGTGGTCATGCCGAACACCGCGATGCCTGCGCTGTACCTCAGTCATGGTGCACCGCCGCTCGTCGATGACACGCTGTGGGTCGCCGAACTCGCCGCCTGGTCGAAGGACCTGCCCCGGCCCACCGCCGTCCTCATGGTGTCGGCGCACTGGGAATCGGCACCGTTCACCATCGGGTCGGTCACGACCGGTACCCCGCTCGTGTACGACTTCGGCGGATTCGATCCCAAGTACTACCAGGCGCAGTACGCCGCGCCCGGCGCTCCCGACCTCGCCCGCCAGGTCGCCGCCCTGATGCCGGACGACGAACCGGTGTACCACCAGCCCGACCGCGGACTCGACCACGGCGCCTACGTGCCGCTGACCGTCATGTACCCGGACGCGGACATCCCGGTGCTGCAGATCTCGCTGCCGACCCTCGATCCGCAACGCCTGCTGCACCTGGGCGAGCGGCTCCGGCCGCTGCGCGAGCAGGGCGTGCTGATCGTCGGGTCCGGTTTCACCACCCACGGGTTGCCGTTCCTGCGCGACTGGTCGCCCAACGCCGTCGCCCCCGGATGGTCGAAGGAGTTCGACATCTGGGCGGCCGAGCGCTTCGCGGCCGGTGACGTCGATTCCCTGATCGACTTCCGGGCGAAGGCGCCCGGCATGCCGTACGCGCACCCGACGATCGAACACTTCGCGCCGCTGTTCGTCACGCTCGGTGCGTCGAGCGACCCCGAACAGACGCCCGAACAGGTCGTCGACGGGTTCTGGATGGGCCTGTCCAAGCGGTCCCTGCAATTGGTCTGACGGCCTGTGCGTGCTCGTGGTAGCGGGAGCGACCGACGTCACGCACAGGCGCCTCAGCGCCGTCCGCGGAGAAACTCGAGGGCCTGGTCGGCGTGGGTGTTCGCGCGCAACTCGCTCGCGATCACCTTCGCCACGGTCCGGTCCGGGTCGATGACGAACGTCGTCCGCTTGACCGGCATGAACTTCGCCAACAGGCCACGCCGGACGCCGAACTGCTCCGCGACCGCGCCGCCGGAGTCCGACAGCAGCGGGTAGTCGAACGACTTCGCCGACGCGAACGACGCCTGGGTGTCGACGGCGTCGGTGGAGATGCCTGCCCGCGCGGCCCCGACCTCCGCGAAGTCCGACGCGAGGTCGCGGAAGTGGCAGGCCTCGGCCGTGCACACCGGTGTGTTCGCGGCCGGGTAGAAGAACAGCACCAGCGGTCCGTCGGCGACCAGCTCGGTGAGCGTGCGGACGGTGCCCGTCTGGTCGGGCAGCGCGAAATCGGGGGCCTGGTGTCCGGTCTGCATGCGCGCGAGGCTACCGCTCGCGCCGCCGCTTCGGGGGCGGCAGACCACCGCCCGCGACGGGGCGACCGGGCGCCTGGGATGATGGACGCATGCCCGGCGAGTCGATCACCGTCACCCCCGCAGCCGCCGACACGGCCGCAGTCACCACCACCCGCGCGCAGTTCCGTGCGCTGGCGGCCGAACACCGCGTCGTGCCGGTGACGCGAAAGGTGCTCGCGGACGCCGAAACTCCGCTGTCCGCGTACCGGAAGCTGGCCGCCGACCGGCCCGGCACGTTCCTGCTCGAGTCGGCCGAGAACGGCCGCTCGTGGTCGCGGTGGTCGTTCATCGGGGCGGGCAGCCCGGCCGCGCTCACCGTTGTCGACGGCGAGGCCGCCTGGTACGGCAACGTGCCCGCGGGTGCGCCGTCCGGTGGCGACCCGATCGCCGCCCTCGGGCAGACCCTCGAACTCCTGCGCAGCGAACGCCTGCCGGACCTGCCGCCGCTGACCGGCGGCATGGTCGGATTCATGGGCTACGACATCGTGCGGCGGCTCGAACGGCTGCCCAGTCATGCCGTCGACGACCTGCAGATCCCCGAGATGGTGATGCTGCTCGCCACCGACCTCGCCGCCGTCGACCACCACGAGGGCGCGATCACGCTGATCGCCAATGCGGTCAACTGGGACGGCAGCGACGAACGCGTCGACGAGGCCTACGACGACGCGGTCGCGCGTCTCGACGCGATGACCCATGCGCTGACGGCACCCGCTCCGTCCACCGTGTCCACGTTCACCAAGCAGGCCCCGAACTTCCGTCGGCAACGCACCACCGAGAGCTTCGGTGCCGACGTGCGACGGCTGATCTCGGAGATCGAGGCCGGCGAGGCGTTCCAGGTGGTGCTCTCGCAGCGTTTCGAGATGGACACCGACGCCGCGCCCGTCGACATCTACCGGATGCTGCGTGCGTCCAACCCGAGCCCGTACATGTACCTGGTCAACGTCCCGGACGGTGGGGGCGACACCGCGTTCGCGATCGTCGGGTCCAGCCCCGAGTCGCTGGTCACCGTCAAGGACGGGACGGCGACGACCCACCCGATCGCGGGCACCCGCTGGCGCGGCGCCACCGAGGAGGAGGACCTGCTGCTCGAGAAGGACCTCATCGCGGACGAGAAGGAGAACTCCGAGCACCTGATGCTCGTCGACCTCGGACGCAACGACCTCGGCCGGGTCTGCGAACCGGGCACGGTGAAGGTGCACGACTACCGGCACGTCGAGCGCTACAGCCACGTCATGCACCTGGTGTCGACGGTGACGGGCCGTCTCGCCGCAGGCAGGCACGCCCTCGACGCCGTGACGGCCTGTTTCCCCGCGGGCACGTTGTCCGGCGCGCCGAAGGTGCGTGCGATGGAACTGATCGACGAACTCGAGCCGACGCGCCGCGGAATCTACGGCGGCATCGTCGGCTACCTCGACTTCGCCGGTGACGCGGACACCGCCATCGCGATCCGGTCCGCCCTCGTCAAGGACGGGACCGCGTACGTGCAGGCCGGTGCCGGTGTCGTCGCGGACTCCGACCCGGTCTACGAGGACACCGAGGCCCGGAACAAGGCGATGGCGGTGCTCAGCGCGATCGCCACCGCGGACACCCTGCGTGCCCTCGGCGGCGGCGATGACTGAGCAGGCCACGCCCGCCCGGACGTCGGCCCGCGCCGCCGCGGTCCCCGCGCTGCTTCTCGCCGCGGGGGCACTGTGCCTGTGGGCGTCGTCGCGGATGACGTGGGTGCGGATCGAATCCTCCGACGGGCTCGGCGTGGCCCGCACCACCGACCTGATCGGCGGCACGTGGGCGGCCGCGACGACACCGCTGGCGCTCGCGCTGCTCGCCGCCATCGCCGCGTCGTTCGCGGTCCGGGGCTGGGCGTTGCGTGTGGTGGCGCTGCTGGTGGCGGTGGTCGCGGTCGCCGCGATCGTGCCTGCGGTGCAACTGCTCGCGACGGACGTCGACCCGGACCGGGCCGGCCGGCTCGCCGAACTGCCCGACCGCGCGGACGTCACGCACACCGAGGTTCTGGCAGGCCCGGCGGCTCTGGTCGTCGCCGGGGGGCTGCTGGCGTTGGGTGCCGCAATCGCGTTGCTGCGCAAGGCGTCGGTGAGCACGGGCCTGTCGTCGAAGTACGCGGCCCCGGCGGCACGGCGGGAGGAAGCGGTCAAGCGTGCCGAGTCGAGCGAGCCGCCGAGTCAGCGGGTGCTGTGGGACGCGCTGGACGCGGGGGACGACCCGACCGACCCCGAGCCCGGCGACGGACGCCATGACCAGGACGGGCCGGGCGGGACGCCTGGCACGTAGACCCGCCGTAAGTCAAGACTGGGCCGGGCTCTACGCTTGGCTGGACCGGATGACGTTTCTCACAATCGGCGACAGCCCAGAAAGGACTCGGGACACGATGACTGTTCTCGATTCGATTCTCGACGGGGTGCGCGCCGACGTCGCCGCCCGCGAATCCGTGGTCGACTTCGCCGCGGTCAAGGCCGCCGCCGCCGTCGCCAAGCCCGCGCTCGACGCGGCCGCCGCCCTGCGCGCCGACGGCATCGGTGTCATCGCGGAGGTCAAGCGGGCCAGCCCGTCCAAGGGCGAACTGTCCATGATCACCGACCCCGCCTCGCTGGCTCGCGCCTACGAGGAGGGCGGGGCCCGCGTGATCAGCGTCCTGACCGAGGAGCGTCGCTTCAAGGGTTCCCTCGCGGACCTGGACGCGGTCCGCAAGGCCGTCGGAATTCCGGTGCTGCGCAAGGACTTCATCGTCGGGCCGTACCAGATCCACGAGGCCCGTGCCCACGGCGCGGACGTCATCCTGCTGATCGTCGCCGCGCTCGAGCAGAACACGCTAGCGTCACTGCTCGACCGCACGGAGTCGCTCGGCATGACGGCCCTGGTCGAGGTGCACACCGAGGAGGAGGCGGACCGCGCACTCGAGGCCGGCGCCAGCGTCATCGGTATCAACGCCCGCAACCTCAAGACCCTCGAGGTGGATCGGGACACGTTCGGCCGCATCGCCCCCGGCCTGCCGTCCAGCGTGGTCAAGATCGCCGAATCGGGTGTCCGCGGCACCGCCGACCTGCTCGCGTACGCCGGTGCGGGCGCCGACGCCGTCCTCGTCGGTGAGGGCCTCGTGACGAGCGGCGATCCGCGGACCGCGGTCAAGGATCTGGTCGCGGCCGGGACGCATCCGTCCTGCCCGAAACCGGCCCGCTGACCCGACGCCGGGCGGACCCCACCCGGGATTCGGCGGGGCTCGCCCACTGAGGCAGACTGGACGGGTGACTGCAGACGATCCCGTACTTTCCGCCAAGGGGCACGGCCTGCCCCTCATGAGCGAGGCCGTGGCCGTCCCCACCGCGCACGAACCCGATGCCGGCGGACATTTCGGGGTCTTCGGTGGCCGATACCTCCCCGAGGCGTTGATGGCAGTCGTCGAAGAGGTGACCGCCGCCTACGAGAAGGAACGCAACGACCCGGGTTTCCTCGCCGAACTCGACCGTCTCCAGCGTGATTACACGGGTCGACCCTCGCCGGTCTACGAGGCGACCCGGCTCAGCGAACACGCGGGCGGCGCGCGCTTGCTCCTCAAGCGGGAAGACCTCAATCACACCGGTTCCCACAAGATCAACAACGTGCTGGGACAGGTGCTGCTCGCCAAGCGGATGGGCAAGACCCGGGTCATCGCCGAGACGGGCGCCGGTCAGCACGGCGTCGCCACCGCGACCGCCTGCGCACTCTTCGGTCTCGACTGCCTCGTCTACATGGGTGAGGTCGACACCCAGCGGCAGGCTCTGAACGTGGCGCGGATGCGACTGCTGGGCGCCGATGTCGTCGCCGCGAAGACGGGCTCACGCACACTCAAGGACGCAATCAACGAGGCGATGCGCGACTGGGTCACCAACGCCGACAGCACCTTCTACTGCTTCGGTACCGCCGCCGGTCCGCACCCGTTCCCGGCGATGGTTCGCGACTTCCAGCGCATCATCGGCCTCGAGGCGCGCGCCCAGGTTCGAGCGCTGACCGGCCGCCTGCCCGACGCCGTCGTCGCGTGCGTCGGCGGCGGGTCCAACGCGATCGGCATCTTCCATCCGTTCATCGACGACCCGTCGGTGAAGCTGGTCGGCATCGAAGCCGGCGGCGACGGCGTCGACACCGGGCGGCACGCCGCGACGATCGGCGGCGGCACGCACGGCGCGCTGCACGGCGCGTACTCGTACCTGCTGCAGGACGAGGACGGGCAGACCATCGAATCGCACTCGATCTCCGCCGGCCTGGACTATCCCGGTGTCGGACCGGAACATTCGTGGCTCGCCGACACCGGCCGCGCCGAGTACCGGTCGGCCACCGACACCGAGGCGATGGAAGCGTTCCACCTGCTGTGCCGCACCGAGGGCATCATCCCGGCGATCGAGTCCGCCCACGCGGTCGCCGGGGCGTTGCAGCTCGGCCGTGAACTCGGCGAGGGGGCGATCGTCGTGGTGAACATCTCGGGCCGCGGTGACAAGGACGTCGACACCGCAGGCAAGTGGTTCGGGTACCTGCCCGCCGACAGCACCGACACCGAAGGAGCCGCGCAGTGAGCGCCCCGCACGAACGCCTCACCGAGATCTTCACGACCTGCCGCGCCGAGAAGCGCGCCGCGCTGGTCGGCTACCTGCCGGTCGGCTATCCGACGGTCGAGAAGTCCATCGAGGCCGTCACCACGCTCGTCGAGGGCGGCTGCGACCTCGTCGAGGTCGGCATCCCCTACAGCGACCCCGTGATGGACGGCACCACGATCCAGAACGCCGCGAACGCAGCGCTCGCCGCCGGCGTGCGCGTGCGCGACGTGTTTCCGGCCGTCAAGGCCGTCACCGACGCGGGCGGCGCCGCCGTCGTCATGACGTACTGGAATCTCGTGCTCAAGTACGGGGTCGAGAACTTCGCCCGCGACCTCGCCGCCGCGGGTGGGCTCGGCATCATCACCCCCGACCTGATCCCCGACGAGGCCGCCGACTGGATCGCCGCATCCGACAAGTACGGCCTGGGCCGCATCTTCCTCGTGGCTCCGTCGTCGACCAACGAGCGGCTCGCGATGACCCTCGACCAGTGCCGCGGCTTCGTGTACGCGACGTCGACGATGGGCGTCACCGGTGCACGCGACAACGTCGACAACCGCGCGCCGGAACTGGTCGCCCGGGTGCGTGAGCACTCCGACATCCCCGTCGGCGTCGGGCTCGGTGTGCGCTCCGGCGCGCAGGCCGCGGAGATCGCGGCATACGCGGACGCCGTCATCGTCGGCTCCGCTCTGGTGACCGCGACCGCCGAGGGCCCGGACGCGGTGCGTGCGCTCACCGCCGAACTCGCCGCCGGAGTCCGTTCGGCTACCGTGGCGTCGTGACCGACGTTCTCGCCTACATCCCGAGTCCGCCGCAGGGCGTGTGGGACATCGGCCCCGTGCCGCTGCGCGCCTACGCCTTCTTCATCATCGTCGGCATCGTCGTCGCCGTGATCTGGGGTGATCGCCGCTGGGTGGCTCGGGGCGGCGAGAAGGGCACGGTACTCGACGTCGCGATCTGGGCGGTGCCGTTCGGCCTGATCGGTGGCCGGCTGTACCACGTCCTCACGGACTGGACCACGTACTTCGGTGAGGGCGGCAATCCCGGTGACGCCCTGAAGATCTGGCAGGGCGGACTCGGCATCTGGGGGGCGGTCGCGCTCGGTGCCGTCGGTGCGTGGATCGGCTGTCGTCAGCGGGGGGTGTCCCTCGCGGCGCTCGGCGACGCCATCGCTCCCGGCATCCTGCTGGCGCAGGCGATCGGCCGGATCGGCAACTGGTTCAACCAGGAGCTCTACGGCCGTGAGACGACCGTCCCGTGGGGGCTCGAGATCTATCAGCGAGTCAACGACGCCGGCCGGCTCGATCAGCTCACCGGCACCTCCAACGGGGTCGTCGAGAAGGTCGTGCACCCGACGTTCCTGTACGAACTCCTCTGGAACGTGCTGGTCGTGATCGCGCTGGTCGTCGTCGACCGCCGGTACCGGATCGGCCACGGGCGGCTGTTCGCGCTGTACGTCGCGGGCTACTGCCTCGGCCGGTTCTTCGTCGAGCTGATGCGCGACGACCACGCCACCCACATCGCGGGCATCCGGATCAACTCGTTCACGTCGGTGATCGTGTTCGTCTGCGCGGTCGCGTACTTCCTGCTCGCCACCAAGGGCCGCGAGACCCCCGCGGAGCTGCGGATCGGGAAGGCACGCGAGAAGTACCTCGCGGAGCACCCGGACGACACCGCCTCGACCGGAGGCGGGAAGTCCGGCACCCTGGAGTCCGACACCGGCACACCGGGCGCGTCGACACCGAGCGCCACGACACCGGAGACCACCACCGGGGGGACGGACTCGTGACCACGCCGAGCGACGACTGGCAGGAGCGGATCGAGAAGGGTCTGCCGTTCGACTCGACCACGCCGTACCCGACCACGCCCTCTCCGAGCACCCCGGATCCGACGGCGGGCTACCCGACGCCGGACAACCCGACCGAGGCGTACCCGACCCCGGACGATCCGCACTGGTACCCCGACCTGCCGCCTGCTCAGGGCCCGGTCTACGGCGCCCCGGGCAGCGGCCCGGCGTACGGCGCCCCCGGCTACCCCACGTCCGATCCCGAGGGCGCCCGTGCGGGCCATCCGCCGTTCGGCTTCGAGCTCGGTGAGCCGCCGCAGTACGGTCAGGCGCCGCAGTACGGTCAGCCGCGGTACGGTCAGGCGCCGCAGTACGGCGTTCCGGGCTACGGATTCGCGAGCGTCGATCCGGTCGCCCCGTACGGCCGGGACCCGCTGACCGGCGAGCCGCTGTCGGACAAGTCGAGGACCACGGGGGGACTGCTCCAGCTCCTACTGCCGTTCCTCGGCATCTGCGGTGTCGGCCGGCTGTATGTCGGCAGCACCACGATCGGCCTGATCCAGCTGCTCGGTATGTTCGTCGCGATGTTCATGTCGCTGCTGCTGATCGGGATTCCGTTCATGATCGCCTTCTGGCTGTGGTCGGTCATCGACGGGATCCTGATGCTCGTCGGCAACGTACGTGACGGCCAGGGCCGCAAGCTCCGCAGTTGACCGGGCCGATCGGACGGCGGTGCCCGAAATCAGTCCTCCTGCCTCGGGCGTTTCCGTTCTAGACTGAGCGCACCCGAGTGTGACGCTCGGTCGACTCCCACCTGTGCGCCACACCGGACGTCGTCCGCCCCATGAGCCTCGGTGCCCATGACGGTGGCCGCCCAGTGGAGGTGACCGGTGCTGTTCTCCCAGGTACCCGAGCCGCAGGGGTTGTACGACCCGGCGGCCGAAGCCGACTCCTGTGGAGTCGCCATGGTCGCCGACATTCACGGCAGACGCACCCACGACATCGTCACGGACGGACTCCTGGCGCTGGCGAACCTGGAGCATCGCGGCGCGGCCGGTGCGGAGCCGAACAGCGGTGACGGTGCCGGGATCCTGCTGCAGCTGCCGACCGAGTTGCTCGCCGCGGTCGCCGGGTTCGACCTGCCCGCCCCGGAGGGCGTCGACAACACCTACGCGGCGGGGATCTGTTTCCTGCCGCGGGACGGGGGCATGCGGGCGGAGGCGGTCGCGCGGGTGGAGGCGATCGCGGCCGAGGAGAACCTCGAGGTGCTCGGGTGGCGGGAGGTGCCGACCGACCCGGACGCCGCCGATGTGGGGTCCGGGGCGCGCGGGTGCATGCCGTACACGAGTCAGCTGTTCGTGGCGGCGCCGGCGGACGCGGACGGCCGACGCCCCGCCGGGCTGGACCTCGACCGCCTCGTGTACCCGCTGCGCAAACGCGCGGAGCAGGTCCCCGAGGACGTGAACCTCGGCGTCTACTTCCCGTCCCTGTCGGCGCGGACGATCGTCTACAAGGGCATGCTCACGGCGACCCAGCTGCCCTCGTTCTTCCCGGACCTGCGCGACGAACGGTGCCGCAGCGCGATCGCCATCGTGCACAGTCGGTTCTCCACCAACACTTTTCCGTCGTGGCCGCTGGCGCACCCGTTCCGGTTCGTGGCCCACAACGGCGAGATCAACACGGTGCGGGGCAACCGGAACCGGATGCGGGCGCGGGAGGCGATGCTCGCCACCGACCTCATCCCCGGGGATCTGCGCCGCCTCTATCCGATCTGCACGCCGGACGCGTCGGACTCGGCGTCGTTCGACGAGGTGCTCGAGTTGCTGCACCTGGGCGGGCGCAGCGTCGAGCACGCCGTGTTGATGATGGTCCCCGAGGCGTGGGAGAACGATCCGGCGATGCCGCCGGCCCGCCGCGACTTCTACCGCTATCACGCGTCGCTGATGGAACCGTGGGACGGGCCGGCGTGCGTGACGTTCACCGACGGAACCCGGGTGGGGGCGGTCCTGGACCGCAACGGACTGCGTCCGGGTCGCTGGTGGCAGACCGCCGACGGCCGCGTCGTGCTCGCCAGCGAGGCAGGCGTCCTCGACATCGCGCAGTCCCGGGTGCTGGCGAAGGGGCGCCTCGAACCGGGCCGGATGTTCCTCGTCGACACCTCCGCAGGCCGGATCGTGCCGGATCGGGAGGTCAAGGCCGACCTCGCCGCCGCGGAACCGTACGCCGAGTGGCTGTACGCGGGCCTCGTCGGGCTCGAGGAGCTGCCGGACCGGTCCCTGCCCACGCAGCCGCACGCGTCGGTGGTCCGCAGGCAGATCGAGTTCGGGTACACCGAGGAGGATCTGCGGATCCTGCTGACACCGATGGCCGCGGCGGCGGGTGAGCCGCTCGGCTCGATGGGCAGCGACACCCCGGTGGCCGTGATGTCGCAGCGGCCACGGCTGCTCTACGACTACTTCGTGGAACTGTTCGCGCAGGTGACCAACCCGCCGCTGGACGCGATCCGCGAGGAGGTCGTCACCTCCCTGAGCCGGGTGATGGGGCCCGAGCAGAATCTGCTGCAGCCCACCGCCGCGTCGTGCCGGCAGATCGTGCTGCCGTGGCCGGTGCTCGACAACCACGCGTTGAGCAGGATCGTCCACATCGACGACGAGGGTGACCATCCCGGGCTCGCGGCGACCGTGCTGCACGCGCTCTACGACGTCGACCGCGGCGGCGACGGGATGGCCGAGGCGATCGAGGACCTGCGGGCACGGGCCGGCGCCGCGATCGCCGACGGGTATCGCACGCTCGTCATCTCGGACCGCGACTCCGACCGCCACCGTGCGCCCATCCCGTCGCTGCTGGCCGTGTCCGCCGTCCACCATCATCTGATCCGGACGCGGGAGCGGACCAAGGTCGCGCTCGTCGTCGAGTCGGGTGATGCGCGCGAGGTGCACCACGTGGCGCTGCTGATCGGCTTCGGCGCCGCCGCGGTCAACCCGTACCTGGCGATGGAGACGATCGAGGACCTCGTCGCCGAGGGCGAGCTGACGGGGATCGAGTCGGCCGTCGCCGTCCGCAACCTGCTGTACGCGCTCGGCAAGGGTGTGCTGAAGGTGATGTCCAAGATGGGCATCTCGACGGTCGGTTCCTACACGGCGGCACAGGTTTTCGAGGCGATCGGTCTGGACCGTGACCTGGTGCACGAGTACTTCCGGGGTACCACCTCGTCCCTCGGCGGGGTGGGGCTGGACGTGCTCGCCGACGAGGTGCGGGCGCGGCACCGGCTCGCCCATCCGGAGAACCCGACCGATCGCGCCCACCGGCGACTCGACGTCGGCGGCGAGTACCAGTTCCGACGCGAGGGGGAACTGCACCTGTTCACCCCGGAGACGGTGTTCCTCCTCCAGCACGCCACCCGGACCGGTCGCCGTGAGGTGTTCGCCCGCTACAGCGAGGCGGTGAACGAGCTGGCCGAACAGGGCGGCGCACTGCGCGGACTGTTCCGCTTCCGGGAGGGCGCGCGACCCGCGGTGCCGCTCGACGAGGTGGAGCCGGTGAGCGCGATCGTCACCCGGTTCAACACCGGCGCAATGAGTTACGGCTCGATTTCCGCCGAGGCCCACGAGACGATGGCCGTCGCGATGAACAACCTCGGTGCGCGGTCGAATTCGGGTGAGGGAGGGGAGGATTCGGATCGGCTGCGTGATCCGAGCAGGCGCAGCGCGGTCAAGCAGGTCGCCAGCGGTCGCTTCGGCGTCACCAGCGACTACCTGATCAACGCCACCGACATCCAGATCAAGATGGCGCAGGGCGCCAAACCCGGCGAGGGCGGCCAGCTGCCCCCGTTCAAGGTGTACCCGTGGATCGCGTCCACCCGGCACTCGACGCCCGGCGTCGGGCTGATCTCCCCGCCGCCGCACCACGACATCTACTCGATCGAGGATCTGGCCCAACTGATCCACGACCTGAAGAACGCCAACGACAGTGCCCGGGTGCACGTCAAGCTGGTCAGCTCGGTCGGGGTCGGCACGGTCGCGGCCGGGGTGTCGAAGGCGCACGCGGACGTCGTGCTGATCTCGGGGCACGACGGTGGCACCGGTGCGTCACCGCTGACCTCCCTCAAACACGCGGGGGCGCCGTGGGAGATCGGCCTGGCCGACACGCAGCAGACACTGGTGCTCAACGGTCTCCGGGACCGGATCACCGTGCAGTGCGACGGCGGCATGCGCACCGGGCGGGACGTGATGGTCGCGGCGCTGCTCGGAGGTGAGGAGTTCGGCTTCTCCACGGCTCCGCTAGTCGTCGCCGGGTGCATCATGATGCGCGTCTGCCACCTCGACACCTGTCCGGTCGGGGTCGCCACCCAGAACCCGGTGCTGCGCGCCCGTTACACCGGCAAGCCCGAGTTCGTCGAGGAGTACTTCCGTTTCGTCGCCGAGGAGGTCCGCGAGCACCTGGCCCGGTTGGGTTTCCGCACTCTCGACGAGGCGATCGGACGCGCCGACCTGCTCGACACCGCGGTGGGGGTGGCGCACTGGAAGAGCCGCGGCCTGGACCTGTCGCCGATCTTCGCGATGACGACCGGCGCCGAGGGGGCCGACTCGCCGCGCCGCCGGATGCGCGACCAGGACCACGGTCTGGCGGGTGCGTTGGACCGCAGCCTGATCCAGCTGTCGGAGGGCGCGCTCGAGGACGCCCATCCGGTGCGGCTGCAGCTGCCGGTGCGCAACGTCAACCGGACGGTCGGCACCCTGCTCGGCGCCGAGGTGACGCGACGGTACGGGGCCGCCGGGCTGCCGGACGACACCGTCGTCGTCGAACTGACCGGGTCGGCCGGGCAGTCGCTCGGCGCGTTCCTCCCGCCCGGGATCACCCTGGACCTGATCGGGGACGCCAACGACTATGTCGGCAAGGGGCTTTCGGGCGGACGGATCGTGGTGCGTCCCGCGGCCGACGCGCTGTTCGAGGCGGAGGAGCAGGTGATCGCGGGCAACACCGTGCTGTACGGCGCGACGTCGGGAGAGGTGTTCCTGCGCGGCCAGGTGGGGGAGCGGTTCTCGGTTCGCAACTCCGGTGCCACCGCCGTCGTCGAGGGTGTCGGCGACCACGCCTGCGAGTACATGACCGGTGGACGCGTGGTGGTCCTCGGCCCGACCGGACGCAACCTCGCCGCGGGCATGTCCGGCGGTATCGCGTACGTGCTCGATCTCGACCCGGCGAAGGTCAACAGCGCGATGGTCACCCTCGAACCGCTCGATCCCGACGACCTGGAGTGGCTGCGGCCCGTCGTGGCCCGGCACCACGAGCGGACCGGTTCGCCGGTCGCGGCGTCGGTGCTCGCCGACTGGCCGCGCCGCAGTGGACTGTTCACCAAGGTGCTGCCCACCGACTACCGGCGGGTGCTCGAGGCGACGCGACTCGCGCGCGCCGAGGGGCGGGACGTGGACACCGCGATCATGGAGGCGGCACGTGGCTGATCCGCACGGCTTCCTGAAGGTCCGCAAGAAGGAAGCCCCGAAACGGCCCGTCACCGAGCGGGTCCACGACTGGCGGGAGGTCGGCGCCGACCAGTCTCGGCAGGAGCGCGCCCGCGGCGTCGCCGAGCAGGCGACCCGGTGCATGGACTGCGGAATCCCCTTCTGCCACTCGGGTTCCGCCGGCTGCCCGCTGGGCAACCTGATACCGGAGTGGAACGACCTGGTGCGTCGGGGCCGGTGGGAGGCGGCCGCGGACCGGTTGCACGCGACCAACAACTTCCCCGAGATCACCGGCCGCATCTGCCCGGCCCCCTGCGAGGCCGCGTGCGTGCTGTCGATCGCCGAGAACGACACCGGCGGCAGCGTCACCATCAAGCGCATCGAGCAGGCGATCGCCGACACGGCCTGGGAGGAGGGGACGGTGCCGCCGAAGCAGGCGCGGGTGTCGAGCGGGCGGACGGTCGCCGTGGTCGGGTCGGGACCGGGCGGGTTGGCCGCGGCCCAGCAGCTGACCCGCGCCGGCCACGACGTCACCGTGTTCGAACGCGACGACCGGCTCGGCGGGCTGCTGCGGTACGGCATCCCCGCGTTCAAACTGGACAAGGCGGTGATCGATCGCAGGGTGGACCAGATGCGTTCGGAGGGAACACGATTCGTCACCGACTGCGAGGTCGGGGTCGACCTGACCGTCGAGCAACTGCGGGAGCGGTTCGACGCGGTGGTCCTCGCCGTCGGTGCGCTGCGCGCCCGGGACAACACCACCGTCGAGGGCCGGAACCTGGACGGAATCCACCTGGCGATGGAACATCTCGTGCTCGCCAACCGGGAGTGCGAGGGCGACGGTGCCAGCCCGGTCACCGCGCACGGCAAGCACGTGGTGATCATCGGCGGTGGCGACACCGGCGCGGACTGCCTCGGGACCGTGCACCGGCAGGGCGCGCTGTCGGTCACCCAACTCGACTACCACCGCGAAGCTCCGGTCGTCCGCGACGAGGAACGCTCGCCGTGGCCGTCGTGGCCGATGGTGCTGCGTACGTCGCCCGCCCACGCCGAGGGGGGTGTGCGCCGGTACGAGGTTGCGGTGCAACGATTCCTGGGTGACGACGGCGGTCGGGTGCGGTCGATGGTGCTGGCCGAGGTCCGCGTCACCCGCGACGAGCAGGGTCGCAGGCACATCTCGCCGATCGGCGAGGAGGTCGAGCTGCCCTGCGATCTCGCGCTGATCGCGATCGGTTTCGACGGCGTCGAGCACGAGGCGCTCCTCGACGGGCTCGGGTTGACACTGACGCCGCGAGGTGTGCTCTCGTGTGGGCCCGACTGGCAGACCGCGGCGCCCGGGGTCTTCGTGTGCGGCGACGCACACCGGGGCGCCTCGCTCGTGGTGTGGGCGATTGCCGAGGGCAGATCGGTCGCCCGCGCCGTCGACGTGTTCCTCACCGGGCACTCGGACCTGCCGTCGCCGGTGCACCCGACCGCCCTTCCGCTCGAAGTTCTGTGATCCGGCAGGGAACGGTCGCCGACATCGGCGTGAACGGACGGTCGACGACGGGATTCGTGCATTTTGTTCACAGAGTTGTGAACGGATTCGCGGGGGTGCGAATGGCTCTGAATCGGTTCACATACTAGGCTCGTCGTCGTGACTCGACGGACAAAGATTGTGTGCACCCTGGGCCCTGCGGTCGCGACCGCGGAACGGATTCGCGAGCTCGTCGAGAGCGGCATGGACGTCGCCCGGCTCAACTTCAGCCACGGCGAACACGCCGACCACGAACACAACTACCGCCTGGTGCGGGAGGCCTCCGACGCCACCGGCAAGGCCGTCGGCATCCTGGCCGACCTGCAGGGCCCGAAGATTCGGCTCGGACGCTTCACCACGGGAAGCACCGTGTGGGAGAACGGCGAAGAGGTCCGGATCACCGTCGACGACGTCGAAGGAACCCACGACCGCGTCTCGACGACGTACAAGGAACTCGCGCAGGACGCCAAGGCCGGCGACCGCCTCCTCGTCGACGACGGCAAGGTCGGCCTCGAGGTGCTCGGCGTCGACGGCAACGACGTCGTGTGCCGCGTCACCGAGGGCGGACCGGTGAGCAACAACAAGGGCGTCTCCCTGCCCGGCATGAACGTCTCGGTTCCGGCCTTGTCCGAGAAGGACATCGAGGACCTCGAGTTCGCGTTGCAGCTCGGTGTCGACTTCATCGCGCTGTCCTTCGTGCGTTCGCCCGCGGACGTCGAACTGGTCCACGCGGTGATGGACCGGGTCGGCCGGCGCATCCCGGTGATCGCGAAGCTCGAGAAGCCGGAGGCGATCGAGGCCCTCGAGGCGGTCGTGCTGGCCTTCGACGCGGTCATGGTCGCCCGCGGCGACCTCGGCGTCGAGTTGCCGCTCGAGCAGGTGCCGCTGGTGCAGAAGCGGGCCATCCAGATCGCACGCGAGAACGCCAAGCCGGTGATCGTGGCGACGCAGATGCTCGACTCGATGATCGAGAACTCCCGCCCCACCCGCGCCGAGGCCTCCGACGTGGCGAACGCGGTCCTCGACGGCGCCGACGCGGTGATGCTGTCCGGCGAGACCTCCGTCGGCAAGTACCCGATCGAGACCGTCGAGACGATGGCCCGCATCGTCGAGGCCGTCGAGACGGAGTCGACCCGGGTGCCCCCGCTCACCCACGTCCCCCGCACCAAGCGGGGCGTGATCTCCTACGCGGCCCGCGACATCGGCGAGCGCCTCGACGCGAAGGCCCTCGTCGCGTTCACCCAGTCCGGTGACACCGTCCGCCGCCTCGCGCGCCTGCACACCCCGCTGCCGCTGCTCGCGTTCACACCGCTGCCCGAGGTGCGCAGCCAGCTGGCCCTGACGTGGGGCACCGAGACGTTCCTGGTGCCGCCGGTCTCGACGACCGACGTCATGATCGGCCAGGTCGACAACGCGTTGCTGTCCCTCGGCCGGTACAACAAGGGCGATCTCGTCGTGATCGTGGCCGGATCCCCGCCCGGCACCGTAGGCTCCACCAATCTGATCCACGTCCACCGGATCGGAGAAGAGGACCACTAGACAGGAGACACGCCCAGGTGAACGAAGCGGCGGCCGGGAACACGGCGGCACGTTCGGGGGAGCGCGCCGAGGACCTCGAGACCCTGCTCGGTCTGCTCGACCTCGAACAGACCGGCGAGGACACGTTCCTCGGCACCCACCCGACCGGACGGCAACTCGGCAGCCGCACGTTCGGCGGGCAACTCGTCGCGCAGTCGATGATCGCCGCAGGCCGCACCGTCGACGGCAGCCGGCCGCTGCACGCGGTCAACGTCCACTTCATCCGGGGCGGCGACGTCAAGGCACCCATCGAGTACCGCGTGCAGCGGTTCCGGGACGGGCGGGCGCTGGCGAACCGGCAGGTGACCGCGTACCAGGACGGGCGTGAACTGTGTGTCGCGCTCGCCGGCTTCCAGGAACACGGCCGCGGACTCGAACACGGCGTGCCGCTGCCGGACGTGCCGGACCCGGAGACCCTGGTGCCGATCGGCGAACGTCTGGTCGGCTTCGAGGAGACACTGCCGCACTTCGTCTCGGCGCTGCGGCCGATCGACATGCGGTACGCCAACGACCCGGCCTGGATCCTCAAGGGCAGCGGCGAGAAGCTCGGCCACAACCGGGTCTGGATGCGCACCGACGGTCCGCTGCCGGACGATCCGCAACTGCACGTCGCGGCGATGGCCTACGGGTCGGACACCACGGTGCTCGACTCGATCATCACCACGCACGGGCTGTCCTGGGGACTGGACCGGATCGTCGCGGCCACCGTCAACCACTCGATGTGGTTCCACCGGCCGTTCCGCTTCGACGACTGGGCGCTGTACGCGACCGAGTCGCCGGTCGCCGCCGGATCCCGCGGCCTGGCGACCGGACGATTCTTCTCCCGTGACGGAGAATTGCTCGCGACAGTCGTGCAGGAAGGGATGATCCGGCACTTCCCGAAACGGCGCTGACGGCGCCCGCGAGGTGACCGGGCCGTGAGGCACCGGTCGGAAGGGCGGCGCCGATGGGATTCGGGACGCTCGCGGTGGTGTCGGTGGTCGCACTGCTCGGTCCCCTGCTCGCCTACCGCCGGCGGTGGAATCTTCCGGTCGTGCTCGGGGAACTCGCGGCAGGCGCGCTGATCGGGGTCAGCGGATTCCACCTCGTCGACCCGGACGACTCGACGTTCGCGTTCCTCGCCGACATCGGGTTCGCGTTGGTGATGTTCGTCGCCGGCACCCACGTTCCGATGCGGGACACGGCGATCCGGCCGGCGTTGCGGCGCGGCGCGGCCCGCGCGGTCGCCGTCGGTGTCGCCGCGGTTCCCGTCGGAATCGCCCTGGCCGCCGTGTTCGGCACCGGGAAGGCCGGCCTGTACTCGGTTCTCGTCGCCTCGTCGTCCGCGGCGTTGGTGCTGCCGATCGTCGACTCGCTGCGGCTGGCCGGCCGGCCGGTGGTGGAGACGGTGGCTCAGGTCGCGATCGCCGACACGGTGTGCATCGTCGCCCTGCCGCTCGTGATCGATCCCGGTCGCGCAGCCCGCGCCGCGGTGGGTGCGGTGGTCGTCGCCGCGGGTGCCGCGCTGGTGTACCTGGCGTTCCGGTGGTTCGTGAGAACCGGTCTGCAGGACCGGTCGCACAGGATCTCCGAGGAGCGCGGCTTCGCTCTGGAGCTGCGGGTGAACCTCGCGCTGCTGTTCGGGCTCGCCGCGCTCGCCACCTGGACCCACGTGTCGATCATGCTGGCGGGATTCGGCCTCGGTCTCGCGCTGTCGGCGGTGGGGGAGCCGCGCAGGCTGGCACGGCAGCTGTTCGGGTTGACCGAGGGCTTCCTCGGACCGTTGTTCTTCGTGTGGCTCGGCGCGTCGCTGGATCTGCGTGCGCTCGCCCTGCACCCGTCGTACATCGGTCTCGGCCTGGCCCTCGGGCTGTCCGCGTTGGTGGTGCACGGGCTCGCCCGGCTGCTCGGCCAGCCGATGCCGCTGGCCGCCCTCGCCGCGGCCCAGCTCGGAATTCCGGTGGCCGCCGCGACGATCGGCACCCAACTCGGCCTGTTCGAGGAGGGTGAGGCCCCGGCGCTGCTGCTCGGTGCGCTGGTGACGATCGGAATCGCCGCGGTCGCCGGGGGTCTCGCGGTGCGCCGCGGTCTGGTCGAGACCCGGGACCACCCCGCACGGCCGAGGTGACGGCGGTAGAATTCGCGCACTTCCCACCGCCGGCTCAAGGGGTCGCGAATGTCCGAATCATCCGTGCTGGACTGGAATCACGAGCTCTTCGCGAGCGTGAAGTGGACCCTGGAGGCGTTCGGCATCTCGGCGGTGTGTTTCCTGCTCGCCGCCGTCGTGCTCATCCGCACGACCCGGTGGGGCCGCCAGTTCTGGCGGATCAGCGGCGCCTACTTCACCGGCCGCGACAGCGCGCCGGTGTGGGCGCTGGTCGCGCTGGTGCTGTTCATGACGGTGTTCGCGGTGCGGATGACCGTGCTGTTCTCCTACCAGGGCAACGAGATGTACACCGCGTTGCAGTACGGGGCGCAGGCGTTCGCGCAGGGGGACGCGCCCGCTCTCGACGCCGCCGAGTCGGCGTTCTGGAAGAGCCTGGTGATCTTCGGCATCCTCGCCACCATCCACGTCGCCCGGTCGCTGCTCGACTTCTACATCGGGCAGGCCTTCGACATCAGGTGGCGGCGCTGGCTCACCGATCACATCACCACCGACTGGTTGCACGGTCGCGCCTTCTACCGGAGTCGCTTCGTCGACGCGACGATCGACAATCCCGACCAGCGGATCCAGCAGGACATCACCGATTTCGTGCAGATCTCACGGTCGCTGTCGATGGGGGCCGTCGGGGCGCTGGTGTCGTTGGTGTCGTTCACGAAGATCCTCTGGGACCTGTCGGGTCCGATGACGATCTTCGGCACGGAGGTTCCCCGTGCCATGGTGTTCCTGGTGTTCGCGTACGTCCTCCTCTCGACGATCGTCGCCTTCTGGCTCGGCCGGCCGCTGATCCAGTTGAACTTCTGGAACGAACGCCTCACCGCCAACTTCCGCTACGCCCTGGTGCGGGTCCGAGACGGTGCCGAGAACGTCGCGTTCTACCGCGGTGAGGGAGTCGAACGCCGCGGCCTGCTCGCACGCTTCGCCGCCGTGCTGCGCAACTACTGGCAAATCGTTTTCCGCACATTGAAGTTCAACGGTTGGAACCTTGTCGTCAACCAGATCGCGGTGGTGTTCCCGATCCTGATCCAGGCCCCGCGGTTCTTCGCCGGCACCATCACACTCGGCGACGTCACCCAGTCCGCCACCGCGTTCGGACAGGTGCACGACTCGCTGTCGTTCTTCCGCGAGTCCTACGACACGTTCGCCGGGTACCGCGCCAGCCTGATCCGACTCGACGGACTGCAGAGGGCCAACCGGACCTCGCGTGACCTGCCGACACTCGACACGCTCGACCTCGACGGTGCGCTCGAACTCGACGGGGTGAACGTGCGGACCCCGGACGGGGTACCGCTCGTCACCGGCCTCGACCTGACGATGGCGCCCGGCGATGCGATGGTCGTCAAGGGCCGCTCCGGCAGCGGCAAGACCACCCTGCTGCGCAGTCTCGCGCAGATGTGGCCGTACACCGAGGGACGGATCCACAGGCCCGCCGGGCGCGAGACGCTGTTCCTGTCGCAGATGCCGTACCTGCCGCTCGGCGACCTGCGGACCGCGGTCGCCTATCCGGGGACGGCCGACGATCTCGACGACGACGCGATCATCGACGCGCTGCGCAAGGTTGCGCTCGGCAATCTCGTGGGCCGCCTGGACGAGGAGCAGGACTGGGCCAAGATCCTGTCCCCGGGCGAGCAGCAGCGCATCGCCTTCGCCCGGATCCTGCTGCTCCGACCGCAATTGGTGTTCCTCGACGAGGCGACGTCGGCGGTGGACGAGGGGCTCGAGTACACGCTGTACGACCTGATCCGCACCGAGGTCCCCGAGTGCATGCTGTTCAGCGTCAGCCACCGCAGCACCGTCGACCAGCACCACACCCGTCAGCTCGAACTGACCGGCGACGGACAGTGGGAACTGTCGACGGTGTCCGTGTGAGCGGTCACGGCGTCAGGGCCGCCAGCCGGCAGGCATGTGCTCGTCGGCGAACGCGAGCTTGATCCGGATCAGTTCGGACCGGTTCGGCCTGCCCGACTTCATCAGCAGACCCTCTCGGACGGCCTGCTCGTCGTACAGTTCGATCCGGTCCGCGTCCATCTTCACGCCGACCAGCGGCCGGACCGGCCCCGGTCTAGGCATCGTCGGTGCCTGTCTGCTCTGCCGCGCACATCTGTGACCTCCCCGAAGATCCACCAGCGTCGTCCGAGAACGGGTGACGGTTCGTCGTCGGTTCTGTCCGTTCCCACCATGCTGGCAAGCAGGGTAGCGAACCGGCCCGACCGGATTGTCGGTTCGGCCGGATTCACTGGACATGTGTCCGAACGCACACTCGGCGATGCCGCCGCCGTCGATCACGATTCGGTGTCGGATAACGATTGCGCGGAGCCGCAACAGGCTTCGGGGCTGCGGAATACCGTGGGACGGACGGTGTGACACCCTCACGGAGCGCGGGACCGATGTGACGGAGGTCGATCTGACATGCGGGAACTCGACCGGGGGCCGAAGCGGGGGAGGACGGCTCGCAGCATCAACGGTCTCGTGATCCTCGTCGTGGCCGTGGTGCTCCTGCCCCTCGCCGTCGCGGCTGGTGTGGCGGCGCCGGCCGCGGCCGATCCCTATTCGCGGTTGCGCGAGGCGTGGGTGCCCGCGCCCGGCGGTGTGGGGCACATCAAGGTCCGGACGTGGTTGGCCGCCAACGGCAGTGACCGCAGCGTCTACCTGCTCGACGGACTGCGCGCGCCCACCGACCTCAGCGACTGGGAGCACGAGACGAACGCCGCGTGGCTGTCCGACCACGGCGTCAACGTCGTCGAACCCGTCGGCGGGACGGCCAGCTTCTACAGCGACTGGTACTTCCCGAACAACTTCACCGACCAGCCCTACACCTACACCTGGGAGTCCTTCCTCACCGAGAACCTGCCCGACTTCCTGGCCGCGAACTACGGACTGAGCCGGTCCCGCAACGCGGTCGTGGGACTGTCGATGGGCGGCAACGCCGCGTTGATCCTGGCGTCGCGGCACCGTGACCAGTTCGCGTTCGCCGGGGCGCTGTCCGGCTACCTGAACCTCTCGGCACCGGGCATGCGGGAGGCGATCCGGATCGCGATGCTCGACGCCGGTCTGTACAACGCGGACTGCATGTGGGGTCCGCCGTGGGATCCGGCCTGGCTCCACCACGACCCGTTCGTCCAGGCCGAAGGGCTGCGGGGACTGCCGATGTGGGTGTCGGCGGGCAGCGGTCTGCCGGGTGTGCACACCCGCCCGACCGCCCCGATCGACTTCTGGAACACGTCCGTCGGAATGGGACTCGAGGCACTGTCGCTGGCGCAGACCCGCGCCTTCCAGGTGCGGTTGGCGACGATGGGTGTCGACACCGCCCACTTCGAGTTCCCGGCCACCGGCATCCACGCCTGGCCGTACTGGCAGGAGCAACTGTGGGCGATGCTGCCGATGATGAAGGGTGCGATCGGTGCGTGAGCGCCCCTGTCGGCCGGATCCGCCTAACCGGTTTCCGCGCGTGCGGCGATGTCACGCAGGTCCGCCGCGATCGCCTTCCTCGTGAACCGCATGGCGAGCCGCCCGACGGTGGCCGCGAGCAGACGATTGAACGCGGAGCTTCCGGCGTCCGCGGAGAACGTCATGGTCAGGTCGGTCCCGGCTGCGGCGGGAGCGAGGGTGAACACCGTCGTGTAGTCGGTGCCCGCGGACCGCGCCTTGACCACGGTCCGCCGGTTCGGATCGACCTCCGCCACCCACATCTCCTCGGTGGCCTCCCGCCCGAACATCGTCCGGGTCTCGCGCCACCGGGTGCCCACCTCGTACCCGGCGCCCGAGATCCGCTCGATCCGGGTGACCCCGGTGAGCGTCCGCGCGGCATTGTCGATGTCGGTGAGCACGGCCCACACCCGATCGGGGGACGCGGCGACCTGCCGCCGCACACTGATCCTGCCGGTTGGCACGATGACTGCCTCTCTCGTGTGCGGGCCGGGGAGGGTGTGCTCGAAGTGTGGCACGCGTCGGTGCCGGACGACGGATGACGTCAGGTGATGGTGAAGCCGCCGTCGACGGGGATGGTCTGCCCGGTGACGTAGCCGCCCGCGTCGGACGCCAGCCAGACCAGCGTTGCGGCCAGTTCGGCCGGGTCGCCGGTACGTCCGAGAACGATCCGCGACGCCTGACTGTCGAGGTAGCCGTCCTGGTAGTTGTCGGTCATCTCCGACTCGAAGAAGCCGGGGGCGAGCGCGTTGACCCGGATCCCCTTCCGGGAACCCCACTGCTGCGCGAGGTCGCGGGTGAGGCCGACGACGGCGGCTTTGCTGGCGCTGTACGCCGCCTGTGGCAGCTGTGCTGTGGTCAGTCCCAGGACGCTGGCGATGTTGACGATCGAGCTGCCCGGCTGCATCACCCTGCCGCAGGCCTGTGCGCACCAGTAGGAGCCGCTCAGGTTGATGTCGATCACCGACCGGAACTGCTCCGGGGTCTCCCGGGTTGCCGGGACGGCGGTGCCGACGCCCGCGTTGTTGACCAGGACGTCGACGCGGCCGAACTCGGCCACAGCGGCGTCGACCATCGCCTGGCACTGCTCGGGGGAGGCGACGTCCGTGGCCACGGTCAGTGCCCGTCGACCCGTGTCCCGGACCAGCTTCGCGGTGTCCTCGAGCCGATCGGTCCGACGCGCGGCGAGCACGACGTCGGCGCCGGCCTCGGCGGCGGCCTGGGCGAACGCCACACCCAACCCGGAGGACGCGCCGGTAACGATGACGACCCGGTCGTCGAGACGGAACTTGTCGAGCACGGACATGTATCCACCTTCTTCTGTGTGAACCGAAGCTTGTGTCAACGGAAGCTTCCCACTGCCAACCACTTCTGGTTGCGGGACGGCGGGGCACCACACCGACTCTCGTTCGGACCGACGGAACTCGGGCCTCAGCTCGGCAGCCGGTCCTCGAGCGTCCGGGTGAGGATCTCGAGCGCCAGGTTCCAGCCGTCGGCGACGGCCGGTGTGAGGGTGATGCCGAAGTCGGCCAGTGCGGGCCCGGCGAGATTGCCGATCTCGTCGGGCCCGACGCGCGTCTGGGCCAGGGCGACGATGTCGAGCAGCAGCCGCACCCGGTCGTCGTCGCCCATCGGCAGGCAGGCGCGCGCGGCGAGAGATTCCGGCTCGGACGTCGGCCGGCTGCCTCGGGTGCTGGTCATGAGTTCCACGCTATCGCGCGCCGCCGGGCAGGCCCGTCGGTGTCGACCGCGTGCGCGGCGGGGTTGCGGTGGCGACCCCGACGCCGTCGCGGCCTCATGCGAGGCAGATCGGGAAGATGATGTTCGGTCCGAACACCGGGATGAGCCCCACCGGGGCACAGGCGAGCAGCGCGGCGATCGGGTCCTGGTGCTGGCCGATCAGCACCACCGGATGCACGGCTGGGAACGTGCTCGCCGGGGCCGGCTCGGCGGCGGCAGCACCGGGTGCGAGCAGGATCGCGGGTGCGAGCGCGGCCGTGGCCAACGTGGTGCGGACGATGGTGTTCATGGCGGCCTCCTCGGATGTACGCCGACGCACATCCGCCGGACCGGCCCCGGCTCCGACGCTGCGCCGCCCTTCCACAGTGCGCCGGTGTGGGGCGGAAAACAACCCGCAAACGCGCTGGTCGTGGTTGCGTGTGGCGCCGCGGAGGTCGCGGTCTCGGGCGGGTGCCCGGTGCCGCCGACAGGTGCGGTCATCGCCGCCTTCGCCCGGGCGACCCCTCGGCCTGCCGGCGCTTGTCCTGGACCTCGCCGAGGAAGTCCGCGACCTTCTCGCCGGCGGACTCGAGCGCTCCTTTCGTCTTGTGTTTCGCGCCGCCCTCGACGAGGTCACCGACCAGACCGGGCAGGCCGACGGGCTGGCTCTTGGAGATCTCGAGCCGGTTCGCCGCTTCGGCGAACCTCAGGTAGGTGTCGACGCTGGCGATGACCACGCGGGCGTCGATCGTCACCAGCTCGATGCCGACGAGCGAGACGCGCACGAACGCGTCGATCACCAGTCCCTTGTCGAGGATCGTGTCGATGACGTCGGCCAGGCCGGACGAACTCGGCCGTCCGAGTCCTCCGCCGCCGCTCGGTGTCGCAATGGTCATCGTCGAGCCTCCTGCCTGTACCGTGTCCGCTTCCTGGGCGGGGCTACGCGCGGACTCGCGCCCTGGACTACCCCCGAGCCCGAGCTCGAAACGTAGGCGCCGGAGAAGGACCGCCACTGTCCGGCATCGCCGAGGTGCGTTTTCCCACGGCCGGTTTCGGGTAGTCGACCGCCCGACGGGTGTCCTGCCCGGGTGTGAAGCGCCGCTCGGCGAGGCCGGGCGAGTCGACGGCTCAGCGCCGACTCGACGGCGCCCGGACCACGTCGGAAGGGATGGCACCTCCCCGGACCGGCTGACGCAGCCGCTGGTGCGGATTGACGGGCGGCTGGTCGAAACGGATTGGGACACCGCGATGGAGCGCGTGGTGGCGCACAGTCGGTCGCTGCGGCGCCGCTGCCCGGAACGAACGTGGCGGTGATGAACGCGCTGTTGCACGAGGTGATCCGCAACGACTGGATCGACCACCGGTACCTCGACGACCACACCGTCGGATCCGACGACCTGCGCGCGCTGGTGGAGGACTGTCCACCCGAGGAGGTCTTCGGGCTGTGCGGGATCGAAGCCGAGGATCTGCGACGGGCCGCCCGGCTGCCCGGCACCGCCACCGCGCTCGTGTCGACGGTGCTGCAGGGCTTCTACCAGTCGCATCAGGCCACGGCGGCAGCAGTGCAGCGACCACGACGGCAACCCGGTTCCCCAGTGGCGCGATGCCGAATCCGCGTTCGAGGCGTGGAAACGGTGCAGTGTCGGGCGGCCCTGCGACTACACCGGATTGACGTACGACCGGCTGAGAGGGGGTAGCGGCATACAGTGGCCGTGCACCGCGGAGCGCCCCGACGGCACCGAACGCCTCTACGTCGACGGCCATTTCCCGACTGCCCCGGACCACTGCGAGACATACGGGAAGGACCTCGTCACGGGCACCCCGACGGAACCGGACGAGTATCGGGCACGGAATCCGGGGGAAGGGCGATGATCAAGGCAGCCCGGTATCTCGCACCCCGTGAACAGCCTTCGGACGAGTTTCCCTTCCACCTCGTCACCGGTCGCACGCTCTGTCACTTCCACACCCGGACGAAGACGGGACGAGTGAGCCAGCTCGCGGGCGCCGCACCTCAGGTGTGGGTGGAGGTGTCGCGAGCGGATGCGCTCGACCTCGGCCTCACCGAGGGTGACCCGGTTCGGGTCACCTCGCCGCGAGGGACGCTGACCGCGAAGACGCGGGCCACCGCCATCCGGGCCGGTGTCGTGTTCGTTCCGTTCCACTACGGCTACTGGGACACCGGTGACGGGACGGGCGACGACCACGAGCGGGCGGCGAACGAACTGACCGTCACCGACTGGGATCCGGCTTCCAAGCAGCCGCTGTTCAAGGCCTCGGCGGCGCGGGTGACCCGCATCGGCTCCGCGGACGGCCCGTCTGCCGCGCCGACGACGACGGCCTCCGCCCCCGTCGGTCCCGGCATCCGTCCGACCGTCGGGGGTCCCGACGCGATGGTCGCTCAAACAGTCTCGGTGACAACATCTTTCGACGCCATCGACGCCATCGACGCCGCGGGGGAGCAGCTCTGAAAGTCAGCGCTGCGGAGTTGCCGAGGCGCGCTCGGGTGTGCGGACTTCGCGACCCTGGGCGGCCAAGCGCTCGAACGCCGCGGCACCGCGCTCGCCGTCGAACCAGCTTCGATGGCGGCGTCCTTCGATCTCCACGAAATCGCGCAGGGGCAGCCTGGCTGCGTCGAGGAAATTCTGCTTGAGCATCCGAACCGCCTCGACCGACCTGCCGGCCAGCTCGCTGCGCAACATCCCGAAATCCTGTTCCCAACTGTTCTCGTCGAACACCCGGGACACGAAACCGATGGCTCGGGCCCGTTCGGCATCGAACGTTTCGGGCAGGAAACAGAGTTCACGAGCGAGCGCTCCGCCCAGATTCCGCTGAAGCGTTGCCGGCAGCCCGAGTTCGCTCGCGAGTCCGATCTGGAGGAAGGCGGTGAGGAATCGAGCCCGGCTCGATGCGACTCGCACATCGCAGGCCGACGCGATCGCGAAGCCGGCACCTGCACAGCCGCCGTTGACCGCGGCGACGGTCAGTTGCGGCATCTCCGTCAGCAGGGTCGCGACCTGGTACGACTCCTCCTCCGGGAATCGGCGCCGGTGGGGCTCGGGGTCGTGGTCGCGATTGACATTCGCCCCAGGGCAGAACATCCGGCCGGAGCCGGTGATCACGACCGTCGAGATCCCGTCCTCCGAGCTCAGGCGCGTCAGCACCTGATGGAGTTCGTCCAGCGAGTCCGGGGTCGTGCAGTTGTGTTCGTCCGGTCGGTTGAAGCGCAACGTCACGAGCGTGTCGCCCCACTCCACGTCGAGTGTGGAGAGGACCTCGGTCCTCGTGGCCGAGTCGGAAGCGGAGTGACCCGCCGCCCCGTTCACGCGAGCCCCCCGATCCCCGGCTCCGGTCGGGTGTCTCCTCGTTCGCCTCGACATGTTCGCGTCATCGCCAGCCCTTCTCGGATGGGTGCGGTCGTGCCAGGCTCAACTTCTATCACGAACAGTCGGTCGGTCGACCGGGAGGCCGTGGCGGAAGGAGCTGTCGGCACGGGTGACGTCGAGAACTCGACACAGGGCTCGAGGTGGTGTTTCGTGGTGCCCTCGGTGAGACTCGAACTCACACTGCACGGGTTTTGAATCCGTTTCCTCTGCCAATTGGGATACGAGGGCTGGTGCGGATACCGACTGTAGATGATCGGGCGCGGGCGTCAAGCACCGGTACCCTGCAAGGGCCGCAGCACGCCTGTCGCGGCGGGTCGAGCCGGGCAGCCGGCCGAGGAGAGGAGTGGCCGACGATGACCGATCCAGTCGGGCAGGAGCGCCGTCCGGTGACTCGCCGCGTGGTCGTGGCGGAGGACGAGGCGCTGATCCGAATGGACCTCGTCGAGATGCTTCGCGAGGAGGGCTACGACGTCGTCGGCGAGGCCGACGACGGGCAGCGGGCCGTGGAGCTGGCCGAGGAACTCGGACCCGACCTGGTGATCATGGACGTCAAGATGCCGCGCCGTGACGGCATCGACGCCGCATCCGAGATCGCGTCGAAACGTCTTGCGCCCGTGGTGATTCTGACGGCGTTCAGTCAGCGCGAGCTGGTCGAACGGGCCCGCGATGCGGGGGCGATGGCGTACCTGGTCAAACCGTTCTCGAAGGCGGACCTCGTGCCTGCGGTCGAGTTGGCGGCCAGTCGCTTCGCGGAGATCTCCGCGCTGGAGGCGGAGGTCGCGAACCTCAACGAACGCTTCGAGACCCGAAAGCTGATCGAGCGTGCCAAGAGTGTGCTGATGACCTCCCAGTCGCTGAGCGAACCGGAGGCGTTCAAGTGGATTCAGCGGGCCGCGATGGATCGCCGCACCACCATGAAGGTCGTCGCCGAGGTCATTCTCGACACCCTCGGCGGCCGCTGACACCGCGTCCGGCGCAGGACTCCGCGGTGAACTCTGCGCTACCGCGGTGTTTCGGCGGACCGGTCGGTCCCTGGGTACTGCTTCCCTGCCCAGACCCGTTCGGCCTGTTCCGCGGACGTTCACACGGTGTCCGCACCGCCGTGAGCGTGTCGCCGGCCGGTAACGCTCGGAGCAAAAATCCCGACGCGGCCATTCATAGTGGTGCACAAGGGTTGCCGCACGGTTATGTTCTGACCGGGTCGACGCTGTCGGCCCCTCCGACCTGTCGGGGAGCTCTCGAGTTCGGGAGGTGTGACGTGAATCGTCGTGCAGTTCGAAGCGCTCTGGTTCTGGGCGTGGCCGCAACCCTTGCCGTGGCAGGGTGCAGCAGCAAGTCGACCGACAGCGGATCGTCCACCGACACCGGTGACGCCGCCAGCGGCCTGAGCATCAATCCGCAGGTCCTCCTCGACGCATCGGGCGCCGAGGTCGCGACCGCGGACGCCACCGACGCCGCCGATCCCGCGGGCAGTGGCGATGCCACCTGCCAGGGCGTGTCCATCGCGATGGCCGGCGCGTTGACCGGAGCCAACGCCGCACTCGGCCAGAACATCCTGTACGGCGCGAAACTCGCCCTCGACAAACACAATCAGAACAACCCGAACTGCCAGGTCGCGATCAAGCAGTTCGACACCGAGGGCGACCCGCAGAAGGCGACGCAGGTCGCGCCGAACATCGTCAGCGACCAGTCGGTCATCGGTCTCCTCGGCCCCGCGTTCTCCGGCGAGACCAAGGCGACCGGCGCCATCTTCAACCAGGCCGGCCTGCCGTTCCTCACCGCGTCCGCCACCAACCCGACACTCACCCAGAACGGCTGGACCACCTTCTTCCGCGGTCTGGGCAATGACAACAGCCAGGGTTCCGTCGTCGCCAAGTACCTCACCGACACCCTCGACGCCAAGAAGGTGTGCGTCATCCAGGACGACTCGGACTACGGCGTCGGCCTGGCGAAGGTGGTCACCGAGAACCTCGGTGCCGCCGCCGACGCCGCCTGCTCGGCCAGCGTCAAGACCGGCCAGAAGGACTTCTCGGCCACCGTCTCGCAGATCAAGGCCGAGGACCCGGACGCGGTCTGGTACTCCGGCTACTACGCCGAGGCCGCGCCGTTCGTGACGCAGCTGCGCGAGGGCGGCGTGACCGCGCTGTTCAGTTCCGGTGACGGCACGAACGACCCCGAGTTCGTCAAGCAGTCCGGTGAGGCCTCGAAGGACGCCATTCTGACCTGCCCCTGCATCCCCGCACCCGCGGCGCTCGCCGAGGAGTACGAGGCGCTCAACGGGCAGGCACCCGGTGTGTACTCCGTCGAGGGCTACGACCTGACCACGATCATGCTCGCGGCCATCGACTCCGGCGTGAAGGACCGTGCCGGGATGCTCGACTTCGTCCGCAACTACGACGGCCAGGGAGTCGGCAAGCGCTACCAGTGGAATGCGCAGGGTGAGCTGTCCAACGCGCTCATCCAGATCTACGAGGTCAACTGATCCCTCGGGTCGGTCGGTCGGGTGCGCGTACGTGCGCACCCGACCGATCACCCGTCGGCGGTCGACCGTATTCCGCACCAGCGAACAGAGACTTCGATGACCGCGACCCTGGCCGTCTCCGACGCCGTGACACTGGGCGTCCCCGACGCCGTGACCCTGTACGCAAGCAACATCGACTTCAACATCGAGGGCCTGGCGAAGAGCTTCTGGCAGCTCACCATCGACGGGCTCAGCTACGGCGCGATCTACGCGCTCGTCGCCATCGGCTACACCCTCGTCTACGGCGTGCTGCGCCTGATCAACTTCGCGCACTCCGAGATCTTCATGCTCGGGCTCTTCGGGCAGTACGTCGCGCTCATGCTGCTCGGATTCGCCCCCAGCGGGAACGTGTACAACGAGGGCGTCGCGATGACCGTGGTCTACCTCGGTCTGGCCATGCTGTTCGGCATGGCGGTGTCGGGGACTGCGGCCGTCGGACTCGAACGGGTCGCCTACCGGCCACTGCGCCGACGCGGCGCCAAACCCCTGGTCTTCCTCATCACCGCGATCGGAATGTCCTTCGTCATCCAGGAATTCGTGCACTACGTGCTCCCGAAGATCTGGCCCGGACTCGGCGGCACCAACGCGCAGCAGCCGATCAAACTGGTGCAGCCGGTCGAGGTCTTCTCGATCCGGGGGGCGTCGGTGACGAACGTGACGATCGTGATCATCGTGGCCGCGCTCCTGCTCACGGCGCTGACGGACATGCTGATCAACCGCACCAAGTTCGGTCGCGGCATCCGAGCCGTCGCGCAGGACCCCGACACCGCCACCCTGATGGGGATCTCGCGTGAGCGGATCATCATGCTCACCTTCCTGATCGGCGGGCTCCTCGCCGGCGCGGCCGCACTGCTGTACTCGCTGAAGATTCCGTCCGGGATCATCTACAACGGCGGATTCATCCTGGGCATCAAGGCATTCGCGGCGGCCGTCCTCGGCGGCATCGGCAACCTGCGCGGTGCCCTGCTCGGCGGACTGCTGCTCGGGGTGATCGAGAACTACGGGCAGGTCGTCTTCGGGACCGAATGGCGGGACGTGGTCGCGTTCGTCCTCCTGGTCCTGGTGCTGATGTTCCGTCCCACCGGAATTCTCGGTGAGAGCCTGGGGAGGGTGCGGGTATGACCATCGAACGAACCGAGGTGCCCGTCCCCGACAGCGACGGTGGCAGCGACCGCGGGCGCGGCGTCGGGGACGCGATCCGGAACTGGTGGGACGGCCTGACCCGGCCGATGCAGTGGCTGGCGGGCGTGCCGGTGATCGCGCTCATCGCGATCCTGCCGGTGTGGCGGCCGCCGCTGCTGGACACCCCCGGTACGGACTTCGGCGGTGTGATGGCGCAGTTCGCGATGTACGCGCTCATCGCGATCGGACTCAACGTCGTGGTCGGGCAGGCCGGCCTCCTCGACCTCGGCTACGTGGGCTTCTACGCGGTGGGGGCCTACACGGTGGCGCTGCTGACCAGTCCGAACAGTCCGTGGAACAAGATGGGCACCAGCGTGTTCTTCTCCAGCGACTGGGCCTGGCTGTCCTGCCTGCCGATCGCGGTCACGATCACCGCGTTCACCGGTCTGCTGCTCGGGACACCGACACTGCGTTTGCGCGGCGACTACCTGGCCATCGTCACCCTCGGCTTCGGAGAGATCGTGCGCCTGCTCGCAGACAACCTCACCGAGGTCACCAACGGCGGGCAGGGCCTGTCCCAGATCGCGTACCCGCACCTCGGGGAATCCGAGGAGCTTCCGTACGGCGTGTTCTCCGCAGGCAACACCGGCGGCAACGTCAACTCCGGGGTGTGGTGGTTCTGGGTGGGCATGGCGATGGTCATCGTCGTGCTGCTGATCGTCGGCAACCTCGAACGCAGCCGCGTCGGCCGGGCGTGGGTGGCGATCCGGGAGGACGAGGACGCCGCGGAGATCATGGGTGTGCCCACCTTCAAGTTCAAGCTGTGGGCCTTCATGATCGGTGCGGCGATAGGCGGACTGTCCGGGGCGCTGTACGCAGGGCAGGTGCAGTTCATCAACCCGACGGGCTTCAACGTCATCAACTCGATGCTGTTCCTGTGCGCCGTGGTCATCGGTGGGCAGGGCAACAAGCTCGGTGTCATCGTCGGAGCGTTCATCATCGTGTACCTGCCGAACCGGGCGATGTCGATCCACATCGGCGACCAGTCCCTCGGCGACTACAAGTACCTCTTCTTCGGTATCGCGCTGGTGGTGCTGATGATCTTCCGTCCGCAGGGTCTGTTCCCGGCGCGGCAGAAGTTGCTGGCGTACGGTCGGCAGGTGTACCTGGCGGTGCGGCCCGCCGCCGACGCGGCCGGTGCCGGCGGGTCCGTCGCGAGTGGAGGTGGACGATGACCTCGGGTCCGGGCGCGGGCGACGCGCTCTTCGACAACGAGGACTTCGCGGCGGAGCTGGCACCGGAGGTGGACGTTCCCACCGCGGGAGTGGTCGACGTCGAGGCTCTCGACCCCGCACTTGCGGACCCCGAGATGGTCGCGGAAGTTGTTGCACCGCAACGCGAAATCCGCGTCGACGAGGGCGAAGCGCTGTTGCGCACGGAGGGGCTGACGGTGCGGTTCGGCGGCCTCGTCGCACTCGACGACGTGACCTTCGAGATCCGGCGCGGGGAGATCCTCGGCCTGATCGGACCGAACGGTGCAGGCAAGACCACCTGCTTCAACGCGATCACCGGCGTCTACAAGCCGTCCTCCGGTTCGGTGACGTTCGACGGGCGTCCGCTCACGGCGTCATCTCCCCGGCGCTTGGCTCGCGGCCGGGCGACCAAGCGCAACGAGATCACCCGACTCGGCATCGCCCGCACCTTCCAGAACATCCGCCTGTTCGGCGAGATGACGGCGCTCGAGAACGTCGTCGTCGGCACCGATGCCCGGCACCGGACGTCGGTGCCCGGTGCCATCTTCCGCACCGGCCGGCATCGCAGGGAGGAACACGACGCCGTCGAGCGGGGCATGGCGCTGCTCGAGTTCGTCGGCATCGCGCCCCGCGCGGTGGAGAAGGCCCGCAACCTCTCCTACGGCGACCAGCGCCGCCTCGAGATCGCCCGCGCCCTGGCCACCGAACCGAAACTGCTGTGCCTCGACGAACCCGCGGCCGGATTCAACCCCAGCGAGAAGGCCGCGCTGCAGGACCTGATCCGCAAGATCCGCGACGACGGGTTCACCGTGCTGCTGATCGAACACGACATGCGGCTGGTGATGGGCGTGACCGACCGGATCGTCGTGCTCGAGTTCGGCCGCAAGATTGCGGACGACGTGCCCGCCGCGATCCGGGAGAACCCCGCCGTCGTCGCCGCCTACCTGGGAGTGCCCGATGAAGCAGAATGAGACCGGGACACCCACCGACGCCGGGACGCCCTCCGGCACCGGGACGCCCACCGACACCGGGGCACCGCTGCTCGAGGTGACCGACATGGTCGTGAACTACGGCCGCATCCGTGCGCTGCACGGCATCTCGCTGCACGTCCGTCGAGGCGAACTGGTCACCCTGCTCGGCGCCAACGGGGCGGGCAAGTCCACGACCATGCGAGCGCTGTCCGGCCTGCTGCCGCTCACGCGGGGCCGGATCATGTTCGACGGCAAGGACATCACCCACGTGAAGGCGCACGAGCGGGTCGCGCTCGGGGTCGTGCAGGCGCCGGAGGGCCGCGGGGTCTTCCCGGGTATGACGGTGCAGGAGAATCTTGACATGGGTTGCTACGCAAGAACTTTCGAGACGAAGGCCGAGTACGCGGAACGCCTCGACTGGGTCTTCGGCCTCTTCCCCCGGCTCGCGGAGCGGCGCACCCAGGTCGGCGGCACGATGTCCGGCGGCGAGCAGCAGATGCTCGCAATCGGACGGGCCCTGATGGCGCGGCCACGGCTGCTGATGCTCGACGAGCCGTCGATGGGCCTGGCGCCGATGGTGATCGCGCAGATCTTCCGGATCATCGCCGAGATCAACGCGCAGGGCACCACCATCCTGCTCGTCGAACAGAACGCCCAGCAGGCGCTGCGGCGCACCGACCGCGCGTACATTCTCGAGACGGGGGAGATCACCCGGACCGGACCCGGCCCGGAACTGCTCGCCGACCCCGCCGTCAAGCACGCCTACCTCGGCGTCGGGTGATGCCCGGCGCGTGACCGTCGTCGTCGTCGTGTCCGTCGCGAATCGGAGCGTCAGCCCGACCGCCGGCCCGTGTCCGTTGCCACGGTGTCGGGGTGGCTCCCTAGACTCACTGCGGTGAGCCCGACAACGTCTCCCGCACCTGCCCCCGCCACCGCCGACAGCGGCGACAAGCCGACGCTGCTGCTCCTGGACGGGCACTCGCTCGCCTACCGCGCGTTCTTCGCCCTGCCCGCGGAGAACTTCAAGACGCACAGCGGCCAGACCACCAACGCCGTCTACGGGTTCACCTCGATGCTGATCAATCTGCTGCGCGACGAGCAGCCGACGCATGTCGCCGCCGCGTTCGACGTGTCGCGGCAGACGTTCCGTGCGGAGGCGTTCCCCGAGTACAAGGCGAACCGCAGCAAGACCCCCGACGAGTTCAAGGGGCAGGTGGAGATCACCAAGGAGGTTCTCGGTGCGCTCGGCATCCCGGTGATGGCCGAGGCCGGCTTCGAGGCCGACGACATCATCGCCACCCTGACCACGCAGGCCGCAGGGGAGGGCTACCGGGTTCTGGTGTGCACCGGCGACCGGGACTCCCTCCAGCTCGTCACCGACGACGTCACCGTGCTCTACCCCCGCAAGGGCGTCTCGGACCTGACGCGCTTCACCCCGGCCGCGGTCGAGGATAAGTACGGGCTCACCCCGCGGCAGTATCCGGACTACGCGGCGTTGCGCGGCGACCCGTCCGACAACCTGCCCGGCATTCCGGGGGTGGGTGAGAAGACCGCCGCCAAGTGGATCCGCGAGTACGGTTCGCTCGACGAACTCGTGGACAAGGTCGACCAGGTGCGCGGCAAGGTCGGCGACGCGCTGCGCGCCAACCTGTCGTCGGTGGTGCTCAACCGGCAGCTCACCGAGATGGTCCGCGACGTGCCGCTGCCGTACGTGCCCGCTCAGCTCGCGCTCGCCCCGTGGGACCGGGACAAGATCCACGCCCTGTTCGACGACCTCGAGTTCCGGGTGCTGCGGGACCGGTTGTTCGAGACCCTCGCGTCAGCCGAGCCGGAGGCCGAGGAGGGCTTCGAGGTGCGCGGCGGCGCGCTGGCGCCGGGTGAGGTCGCCGCGTGGCTCGACGCGCACGTCCGTGACGGTTCCCGCGCCGCCCTGTCCGTCGTCGGTTCCGGCGCCCCGTACGGGGGTGACGTGACGGCGCTCGCCATCGCCGCCGCCGACGGAGAGGGCGGCTACGTCGTCGCGTCGACCGTCACCGAGGAGGACGAGACGGCGCTCGCCGCCTGGCTCGCCGACGCGTCCGCGCCGAAGGCGCTGCACGAGGCCAAGTCCGCGATCCACGCCCTCCGCGGACGCGGCTGGACGCTCGGCGGACTGACCAGCGACACCGCGCTCGCCGCGTACCTGGTACGGCCCGGGCAGCGCAGCTTCAACCTCGACGACCTGTCCCTGCGCTACCTCAAGCGGGAGCTGCGCGTCGAGGACACCGGCGACGCGCAGCTGTCGCTGCTCGACGCCGAGGACTCAGCCGATGCGGCTGCCGCCGAGACCGAGATCCTGCGGGCCCGCGCGGTCCTCGACCTGGCCGCCGCGTTCGACACCGAGCTCGCCGCGATCGAGTCGGCGCGGCTGCTCACGGACCTGGAACTGCCGCTTCTCGAGGTGCTCGCCGACGTCGAGGCGATCGGCATCTCGGTGGACACCGACCACCTGCACGACCTGCAGTCCACCTTCGCGAGCCGGGTGTCCGCCGCCGCCGAGGCCGCCTACGAGGTGATCGGCGAACAGATCAACCTCGGCTCCCCGAAGCAGCTGCAGGTGGTGCTGTTCGAGAAGCTGGAGATGCCGAAGACGAAGAAGACCAAGACCGGCTACACCACGGACGCCGCCGCGCTGGAGTCGCTGTTCGAGAAGACGCAGCACCCGTTCCTCGGGCACCTCCTGGAGCACCGGGACGCGACCCGGCTCAAGGTCACCGTCGACGGTCTGCTCAAGTCGGTCGCCGACGACGGCCGCATCCACACCACCTTCAACCAGACCGTCGCCGCGACCGGCCGCCTGTCGTCGACCGAACCGAACCTGCAGAACATCCCCGTCCGCACCGACGCGGGCCGGCAGATCCGGGACGGGTTCGTCGTCGGCGCCGGCTACGAGTCGCTGATGACCGCGGACTACAGCCAGATCGAGATGCGGATCATGGCCCACCTGTCCAAGGACGACGGTCTGATCGAGGCCTTCAACACGGGCGAGGACCTGCACAGCTTCGTCGGATCGCGGGCGTTCGGTGTCCCGATCGAGGAGGTCACCGCCGAGCTGCGTCGCCGCGTGAAGGCGATGTCGTACGGCCTCGCGTACGGCCTGAGCGCCTACGGGCTCGCTCAGCAGCTGAAGATCTCCACCGAGGAGGCGAAGGAGCAGATGGACGCCTACTTCGCCCGGTTCGGTGGTGTCCGTGACTACCTGCACGAAGTGGTCGAGCAGGCCCGCAAGGTCGGTTACACCTCGACGCTGTACGGTCGTCGCCGCTACCTGCCGGATCTGACCTCCGACAACCGCCAACGCCGCGAGGTCGCCGAACGAGCCGCCCTCAACGCCCCGATCCAGGGCACCGCCGCCGACATCATCAAGGTCGCGATGATCGACGTCCAGACCGGGCTTCGGGACGCGGGCCTGCGGTCGCGGATGTTGCTGCAGGTGCACGACGAACTCGTGCTCGAGGTGGCCACCGGCGAACGCGACGCCGTCGAGGCGCTGGTGCGGGAGAAGATGGCCGGCGCCATCGAGCTGTCCGTGCCGCTGGACGTGTCCGTGGGGGTCGGCCGCAGCTGGGACGCGGCGGCCCACTGAGCCGGGAGGTACCGACATGGCAGTCCTGGTCTGCTTCCACGCCCACCCCGACGACGAGGTGTTCGTCACCGGCGGCGTGATTCGGCGCGCCTCCGAGGACGGGCATCGCGTGGTGCTCGTCACCGCGACGGACGGCGCGCTCGGCGAGGTTCCCGACGGGGTGCTCGCGCCCGGTGAGACCCTCGCCGGGCGACGTCTCGACGAGCTGCAGGCCTCCGCGGCCGCGCTCGGCGTGCATCGGGTGGTACCCCTGCACTACCGGGACTCCGGGATGGCGGGGACCGACGACAACGCCCACCCCGACGCGTTCTGCAACATCGACGTCGACGTCGCTGCGGCCAGGCTGGCGCAGGTGCTCGTCGAGGAGTCCGCGGATGCGATGACGATCTACGACAGCAACGGCGGCTACGGACACCCCGACCACATCCAGGTCCACCACGTCGGTGTCCGCGCAGCGGAGCTGGCGGGCGTGGACCGGGTGTACGAGGCGGCGGTCAACCGGGAGCACATGAAGAGGATGATCGCGGCGCGGCCCGACTGGACGGAGGACGTGCAGCCGCCGGATCTGGACTCCTTCGGCCTCCCGGAGGCCCTGATCACCACCGTCGTGGACGTGTCCGCGCAGATCGAGGCCAAACGCGCCGCCATGTCCGCCCACGCCACGCAGGTCGGCGACTTCGGACCGTTCCTTGAGATGCCCGTCGAGCTGTTGCGGTCCGCGTTCGGCACCGAGTGGTTCCGCCGCCGCGGCATGCCCGACGGGTACGCGGAGTCGGCGCTCGCCCTGTGAGACGACACCGGCCCCGTGACCGGGTGGTCACGGGGCCGGTGCGGGCAGTGGTCAGGCCTGCTGCGCCGCGATCTGCTTGCGGACCTCGTCCATGTCGAGGGCCTTGACCTGCGTCACGAGATCCTCGAGCGCCGCCTGGGGCAGAGCGCCGGGCTGTGAGAAGACGAGGATGCCCTCGCGGAACGCCATGATCGTCGGGATCGACCGGATGTTCGCGGCGGCCGCGAGACCCTGTTCGGCCTCCGTGTCGACCTTGCCGTGCACGACGTCCGGGTGTGCCTCGGACGAGGACTCGAACGTCGGGGCGAACTGGCGGCACGGGCCGCACCACGAAGCCCAGAAGTCGACCAGCACCACGTCGTTGCCGGTCACGACCTCGTCGAAGTTCTGCTGGGTCAGGGTCTGCGTGGCCAATTCATTTCCTCTCGTATCCGGCCGCCGGCCGGGATCGGTGCAACTGGACGTTGCCGTTGCGCCCTTCAACGCACCTACCGCGCCGATTCTTCCCGGTGCCCCTGCTCACGCGTCACGCGATGCGCCATTCCCGCCGCGCATCGCCGTCCCAGCGCCGGATGCCCGCCGCCGCCCCGTGAGCCTGGGCCGGCGTGAGCAGGTTGACCGCCGGCCCGATCTCGTCGGGGAACACGCGCCGCGCCAGGGTGATGTGCGGGGTCCAGTCGCCCGGATGGATGTGCGCGGGGATACCCGGGCTGGTGTGCAGCACCCGAAAGATGCTCCGCTGCAAAGCCAGCAGACCCGCGGTGGGGATCACCAGATACGCCAGCGTCTTTCGGTGTCCGCCGAATATCACCACACCGCCGAGCGCCAGGTGCAGGTTCGGTGGCGTGAGCTGCTGCTGCAGCAGCAGGTCGGTTTCCGGGTCGATGTGCCGCGCGACGGCGAGGGTGATGTGCGGGCGGTTCGTCGACTTGCGGACCACGTCCTGGCTCGGCAGCGCCGCATCCGACAGGCGCCGCCACTCCCGGCGGATCGCGGTGTCGAGCTCGGTGTCGAGCAGCAGTTCCACGGACTGCACCATGCTGAGCAATGATGGTCGGGTGAACCCCCCTCACGCAATCGCTCACGGATCGGCCCACGTGCAGCCGCTGCGGCTCGGGCTGCTCGTCGGTGACGGTATCGGTCACGAGATCGTGCCCGCCACCCGGCGGATCGTCGACACCGCCGTCGCCGCAGCGGGTGCACCGGCGATCGAATGGGTCGAGCTGCCAGTCGGATCGGGCGCCATCGACAGCCATGGCACCCCGATCCCGGACGGCACTCTCGAGGCGCTCGCCGGGCTGGACGGCTGGGTGCTCGGGCCGCACGACAGTGCGGCGTATCCGGACCGGTTCCGCGGGCAACTGACGCCGGGCGGCGTGATCCGCAAGAAGTTCGACCTGTTCGCGAACATCCGTCCGGCGCGCGCCTTCGCGGGTGTCCGCGCCACCGTGCCCGACATGGACCTGGTGATCGTGCGGGAGAACACCGAGGGCTTCTACGCCGACCGCAACATGTACACGGGCGGCGGCGAATTCATGCCGACGCCGGACGTCGCGCTCGCCGTCGGCGTGTTCACTCGCCACGCCTGTGAACGGATCGCGCACACGGCGTGCGAGCTGGCGCAGCGCAGGCGCGGCCGACTGACCGTGGTGCACAAGGCGAACGTGCTCGGCCTGACCACCGGCCTGTTCCGGGACGTGTGCCTCGAGGTCGCCGAGCAGTACCACGGGGTGCGGGTGGACACCGAGCACGTCGACGCGATGGCCGCGCACCTCGTCCGGCGTGGCGGCGATTTCGACGTCGTGGTGACGGAGAACATGTTCGGCGACATCCTGTCCGACCTGGCGGGGGAGTTGTCGGGATCGCTCGGCACTGCGCCGTCGCTGAACGCGTCCGTCACCCAGGCGATGGCGCAGGCCGCGCACGGCGCCGCTCCCGACATCGCCGGGCGCAACCGGGCGAACCCGACCGCACTGATGCTGTCGGCAGCGATGCTGCTCGACTGGCTCGCGACCCACGGTCACGCCGACGTTCTCGGTCGGGCCGCGGACCGGATCAGGCGCGCGGTCGCCGACACCCTCGCCGCCGGGGTCGCGACCGCGGATCTCGGCGGGTTGGCCTCGACTGCCGAGTTCACCGAGACGGTGGGGGCCCGAATCCTGCGGCGGTGACCGGGCTGCCAGTACGCTGCAAAGGGTGCGGTCCTCGCCGGCTGGTGCGACGATGCCGGGGCGTCGATCACCGGGACGTCGAATGCCGAGGCGTCGAGTCCCGGGGCGCGCCCGGTGTTTCGGCGTGTTGGTCGCGGTCGCGGTGACCCTCACCGCCTGCGTGCACAACACCGAGGGCCTGGTGCCGCCGGACACCGTTCACGTCGACCGCGTCGACTCGATCGCGGCGCAGGTGCCGGCGCCGGTCGCACAGAACGGCCGACTGCGGATCGGCGTCAACGTCCCCTACGCGCCCAACGAGTTCAAGGACGAGAACGGCAACATCGTCGGCTTCGACGTCGACCTGATGAACGCCGTCGCCGCCGTGCTGGGGGTGCGGGCCGAGTTCATCCAGGCCGACTTCGACAAGATCATCCCGGCCGTCCAGGCCGGCACCTACGACCTCGGGATGTCGTCGTTCACCGACACCCTGGAGCGGCAGAAGTCGGTGGACTTCGTCGACTACTACCTCGCCGGCGTCCAGTGGGCGCAGCAGACCGGGGAGCCGGTCGACCCGAACAACGCGTGCGGGCTGCGGGTCGGCGTGCAGACGACGACCTACGAGGACATCGACGAGGTGCCCGCCAAGAGCGCGGACTGTGTCGCGGCAGGCAGACCGCCGATCGCGAAGATCAAGTACGACAGTCAGGACGACGTGTCGAACGCGTTGATCCTGGGCCGGGTCGACGCCATGTCGGCGGATTCCCCGGTGACCGCGTACGCGGTCAAGCGCAGCGACGGCCGGCTCGAGAATGCGGGGGAGCAGTTCGACTCGGCGCCCTACGGCTGGCCGGTGCCGAAGGGCTCGCCGCTCGCTCCGGTGCTCGTGCAGGCGCTGCAACACCTCATCGACTCCGGCGCCTACCAGCAGATCGCCGACAACTGGGGCGTCGGATCCGGGACCGTCACGACCGCGCAGATCAACGGCGCGACGAGCTGACCCGGGTCACGGCAGGAAGGCGGAGGGTCATGGCACAGGACACGGCACACGAACCCACGCCGGTGGACGAACCGGAACCGATCCGCGCGATACCGCTGCGCCATCCCGGCCGCTGGATCGCCGCCGTCGTGGTCGTCGCCGGGGTCGCGCTCTTCGTCTACGGCGCCGCCACCAACGACGCCTTCGCGTGGGACGTCTACGGCCAGTACCTGTTCGACGCCCGGATCACCGAAGGCGCGCTCCGGACGATCGCGCTGACCGTCATCGCGATGGTCATCGCCGTCGCACTCGGTGTGGTCCTCGCGGTGATGCGCCTGTCCCCGAATCCGGTGCTGCGCACGGCCGCCTGGGTCTACCTGTGGATCTTCCGTGGCACGCCGGTCTACGTGCAGTTGGTGTTCTGGGGTCTGTTCCCGTCGATCTACAAGTCCGTCGCCCTCGGAATCCCGTTCGGGCCGCAGTTCGCCCACTTCGACCTGCAGGACCTGCAGGCGGCCTTCCTGTTCGCGGTGATCGGACTCGGTCTCAACGAGGCGGCGTACATGGCCGAGATCGTCCGAGCCGGGGTCGGTTCCGTCGGCGAGGGGCAGACCGAGGCATCCACGGCGCTGGGCATGTCGTGGTCGCAGACGATGCGGCGCACCGTGCTGCCGCAGGCGATGCGGGTGATCATCCCGCCGACGGGCAACGAGTTGATCAGCATGCTCAAGACCACGTCGCTGGTCCTCGCGGTGCCGTACACCGGCGAACTGTACGGGCGGGCCCGGGACATCTCCGGCGCGAACTTCCAGCCGATCCCGCTGCTGCTCGTCGCCGCGACGTGGTATCTCGCGATCACCAGCGTCCTGATGGTCGGCCAGTTCTATTTCGAGCGGCACTACTCGAAGGGCCTGTCGAGGGTCCTCACCGCACGGCAACTGCAGGCATTGGCGGACGCCCAGAACAAGCCGGTGCCGCCGGTTGCGGCACCCGACGCAGGAGGTCCGATGTGACGACGCCGATGGTGAAGGCCGACCGCGTCTGCAAGAGCTTCGGTGCGCTCAAGGTGCTCCGGGGCGTCACCCTCGAGATCGACCGCGGTCAGGTGCTGTGCCTGGTCGGGCCGTCCGGGTCCGGCAAGTCGACGTTCCTGCGCTGCATCAACCACCTCGAACAGGTCAGCGGGGGCCGGCTGTACGTGGACGGCGAGTTGGTCGGCTACTCCGAACGCGGCGGGAAGCTCTACGAACTACACCCGCGCGCGGCGGCGAAGCAGCGCCGCGACATCGGGATGGTGTTCCAGCATTTCAACCTCTTCCCGCACCGCACCGCTCTCGGCAACGTGATGGAGGCGCCGACACTGGTGAAGAAGGTCCGGCGCAAGGACGCCGAGGCCCGGGCGATGGATCTGCTGGACCAGGTGGGGCTCGCGTCGAAGGCCGACGCGTACCCGGCGCAACTCTCAGGTGGGCAGCAGCAACGGGTCGCGATTGCCCGGGCGCTGGCGATGGACCCGAAGCTGATGCTCTTCGACGAGCCGACCTCCGCACTCGACCCCGAGCTGGTCGGTGAGGTGCTCGGCGTCATGAAGAACCTCGCGAAGGAAGGCATGACGATGGTCGTGGTGACGCACGAGATGGGCTTCGCCCGCGAGGTCGCCGACCAGCTGGTGTTCATGGACGGCGGCGTCGTCGTCGAGTCCGGCGAGCCCCGCGCACTGCTCGCCAACCCCCAGCACGAGCGCACCCAGGCCTTCCTCTCCAAGCTGCTCTGACTCCGAATCCCGACCCTTTGCTATCGTGGTGATATCACTTCGATAGCAAGGCGGGCGACATGGAGCGTAGGGCGTTTCGACTGAACGGGTTCGTGGTGCTACTCGCGCTGACGGTGGCGACACCGGCCGCCGCGGCGGTGGCGTTGGCCGGGATCCTGCTCGACACGACGCTGGCGGTGCGGATCGCCTGCTGGGTCGTTGCCGGGCTGGTGGCACTGGTGATCGTCGCGCTCGCAACGGGATTCACGATCGTCAATCCGAACGAGGCCCGGGTGGTCCAGTTCTTCGGGCGCTACTTCGGCACGGTGGCGGACGACGGTTTCAAATGGGTTGTCCCGCTGTCGGTCAAGCGTCGGGTCACCCTGCGTGTGCGCAACTTCGAGACGTCCAAGCTCAAGGTCAACGACGCCGTGGGCAATCCGGTCGAGATCGCGGCGGTCGTGGTCTACAAGGTCGTCGACAGCGGCAAGGCGATCTTCGCCGTCGACGACTACGAGGAGTACGTCGCGATCCAGTCGGAGGCCGCGGTGCGTCACCTGGCCACCACCCATCCGTACGACACCACCATCGTGCCGTCCGGCTCCGACGCCAGCGACGCCACCAGCCTGCGCGACGGCGCCCAGGTCGCCGCCGAGCTCACTGCCGAACTGCGGGAGCGGACGGACCTGGCGGGCGTCGACGTCGTCGAGGCGCGCATCACGCACCTCGCATACGCGCCGGAGATCGCGCAGGCCATGCTCGTCCGGCAGCAGGCCGCGCAGGTCGTCGCGGCGCGCGCCATGATCGTCGAGGGCGCCGTCGGCATGGTCGGGATGGCGCTGGATCGGCTCGCCGAGCAGGCCGTGGTCGAACTCGACGAGGAACGCCGCGCCGCGATGGTGTCCAACCTGCTGGTCGTGCTGTGCGGGGACAAGGCGACCCAGCCGATCGTGAACACCGGCAGCCTCTACGCCTGACCATGGCCGAGACGGGCGAGACGCCGGGGGGCAGGAAGAAGGTCGAACGCAAGAAGGTGCTGCTGCGGCTGGACCCGGCCGTCTACGACGCGATCGCCAAGTGGGCCGCGGACGACCTGCGCAGCGTCAACGCGCAACTCGAGTACGCGCTGCGGCGCGCGCTCGACGATGCGGGCCGGACGCCGCGACGATCGGAGTGACGCGGCGTCAGGCCGGCTTGTGGCAGACGAAGATCGCGGTTCCGGGGAAGAGCCGGCCGCGCAGCGGGCTCCACTGACCCCACTCCCGGTCCAGCCACTCCGGCCAGTCCGGCTCGACGATGTCGCGCAGCTCCAGTCCGGCGGCGACGATCTCGCGGACCCGGTCGCCGATCGTGCGGTGGTGCTCGACGTACGTCGCGACACCTCGGTCGTCGACCTCCACGTACGGCGTGCGGTCGAAGTAGGGGATCGTCGCCGTCAGCCCCGCCGGGCCCGGATCGTCGGGGAAGATCCACCGGACCGGGTGGTTCACCGAGAACACCCAGCGGCCGCCGGGCCGCAGTACCCGCTCGACCTCGCGCATCACCAACGCCGAGTCGGCGACGAACGGCACCGCACCGAACGCGGAACAGGCGATGTCGAAACTCGCGTCGGCGAACGGCAACGACTCCGCGCCCGCCTGCACGAGCGGTACCCGCGGTCCGCCGCGGTCCATCGCCGCCAGCCCCCGCTCGAGCATGCCGCGCGACAGATCGAGCCCGACGGCCCGCGCCCCCTGGCCGGCCAGCCAGCGAGCGCACGGCGCCGAACCGCAGCCGATCTCCAGCACGTCCCGGCCCGCGACGTCCCCGAGCAGGTGCACGTCACCCTCGTGCAGGCCCTCCGGGCACCACACGAACTCGCCGCCGACCGAGTCGACGCCCAGGAACTCGCCGTGCGTGCGGTGGTAGTCGACGGCGTCGGCGTCCCACCAGGCGCGGCTCGCCCGCTCGCTGTCTGCCGTCCCGAGCCGGGCACGGCTGAACCCGGTGGTGCCGAGGGCGGCGTTCGCCGCGGCGTGCCGCGCGGTGTCTTCTGGATGCTCACTCATGTCGTGAAGGACGGTAGCGCCCGTCGAACGCGGCACTTCCACCCGGGTTTGCCCAGCTTGCATGTGGTCGCGTACCCTGGTGCACGCGAGTGTCTGCCGTGCGGCACCCCTGGGGAGCCGTCGGTGTGCATTCGTGGTCCGACAGAACATCATCAACCGACTTCCTATCCCTCCGGAGCAATTCACCCAATGCCCTCCACCACCGTCACCTCGCCGCAGGTAGCCGTCAACGACATCGGCTCTGCCGAGGATTTCCTCGCCGCCATCGATGCCACGATCAAGTACTTCAACGATGGCGACATCGTCGAAGGCACCATCGTCAAGGTCGATCGCGACGAGGTGCTGCTCGACATCGGTTACAAGACCGAAGGCGTCATTCCGTCCCGCGAGCTCTCCATCAAGCACGACGTCGACCCCAACGAGGTCGTCTCCGTCGGCGATGAGGTCGAAGCCCTGGTCCTCACCAAGGAGGACAAGGAAGGCCGCCTGATCCTGTCGAAGAAGCGCGCTCAGTACGAGCGTGCCTGGGGCACCATCGAGGAGCTCAAGGAGAAGGACGAGGCCGTCAAGGGCACCGTCATCGAGGTCGTCAAGGGCGGCCTGATCCTCGACATCGGCCTGCGCGGCTTCCTGCCCGCGTCGCTCGTCGAGATGCGTCGCGTCCGCGACCTCCAGCCGTACGTCGGCAAGGAGATCGAGGCGAAGATCATCGAGCTCGACAAGAACCGCAACAACGTGGTCCTGTCGCGTCGCGCATGGCTCGAGCAGACCCAGTCCGAGGTCCGCAGCGAGTTCCTGCACCAGCTCCAGAAGGGCCAGGTCCGCAAGGGCGTCGTGTCCTCCATCGTCAACTTCGGCGCGTTCGTCGACCTCGGTGGTGTCGACGGTCTGGTGCACGTCTCCGAGCTGTCCTGGAAGCACATCGACCACCCGTCCGAGGTCGTCGAGGTCGGCAACGAGGTCACCGTCGAGGTTCTCGACGTCGACCTGGACCGCGAGCGCGTCTCCCTGTCGCTGAAGGCGACCCAGGAGGACCCGTGGCGTCAGTTCGCCCGCACCCACGCGATCGGTCAGATCGTGCCGGGCAAGGTCACCAAGCTGGTTCCGTTCGGCGCGTTCGTCCGCGTCGAGGAGGGCATCGAGGGCCTCGTCCACATCTCCGAGCTGGCCGAGCGCCACGTGGAGGTCCCGGACCAGGTTGTCGGCGTCGGCGACGACGCGCTCGTCAAGGTCATCGACATCGACCTGGAGCGTCGCCGCATCTCGCTGTCGCTCAAGCAGGCGAACGAGGACTACAACGCCGAGTTCGATCCGTCCAAGTACGGCATGGCCGACTCGTACGACGACCAGGGCAACTACATCTTCCCCGAGGGCTTCGACCCCGAGACCAACGAATGGCTCGAGGGCTTCGACAAGCAGCGTGAAGAGTGGGAGTCCCGGTACGCCGAGGCCGAGCGTCGCCACAAGATGCACACCGCTCAGATGGAGAAGATGGCTGCCGACGAGGCCGCAGAGGCTGCTGCCGGCGCGTCCGGCACCAACTACTCCTCCGAGTCGGGTGCCGCCGAGGGCGAGTCCGCCGGCTCCGCCGAGGCGAGCGGCTCCCTGGCGAGCGACGCTCAGCTCGCTGCTCTGCGTGAGAAGCTGTCCGGCAACGCCTGACACCTCCTCACCCGCGAGGGTGTGACGTGACGAAGGCCCCGGTCCACTGCGGACCGGGGCCTTCGTCGTCCGGGCCCGACAACGGAACACGGCACGACGACTGCGACCCCGCCCGAATCCGGGCGGGGTCGCAGTCGTGAAGGTGTGGTGGCGTCAGTTCGCGGTCGCGGCGCCCGCGGTCCACGCGCCCTGCATCTCCGCGGTCCGCTTGCGGATGGCTGCGAAGCTGTGCCGGGCGGGGCTGAGCATTTGGGTGAACCAGGTGCGGTGGTGTTCCTGCAGGGCGGCAGCGACCTCGGGAATCAGGATGCAGTGCACCCCGTCGACCATGCCAAGACGGTGCCGACCAGGCTGCGGTGAAGTACTGCTCATGGTGTTCCTTCGTGTCGGAGGGGATGGCCTGGCACGTCGCCCTCGAAGATAGCCGAGACGTGCGCAAACCCCGGTCATTTGGGGCGGATGTGTGTGGGCGTGTTTGATGACAGACTGGGGTGCGTGTTACGAATCGGCCTCACAGGAGGCATTGGAGCTGGAAAGTCCACCGTGTCACGGATCCTCGGCGATCTCGGGGCCGTCGTCGTGGACGCGGACCTGATCGCGCGCGAGGTCGTGGAGCCGGGCACCCCGGGACTCGCCGCGCTCGCGGCGGAGTTCGGCCCGGAGATACTGCAGCCCGACGGACGACTCGACCGACCCGCCCTGGCCGCCAAGGCGTTCGGGGACGAGGCGGCCCGCGGTCGACTCAACGGAATCCTACATCCCCTCATCGGCGCCCGGACCGCCGAGTTGGTCGACGCGGCTCCCTCGGATTCGGTCGTGCTGCAGGACATCCCGCTGCTCGTCGAGGGACGGATGGGTGCCGCGTTCAACCTCGTCGTCGTCGTGTACGTCGATGCCGAGGAGCGGGTGCGGCGCCTGGTCGAACTGCGGGGAATGCCGGAGGCCGATGCGCGAGCGCGGATCTCGTCACAGGCGAGCGACGACCAGCGTCGCGCCGCCGCTGACGTGTGGCTCGACAACAGCGGTCCGCAGGGCGCACTCGACTCGACGGTGAAAGCGCTGTGGGACCGACTGCGCCAGTATGCCGACAACGTCGCGAATTCCGTTGTGGTGCGGGCGGCTCCGGTGCTCGCGCCCGCCGATCCGGACTGGGCGGAGCAGGGCAGGCGTCTGGTGGAACGGGTGGCGTTCGTGTGCGGCGGGGACGCGGTGCGGGTCGACCACATCGGATCCACCGCGGTGCCGGGCCTCGACGCGAAGGACGTCATCGACATTCAGGTGACGGTGTCCGACCTCGCCGTGGCCGATGCGCTCGCCGACCGGCTCGCTCAGGCGGGGTTCCCACGCGTCCCCGACGTGACCGCGGACGACCCGAAACCGGCCTACGGTATCGGGGGAGAGGCTGATCCTTCCTTGTGGGACAAGCGTTTCCATGCCGGCGCGGACCCCGGTCGGCCCGCGAACATCCACGTTCGGGTCGACGGGTGGCCGGGTCAGCGGTTCGCGCTGGTGTTCCGGGACTGGCTGCGAGCCGACGCCGAAGCGCGTGACGAGTACCTGGAGATCAAGCGCGGCGCCGCGGCCGCGGCGGTCGGTGAGCCCGACGTCCGGGTCGCGACCGAACTGTACGTCGACGCGAAGACACCGTGGTTCGACGACGCCTACCACCGGGCGATGCGGTGGGCGGAGGACACCGGCCACACGGTGTGAGACGAGTCAGCGCCAGCTGACCGGCATACCCAGACCCGCGAGCCAGGCGTCGAGGTCGTGGCCGTGGGCGGCGATTCCGTCCACGGCGCGGGTGGCGACCGCGATCGCCCGCTCCGCGGTCGCGGCGTCGAGCAGTCCGGTGGTGTGTGCGGCGAGCAACTCGTCGACGTCGAGCAGTTCGGTGTCGCGGCCGGTCCGGACCACCAGGTCCAGGTAGTGGTCCACCGACCGCCACACCGTCCCGTCGCGGGTGAACTCGCCGATGTCGACGTACCTGTCCTGGTCGCGGGCGTGGTAGGGGTGGTAGTGGAAGATCGACGCCCGCAGACCCAGATCGGGTAGCAGCCACGACTCCAGGTAGTGGAAGTGCGGGTGGTCGGAGTGACGTGCCATGTACAGGCCCCACGGCTCGACCCGGTAGTGCTCGACCTCCCGGACGAATCCCTTGGGGTCGGTGTTGGTGCGGTCGGTCAGATCGAAGGTCTCGACCTTCGGGGCGTGAACGTGCATGGCGAAAACCTATCGCGTCGTGGCGGGTCGGCCGCGTTGTCGGACCCTGCGCCTACCCTGGGTGGCATGGCGTTTGCATCCGAGCATCCCGTGGTGGCGCACTCCGAGTTCCGGCCGGTCGGCGACATCGAGCGGTCGGACAGCCGGTTCGAGGTCGTCAGCGAGCACCGGCCGGCCGGCGACCAGCCGCAGGCGATCGCGGACCTGACCCGCCGCCTGTCCGAGGGTGAGAAGGATGTCGTGCTGCTCGGCGCCACCGGTACCGGCAAGTCCGCCACGACGGCGTGGCTGATCGAGCAGGTGCAGCGTCCGACGCTGGTGATGGCGCCGAACAAGACCCTCGCGGCGCAGCTCGCCAACGAGCTGCGGGAGATGCTGCCCAACAACGCAGTCGAGTACTTCGTCTCGTACTACGACTACTACCAGCCCGAGGCGTACATCGCGCAGACGGACACCTACATCGAGAAGGACTCCTCGATCAACGACGACGTGGAGCGGCTGCGGCACTCGGCGACGTCGAGCCTGCTGTCGCGGCGGGACGTCGTGGTGGTCGCATCGGTGTCGTGCATTTACGGTCTCGGTACTCCGCAGTCCTATCTGGACCGCTCGATCCAGCTGGACGTCGGCGTCGAGGTGCCGCGGGACGCCCTGCTGCGGCTGCTCGTCGACGTGCAGTACAACCGCAACGACGTGGCCTTCACCCGTGGCTCGTTCCGGGTGCGCGGCGACACCGTCGAGATCATCCCGTCCTACGAGGAACTCGCGGTCCGCATCGAGTTCTTCGGTGACGAGATCGAGGCGCTGTACTACCTGCACCCCCTGACCGGGGACGTGGTCCGGCGGGTCGACTCGCTGCGGATCTTCCCGGCGACCCACTACGTGGCGGGGCCGGAGCGGATGGAGCGCGCGGTCCGCGACATCGAGGCCGAGCTCGAGGAGCGCCTCGCCGACCTGGAGAACAAGGGCAAGCTGCTCGAGGCGCAGCGTCTGCGGATGCGCACCCAGTACGACCTCGAGATGATCAAACAGGTCGGGTTCTGCTCCGGGATCGAGAACTACTCGCGGCACATCGACGGCAGGCCCGCCGGTTCCGCGCCGGCGACGCTGATCGACTACTTCCCCGAGGACTTCCTGCTCGTCATCGACGAGTCGCACGTGACGGTGCCGCAGATCGGTGCGATGTACGAGGGCGACATGTCGCGCAAGCGCAATCTTGTCGACTACGGTTTCCGGCTGCCGTCCGCCACAGACAACCGGCCGCTGACGTGGGAGGAGTTCACGCAGCGGATCGGGCAGACAGTGTACCTGTCGGCGACGCCCGGGCCGTACGAGCTGGGCCAGGCCGGCGGCGAGTTCGTCGAGCAGGTCATCCGGCCCACCGGGCTCGTCGATCCGGAGGTCGTGGTCAAGCCCACGAAGGGGCAGATCGACGACCTGGTGCACGAGATCCGCGAGCGCACCGAGCGCGACGAACGGGTCCTGGTCACCACCCTGACCAAGAAGATGTCCGAGGACCTGACCGACTACCTCCTCGAGCTCGGTATCAGGGTGCGGTACCTGCACTCCGACATCGACACCCTGCGCCGCGTCGAGCTGCTGCGGCAATTGCGGCTCGGCGAGTACGACGTGCTGGTCGGCATCAACCTCCTCCGGGAGGGCCTCGACCTTCCCGAGGTGTCCCTGGTCGCGATTCTCGACGCCGACAAGGAGGGCTTCCTGCGCAGCACCACCAGCCTCATCCAGACGATCGGTCGCGCGGCCCGCAACGTGTCGGGTCAGGTGCACATGTACGCCGACAAGGTCACCGACTCGATGGCCCGCGCGATCGAGGAGACCGAGCGTCGTCGCGAGAAGCAGATCGCGTACAACCTGGAGATGGGTGTGGACCCGCAGCCGCTGCGCAAGAAGATCGCGGACATCCTCGACCAGGTGTACGAGGAGGCCGACGACACCGACGTCGCGGTCGGCGGTTCCGGCCGGAACGCCAGCCGCGGTCGGCGGGCGCAGGGCGAGGCCGGGCGCGCCGTCAGCGCCGGTGTCTACGAGGGCCGCGACGTGAAGTCGATGCCGCGGGCCGAGCTGGCCGACCTGGTCAAGGAGCTGACCGACCAGATGATGAACGCGGCGCGGGACCTGCAGTTCGAGCTGGCGGGACGGCTCCGCGACGAGATCGCGGACCTGAAGAAGGAGCTGCGCGGCATGGACGCGGCCGGGCTGAAGTAGGCCCGGCGGCATCGGTTCCGGTCAGCTGGTGACGTCCCCTCAGCTGGTGACGTCCTTGACGGCGAACCGTTGCCACGCGATCACCGCGAACACGGTGCCGTAGGCGAGCGCCGAGAACGAGCCGATCACGATGTCGTGCCAGTCGACGGTCGGGGCGAGCAGACGCGACCACGCGAACGAGAAGTGTCCGGGCAGGTAGTCCCGCCAGGAGCCGAGGGCGGTGATCTGGTCGAGGATCTGCACCAGGATCGACACCATCACCGCTCCGCCGACCGCGCCGAGCGGTGCGTCGGTGAGCACCGACAGCAGCAGCGCCAGACCGGCGACCCAGGTCAGGTTCACCGCGATGTACAGCAGCGCGAGCGCGAGGCGACCGACCGCCTTCCCGTACCCGAGGGAATCACCGAACGGGGTGACCAGGGGTCCGGCGCCGTAGACGGCGGTGCCGATCGCCAACGCCACCGCGAACAGCAGCATCAGCGCACCCACCGACAGCAATGCGGAGACGATCGCCTTCTGCTGCAGCAACCGGCTCCGGGGAATGGGTACGGCCAGCAGGTAGCGCAGGGACGACCAGGACGCCTCGCTCGCCACGGCGTCGCCGAAGAACAGTGCGACCACCACGATCAGCAGGAACCCGACCGACATCAGCAGGGTGAACACGGTGAAGTTCACCCCGCCGCTGGTGGCGAGGTCGATCAGATTCGTTGTGCCGGATGAGGTTTCGGTTCCTCCGATCGTGAACGCCAGCACCAGGATCGCGGGCAGCGCGGCGAGGAACCCCAGGGCGAGGTGGGTGCGGCGACGTTTGCTCTGGCGGACCAGCTCCGTCCGCAGCGGGAGTGTGTGCCGTGCGCGGTAGCCGGGAGCGCGCCCGTCGGCGGGGATGGTCGATTCGTCCGCGGTCACGGCGCCTCCTGTCGGTGCGGCTTGTCGCGGTGGTCGGTGGGGTTCGGCTTGTCGCGGTGGTCGGATGTGTGGACCAATCGCAGGAAGACGTCCTCGAGTCGGGTGATCTGTGCGACGCGCCGCACTGCGATGCCTGCGCCCACCAGTGTGCGAACGAGGTCTGCGGGATCACCGGCGCCGAGGTCCACGCGCAGTCGTTCGTCGTCGATCCGGTGCACGTCGCAGGGCAGGTCTGCGATCGCGTCCGCGGCGGCGTCCGCGTCGTCGACCCGCAGTTCGGTGGCGCCCTGTGCCGAGGTGAACTCCTCGACGCTGCCCGCGGCGATCACCTGGCCGTGGTTCATCACCACCACGTCGGTGCAGGTCTGCTCGACTTCAGCGAGTAGGTGACTCGACACCAGGACGGTGCGGCCGGTGCGGGCGTAGTTCACCAGGACGTCCCGCATCGTCCGGATCTGCGGTGGGTCGAGTCCGTTGGTGGGTTCGTCGAGCACCATCAGGTCGGGCAGGCCGAGCATCGCCTGGGCGAGCGCGAGGCGCTGCCGCATGCCCTGACTGTAGGACCGGACCTTGCGGTGCACGGCGTCGCCGAGGTCGGCGATCGCGAGTGCTTCGTCCATCCGCGCTTCCTCGGTGGGGCGGCCGGTGGCCTCCCAGTACAGGCGGAGGTTGTCGATTCCGCTCAGGTGCGGCAGCAGTCCGGATCCTTCGACGAAGGAGCCGAGTCGGGAGAGTACCGGGGCGCCCGGCGTCACCCGGTGTCCGAAGACCCGGATCTCGCCGTCGGTGGGGGTGATCAGCCCCATCAGCATCCGCAGCGTGGTGGTCTTGCCTGCCCCGTTGGGGCCGAGGAGTCCGAGGACCTGGCCGCGTCGGACGGTGAAGTCGACGCCGTCGACGGCACGGAAGCCGTTGGCGTAGGTTTTGCGGAGGCCGGTCACGACGAGTGGGACGTCGATCAGGTCCGGGTCGACCTCGGCGACGGCGCGCCGACGCGAGCGCACGGTGGAGACGGTCACGAGTGCGGCCACTCCGGCCAGGATCACGCCGATTCCGATCAGTGGCGCCAGCGGCAGGGCCCGACTGGCCGTGGTCGCGGTGACACTCGGCACCGACAGTGCGGTGTCGGTGAGCGCCACGGTGAACCGAGCGGGGGACAGCGGTGTGGCGTACGCCTGGTCGGTGGTGGTGACGGCCAGTTCGATGTGGTGGCCCTCGGGCACCTGGTACGAGATGGCGGGAAGCGTCACGGTCACCGCAACGGGTTGCCCGGCGGGTACGTCGGGTAGCCGGACGGCGGAGACGGCGCCGCCCGGCAGGACGTGCCTGCCGTCCGGGCCGACGTCGAACAGTTTGGCGAACAGCACCGTCTCGTCGGGCTCCGCGGTCGCGGTGACCGTCAGCGACACGGTGGAGGTGCCGGTGACGATCAGCGGCCGGCTCAGGGGATCGGTCGCGAAGCGTGCCGTCTGTCCCGGCGGGTCCGTGGCCGCCGCGAGGGCCGGGTCGACTGCACCGAGCAGGCTGCCGGCGCTGCCGAGTCCGGGGACCGACGACAGCGCGGCCGGTGACGCCCCGGGGGGACGGTCGACGGTCTGCGGCGGTCCGGAGAGGTCGAGCCGTTCCCGGGGCGTCGGTGCCGACGACGCGGTCAGGCCGGGGTAGCGGGGCGACGTCATCCGCCGTGAGGACGGGGGATTCTGGTCGGTCTGCGTTCCGGGCAGGGTGAAGACGAAGGGCAGTTCGTCGGTCGGTTCCGACGCGGTGTCGTCGGTGTCCCGGAGTCGATCGGACAGGAATCGCGCCACCGCGTTGCGGCTGCCGGCGGAGTCGCCGCCGCCGTCGTGCCCTCCGGGGAACCAGCGCACCTGAACCGGGGTTCCGGTGGCGGCGATCTGCCGGGCTGTCGCGTCGGCCTGGTCGAGACCGAAGAGGGTGTCCTGTTGGCCCTGGACCAGGAGGGTGGGCGCGGTGATGCGATCCGCGACCGCCGCCGGTGAGTGCGAGCGCAGCAGCGCCAACAGCTCGGGGGTGGGGATGCCGGTTTCCGCTGCCGCGGTGTAGCCGAGGCAGATCGACGGCGCGAACCGGCCGCACGGGTTCGGTGCGCTCGGTGCGTCTGCTGCTGTGTCCGCCGGGCCGGTGACACCCGCGCCGAAGAACACGCCCGCCCAGCCGCGTTTGAGGACGCCCGGGCCGCCGTACTCGGCGGCCGCCGGGGTCGTGGGCGCCGGAGTGGTGGGTGTGGTGGTGTCGACGGGCCTGCCGTAGTTCGGGAAGAGTGCCTGTCCCAGGTCGTTCCAGGTGATCGCCGCCGCGACCGCGTCGATGCGCGGGTCGGTGCCCGCGAGCATCAGCGCCAGCGCGCCGCCGTAGGAGGCGCCGGTCACTCCGATCCTCGGATCGCCCGGGCCGTCCGGGTGGACTTCCGGTCGGGCCGCGAGCCAGTCGACCAGTACGCGGGCGTCGGCGACCTCCCGATCGGGGTCGTTGAGGGAGATCGACCCGGTGCTCGCGCCGAATCCGCGGGCACTGTAGGTGAGGACGACGAAGCCGTCCGCGGCGAGGTCGGTGGCCTGGGCTGCGAGCGAGTCCTTGGATCCGCCGAATCCGTGGGCGAGCAGGACCGCCGGCGCCGGGGTTCGCTCCGGAAGGTACAGCCGGGCGTCGAGGCGCACGGAATCGAGAGCGCCGGGAGAATCCGGTGCGGTGATCGTCACGTCCTGCGCCGAGACGTCGGGTGCTCGGTCGGACACCCCGACCAGGGCCGTGACCGCGACGGCCAGCGCGATCAACGCCGTGACCAGCGCGGCGAGGACTCGAGGCCGGCGCGGGCGGGGGAGGGACATGAGATCCAATCAAACCAGACACGGTGCCTGTGGCTCCCGACGCAATTCCCACGCGGAGAGCGGCGATCCGACTAGGGTTCTTCCGAGCGGCCGGGTGTCCGATGCGGTGAGGTGTCGGTGAGCGGCCCCGACCACAGCCACCACCGTGGTGGTGGCGCGATCGAGATACCGGAGGACCGAATGACTGCCTACCGCACCATCGTTGTGGGGACCGATGGCTCGGATTCGTCGTTGAAGGCCGTGGACAAGGCCGCGTCGCTCGCCGCGGACGCCGGCGCGAAGCTCGTCATCGCCTGCGCGTACCACCCCGCGGACCCGAAGGACATCGAGGCGGCACAGGACACGCTGCGCGAGGACGCCTACCAGGTCACCGGTTCCGCCCCCACCTACGAGATCCTGCGGACCGCACGGGAGCGTGCGCAGCAGGCGGGGGCGACCGCGGTCGTCGAACGTGCCGTCGTGGGTGCGCCGGTCGACTCGCTGCTCGCGCTGGTCGACGAACTCGACGCGGACCTGCTCGTCGTCGGCAACCGGGGCCTGAACACCCTGACGGGGCGCCTGCTCGGCTCGGTGCCGTCGGATGCCGCCCGCAAGTCCACGTGCGACGTGCTGATCGTCCACACCGTCCGCTGACCTCGACCGCTCGCGTGCGTCGGATCGACGCACGCGAGCGACTTCTACTGCACGACAGTCAGTTTCGACAACGATTCCGGCAAGGGCCGGGCGTGCACGACGCCGAGACGCTGGGTGGCGCGGGTGAGCGCGACGTAGAGGTCGTTCATGCCGCGCGGCGACGTCTTCACGATGCGCTCGGGCTCGACGATGATCACCACGTCGAATTCGAGGCCCTTGGCCTCGCGCACCGACAGCACGCTCACCGAGTCGCCGTGCAGGTCCTTGAACTCCTCGACATCGGCCTCGCTCGTGAGGACGGCCACCAGCCCGGGCCCGGTCTCCGCGGCGACGCGCCGGCGGACCTCGGCGGCCACCTCGTCGTCGCCGACCCGGTGTGCCCACGGCTGATGCCCGGAATCACGGACGGAGCGCGGCACCGACTGCGACGGATCCAGTTCCCCGAGCACGTCCTGGGCGACGGCCATGATCTCCGACGGGGTGCGGTAGTTGACCGTCAGCTCGGTCAGTTTCCAGCGGTTCGCGACGTACGGCTCGAGCGCCGTCTGCCACGACGAGCTGCCTGCCGGGTCGCCGGTCTGGGCGGTGTCACCGACCAGGGTCATCCACCGATTCGGGATGCGCCGCATCAACATTCGCCATGCCATCGCGGACAGCTCCTGCGCCTCGTCGACGATGACGTGGCCGAACGTCCAGGTCCGGTCGGCGGCCGCGCGTTCCGCTGCGGTCAACTGCTGGCGCATGTCCTGACGTTGCGCGAGGGTGCTGGCGTCGATCAGGTCGTAGGCCATCAGGATCTCGGGGTCGAGGTCGTCCTCGAGGTCCTGGGGTGCCGAGCCGGTCAGGATGTCCAGTGCGCCCTGCGCGTCGGCGATCTGCGCCCGCCACTGTCGCGCCGCCCGCTCCCGTTCGGCGGCGTCGTCGAAGCCGAGCAGCTCCGCGAGTTCGTCGAGCAGGGGAGCGTCCGCGGCGCTGAAACCGGTGTGCCGCGCGCGGTACAGCAGTGACCGCTGCTCCGCGGTGAGTCCGCTCGCCGCGGAGTCCAGCCGTTCGGTGGACTGCAGCAGGTCGTTGAGCACCTGCTGCGGTGTCAGCCGCGGCCACAGCTCGTCGATCGCCGCCATCAGTTCGACGTCCTGTCGCATCTCGTCGCGGATGTCGGCGACGTCGTCGCGGCTGAGCAGGTTCGCGCCACCGAGCACGTTGGCGCCGAGGTTCGCCGCGAACTGGTCGGCGAGTGCCTCGATCACCGACGAGACGAAGATCGGGCGGGCCAGGTTGTGCGGCCGGCGGGACGAGCGAGCGCGGCCGCGGGCCCGCGTGGCGATCTTGCGGTCGAGGGTGACGGTGTACGTGTCGAACGGAAGGGTCACCGGGCTCCGGGGTACGAGCTGGCGGTCGCGGACGGCCTGTTTGAGCACCGAGACCATTTCCAGCGAGCCCTTGACCTCACCCGTCTCCAGTGAATCATGTTGTGTGGCAATGACTCCCGGATACAGATCGCCGATCGTGGAGAGCAGCACCCCGGTTTCGCCGAGCGAGGGCAGGACCTGGCCGATGTAGTCGAGGAACGTGGCGTTCGGTCCGATGATCAGCACGCCCGCCTTCGCCAGCTGCTGGCGGTACGTGTAGAGCAGGTAGGCCGCCCGGTGCAGCGCGACCGCCGTCTTGCCGGTACCCGGCCCACCCTGCACCACCATCACCGACTTGTGCGTCGACCGGATGATCGCGTCCTGCTCGGACTGGATGGTCTCGACGATGTCGGTCATCTGCCCGGTGCGAGCCGCGTTCAACGCGGTCAGCAGGGCGCTCTCACCCGCGACACCACCGTCGTCGGTGACCACGCCGGCGTGCTGAGCCGCCGCGAGGTCGAGGTACTCGTCACCGATGCCGGTGACGGTGCGGCTGCGTGTGCGGATGTGCCTGCGTCGCGTCACGCCCTCGGGTGACGCGGTGGTGGCGAGGTAGAAGGGCCGGGCCAACGGCGCGCGCCAGTCCAACAGCAGGGTCTCGAAGTCGTTGTCCTCGTCGAGGATGCCCACCCGCCCGATGTACCGGTGCGCGTCGCCGTCCGTGCCGTCGCCGCCCGTGCCGTCGGTGTCCAGGTCGATCCGGCCGAAACAGAGCCCGTTCTCCGCCGCGTCGTACTTCGCGATGTCCTCCGTGTACATCTGCGTGAACGACTCGCGTTCGCTGCGGGCCTGTGGCGTCCCTCCGGTTTGCAACAGCACTGTGGCGAGTCGGTTCTTCGCGTACTCGCGCAGACCGTCCAGTCGCCCGTACAGCATGGTGACGTACTGCTGTTCGTGCTCGCGGTCGATGTGGGCGGCTGCCTCGTCGGGCAAGTGGTCTCCTCGGGCGAATCGTCAGGGCAAAAAGCGCCCAGTGAGTCTAGTCGCCCGGGCTCCGGTCCGCAGAAGCGCCGGGCCGTCCGGCGTCGAAGCGCCAGCGTGTCTGGCTGAACGGGTCGCGGCCGAAGCCGAAGGCGGTCGCCGGGGCCACCCGGTACACCACCGCCGGGCCGCCGCCGCCTCGGAATCCCTCCGCGGTGACGTGGAATCGCCACTGCTCGCCGTACTTCCACACGTACGCGTCCGACACCCGGTACAGGGTGGCCGTGTCGCGAACCACCTCGGCGGTGCCCTCGAGGACCACGTCGAACCCCTCGGCGTAGGAGTTCGACCCGGTCGTCACCGCGACGGCCCTGTCGGTCACGAGGTTGCGTGCTTTCCGCTCCCCGACACCGGTGCAGAAGAACAGCGCCCCGTCCATCCAGACCCCGATCAGCGGCGTCACGTGCGGACGCCCGTCGCTGCGCACCGTCGTCAACCAGTAGATGCCGGCGTCGACCACCAGTTGCAGCGCCCACTCCCAGCTCACCGCGACCGCGCCGGGTGCACTGTAGCGGTGGTCCAGGTCGGTGATCGGTTCGGTCATCACGTGTCCCTCTCACTCGGCGGGGCCACGGTGGGACGTGGTGCGTCAGCTCACCAGCCGCGCTCCTGCCAGTCGGCGAGGAACGGGCGTTCGGCGCCGAGGGTGGTGTCCTTGCCGTGGCCGGGGTAGACGACGGTGTCGTCGGGGAACCGTTCGAACAGCTTCGTGGTGACGTCGTGGTAGAGCGTGTCGAACTTCTGCGCGTCCGCGGTCTTGCCGACACCGCCGGGGAACAGCGAGTCGCCGGTGAACAGGTGGACCTGGCCCGACGCCGGATCGGTGAGGGCCAATGCGATCGACCCGTCGGTGTGACCGGACAGGTGGATCACCTCGAGTGCGAGCCGGCCCACCTCGACGAGGTCGCCGTCGGTGACCGTGCGGGCCGGGGGCACCGGGAGCGCGGGCGCGTCCAGCGGATGGGCGATCGTCGGTGCACCGGTGGCGGCCGCGACGTCGGCGAGCGCGAGCCAGTGGTCGCGATGCTGGTGGGTGGTGACGATCGAACCCAGGTGGGGGGCCGCGGTCGCGAGCAGCAGGCCGAGCCGGTCCGCTTCGTTCGCGGCGTCGATCAGCAGCGACTCCCCGGTGCCGGTGTCGACCACCAGGTAGGCGTTGTTGTCCATCGGGCCCACCGAGATCTTCGTGATCGTGGCGTCCGCGATGGTGCGGCGCTGCGGGTCGGCGCCCTGCGCCAGTACTCCGGTGTAGTGATCGTCGATTCGCATCTGCTGCGCGTCCATGAGGGGAGGCTACCGTCGGATCGGGGTCGATGGCGGATCGGTTGCCCGCGTCGTGTCCAAATGGACGCCGGCGGAGGTGCGGCGGTCGTGTGGACCCGAAGCCCTGTCACACCGTCGGCCTACCATGTGGGCGACCGAGAAGTTGGCGACCGAGAAGTGTCGGGGCCGGAGCGCGGTGAGAAAGGACAGAGTGTGGCGGACCGCCTGATCGTGCAAGGGGCGCGTGAGCACAACTTGCGGGGGATCGACATCGACCTGCCCCGCGACAGTTTGATCGTCTTCACCGGACTGTCCGGCTCGGGCAAGTCGTCGCTCGCGTTCGACACCATCTTCGCCGAGGGGCAGCGTCGGTACGTCGAGTCGCTGTCCGCCTACGCCCGCCAGTTCCTCGGCCAGATGGACAAGCCGGACGTCGACTTCATCGAGGGGCTCTCGCCGGCGGTGTCGATCGACCAGAAGTCGACCAACCGCAACCCGCGGTCGACGGTCGGGACGATCACCGAGGTCTACGACTACCTGCGGCTCCTCTACGCCCGCGCGGGCACCCCGCACTGCCCGGTCTGCGGCGAGCAGATCGCGAAGCAGACGCCCCAGCAGATCGTCGACCAGGTCCTCGCGATGGAGGAGGGCACACGGTTCCAGGTCCTCGCGCCCGTCGTGCGCACCCGCAAGGGCGAGTTCGTCGACCTGTTCGAACAGCTCACCACGCAGGGCTACGCGCGCATCCGCGTCGACGGTGTCGTGCACCAGCTGACCTCGCCGCCCAAGCTGAAGAAGCAGGAGAAGCACGACATCGAGGTCGTCGTCGACCGCCTGACCGTCAAGGCGAGCTCCAAGCAGCGACTCACCGATTCCGTGGAGACGGCGCTGCGCCTGGCGGACGGCATCGTGGTGCTCGACTTCGTCGACCGCGCCGAGGACGCCCCCGATCGGGAGCGGCGGTTCTCCGAGAACCTCGCCTGCCCCAACGGGCATCCACTCGCGATCGACGACCTCGAACCCCGCTCGTTCTCCTTCAACTCGCCCTACGGAGCCTGCCCGGAGTGCACCGGTCTCGGCATCCGAAAGGAGGTCGACCCGGACCTCGTGGTCCCCGATCCCGAGCTGAGCCTGGCCGACGGCGCGATCGCGCCGTGGTCGATGGGGCAGACGTCCGAGTACTTCGGCCGGCTGCTGTCCGGTCTGGCCGACGCGATGGGCTTCGACGTGAACGCGCCGTGGCGGGAACTTCCCGTGAAGGCGCGTCGCGCCGTCCTCGAGGGCAGTGAGCACCAGGTCCACGTCAAGTACAAGAACCGGTACGGACGCACCCGGTCCTACTACGCCGAGTTCGAGGGCGTGATGCCGTTCCTGCACCGCAGGCTCGAACAGACCGAGTCCGAGCAGATGAAGGAACGCTACGACGGTTACATGCGGGATGTGCCGTGCCCGGCGTGCGACGGGACCAGGCTGCGGCCGGAGATCCTGTCGGTGACGATCGCCGCGGGCGAGTTCGGTGCGAAGTCGATCGCGCAGGTCGCGGAGCTCTCGATCGCCGAGTGCGCGCGGTTCCTCGACTCCCTCACGCTCGGCACCAGGGAGGAGGCGATCGCCGGGCAGGTGCTCAAGGAGGTGCAGGCGCGGCTGGGATTCCTGCTCGACGTGGGTCTCGAGTACCTCTCGCTGGCCCGGGCCGCGGGGACGCTGTCCGGCGGCGAGGCGCAGCGGATCCGGTTGGCCACGCAGATCGGCTCGGGACTCGTCGGCGTCCTGTACGTGCTGGACGAGCCGTCCATCGGCCTGCACCAGCGTGACAACCGTCGCCTGATCGAGACGCTGACCCGGCTGCGGGACCTCGGCAACACCCTGATCGTCGTCGAGCACGACGAGGACACCATCCGGACCTCGGACTGGGTCGTCGACATCGGACCTCTCGCCGGTGAGCACGGCGGTCGCGTCGTGCACAGCGGTCCGTACGAGGAACTGCTGACGTGCGAGGAGTCGCTGACCGGGGCCTACCTCTCGGGTCGTTCGACGATCGAGGTGCCGCTGGTGCGGCGCGCGGTGGACAGGAAGCGTCAGGTCACCGTCGTCGGCGCGAAGGAACACAACCTCCAGGGCGTCGACGTCAGTTTCCCGCTCGGCGTGCTGACCTCCGTGACGGGGGTGTCCGGCTCGGGCAAGTCGACCCTCGTCAACGACATTCTCGCGACCGTCATGGCGAACAAGCTCAACGGCGCGCGGCAGGTGCCGGGCCGGCACACCAGGGTCAACGGGCTCGACCAGCTGGACAAGCTGGTCCAGGTGGACCAGTCGCCGATCGGCCGCACCCCGCGTTCCAACGCCGCCACCTACACGGGGGTGTTCGACAAGATCCGCACGCTGTTCGCCCAGACGACGGAGGCGAAGGTCCGCGGTTACCAGCCCGGCCGATTCTCGTTCAACGTCAAGGGCGGCCGGTGTGAGGCGTGCACCGGAGACGGCACCCTGAAGATCGAGATGAACTTCCTGCCGGACGTCTATGTGCCGTGCGAGGTGTGCCACGGCGCCCGGTACAACCGGGAAACGCTCGAGGTCCACTACAAGGGCAAGACGATCGCCGAGGTACTCGACATGTCGATCGAGGAGGCCGCGGAGTTCTTCGAGCCGATCACCTCGATCCATCGCTACCTCGAGACGCTGGTGCGCGTGGGTCTGGGCTACGTCCGGCTCGGTCAGCCCGCACCGACCCTGTCGGGCGGCGAGGCGCAGCGCGTCAAGCTCGCGGCGGAGCTGCAGAAGCGTTCGACCGGGCGGACGGTGTACATCCTCGACGAGCCGACGACGGGCCTGCACTTCGAGGACATCCGCAAGCTGCTCGGTGTGGTGAACGGGCTGGTCGACAAGGGCAACACCGTCATCGTCATCGAACACAACCTCGACGTGATCAAGACGTCCGACTGGATTGTGGACATGGGGCCGGAAGGCGGATCCGGCGGTGGCACCGTCGTGGCACAGGGCACGCCCGAGGACATCGCGGCAGTTCCGGAGAGCTACACGGGACGATTCCTGCGGGAGGTCCTCGCCGCAGCTCCCGTCGTTCCGCCCGTCCCGGCGAAGCGGGGGCGTGCGCCGCGCAGGGCCGCGGCCAAGGTGTGAGCGGGTCGGCTGTGGACACGACGGTGCGCCGGACCGAATCTCGGTCCGGCGCACCGTCGTTCGTGTGCGGCCCGCCTACGTCGTGACGGCGGGGAGCGGGGTGGCGCCCCCGGAGGAGCCTGCGATGAGCGAGTTCACGATGTTGGCCAGGGATCCGAAGAGGCCGTCGATGTCGCCGGGATGGGGCATGGGTGTCTCCTTGGTGATGGCGTGGTGATCCTGCCGAACGCACGCACCGCCGGCCGGTTGGTGCCGGAATCGATCACTTGCCGTGTCCCGCTCGGCTGCGGGCGTGCGTCGGTCGACGGCACGACGACGATCTCCCGATCGCAGTGACACAGTCGCGGTGCCGCTTCCCTCGTCACCTCGGGGAACGTGCCGGTGCTGTGGTGCCCGTCACTGCTTTCGCCGATGTTTGTACAGGAGCAGGACGGTCGTCCGTCCAGGATTCGGTGAAACGAGTTCGCCCGCCCGTTGTGAGGTGGCTCACATCGGACGGGCGGTCGGATTCGGAGTGGAGGTCGCTCAGTGCACGGGTCCGGTGTACTTCTCGCCGGGGCCCTTGCCGGGCTCGTCGGGGTGGGCCGATGCCTCACGGAACGCGCGCTGGAGCGCCTGCAGGCCGTCGCGGATGGGTCCGGCGTGCGGACCGAGGTACTCGACGGAGGCCGTGACCAGACCGGCGAGGGCGGTGATGACGCGGCGGGCCTCGTCGAGATCGAGGTGGGGGCTGTCCTCCGGTTCGGGCGCGGACAGGCCGAGCTTCTCGGCCGCCGAGCTCATCAGCATCACCGCGGCGCGACTGATGACCTCGACCGCGGGAACGTCCGCCAACTCGCGGATCGCCGAATCCTCGTCGATCCCTGCGGTGTCCTCGTGCCCTGCGTGCGATGCATCTGTCATGGCTGCTAGACTTCCATACACGACCGCCCCTGACGACGTCGGGGGCAGCAAGTGGAGTCCGACTCCCACCGCTGTTCCGCGAAGTGTCTTCGCAGGTCAACGGTTCCGGTCACCTTGGTCCGAGTTCCCGCTCGGGTACGTGGACCAGGGTTCCCGCAAGGGGATGTGCGGCGCAGAACGTGACGGCGTCGCTGAGCATCGATCGGTCGACATCGGACCCCGCCTGGAAGCATCCAGCCGGGGTTCTTTTGTTGGGGAATGGGCAGACGGGCTGCCGGCGGTCAGGACGACCACCGCTCTACCTAGGAGGCCCCATCAGCACTGAGACTCGCATCAACGAGCGCATCCGCGTACCCGAGGTTCGACTCGTCGGACCTGGCGGTGAGCAGGTCGGCATCGTGCGTGTTGAAGATGCACTCCGCTTGGCTCAGGATGCCGACCTCGACCTGGTCGAGGTCGCGCCCGACGCGCGTCCGCCGGTGTGCAAGATCATGGACTACGGCAAGTTCAAGTACGAGGCCGCGCAGAAGGCGCGCGAATCGCGCAAGAACCAGCAGCAGACCGTGATCAAGGAGCAGAAGCTTCGCCCCAAGATCGACGATCACGACTACGAGACGAAGAAGCGCAACGTCGTGCGCTTCCTCGAGGCCGGATCCAAGGTCAAGGTCACGATCATGTTCCGTGGTCGCGAGCAGTCCCGTCCCGAGCTGGGCTTCCGGCTGCTGCAGCGTCTCGGTGCCGATGTCGCCGATCTCGGTTTCATCGAGACGTCCGCGAAGCAGGACGGCCGCAACATGACGATGGTGCTGGCTCCGCACAAGGGTGCCAAGACCCGGGTCAAGGCCCAGGAGCAGGCCCAGAGCGGTGGCCGTCCGCCGGCGCCGCCCGCGGCACCGGCCGCCCCCGCTCCCGCGACGCCGGAGAACCCCGCGCCGCCGGCGAGCTGACAGACCGCACGAGTACGCAGCAGTAGAAGAAACGGAAACCGAGGACCCATGCCCAAGAACAAGAGCCACAGCGGCACCGCGAAGCGATTCAAGGTGTCCGGCAGCGGAAAGATCCTGCGCCAGAAGGCCGGACGCCGCCACCTGCTCGAGCACAAGGCCACCAAGGTCACCCGCCGTCTCGACGGTGTCGCCGTGGTCGACAAGGCGGACGCGCCCCGCGTCAAGCGCCTGCTCGGCATCTGATTCGACCTTCTTCCCCCTCCTCGGGCGCGGATATCGCGCGCCCGACCGATTGACAGGATTTTTTCAGTGGCACGCGTAAAGAGGGCAGTCAACGCCCAGAAGAAGCGCCGTTCCGTTCTCGAGGCCTCCAGCGGCTACCGGGGCCAGCGCTCGCGCCTGTACCGCAAGGCCAAGGAGCAGCAGCTCCACTCGCTGACCTACGCCTACCGTGACCGTCGCGCGCGCAAGGGCGACTTCCGCAAGCTGTGGATCTCGCGCATCAACGCCGCCGCTCGCGCGAACGACATCACCTACAACCGCTTCATCCAGGGCCTCAAGGCCGCGGGTGTCGAGGTGGACCGCAAGATCCTCGCCGAGCTCGCCGTCTCCGACGCCGAGGCGTTCGCGGGTCTCGTCGCCGTCGCGAAGGCCGCGCTGCCGGCCGACGTGAACGCTCCCGCCGGGGAAGCGGCCTGAGCAAGCCGATCCAGGAACGACCCGTGGACCCGTTCACCGAGCGGACTCCACGGGTCGTTTCTGCTGTCAAGCTGCAGCGCGGCGCCGAGCGGCGCAAGACGGGGCGGTTCCTCGCCGAGGGCGCGAACTCGGTGACCGCCGCACTCGACACCGGTCGGGCGGAGGAGCTGTTCGTCACCACCGACGCGGCCGTCCGCCACGCCGACATCGTCGAACGCGCCCTCGAGGGCCGGGTACGGGTGTCGCCGATCACGGATCGGGCGGCGAAGGCGCTCGGGGACACGGTGACGCCGCCCGGGCTGGTCGCGGTGTGCCGAACCCTCGACGTCCCGTTGGCCGATGCGCTGTCCGGAACGCCCCGGCTGCTCGCCGTACCGGTCGCGATCAACGACCCCGGCAATGCGGGCACCGTGATCCGGGTCGCGGACGCCGTCGGAGCGGACGCGACGGTCCTGGCCGGGGACAGCGTCGACCCGCACAACGGCAAGTGCGTCCGGTCGTCCGCGGGCAGTGTGTTCCACCTCCCCATCGCGCGCGAACGTGACGTCGACTCGGTGCTGGACGCCATCGCGGCAGCGGGGATGCAGGTCCTCGCGACCGCGGCGGACGGCGAGGTCGACCTCGACGACGCCGACGACCTGCTGGCGCGGCCGACGGCATGGCTGTTCGGCAACGAGGCGCACGGTCTGGACGAGGCGCTCGCCGCGCGCGCGGACCACCGGGTCCGAATCCCGATCCACGGCCGGGCCGAGTCCCTGAACCTCGCGACCGCGGCCGCGATCTGCCTGTACTCGAGCGCGCGGGTGCAGCATCGGGCGTCCGGGACGACCGCCTAGAATCTGCGAGAACGCGTGAGCAGGACCGAACACGAGGAGTTTGACGAGCCGTGGCCAACAACGAGGGCGACAGTGCACCGACCATCGACGCCCAGGCGCTGACCGAGGAGTCGCTCGCCGCGGCCGCCGACGCGGCGGAGCAGGCGTTCGCCGCGGCTCCCGACCTCGATGCGCTCGCGAAGGCGAAGATCGACCACCTCGGTGACAAGGCTCCGCTGTCGCTGGTCCGCCGTGCGCTCGGCGCCCTGCCCGGCAAGGAGAAGGCCGACGCGGGCAAGCGCGTCAACGCCGCTCGCACCCGCGCGACCGCCGCGTACGACGCGCGTCGCGAGGTGCTGCTCGCCGAGCGCGACGCCGCGGTGCTGGTCGCGGAGGCGATCGACGTGACGCTGCCCGCGGGGCGTCGTCCCGCCGGCGCGCGGCATCCGATCACCATCATCTCCGAGCAGGTCAGCGACGTGTTCGTGGCGATGGGCTGGGAGGTCGCGGAGGGGCCGGAGGTCGAGACCGAGCACTTCAACTTCGACGCGCTGAACTTCCTGCCGGATCACCCGGCCCGCACGATGCAGGACACCTTCCACATCGCCCCCGAGGGGTCGCGGCAGGTGCTGCGCACCCACACCTCGCCGGTGCAGGTGCGCACGATGCTCTCGCGCGAGGTGCCGATCTACGTCGTGTGCCCGGGCCGCACCTTCCGCACCGACGAACTCGACGCCACCCACACCCCGGTCTTCTCGCAGATCGAGGGTCTCGCCGTCGACAAGGGTCTGACGATGGCGCACCTGCGCGGCACCCTGGACGCCTTCGCCCGGGCGCTGTTCGGCCCGGAGACGCGGACTCGTATGCGCCCCAACTACTTCCCGTTCACCGAACCGTCCGCGGAGGTGGACGTGTGGTTCCCCGGCAAGAAGGGCGGCGCCGGTTGGGTGGAATGGGGTGGCTGCGGCATGGTCAACCCGAACGTGCTGCGGGCCAGCGGAATCGACCCCGACGAGTACAGCGGCTTCGCGTTCGGTATGGGCCTCGAGCGGACCCTCCAGTTCCGCAACGGCATTCCCGACATGCGCGACATCGTCGAGGGCGACGTCCGGTTCACGTTGCCCTTCGGTGTCCAGGCCTGAGTGATCCAGCAGAGCGAACGAGAGAGCTGAGTAGACGTGCGAGTAGCGCAATCGTGGCTGACCGAGATCCTGCAGCGGGCGACGCCCGGCTGGGAGGTGACCCCGGACGAGCTGGACGCCGGTTTCGTGCGGGTGGGTCTCGAGGTCGAAGAGATCGACCCGCTGCACACCGTCCCGGGGCCGCTGGTGGTCGGACGGGTTCTGCAGATCACCGAGCTCACCGAGTTCAAGAAGCCGATCCGGTTCTGCCAGGTCGACGTCGGGGAGGCCGAGCCGCGCGGAATCGTCTGCGGCGCACGCAACTTCGCCGAAGGTGACCTGGTGGTCGCGGCCCTGCCCGGCGCGGTGCTGCCCGGCGACTTCACCATCGCGGCCCGCAAGACGTACGGCCAGGTGTCCGACGGCATGCTCTGTTCGGTCGCCGAACTCGGCATCGGCAAGGATCACTCGGGCATCCTGATCCTCGAGCCAGGGACCGCGGCCCCCGGCACCGACGCCAACGAGCTGCTCGGCCTCGGCGACACCATCGTCGAACTGAACATCACCCCCGACCGCGGCTACTGCTTCTCGGTGCGCGGCCTGACCCGTGAGCTGGCCAACGGCTTCGACCTCGACTTCGTCGACCCCGCCGCGACCGTGCCGTACGCGGCGTCCGGCGACGCGTGGCCGCTGCAGGTGCAGCCCGAGTCCGGGTGCACCCGCTTCGCGCTGCGCCGTGTCACCGGTGTCGACCCCGACGCCGTCACCCCGTGGTGGATGCAGCGCCGCCTGCTGGTCTCCGGCGTCCGGCCGATCTCGCCGGCCGTCGACGTCACCAACTACGTGATGCTCGAACTCGGGCATCCGCTGCACGCCTTCGACGCCGCCAAGGTCAGTGGCGACCTCGTGGTCCGGCGCGCGGTGGCCGAGGAGAAGCTCACCACCCTCGACGGGGTGGAGCGCACCCTCGACGCCGAGGACGTCGTCATCCGCGACGACACCGGCGTCATCTCCCTCGCCGGCGTGATGGGCGGGGCGAGCACCGAGGTCGGGCACGGCACGACCGAGGTCCTGCTCGAGGCCGCGATCTGGAATCCCCTGGCGGTGTTCCGCACCTCCCGTCGCCACAAGTTGATCTCCGAGGCGTCCAAGCGCTACGAGCGGGTCGTCGACCCGGCACTGTCCGCCGCCGCGCTGGACCGGGCCGCCGGTCTGCTCGCCGAGATCACCGGAGGCCACGTCGAGCCGGTGCTGACGGACGTCGGATCGGTCGCGACGCCGAAGACCATCGCGATGGCCCTCGACCTGCCGAGCCGCGTCGCCGGCGTCACCTACCCGAACGGCACCGCCGCACGGCGCCTGACCCAGATCGGCTGCACCGTCGACGTGTCCGTCGCGGACGAGGGCGCCGGACACCTCGAGGTGACCCCGCCGACCTGGCGGCCCGACCTGACGCAGCCCGCGGACCTCGTGGAGGAGGTGCTGCGCCTCGAGGGTCTCGAGAAGATCCCGTCGGTGCTGCCGACCGCCCCCGCCGGTCGCGGTCTGACACCGCAGCAGAAGCGGCGCCGCGCCGTCGGCAAGGCGCTCGCGTTCGACGGCTACGTCGAGGTGCTGCCGACGGTGTTCCTGCCCGCCGCCGTCTTCGACACCTGGGGTCTCGATGCAGACGACCCGCGCCGCAACACGACGACGGTGCTCAACCCGCTCGAAGCGGACCGCCCGGAACTGGCGACGACGCTGTTGCCCGGTCTGCTGGAGATCCTGGCACGCAACGCGTCCCGCGGCCGCCGCGACCTCTCGCTGTTCGGCATCGCGCAGGTCGTGCAGCCCGGACCGGACACCAAGGGCGTCGACGCCCTGCCGGTGGACCGTCGGCCCACCGACGAGCAGATCGCGGAACTGCTGCGGTCACTGCCCGCGCAGCCGCTGCACGTCGGTGCGGTGCTGACCGGTCTGCGCGAGCCGAGCGGGCCCTGGGGCCCGGGGCGCGCGGCCGACGCCGCCGACGCCTTCGCCGCCGCGCAGACGATCGCCGCTGCCGCCGGTGTCGTGCTCGAGCGCCGTGCGGCGCAGTACCTGCCGTGGCATCCCGGCCGGTGCGCCGAACTGCTCGTCGACGGCGTCGTCGTCGGCCACGCCGGCGAACTGCACCCGGCGGTGCTCGAACGGGCCGGGCTGCCCGCCCGCACCTGCGCGGTCGAGCTGGACCTGGACGCGCTGCCGATCGTGGAATCGCTTCCCGCGCCTCGGGTTTCGCCGTTCCCGGCCGTGCTCCAGGATGTCGCGGTCGTGGTCGACGCCGCGGTACCCGCGGCCTCCGTGGAGGTCGCCCTGCGCGCCGGGGCCGGCGAACTGCTCGAGGACATCCGGCTGTTCGACGTGTTTGCCGGTGAGCAGGTCGGCGAGGGCCGTAAGTCGCTCGCCTTCGCGCTGCGCTTCCGGGCCCCCGACCGGACCCTGACGGAGGACGAGGCCAGCGAGGCCCGCGACGCCGCGGTCGCCGCCGCGACCGCCGCGGTCGGCGCGCAGCTGCGATCCTGACCGCAGTCTCCGCGAGACCCCGGTCCGCTCTGCCGCGGACCGGGGTGTCGTCTTCGTCGGACTAGGCTCGAGAACGGAGCGCGAAACCGCCGATCCTGCCGGGCCGACCGAGCGAGGTGTCATGACCGAGATCCAGTCCATCGTGGACGCAATGACCGTTCTGACCGACGACGAGGTCCGGACGGTCGTGGCCGCGGCGACCACAGGGCGTCCCGCGCTGGCCGTGCTGCACGCCGCGGCGCTCGAGATCCGCGTGGTACCGGCGCCGATCGTCCCGCCACCTCCGACGATCGTCGACGCGCACGTGGTTCCGGACCCGAGAGCCGCCACCGATGCGGCGCCGACGGGATTCACGGACTCCGGGGTGCCCACGTTCGACGCGGTGCGCGAGCGGATCGAGACCCGCGCCGGGACGGCCGACGGCGCACGGGAACTCGACGCCACGACCCCCGCGGGACGGACCCTCGACGAGCAGTACGCGGCCCGGGAGAAGGCGGCGCAGGAGCGGCTCGACGAGATCCGGCGCTCGCTGCGCCGGGACTGACCGGCGGCGCGTCCCGCTGCGCTCGGCGCCGGTGCGTCGTACGGTGGACGCACCGTTCCCGGGAACCGGGGATTCGAGCCGACACGGGAGGTCGGGCCATGGAGGACATCGGTGTCGCGTTCGGGTACATCGTCGTGATCGCGACCATCGTGGTCGTCACGGTGGGCGTACTGATGCTGTTCGCGGTCTCGATCAAACAGGACTTCCTGCAACGGAAGCCGAAGAGCACCGTCTCCTCGGACCTGGCCACTCGCGACCGCGCCGCATGACCGCCGTCCGGCGCGGATCGCCGGACCAGGGATCAGTGCCGGTCGAGGATGGCGGCGAAGTCGGTGCCCGCCGGCAGCGAGCCGTACTCGAGGTCACGGTCGTCGCCGAGTCGGGCGGCGAGGAACGTCTCCGCGACGGCCGTCGGGGCGGTGCGCAGCAGCAGCGACGCCTGTAGTCCGAGTGCCATCGACGCCGCGACCGCCCGCGCACGGTACTGCGCCTGCGTGGCGTCGAGGGTCGCGAGTTCGGCCAGCGCCGACCGCATCCGGTCCTGGTGCGCGTCGAACAGGGCGGATGCGCCGCGGGCTTTCGCGAGTTCGGCGTCGAACGCGGCCACCGACTCCGGTTCGCGGGTCATCGCGCGGAGTACGTCGAGGGCGATGACGTTGCCCGATCCCTCCCACACGGCCATCACGGGCTGTTCCCGGTAGCGGCGGGCGAGGGGGAAGGCCTCGGTGTAGCCGTTGCCGCCGAGACATTCGAGTGCCTCGTACGCGTGGTGCGGCCCGCGCTTGCAGATCCAGTACTTCGCGACGGCGGTCGCGAGTCGGCGGAACGCCTTCTCGGTGTCGTCGGCGTCGGCGTCGTGGGCGCGGGCGAGACGCAGTGCGGTCGAGGTGGCGGCCTCCGATTCGAGGGCGAGGTCGGCGGCGACCGCCGTCATCGCCGGCTGGTCGATCAGCGTGGCGCCGAACGCGGAGCGGTGACGGACGTGCCACAGCGACTCGGCGACGGCCTGCCGCATGCCCGCGGTGGAGCCGTAGACGCAGTCGAGGCGGGTGCGGGCGACCATTTCGATGATGGTCCGCACCCCGCGGCCCGGTTCCCCGACGAGGTGGCCCACGGTGCCGTCGAGTTCGATCTCCGAGGACGCGTTGGACTTGTTGCCGAGCTTGTCCTTGAGGCGCTGGATCCGGAACACGTTGCGGGTGCCGTCCTCGAGTACCCGGGGTACCAGGAAGCAGGACAGTGCCGTGCCCGACGGCTGCTCGGTGAGCGCGAGGATCAGGAATCCGTCCGACATCGGTGCGGAACAGAACCACTTGTGCCCGGTCAGCGACCAGGTGCCGTCCGAATTCGGCACGGCGCGAGTGGTGTTCGCCCGCACGTCGGAGCCGCCCTGCTTCTCGGTCATCGCCATGCCGAAGAGCACGCCGGGCTTGTCGCCGGGCGCGATCAGGCGGCCGTCGTAGCCGCGGCCGTAGAGGCGGGGCAGCCACAGCTGCGACAGGTCGGGCGAGAACTCCGACAGCGCGGGAACGACGGAGTGGGTCATCGAGATCGGGCAGGCGTGACCCGGTTCGATCTGCGCGAACAACATGAACGACGCGGCCCGGGCGACGTTCGCGCCGGGCCTCGGATCGGCCCACGCCGAGGTGTGCGCGCCGTGCTCGACGGCAGCGGCGATGATCCGGTGGTAGGCGGGGTGGTACTCGACCTCGTCCATCCGGTTGCCGTACCTGTCGTGGGAGCGGAACTCGGGGACGATCGTGTTCGCCAGTTCGGCGTCGTGCTGGAACGACTCGGTCCCCACCAGCGAGCCGACCTCGGTGAGCTCGCGCTGCGCCCACGTCGCGTCGTAGCGTGCCACACCCTCGACCAGAGGGATGTTCGCCGTGTACTCGTTGACGCCGACGCGCGGCGGTGCCTGGTTGAACACCTCGTGGGTGCGGAATCCGGTCGGGGCAATGGCGGTCATCGGTGCGTTCCTTCGATCGGTGTTGCTGAGCTGGCGGGGTTGTCGTGCCCGACGAAGCCGATGCCGTGGAGGCAGAAGCGCAGGATCGCCTCGACGGTCCGGGCGTCGTCGGTGGAGTCGGCGGTGACGGCGTGGGTGGGGGACAGGCGCCCGGTGAGCGATTCACTGATCGCGCCGATCAGTGCCGCGGCGGTGACCTCGAGATGCTGGGGTGGGAACTCGCCGGAGGCCATGCCGTCGCGGAGGATCTCGGTGGTCAGGGCGTGGTAGGACGCGCGGTAGGTCAGTCGCTCGGCGTCGATGCGCGGGTCGACCGGTTCGAACAGCAGCGACCAGGCGAGCTGCCTGCCCTTGATGGCGCGCCGCGCGAACGTCTCGACGAGTGCCCGCAGCCGGTCGGCGGCGCCGTCCGCGTTGTCGACGGCGGCGCGGACCGCGGCGAGCTCCTGGTCGGCGCCGACTCGGAAGACCGCGGCGAGCAGGTCGGCGCTGCCGTCGAAGTACGAGTACACCGAACCGACGCTGACCTGGCACTTCTCGGCGATCGCCTTGACGGTGGCGGCGGAGAATCCGCCGCTCGCGACGAGGGCGGTCGCCTCGGTCAGCAGGGCGGCCCGCCGCTGCGCCTGTGCGGCGCGCGTCTTCTCCGTCGACCGGTACGCCACCTGCTCGCCCCTTCCCCAAAGCTTTGAATCATGATTCAATCCTTCGCGGTTGACTGTAGAACGAATCCCGACCCACGGCAACGCCCGGCGGACGGCGGGCGAGCGCGAGGAGTGACCCGATGAACCTGACGGCGATGCTGGAGAGCACGGCACGCAAGTATCCGAACAAGGACGCGATCGTCTACGGCGACGAGCGGATCACCTACGCCGAACTGCTCGCCGCGTCGGAGCGGGCGGCAGCGGTGCTGCGATCGCGCGGGGTCGGCCGGGGTGACCGCGTGGCCGTGATGACCTACAACAGTCCCGCCTTCGCGATCGCGGCGTTCGGTGCCTGGCGTGCGGGTGCGGCCCTGGTGCCGGTCAATCACAAGCTCGCGCCACCCGAGGTCGAGTACACGCTCGGGCACTGCGGAGCCCGGGTCGGTGTGGTCTCGGCCGACCTGCGTGACAACGCGGAGGCCGGCGCTCCGCAGGTCGACTGGCTGCTCACCGAGCCCGGCGAGGAGGCGGCGACCCATGCCGACCGCGACTTCGACGCACTCGTCGCCGCCGCGGAGGGGTGGGACGGTGTGGAGGTCGACGAGACGGACATCGCGCAGGTGCTCTACACCTCCGGCACGACCAGTGCCCCGAAGGGCTGCCTGCACACCCACCGGTCGATCACCACCGTCGCGCCGTACATCTCGACCACCCTGGGTCTCGACCGGGACGAGCGGGTGCTGATCGCGATGCCGATCTGGCACGCCGCTCCGCTCAACGTCTGGTTCGTCCCGACGATGTTCCTCGGCGGGACGGTCGTCCTGATGCGCGAGTATCACCCGATTGAGTTCCTGAATATCATTCCCGCGCAACAGATCACGGCCTTCTTCGGGGCTCCGATCGCGTATCTGGCACCGCTGCAGGCGGCGAAGGCGGCCGGGATCGACCTGGCGGACTTCGACTTCTCGTCGATGCGACGCTGGACCTACGGCGGCGCGCCGATCGGCGCCGAGGTGGCCCGGCAGCTGCAGGACGCCTACCGGTCCGAGGACTTCTACCAGGTCTACGGCATGAGCGAGATGGGGCCGACCGGCACCGCGCTGTACCCGCACGAGCAGATCGCCAAGGCGGGGTCGATCGGCCGCGGTGGCATGCCGGGCGTCGACCTGCGTGTGGTGCGCCCGGACGGCGTCGACGCCGGTCCGGGGGAGACCGGGGAGATCTGGCTCGCGGGCGACACCCGGATGGTCGGCTACCTCGACAACGAGGACGCGACGGCGGAGGTGTTCGCGGGCCGCTGGTACCGCAGCGGCGACGTCGCGCGTCTCGACGACGACGGCTACATCCACATCGTCGACCGCACCAAGGACGTGATCATCACCGGCGGGGAGAACGTCTACTCGCAGGAGGTGGAGGAGGCGATCCGTCCGTGGGAGGAGGTGCTCGACGTCGCGGTGATCGGGCGACCGCACCCGGAGTGGGGTGAGACGGTTGTCGCCGTGGTCGTCCCGGCTCCGGGCGAGCGGATCGACCTCGAGGGGCTGCGGTCGTACCTGTCGGACAAGCTGGCCCGCTACAAGATCCCACGCGAACTGGTCCTGGTCGACGAGCTGCCCCGCAACCCGTCCGGCAAGCTCACCAAACACGTCCTGCGCGAGTCGGTCTTCGCGGTGTAATGCTTGACGAGGGGCTTGCGTGCGCCGCCCGGATGAATGGGCTTGCATGATGGTGCATAATCGTCCATATGGTCACCACAGCAGCTTCCACGACACCGATCCGGGTCGCGATCGCAGGGGCGAGCGGGTACGCGGGCGGCGAGATCCTGCGCCTGCTGCTCGGGCACCCCGCCCACCGCGACGGCAGGCTCACGATCGGTGCGCTCACCGCCGGTGGTAACGCGGGCTCGACGCTGGGCGCATTCCATCCGCACCTGCTCCCGCTCGCCGACCGCGTCCTCGAGGCGACGACCCTCGACGTCCTCGCCGGCCACGACGTGGTGTTCCTCGGCCTGCCGCACGGCAACTCCGCCGAGATCGCCAAGGCCCTGCCCGCGAGCACCGTGATCATCGACTGCGGTGCCGACTTCCGGCTCACCAACGCCGCCGACTGGGAGAAGTTCTACGGCAGCCCCCACGCCGGCACCTGGCCCTACGGGCTGCCCGAACTGCCCGGCAACCGGGACAAGCTCACCGGCGCCACGCGTATCGCGGTGCCGGGCTGCTACCCGACCGCGGCCAGTCTGGCGATGGCGCCGGCCGTCGCGGCGGGCATCGTCGAGCCGCGCGTCACCGTGGTCGCGGTCAGTGGCACCTCCGGAGCAGGTCGGGCCCCGAAGGCGGACCTGCTCGGCTCCGAGGTGATGGGGTCGGTGAAGGCGTACGGGGTCGGCGGCGTGCACCGGCACACCCCCGAGATCACCCAGAACCTCTCCGCTCTCGCCGGCACCGACGTCACCGTCTCGTTCACCCCGGTGCTCGCGCCGATGCCCCGGGGCATCCTCGCCACCTGCACCGCGCAGACCACCGCGGACCTCGCGCAGGCCCGCGCGGTCTACGAGAAGGCGTACGCGGACGAACCTTTCGTGCACGTCCTGCCGGAGAACGTCTACCCGCAGACCGGTGCCGTCATCGGCTCCAACGCCGTGCAGATCGGTGTCACCGTCGACGAGTCCGCCGGGCTGCTCGTCGTGATCGCCGCGATCGACAACCTCACCAAGGGCACCGCAGGCGGTGCCGTCCAATCCATGAACCTGGCCCTCGGCCTGCCCGAGACCGATGGTCTCTCGACTGTGGGAGTAGCCCCGTGAACACCGTCCCCGACACCACCTCCGCCGAGGCCCGGGAGGTCGCGGGTGGTCGGCTCGTCCGCACCCAGGGCGTCACCGCGCCCGCCGGCTTCCGGGGCGCGGGCATCGCGGCCGGCATCAAGGCGAGCGGCAAGCCCGACCTCGCACTGGTGTTCAACGAGGGCCCCGACACCGCCGCCGCGGGCGTGTTCACCAGCAACAAGGTCAAAGCGGCCCCGGTCCTGTGGTCGCAGCAGGTTCTGACGGCCGGTGCGTTGCGGGCGGTGGTCCTCAACTCCGGCGGTGCCAACGCCTGCACCGGAGCCGGCGGATTCCAGGACACCCACGCCACCGCCGAGCACGTCGCCGCCACCCTGAGCGACTGGGGCACCGAGACCGGAGCCGGTGAGGTGGCCGTCTGCTCCACCGGCCTGATCGGCGACCGGCTGCCGATGGACAAGGTGCTCGCCGGGGTCACCGAGATCGTCCACGAACTGGCCGGCGGGATCAGCGGCGGCACCGACGCCGCCCACGCGATCATGACCACCGACACCGTGCCCAAGCAGGCGGCGCTGCACCACGCGGACAAGTGGAACGTCGGCGGGATGGCCAAGGGCGCGGGGATGCTCGCACCCGCACTGGCCACGATGCTGTCCGTCGTGACCACCGACGCCGTCGCCACGCCGGCACAGCTCGACGAGGCGCTGCGCTCCGCGACCCGGCTCTCCTTCGACCGCCTCGACGTCGACGGCGCCACCTCGACCAACGACACGGTGCTGCTCCTGGCGTCCGGCGCCAGCGGCGTCGCCCCGAGCCAGGACGAACTCAACGCCGCGGTCCTCGCGATCTGCGACGACCTCGCCGACCAGATGATGGCCGACGCGGAGGGCGTCACCAAGCGCGTCACTGTCACCGTCGCCGGCGCGGTGAGCGAGTCCGACGCCCTCGTCGGCGCCCGGACCGTCGCCCGGGACAGCCTCGTCAAGACCGCGCTGTTCGGATCCGACCCCAACTGGGGTCGCGTGCTCGCCGCGATCGGCATCGCGCCGATCGAACTCGACCCCGACCGGATCTCGGTGTCCTTCAACGGAAACCCGGTGTGCATCGACGGCGTCGGCGCGCCCGGTGCCCGCGAGGTGGACCTGTCCGGCATCGACATCGCCCTGCACATCGACCTCGGACTCGGCGACGCGGAGGTCTCCATCCGCACCACCGACCTCTCGCACGCGTATGTCGAAGAGAACTCCGCGTACTCGTCATGAGCGAGAGCATCCTGGGCCTGACCTCGAGTCAGAAGGCGTACGTCCTCGCCGAGGCGCTGCCGTGGCTGCAGCGGTTCCACGGCAAGATCGTCGTCGTCAAGTACGGCGGCAACGCGATGGTCGACGACGAACTCAAGGCCGCGTTCGCCGAGGACATGGCGTTCCTGCGGACCGTGGGCATCCATCCCGTCGTCGTGCACGGCGGCGGACCGCAGATCAACGCGATGCTCGAGCGTCTCGGTATGAAGGGCGAGTTCCGCGGCGGCTTCCGCGTGACCACCCCCGAGGTGATGGACGTCGTGCGGATGGTGCTCTTCGGTCAGGTCGGCCGCGAACTGGTCGGGCTGATCAACGCCCACGGCCCGTACGCGGTCGGGATCTCCGGTGAGGACGCACACCTGTTCACCGCGACCCGCCGCACGGTCGTCGTCGACGGCGAGCCGACCGACATCGGCCTCGTCGGCGACGTCACCACCGTCAACCCCGACGCGGTGCTCGATCTCATTGCCGCCGGACGCATCCCCGTCGTGTCGACGATCGCGCCCGACGCCGACGGGGTCGTGCACAACATCAACGCCGACACCGCCACCGCCGCGCTCGCCGAGGCGCTCGGCGCGGAGAAACTCGTCGTCCTCACCGACGTCGAGGGCCTCTACACCGACTGGCCCGACCGCAGCTCGCTCGCTTCCGTGATCGACACCGACGCGCTGGAAACGCTTCTGCCGTCCCTCGATTCGGGAATGGTGCCGAAGATGGAGGCGTGCCTGCGCGCCGTGCACGGCGGCGTCCCCACCGCCCACGTCATCGACGGCCGGGTGCCCCACGCGGTGCTCCTCGAGCTGCTCACCGTCGAGGGCATCGGCACGATGGTGACGCCCGCCCCCCACCCAGTGGTCGTCCCAGCAACAACACCCGAAGAGGAAGGCTCCGCATGACCGGCACCTCCGCCCTCCAGCAGCGCTGGTCCGGGGCGCTGATGAACAACTACGGCGTGCCCCGCGTCGCGCTCGTCTCCGGTGACGGCGCCGTGGTCACCGACGCCGACGGCAAGCAGTACCTGGATCTGCTCGGCGGCATCGCCGTCAACATCCTCGGCCACCGGCACCCGGCGATCATCGATGCCGTCACCGCACAGCTCAACACCCTCGGTCACGTGTCCAACCTGTACGCCAGCGAGCCGGCCGTCGCGCTCGCCGAGCAGCTGCTGCACCATCTCGGGCATCCCGGCCGGGTGTTCCTGTGCAACTCCGGGACCGAGGCCAACGAAGCGGCGTTCAAGATCGCCCGGCTCACCGGCCGCCCCAGGATCATCGCCGCCGAGAAGGCGTTCCACGGCCGGACCATGGGCGCGCTCGCGCTCACCGGGCAGCCGGAGAAGCGGGCACCGTTCGAGCCGATGCCGCCCGGGGTCGAGTTCGTGCCCTACGGCGACATCGCCGCCCTCGACGCGGCCGTCGACTCCGACACCGCCGCGGTGTTCCTCGAACCGATCATGGGCGAATCCGGGGTCGTCGTCCCGCCCGAGGGCTACCTGGCCGAGGCGCGGCGGATCACCGCCGAGCGGGGCGCACTGCTCGTGTTCGACGAGGTGCAGACCGGCATCGCCCGCACCGGCTGGTTCTACGCCCACCAGGCGGCGGGCGTGGTGCCCGACGTGATGACGCTCGCGAAGGGGCTCGGCGGTGGCCTGCCGATCGGAGCCTGCATCGCCACCGGAGCCACGGCCGAGCTGCTCACGCCCGGCAAGCACGGCACCACCTTCGGCGGCAATCCGGTCTGCGCGGCCGCGGCGCTCGCGGTGCTCCGGACCGTCGAGCAGGACGATCTGATCAGCCACGCCGACACCGTCGGCAAATCGCTGTCCGCCGGCATCGAGGCGCTCGGACATCCGCTCGTCGACCACGTCCGCGGCGCCGGACTGCTGCTCGGCATCGTGCTCACCGCCACCGTCGCACCGGCCGTCGAGGCCGCGGCCCGGGACGCCGGATTCCTCGTCAACGCGGCCGCCCCGGACGTGGTGCGTCTCGCGCCGCCGTTGATCCTCACCGAGGAGCAGGCCCAGGGATTCGTCAGCGCCCTGCCGACCATCCTCGACACCGCCACCGCCGAAGGGAACTGACGATGTCACCCACACACTTCCTGCGTGACGACGACCTCACACCGGCGCAGCAGGCCGAGGTCCTCGACCTCGCCGCGGAACTGAAGAAGAATCCCTACGCCAAGCAGACGCTCGCCGGGCCGCGGGCGGTCGGGGTGATCTTCGAGAAGAACTCCACCCGCACCCGCTTCTCCTTCGAGGTGGGCATCGCGCAGCTCGGCGGGCACGCGGTCGTCGTGGACGGGCGCAGCACCCAGCTCGGTCGCGAGGAGACACTCCAGGACACCGGCCGAGTCCTGTCCCGCTACGTCGACGCCGTCGTGTGGCGCACGTTCGGCCAGAAGCGGCTCGAGCAGATGGCGTCGGGCGCGACGATCCCGATCGTCAACGCCCTGTCCGACGAGTTCCACCCGTGCCAGGTGCTGGCGGACCTGCAGACACTGCGTGAACGCAAGGGCGAGCTGAAGGGACTGAAGCTGACGTACCTCGGCGACGGCGCCAACAACATGGCGCACTCGCTGCTGGTCGGTGGTGTCACCGCCGGTCTCGACGTCACCATCGCCTCGCCCGCCGGTTTCGCGCCGCTGCCGTGGGTCGTCGACGCCGCCCGCGCCCGCGCCGCCGAGACCGGGGCGTCGATCACCCTCACGGACGACCCGCACGCCGCGGTCGCCGGTGCGGACGCGCTCGTCACCGACACCTGGACCTCGATGGGGCAGGAGAACGACGGCCTCGACCGGGTCGGACCGTTCCGCCCGTTCCAGATCAACGCGGCACTGCTCGCGAAGGCCGCACCGGACGCGATCGTGCTGCACTGCCTGCCCGCACACCGTGGCGAGGAGATCACCGACGAGGTGCTCGACGGACCGCAGTCGGTGGTGTGGGACGAGGCGGAGAACCGGCTGCACGCGCAGAAGGCGCTGCTGGTGTGGCTGTTCGAGAACCAGGACCGGGACCTGCCGTGACCACCGCCCGCGCCGGGCAGCCGAAAGAGGACGCCGCGCAGCCCCAGGTCCCGGCCGCCGCGCAACCGAAGGCGCTGGCCGTGGCCCAGACCCGCGCGGGCAGGCAGGCACGCATCACGGCGCTGCTGTCGGTGCACGAGGTACGCAGTCAGCCGGAGCTGGCCGCGCTGCTCGCGGCGGAGGGCATCGAGGTCTCCCACGCGACGCTCTCCCGTGACCTCGAGGAACTCGGCGCGGTGAAGCTGCGCGCCGCCGACGGCGGGGCCGGCGTGTACGTGGTGCCCGAGGACGGCAGCCCGGTGCGCGGCGTGTCGGGCGGCACCGACCGCCTCTCGCGGCTGCTCGGCGAGCTGTTGGTGTCGACCGACGCGAGCGGGAACCTCGCAGTGCTGCGCACCCCGCCGGGGGCCGCGCAGTACCTCGCCAGCGCCCTCGACCGGGCGTCGCTGGCCGAGGTTGTGGGAACCATCGCCGGGGATGACACCATTCTCGTCGTGGCCCGCGAACCGCTGACGGGTGCGCAGCTCGCGGAGAAGATCGAAGATCTCGCCTGACCGGGGTCCTGCGTGACCGGCCGATCGACCCCGGCGGGACAATGAACACAGTCGAAGAGTTACAACCCAAAAGGAGCACACAGACCATGGCTGAACGCGTCGTACTCGCCTACTCGGGCGGGCTGGACACCTCCGTGGCCATCAGCTGGATCGGCAAGGAGACCGGCAAAGAGGTCGTCGCCGTCGCCATCGATCTCGGCCAGGGTGGCGAGGACATGGAGGTCGTGCGTCAGCGTGCCCTCGACTGCGGTGCCGTCGAGTCCGTCGTCGTCGACGCCCGCGACGAGTTCGCGAACGAGTACTGCCTGCCCACCATCCAGGCCAACGCGCTCTACATGGACCGGTACCCGCTGGTGTCCGCGATCAGCCGTCCGCTGATCGTCAAGCACATCGTCGAGGCCGCCCGCGCGCACGGTGGCACCGTCGTCTCGCACGGCTGCACCGGCAAGGGCAACGACCAGGTCCGCTTCGAGGTCGGCTTCGGCGCCCTCGCGCCCGACCTCGAGGTCATCGCCCCGGTCCGCGACTACGCGTGGACCCGCGAGAAGGCCATCTCCTTCGCCGAGGAGAACAACATCCCGATCAACGTCACCAAGCGTTCGCCGTTCTCGATCGACCAGAACGTGTGGGGCCGCGCCGTCGAGACGGGCTTCCTCGAGGACCTGTGGAACGCCCCGACCAAGGACGTCTACGACTACACGCAGGACCCGACGCTGAACTGGAACAGCCCCGACGAGCTGATCATCAGCTTCGAGGCAGGCAAGCCGGTCGCGATCGACGGCAAGCCGGTCACCGTCCTCGAGGCGATCCAGGAGCTCAACAAGCGCGCCGGCGCCCAGGGCGTCGGCCGTCTCGACGTGGTCGAGGACCGCCTCGTCGGTATCAAGAGCCGCGAGATCTACGAGGCCCCCGGAGCGATGGTGCTCATCACCGCGCACCAGGAACTCGAGCACGTCACCCTCGAACGCGAGCTCGGCCGGTACAAGCGGCAGATGGAGCAGCGCTGGTCGGAGCTGGTCTACGACGGCCTGTGGTTCTCGCCGCTCAAGGAGGCCCTCGACACGTTCGTCGCCAAGACCCAGGAGAAGGTCACCGGCGACATCCGGCTGTTCCTGCACGGCGGCGCGATCACCGTCAACGGCCGGCGCAGCTCGCAGTCGCTGTACGACTTCAACCTGGCCACCTACGACGAGGGCGACACCTTCGACCAGTCGTACGCGAAGGGCTTCGTCAACATCCACGGCCTGTCCTCCAAGGTCGCGGCCAAGCGGGACCTGGGCCTGTAACGATGTCGGCTCACGGCACCAACGAGGGTGCACTGTGGGGCGGCCGGTTCGAGTCCGGACCGGCCGCCGCCATGGCGGCCCTGAGCAAGTCCACGCACTTCGACTGGGTGCTCGCGCCCTACGACGTGCGGGCGTCGAAGGCGCACGCCAAGGTGCTGCACGCCGCCGGACTGCTCGGTGACGACGACCTGGCGACGATGCTGGACGGCCTCGACCGCCTCGGCGCCGACGTCGCCACCGGGGCGTTCACGCCCGCGGAGTCGGACGAGGACGTGCACGGTGCGCTCGAGCGCGGCCTGATCGACCGGGTCGGTCCCGAGGTCGGCGGCCGACTGCGGGCCGGCCGGTCCCGCAACGACCAGGTCGCGACGCTGTTCCGGATGTGGCTGCGGGACGCGGTCCGCCGCATCGCGGCCGGGGTGCTCGACGTCGTCGACGCGCTCGCCACCCAGGCGTCGGCGCACCCGGACACGGTGATGCCGGGCAAGACGCACCTGCAGGCCGCGCAGCCGGTACTGCTCGCGCACCACCTGCTCGCGCACGCGCACCCACTGCTGCGGGACGTGCAGCGGCTGGCGGACTTCGACAAGCGGGCCGCGGTCTCGCCCTACGGGTCCGGGGCGCTGGCCGGCTCGTCGCTGGGGCTGAACCCGGACGCGATCGCCGCCGAGCTCGAGTTCGACTCCGCGGCGGACAACTCGATCGACGCCACCTCGTCGCGCGACTTCGCGGCGGAGGCGGCGTTCGTCCTCGCGATGACCGCGGTCGACCTGTCCCGGATGGCCGAAGAGGTGATCATCTGGAGCACACCGGAATTCGGGTACATCACGCTCGCGGACGCCTGGTCCACCGGGTCGTCGATCATGCCCCAGAAGAAGAACCCGGACGTCTCGGAACTGACCCGCGGCAAGGCGGGACGGCTGATCGGCAACCTCACCGGTCTGCTCGCCACTCTCAAGGCACAGCCGTTGGCGTACAACCGGGACCTGCAGGAGGACAAGGAGCCGGTTTTCGACTCCGTCGCCCAGCTCGAACTGCTGCTGCCCGCGATCACCGGACTGGTGTCGACTCTCGAATTCCACCCGGACCGGATGGCCGAGCTCGCACCGGCCGGATTCACCCTCGCCACCGACATCGCGGAATGGATGGTTCGTCAGGGTGTCCCGTTCCGGATCGCGCACGAGGCGGCGGGTGCCTGTGTGCGGGTCGCCGAGGCCCGCGGTGTCGGGCTCGACGAGCTCACCGACGCGGAGCTCGCGGCAGTGGATCCGGCGCTGACTCCCGCGGTGCGGGACGTCCTGACGGTGCAGGGGTCGATCGCCTCACGTAACGCGCGAGGCGGCACGGCCGGTGTACAGGTCGCGCGTCAGCTCGACGGGGTCCGTGAGTCGGCGGCACGACTCCGGAACTGGATCGGCAACTGACGGATTCCGTCGCTGCGCGCGCGACTATGGTTCTCTGTGCCGGTGGAGGCCGGTCGACGAGTTTGGGGGCGCGCCAGTGAGTTGGTCCGAGGTTCTGAACGGTTCCGTGCGCCGCGTGGTCGCGACCGTGCAGAACGGTCTCGAGGTCGTCCGGTTGGGCGGCCTCGAGACCGAGGCGCGCCCGTCGGAATTCCGGATCGTCGAGCGGGAGCCGATGTACCGGCTCCGGCGCTACTTCGCCGACGAGCAGGCGACACCCCCGGGCCCGCCGATCGTGCTGGTGCCGCCGATGATGATGTCGGCGGACGTCTACGACGTGACGCAGGACCAGGGTGCCGTCGGCATCCTGCACGGCATGGGCCTCGACCCGTGGGTCGTCGACTTCGGTTCACCGGCCACCGAGGAGGGCGGCTGGAAACGCACCCTCGCCGACCACATCGTCGCCATCAGCGACATCGTCGACCGCGTGCACCAGCACACCGGTCAGGACGTCCACCTGAGCGGCTACTCACAGGGCGGGATGTTCGCCTACCAGGCCGCCGCGTACCGACGCTGCAGGCACATCGCGTCGATCATCACCTTCGGCGCCCCGGTCGACACCCTCGCGGCCCTGCCGTTCGGGATCCCCGGCGACATCGCGGCGCCCGCCGCGGACTTCCTCGCCGACCACGTCTTCACCCGGCTGTCCATCGCCGGGTGGATGGCCCGGACCGGGTTCCAGCTCCTCGACCCGGTCAAGACCGCCAAGTCGCGGCTCGAGTTCCTGCGTCAACTCCACGATCGCGAGGCCCTGCTCCCGCGTGAGCAGCAGCGCCGCTTCCTCGCCGCCGACGGCTGGGTCGCCTGGTCGGGCCCGGCGGTCGCGGAGTTGCTCAAGCAGTTCGTCGTCCACAACCGGATGGTGTCCGGTGGCTTCGTGATCGGCGACCGTCCGGTGTCCCTCGCCGAGGTGACCTGCCCCATCCTGGCATTCGTCGGAGAGGTCGACGACATCGGACAGCCGACCGCGGTGCGCGGTATCCGGCGTGCCGCCCACAAGGCGGAGGTTTTCGAATCGACCCTCCGCGCAGGGCATTTCGGCCTCGTGGTCGGCTCGCAGTCCGCCTCGCAGACCTGGCCTACGACCGGTGCGTGGGTTCGGTGGCGGACCGGCAGGGGGCCACGACCGGACGGCATCGCCGAGATGTCGTACGAGGACCTGCCCGACGACCAGACCGGGGTCTCGGTCGCCGACCGGCTGCTGCACACCGGGACCTCGATCGCCGAGGTGGGTGTCGGGGCGATCAGGGGCATCATCGAGGCGGCCGGGCAGGCGGTGCGTGGCAGCCGCGAACTGACCGCGGAGGCGACGCGCGCATTGCCGCGTCTGGTCCGCCTCGGGCAGATCCAGCCGCACACGACCATCTCGCTCGGGAAACTGATCGCCGAGGCAGGCGACCGGAACCCGCGCGGCGAGTGCTTCCTCTTCGACGACCGTGCCTACACGAACGCCGCGGTCAACGCCCGGATCGACAACGTGGTCAAGGGTCTCGTGGCGTCCGGTGTCCGCCCGTCCACTCGCGTCGGGGTCCTGATGGAGACGCGGCCGAGCGCGCTCGTCGCGATCTCCGCGCTCTCCCGTCTCGGAGCCGTGGTCGCCCTCCTGCCGCCCGGGGAGGACCTCGCCGAAGCGGTGCGGCTGGGCAAGGTCACGATGATCATCGCCGATCCCGACAACCTGCGCACCGCCGAGACGCTCGGTCCTCCCGTTCTCGTCCTCGGCGGCGGCGAATCCCGCATCCTCGACCTCGAACCCGACTCCGAGACGATCGACCTCGAACGGATCCACCCCGATCGGATCCCGGTTCCGGCGTGGTACCGCCCCAATCCCGGGCGCGCCAACGAGCTGGCCTTCGTGCTGTTCGGCCGCGTCGGTGGTCAGGTCGAGGCCAAGCACGTCACCAACCGTCGGTGGGCGCTGTCCGCGTTCGGCACGGCCACCGCGGCCGACCTGGACCGCGGTGACACGGTGTACTCCGTTGCCCCGCTGTATCACTCGTCGGTCCTGTTGGCCACGCTCGGCGGTGCGATCGTCGGCGGTTCGCGCATCGCGCTCTCGCGGGGCCTCGATCCCGACCGGTTCGCGGCCGAGGTGCACCGGTACGGCGTCACGGTCGTCGCGTACACGTGGACGATGCTGCGCGAACTGATCGACAGTCCGGACTCGGCGCTCGACGCGTCGCATCCGATCCGGTTGTTCATCGGATCGGGAATGCCCCGCGGGCTGTGGCTGCGGACGATGAAGCGGTTCGAGCCCGCCCGGGTCCTCGAGTTCTACGCCTCCACGGAAGGCGCGGTCGTGCTCGCCAACGTCTCGGGCGCCAAGCCCGGATCGAAGGGGCGTCCGCTGCCGGGCAGCGCCCCGGTTCGCATCGCCGCCTACGATCCCGTCACCCGCCGTTTCATCGAGGACGAGCACGGACTTGTGCGCGAATGCGCTGTCGGTGAGGTGGGCCTGCTGCTCGGGCAGGCCACCGGTCACGAGACGGTCGACGGTGCGATGCGGGGCGTGTTCGCGGCGGGTGACGCCTGGGTGCCGACCGAACACCTCTTCCGCACCGACGTCGACGGGGACCACTGGTTGATGGACGATCGCAACGCCGTCGTCTGCGCCGAACGAGGCCCGGTCCACGGCGAACCGATCGTCGACGCCCTCGGCACCCTCGACCAGGTGGACCTCGCCGTCGTCTATGCGGTCACGGTCGCCGGCGAGCAGCTCGCCGTCGCGGCGGTGACACTTCGACCCGGTACCGGGGTGACCGACGCGGACCTCGCGGACGCCCTCGGTGATCTGGAGCCGGCGCAGCGTCCGGACCTCGTGCACGTGGTGCCGGAGATCCCGATCAGCAACTCGTACCGGCCCCGGCGCAGCGCGCTGAGGGCGGCGGGTCTGCCGGCGCCCGGCCCGCGTGCCTGGTACCGGGACGGGCTCGAGGGTGGGTACCGCCCACTGACGCGCGCCGTCCTCGCCGACGTGACCGACCACGGCGGTGCGGCGCTCGGCGGCTAGGGCACGGCGGGTAGCCTGGCCCTCGTCCGTGACCCCGACCCGAGAGGACCGTTCGTGGCGCTCGATCCCACCCTGCTGAGCATCCTCGCCTGCCCGCAGGACAAGGGCCCGCTCCTGCTGGTCGACGACGAACTGCTGTACAACCCGCGACTGCGGCGCGCCTACCCGATCGAGGACGGGATCCCCGTACTGCTGACGGACGAGGCCCGCGACGTCACCGAGGCAGAGCACCAGGACTACCTCGATCGCGGAACCGGAACCGTCGACTGATCCGTCCGGGCGACATGACGCCGGACCGGTGCGTGCACAATCGCGGTCGTGACCGAGTTGTCGAGATCGCCGGACCTGTCCGCCGAGGCCCTGTCCGCGGCCGACCCGCTCGGCGCAGCCCACCTGGTGCTGGGGTCGATGCTGTCCGTGGGGCCGGTGCGGCTGCGGATCGTCGAGGTCGAGGCGTACGGGGGAGATGAGTCGGGCCCGTGGCCGGATCGGGCCGCGCATTCCTTCCCCGGCCCCACTGCCCGCAACGCCGTGATGTTCGGGCCGGCCGGTCGGCTGTACGTCTACCTCAGCCACGGACTGCACTTCTGTCTGAACGTCAGTTGCGCGCCGCAGGGGACGGCCGCCGCGGTCCTGCTCCGCGCGGGTGAGGTCCTCGACGGTGAGGTCCTCGTCCGCACTCGCCGCAGTCCGGGTCGCGGTGCCCGCGAATTGGCCCGCGGCCCGGGAAATCTTGGGCAGGCACTCGGAATATCGTTGTCGGACAACGGGGCCGACCTGTTCGACGAGCGTTCGCCGATCCGGTTGAGGCCCGGTCCCGCGGTCCCCGTGGCCTCCGGAGCGCGGGTGGGCATCACTCACGAGGCGGACCGCGCGTGGCGGTTGTGGGATCCGACGTCGAGCGCGGTCTCCGCCTACCGGCGCAGCCCGCGAGCCCCCGCGCCGGGTCGTACCACCTCGTGAATCGGGCCGGTCAGACGGCGACGCCGAGTGGCGTACGGGTGTGGTCCGTGTCGGCGGCGACGCTGTGCAGTTCGTCGACGACGAGCCTGATGTTGGGGTCGCGTTCGCGCCCCTGTCGGACCACCGCGCTGATCGTCCTCGACCCGAGTTGGACACCGTCCACGATCAGGCCCTCGAGGTGTCCGGGTACGGCCATGCGGGGGACGATCGCGGAGGCCGCCTCGGTGGCGGCCAGCATGCACAGGTTCTGCGCGCCGTTCACCCGGTGCTTGACTTTCGGCGTGAATCCCGCGGCCTCGGCGGCGTGCTGCAGCACGGCTCCCAGACCGGAGTTCGTCGGGCCGGCAACCCAGGGACTGTCCGCCAGCGCGGGGAGTCCCCGGGTTCGGATCCGGCCGTGCTGGTCCGGTGGGGCCAGCAGGGTCATCGGCTCGTCCATCAGCGTCTCCTCGATCAGCCCACCGAGCGACAGCGGTGCGTCGAAGCGGTAGCGGCACAGGATGGCCACGTCGAGTTCCCGGCGGCGGAGCAGCCGCAGTGCGGTGGCGGCACGTTCCTGCTGGATCTCGATGTGGAGGTTGGGCTGGCGGAGGCGCAGCCGCGACATCACCGGAGCGGCGAGCATGGCGATACCCATGTTGAACGACGCGACGGCGACGTTGCCGACGATGTCGGAGCGAAATGCGGCGACCGCGCTGGTCGCCTCGTCCAGTGCGGTCACCACCTTGCGGACGTGCTCGACGAGGACGTCACCCGCGCGGGTGAGACCGAGGGTGCGACCGTCGCGCCGGAACAGCACGGTTCCGGCTTCCTGCTCGAGAACCCGCAGTTGTTGGGAAACGGCCGAACTGGTGATCCCGCGCTGCTCGGCGACCGCGGCCACCGAACCGAGATCCGCGAGATCGCAGAGCAACATCATCCGACGGAAGTCCAGCATCAGAGACCCGCCTTCGGGCCGGAGGCGGCGGCTTCGCGCCGGGCGGAGACCGGTGGAGAGACTGCAGACATGACGTCCCCTTCGACGAATGGTCGACAACGGCCACGGTGCGGTGGCCTCGGGTGGATGTGGCGGTGTTGCGCGGCGCGGGTCAGCGGCGACAGGTCGCGCTGCATGCACGCATGAGATCGACATGGCGTCGAGCCACGAGAACCCGGGGAGTCACGGAAGCGCACACTACCCGACGAATTCGGGTGGCCCGCGGTTCGGCGCGGTACCGGTTCGTCTATGGCGGTCAACGAGATTCGCCGGATCGCCGAGGTCGGGGGCCCGCCAGGAGGCGCGGCAGCGGTACGGACGGCAATTCCCGTCACGGTGAGTCCATTGTTGCGGCCCGGTGGTCGGCACGCGCCGCGAACGGCACCGTGCCCCGGCTCGCGGTGGCGCGGGCCGGGGCACAGCCGAGGCGTTCGGTGGGTTGTCCGTGTCGGACGGGTGGACGGGTCAGGCGCCGTGGAACGGTTCGCCCGACACCAGTTCCGACTCGCGCCCGTCCACGCCCCTGGGGACGTCGCCCTCCAGGGTGACGCGATAGAGGACCCGGTCGTGCCCGAGGTGAGCAGCATCGGCGATGGCGAGGTGCGCGGTCGCGCGGTTGTCCCAGAACGCGACGGATCCGGGCTTCCAACGGAACCGGACCGTGTACTCGGTGCGAGTCGCCTCGGACCACAACAGCTTCAGGATGCGCTCGCTCTGGTCGGGGCTGAAGCCGCGAATCTCGCGTGCGCCGCGCGTGAAGCCGGGGCTGACGAACAGCGCCCGCTCGCCGGTTTCCGGGTGGACCCGGACCGCGGGGTGGTAGGCGACGAGATTGGCCTCCCTGATCTTGCGATCGCGTTGGCTGCCTTCCGCGGCCCGGGCCTGGAACTGGTGACGGATGTCGATCCGGTCGGCGAGGTCACGGAGCTCCTGGGGCAGGTTCTCGTACGCCGCAACGAGATTCGTCCATGCGGTGTCACCGCCGTAGGGCGGAAGGATGTCCGCCCGCAGAATCGACGCGGCGGGAGGATTGACCAGGGCGGTGACGTCGGTGTGCCAGCTGTGGTCGTAGGACGTGCGCTTGCGGCCCAGGTTCGTCTCGTACCGGCGACTGTCGATGGGGAGGATCTCGGGGAAGCCCTCCGGCGGGTTCTCCTCGTGCGGGTGCGCCGGGGTCACCCTGCCGAACCGGCGAGCGAAGGCCACCTGCTCGGCGTGGCCGATCTGCTGGTCGCGGAAGAACACGACCTTGTACTTGTTCAGCGCGGCTCGGATCTCGGCGACGGTCGCGTCGTCGAGATCGTCCCGCAGGTCGACACCGGTGATCTTGGCACCGATGTAGCCGGCGAGTGGGACGACGTCGAGTCCGAGTGCCGATTCGGTGATCGTGGTCATGCGCCAGCTCCTTGTGTGGTCGCGGACTGGGTTGTGTGGACTGCAGAGCCGCTGGGGGCTTTGCGATCCCCATGCTGCGACCGGTGACCGCCGCAACCAACAACCTCGCTCTACCCGCTTCCTTCAGCTCGGACTTAACAGCGCGCGCCTTCAGTGCCCCCTCGTCGGGGTGACGGCGGGACAACCGGCTCGAACGGCGCGGTGGCGCGGATGGGATGATCGACCTCGTGACTGAGAACATCATCGACGAACTGACCTGGCGTGGACTCATCCAGCAGTCCACCGATCTCGACGCCCTGCGTCGTGACGCCGACGGTGGTCCGGTCACCCTCTATTGCGGCTTCGATCCGACCGGTCCGAGCCTGCACGCCGGTCACCTCGTTCCGCTCCTGACGCTCAAGCGTTTCCAGCTCGCCGGGCACAAGCCCATCGTGCTCGCGGGTGGCGCCACCGGCCTGATCGGCGATCCCCGCGACGTGGGGGAGCGGACGATGAACTCGGCGGACACCGTCGCCGAGTGGGCCGACCGGATCCGGGCACAGCTCGAACGTTTCGTGTCGTTCGACGGCGACAACGCGGCGATCGTCGAGAACAACATGAACTGGACCGGGAAGCTGTCCGCGATCGACTTCCTGCGCGACCTGGGCAAGCACTTCTCGGTGAACGTGATGCTCGCCCGAGACACCGTCAAGCGGCGGCTCGAGTCCGACGGCATCTCCTACACCGAGTTCAGCTACATGCTGCTTCAGGCGAACGACTACCTGCAGTTGCGCCGCGAACGCGGGTGCACGCTGCAGGTCGGCGGCTCCGACCAGTGGGGCAACATCATCGCCGGTGTCGAACTGAACCGACGTGTCGACGGGGAGTCGGTGCACGCGATGACGGTGCCGCTGGTGACCTCGTCCGACGGCAAGAAGTTCGGCAAGTCCACCGGCGGCGGAAGCCTGTGGCTCGACCCGGAGATGACCAGCCCGTACGCCTGGTACCAGTACTTCGTGAACACCGGCGACGCCGACGTGATCCGCTACCTGCGGTGGTTCACCTTCCTCGGACAGGACGAACTCGCGGAGCTCGAGGTCGAGGTCGCCGAGCGTCCGCAGGCCCGGGTTGCGCAGCGCCGGCTGGCTGCGGAGATGACCACCCTCGTGCACGGCGCGGAGAACACCGCGGCAGTCGAACTCGCCAGTCAGGCCCTGTTCGGCAAGGGTGAGCTCCGCGATCTCGACGAGTCGACCCTGGCCGCCGCCCTCATCGAGGCGTCGGTGGCGCAGGTCCGGCCGGGCGAACCGTCGACGATCGTCGACCTCCTCGTGGCGAGTGGGTTGTCCGAGAGCAAGGGGGCGGCTCGGCGTGCGGTGAAGGAGGGCGGCGCCTACGTCAACAACGCCAAGGTCGCTGCCGAGGACTGGACGCCCGATGCAGCCGACCTGCTGCACGGGCAGTGGCTGGTGATCCGGCGTGGCAAGCGCAACTTCGCCGGCATCCAGCTGGTGTCCGCCTGAGCGGACCGACACCGCTGCGTGTTCTGCAGCACGAGTCCTGGGGAGGGCGCTGTCGTCTCGCGTGATGCGAGAGGCGGCGCCCTCCGTCGTTTCGGGGAGTGCTGTGCGGAGGGTGGTCGGGGTCACATCGGTGTGATTTCGGGGTCCGGGGTGGTGTGGGGGTGGGTGACCTGGGGTTTCGGTGACGGTCGGGTGGTGTGAC
>NZ_JBIAOU010000015.1:0-114299 GCF_042879035.1 Rhodococcus sp. NPDC003318 | reverse complement strand
TACGCCGTCGTACGCAAACTCCAACGCGCACTGGCCTATTGGATCGGGACCTGCCCGACCTGCCACCACACCTTCCCCACCTAACAAAGTCCTACCAGTACCTGCGCATGGAAGTCATGGCCATGATCACTCTCGGGTTGACGCTCGAGTTCATGACCGATTCGCCCCGGGCGATCGAGAACTACGAGCGGGCACTGCGCATCACCGAAGGGCACGGGGAAACGAACTATCAGTCGTACCTGGTGTGGGGGCTGGCCATCGCGAGGTGGAACCTGGGCGACCACGAGCGACCCGCAGAGCTCCTGAAGCAGGCACTGAAACTGGGGCGCAAGATCAACGACCGGTTGAACACGGGCATGTGCATGCAGGCGATGTCGTGGGTCGCGGTGGACAACAACGACCCGCGGCGCGCCGCCGTGTTGATGGGCGCAGCGGAGGGGGTCACCCGGTCGGCCGGCGGCACGAAGGTCGTCGTGCCCGGCCTGAGCCTGTTCCAGGACGCGTGCGAGCGGGACGTGCGAAACAAGCTCGGCGAGAAGGTGTTCGAGGAAGCGTGCCGCAAGGGAGCCGAGCTCGGGTTCCACGACGCCGTCGACTTCGCACTCGGCGAGGAACGCCCACGCTCGCGGACGTCCGGCACCGGCCGCTCGACGCGACCGACGAAACGCGAACTCGAGGTCGCGGACCTGGTGGCCGAGGGTCTGACCGACAAGGAGATCGCCGCACGCCTGGTGATCTCCCCACGCACCGCGCAGGGGCACGTCGAACACCTGCTCGTGAAACTGGGATTCAACTCGCGAGCGCAGATCGCCGTGTGGGTCGCCCAGTCCCGACGCGATGAGGCGGAAGACCAGCCTTCCGGAGACTAGCCCAGCGCGCGGCGGATCAGCGCCTCGGTGTCGGCGCTGAACGCGACGAGGGTGACGACCTCGACGGTGGTGCGGCTCGAGCGGATGGCGTCGATCGCCTGCCGGATCGCGTCGTCCTTGGGCCAGCCGTAGGCGCCGGACGAGATGAGCGGGAACGCCACGGTTTTCGCGCCGAGGGACGCGGCGAGAGTGAGGCTGCGGGTGTAGGCGGCGCGCAGCAGCGCGGAGCGGTCGTCGTCCGGGGACCAGCGCGGCCCGACCGTGTGGATGAGCGTCGTGGCCGGCAGCCGGCCCGCGGTCGTGGCCACCGCCGCACCGACGGCGAGCCCGTCCGGCAGCGTCGTCTCACGCAGCAGCCGGCAGGCGGCGAGGATGTCGCGGCCGCCCGCGCGGTGGATGGCGCCGTCGACGCCCCCGCCGCCGAGCAGGGAGGGCTTCGCGGCGTTGACGATCGCGTCGACGCGCATCGTGGTGATGTCGCCCCGGACGACGCCAATCCGCGGCCCGGCTGCAGCGCGCCGGGGCTGGTACTCGGGGGCCGTGGCGGCCGCCCACAGTTCCGGCTTCGGACGCGCCCACGGCATCGCCTTCAGGACGTCGCGCGGATCGCGCCGGAGCAGGACGGAGTAGCGGGCGGCCACGGACGGGGTGCGGCTGTGCGCCTGCACGCAGTGCAGCAGCACCTTCTTGCCCTCGGCGCGCAGCGCCTGCACGGTGCGGGCGGCGTCGTCGACGACGAAGTCGAGGTTCGGGTTCTCGTCGTGGCCGCCGTCGACGAGCCGGAACTCGACGTGCTCGGTCGACACCTGCCGAGTTCCCATGCGGCACAGGCTGACCACCGCATCGACGCCGCCGCGGGCGACGGCATCCACGCCGCCGAGGAGGACGCCGTCGTCGTGCGGGTGCACCGCGACGTGCCCGGTCCCCGGGAAACGGGAGTAGTCGAGGACCTTCACGGACGGCCATCCGTGCCGGTCGTCGCGGCCGCCGTTCGCGGTCAGGGTCGCCAGCCGCATCAGGTCCGACGCGGTGTGTCCGGGCCAGCCGTGCAGGATGCGCCGCCACCGCGCCGGGACCGCGGACGCGCCCCACCGCCCGCCGAGCAGGCCGCCCGCGATGGCGGCGGTGGTGTCGGTGTCGCCGCCCGCGCGGACCGCGGCCTCGAGCGCGCGCTGCAGGTGCCGGGCGTCGGACGCGTCGGTGGTGGTGATCGCCCACCACGCGGTCTGCAGCGCGTGCACCACCCAGCCGTTGTTAGGAAAGTCTGCGGGAGAGCCGGTTTCGGCCTGGTCGAGCAGCGGCGACCAGTACGCCGCGACGTCCGCGGGTGCGGTGGCGAGGTAGTGGCGGACGCCGTCGAAGGTGCCGTGCAGCACGGCGTGCCGGATGGCGTGCGTCCAGATCTGGCAGGCCTCGATCGCGCGCTGGTCGTCGTGGGTCAGTGACGCGATCTGCGCGGCGGCGTGCGCGCAGGCCGCGGCGTCGTGGAGGTAGCCGAGGGCGACCGGCGCGGTCCGCATGAGGGACCCGTTGCCGCCCGTGCGGCCGGTCAGCTCGCGGGCGCGCGCCTGCATCGCCGCCGCGGACGCAGGGCGGTGGCCCAGTACCGCGCGGGTCTGGTTGCCGATGTCGGCGGGCTCGGAGTCGTACCAGCGGACGAACTGCGCCGCGACGGCGTCGAGGCCGGTGCCGCGGCCGATGTCGGCACCGGTGGCGGCGACCTCGGCGATCGCGACGGCCATCGCGGTGTCGTCGGTCCATTCTCCGGGTGCCCAGTGGAAGGGACCGCCGCCGATCATGTCGATCGTCGCCTCGGCGGAGGGGTGGGTGAACTCGTAGCCCGCGCCGAGCGCGTCGCCCGCGGCGGTGGCGAGCAGCACGCCGGCGGCGCGGTCGCTCTGGCTGGTCGTGAGGTCCATCGAAGCTCCTTCGATCAAGTCTGAGCAAACTATAGATCGAATATGCGCTAAGTGGCAAGGTGGGTCCGCCGCCGCTACGACAGCACCCACTTCCCCCCTCGGCTGAAGGTCACCTTCATGCGGTCAGGCCGCACGAAGGTGACCTTCAGCCGTCGAGGGAGCGGGTGATGACCGTTATGGGGCTGCGCACTCGAAACTGGTTGCGTCGTCGATGCTTCCGGTGCCCGTGTAGCGCGGCCACGTGGGGGTACTCGGACAGCGGACGCGAGCGGTCGGTCGCGTCGTAGGTGACCGGATCGGTGGGGCCTTCGCCGTGGTCGACCCAGCGCTCGACTGCGCTGAGCGAATCTCAGGACCCGGCGAAGTGGGCGGTGCCGCAGGCTGTTCCGGCAGGGCGGTTTTCCGCGACGCCTCGGCCAGTGGTTGGGTCGGTGCGGGACGTCACCCGGACATCGCGGGCGATCGGGACGAGTCGGTCAGTTCGGTTCGTCGAAGAGGGTGAGCTCGTCGGGGTCGTCGAACAGCGTCGCCTGCCGCGGCGCGGGTGCCGGCGGGGCCGGGTGGTCGCCGGGGCGGGAGAAGGTGACGACGCGCAGCGCGCCCCGCAGCGCGTCGTGGGTCTGCGACCAGGCGGAGTGTTCGCTCTCGCAGAGGTCGATCTCGTCGGTCTCGTCGGCGTCCCGGGCCTTGGTGAGGTTGTCGCGCCACTCGGACTTCTGCTCGGCGGCGATGCGCAGGTAGTCGAGGACGGTGGCGCGGTCGCGGTCGCAGATCTCGGCGACCGTGTCGTCGTCGAGGCTGTCGCGGGCGTAGAGCACCAGCTGCACGAGGGTGAGGAGTGCGGCGGGGATCTCCGGTTCGCATTCGTGGTCCGCGGCGGCGGTGGCGCGGTGTCCGACGGCGTCGAAGCGGGCGGCGAACGCCTGGTCGACGGTGCCGAGGAAGGTGGAGACGCGGTCGATCTGGTCGGTGAGATGCCGTGGCACGAACGGGAATCCGGGGATCTCGACGACGGCGTTGAGTCGGTCCTCGCGCAGCACGAACCGGATGTGCGACCACTGCGCGGTCAGGTCGGCGACGATCTCGGCGGCGCGGGTGCGTCCACCGATGCGGTAGAGGAGCGGCACCCACAGCCGGACGACCGGTTCGCGCGGGTGCGGCACCACGAACACGGAGTGGCCCTCGACGGACAGCACGAAGTCGCCGTCGGCGTCGGTGGCGGGGAGTTCGCCGAGCACGTCGGTGAGGGTGTTCTCGACGAGGCGGCGCAGGTGGTCGGGGTCGCGGGGCGTCACGGCCAGCATCGGTTCGAGGTCGGTGACCTCGGGTGGTGTCGACGTCAGCGCGGCGACGGGGGACTCGGGTGCCTCGCCGGCGGTGTCGATGCGCAGGAAGCTGGGGTGCGGAACGCTCCAGATCTCGCGGAACACGGTGACGGCCATCGCGGCGAGCTGGTCGGAGAAGCGGGAGGGGCGGTCGAGGAAGAATGCCGGCGATCCGTCCGCCGATTCCTCGTCGGGGGCGCAGGTGGGTGGCTGCCAGCCCAGTTCGAGCAGCAGCGACTCGGCGTCGGGGGAGAGAGCGAAGCGGGGGGCGAGGAATGCGTTGGACGGCACCTCGCAGCGCACCTGTCCGCGTGCCCAGCCGAGGAACTGCACGCACGGGGCGTAGCCGTCGGCGGTGTCGTCGCGGTCGGGGAGTTCGACGACGAGGATGTCGTCGTCGCGCATGGCGCCGACGTGGTCGGCGAGCGCACCGCGGAACATCCGCCACGCCAGTTCGACTGCGTGGTCGAACTTTTCGACGTCGGACACTGCATCCCCCTTCAGGCCGTCAGTTCGTGCACCCAGGGGTGCACGAGCTGACGGGAGGCTATCGCGCGGCACCTACAGAACCGGGCCGCGTCGTGGTCGGAGGCGGTCAGCGTCCGGGTTCGCCGACGGGGATCGTGTCGCCGAGGTGGCCACCGTCGCCGCAGGCGCAGTCGTCGCCGCAGCCGCCGGTGTTGCAGTCGCCGGCGTAGCTGACGTCGTCGGCGTCGCAGTCGAGGGTGCCGCCGAACTTCGCGGCGAAGTCGTCGTCCAGGTCGTGGGTGAGATCGTGGATCTCCTCGACCAGGTTCAGCAGGTGCTGCGGCGCGAACGGGTCCGCATCGAACAGCGTCGAGACGAGGACGTGCTCGCGGTCCACGGCGAACCGCAGCCGCGGCCACTGCTCACCGAGGTCGAGAAGCTCCGCCGCCGCGGCCGCACGGTGGGTGACGCCGTCCACGATCGACGACCACACGTGCAGCTGCGGCCCGTCCTCCGCGACCGTCACGTACAGCGCGAACCCGTGCACCGGGACGACGATGTCGCCGTCCTCGTCGACGGCCGGCGCCTCGCCGAGCAGCTCCGTCAACGCGCGGACCGCCAGGTCACGCAGCTGATCGCGATCCTCCGTGGCCACGGCGAACGCGCCGTCGAGCTGCAGGGGGAGGTTGTCCTCGTCGCTCATGATGTCCCTCTTCTGCGCCGAACGCGCGGGTGATGGCAGATGCGCCGTCAACCGTAGCGCGCCGTGCTGTCCCTGGCTCGATACGGGGCTCTGTCGGAAGTGGTCGCGGAGCGAGACGATGCGCGCTTTCAGGCTAGCGGTACGGTCCGGCGTAGCTTGGCCGACGATCGGGATCGAAGCCCGCCCCACGGCTACCGTTGCGGTGCTGCCTGGGAAGCTCGCACTGGAGTTGACCGTTCGGGCCCCGTCGCTGCGGCTGCAAGCACGTGATCCAGCAGGTCATCGACCTTTGATCGACCTGGTGTGTGGATACTCGCTGGAGGTCGGCTTCGGACTCGTCCCACCAACGTACCGGCGGGACAGCCGACTGCGGCGAGCGAAGAACATGGCTCGACATCCTCAACGAAAGGTTCTCCGCTCCGCTGGAACCGCGCAGTCCCACAAACTGTGACGAACGAGGTCACGAACTCGAAAGAGGTCGTGACCTCGTTCTTTGTTGCCCAGAAGCCCCTGTGTCCCACTTTGGGTGGGTGGGAGGCTGCGGCCCCGTTTCACCGCGCTGTCGAGATCGCTCCAGTGCCCTGCGTGCCGCACCGATCGAGGTGGGAGAATTTCACGCGGAGGTGCGGCAGTATCGAGTCGTCGGCGGCTGCCGACGGCATTCAGGATGCAGCGGAAGGCGAAACGTGGCGCTCAAGAAGTCGGATCTGTACTCGTCGCTATGGGCAAGTTGCGACCAGCTTCGTGGCGGCATGGATGCCAGCCAGTATAAGGACTACATCCTGACGCTGCTGTTCGTGAAGTACGTGTCTGACAAGGCCAAGGCCGACTCGAACAGCCTCATAGAGGTACCTAACGGCGGCTCGTTCGAGGACATGCTCGCCGCGAAAGGCGACAAGGAGATTGGCGACCGCTTCAACAAGATCATCGCCAAGCTCGCCGAGGCCAACGACCTGCGCAACGTCATCGACCAGGCTGACTTCAACGACGAGGAGAAGCTCGGCAAGGGCAAGGAGATGCAGGACCGCCTCTCCAAGCTCGTTACCATCTTCAACGACCTCGACTTCCGGGGCTCGCGCGCAGAGGGCGACGACCTGCTCGGCGACGCCTACGAGTACTTGATGCGCCACTTTGCCACCGAGTCCGGCAAGAGTAAGGGCCAGTTCTACACGCCGGCTGAGGTCTCTCGTATCCTCGCTAAGGTGGTCGGCATCGGTCCGGCCACCCGCCAGGATCAGACCGTCTATGACCCCGCTTGTGGCTCCGGCTCGCTACTGCTGAAGGCGGCTGCCGAGGCGCCGCGGGGCATGACGATCTACGGCCAGGAGAAGGACAACGCCACCTGGGCGCTATCCAAGATGAACATGATCCTGCATGGCAACGAGATTGCCGAGATCGCCAAGGGCGATACCATTACCGGCCCGAAGTTCGTCACCGCCGGCGAGCGATTGCAGCCGTTCGACTTCATCGTCATGAACCCGCCGTTCTCGGTGAAGTCCTGGACCAATGGACTTGAGAATGACTACGGCCGCTTCGAATATGGCCGACCGCCGGAGAAGAACGGCGACTACGCTTTTTTGCTGCATGCGCTCACGTCGCTGAAGAGCACCGGCAAGGCCGCGATCATCCTGCCGCACGGCGTGCTGTTCCGCGGCAACGCTGAGGCCACTATTCGCACCCGTCTGCTCAAGCGGGGCTTCATCAAGGGTGTCATCGGCTTGCCGTCAAACCTGTTCTACGGCACAGGCATTCCGGCATGTGTGGTTATTCTCGACAAGGAGAATGCGCAGGCGCGTACGGGTGTTTTCATGATCGACGCATCAAAGGGCTTCATGAAGGATGGCAACAAGAATCGTCTCCGCAGCCAGGACCTGCATAAGGTTGTCGACACCTTCAACAAGCAGATCGAGATCGACCGCTACTCACGCATGGTGCCGATGAGTGAGATCGCCGATCCAAGGAACGACTACAACCTCAATATTCCGCGCTACATCGACTCCTCCGAGCCCGAAGACCTGCAGGACCTCAGCGCCCACCTGTACGGCGGCATCCCCGACCGTGACCTTGACGCACTTCAGAGCTACTGGGACGCTTTCCCTCAGTTGCGTAGCCAGATCTTCACACCGAATCGACCCGGCTATAGCGACCTGGGCATCGACGTCAGTGCAGTGCAACAAGCCATCTTCGACGCAGTTAGCTTCCACAAACTGCGTGACGAAGCCGCCGGCATTGTCGAAGACTGGTTCGCGACGCACCGTGACGCATTGGCCGGCGTCAATGCCAACACCACCCCGAATGAACTGATAGCGACCATCAGCGACAACCTGCTGGCACGCTTCGCGCGGATGCCGCTGCTCGACGAGTACGACGTCTACGAGCAGCTCATGACCTATTGGCACGACACCGTGCACGATGACGTCTACCTGATCATGGCCGAAGGCTGGCAGGGTGCGGCCGTACCGCGCCTGACGATCAACGACAAAGAACGCAAGCTCACCGAAGAACCCGACCTAACTATCGGCAGCGGCAAGAACGCCCAGAAGTACAAGATGGACCTCATCTCGCCGGCCCTAATCGTGGCCCGCTACTTCGCTGACCAGCAGGTCAAGGCCGACAACCTCACCGCCGCCGCCGAAGAATCTACGCGCGCCGTCGAGGAATATATTGAAGAACATGCCGTTGAAGACGGCTCGCTCGCCGATGCTATGGAGGACGACAAGATTTCCAAGGCGCTCGTCGCTACGCGACTGAAGGTGATCAAGGTCGGCGGCGATCATGATGAGATCAAGGCGCTACAGCAGGTAACCAAGCTGTACAACGCCGAAGCAGCTGCCAAGAAGGCTGCTAAGGATGCCCAGGCTGAGCTCGACCTCGCCACACTCAAGAAGTACGGCGACCTCACCGAGAATGACATCAAGAAGCTTGTACTCGATGACAAGTGGCACGCGACCGTTGCGCGACGTGTCGCCGGTGAGGTAGAAGCATTGACGCTCGGACTGGTCACGCGCATCCAGCAGCTCGGTGAACGCTACGCAGCGACCGTTGAGGACCTCAACTCTGAGCTCAGCAATCTTGAAGCCAAGGTTGAGGGGCATCTAGCTGCGATGGGGGTCAAATGAGCGACGTAACCGCACTGACCGACGATTGGGAGATCCGTACGATCGGGTCACTCGGGAGCGTACGAGGCGGGAAGCGGTTGCCGAAGGGGCGGTCTCTTACTCAGACACCAACCGCGCACCCATACATAAGAGTCACTGACATGCAACAGGGACGGGTCGATATATCCGAGCTCCGCTTCGTGCCCGAAGACGTGGCTCCGTTGATCCGCGCTTATCGAATCTTCAAGAACGACATCTTCATCAGTGTGGCGGGAACCCTCGGAATCGTCGGCCGCGTTCCTGCAGATCTCGATGGAGCAAATCTCACCGAGAACGCTGATCGAATAACTTCGATCACTTGCGATGTTGACTACTTGATGTACTCGCTACTCGGCGAGCCAATTCAGAACGAGATCGACTCCATCCGGACGGTTGGTGCACAACCCAAGCTTGCGCTTGGTCGAATCAAACAGTTCGAGATTCCAATTCCGATGTCGCGGTCTGAGCAGTCACGGATTGCACAGACCCTTCGCGACACTGACGACCTGATCGCCACCCTCGAACGCCTAATTGCCAAGAAGCAGGCGATCAAGCAGGGTAAGATGCAGCAGCTCCTGACAGGCCGCACCCGCCTGCCGGGGTTTACCGCGCCGTGGACCGTGCGCTCACTTGGCTCGGTAGGGAAATGCATTCGCGGAGTCGGCTACGAGCCAGGTGTGGACCTGTCGACCGTCGATCGACCATTTACCGTTCGACTTTTGCGTGCGAACAACGTACAGGACGGCCTTATCGAACTCGATGGACTGCAATACGTGCACGAGCGACGCGTCCGGTCGGACCAGATTCTCAAGCGGGGTGACATCGTCGTCTGCATGGCTAACGGAAGCCGTGCACTTGTTGGGAAGTCGGCGCTATTTGATCATTCCAGTGATCCGAGGTACACGTTTGGAGCGTTCATGGGTGCATTCCGAGTGATCGGCAAAGAAGCTTCCCCGATATACGTTGCGGGATTGTTGAAAACGCACGCGTTTCGCTCGTGGCTTGACGTCATCCTTTCTGGATCTAGCATAAACAATCTGCGACCAGGGGATGTCGAGGGCTTCACGTGTCCCATGCCAAGCTTCGAGGAGCAAGGTGCTATTTCTCAGGTGCTCAGCGACGGCGATACTGAGCTCCTCAGTTTGCGTTCGCGTCTCGCCAAAGCCCGCGCCATCAAGACCGGAATGATGCAGCAACTTCTGACCGGACGCACGCGTCTACAGGTGGAGGCTGTGTCGTGAGTGACGTCGGGCAGATTGAACGGAAAGCCCAGAATCGCATAGTCGCGCTGTTTCGTGACCAGCTTGGTTACGAGTACCTCGGGAACTGGGAGCGCCGCGATGGTAATTCGAACATCGAGACCGGCCTGCTCGTCCAGAACCTCAAGGCTCGCGGCTACAACGACAACCTCATCACCCGTGCTCTCGACCAGCTGGGAAAGGCCGCGGCGGTCGGTGCCGGCCACGATCTCTACGAGGCGAATCGGGATGTCTACCGGCTGCTGCGCTATGGCGTGAAGGTCAAGCCCGGTGTCGGTGAGCAGACCGAGACTGTCTGGCTGGTCGACTGGGAACACCCACAGCTCAACAAATTTGCTGTTGCCGATGAAGTCACCGTCGCCGGCCAACACATCAAGCGTCCCGACGTGGTGCTCTACGTCAACGGCCTGGCCGTGGCCACGCTTGAGCTCAAGCGCTCCAAAGTTGCTGTTTCCGAAGGTATCCGGCAGACTATCGGCAACCAGCATCCGGAGTTCATCCGGTCGTTCTTCTCGACGGTGCAGTTCGTCTTCGCCGGCAACGACGTCGAAGGCCTACGCTACGGAGTCATTGACACCCCGGAGAAGTACTGGCTCGAGTGGAAAGAGCCCTCCGACATCGAAGACCGGCTCGACCGGGCGCTGCTGCAGATGTGCAACAAGGAGCGCCTGCTCGAGCTGATCCACGACTTCATCGTCTTCGATGCGGGCATCAAGAAGGGCCCGCGTCACAACCAGTACTTCGGTGTCAAAGCTGCGCAAGAGCGGATCGCCCAGCGTGAAGGCGGCATCATCTGGCACACCCAGGGCTCGGGCAAGTCCCTGACGATGGTGTGGCTGGCGAAATGGATTCGCGAGAACCAGTCCGACGCCCGGGTCCTGATCATCACCGACCGCACCGAACTAGACGAGCAGATCGAGAAGGTTTTCGGCGGCGTCAACGAGCAGATCTACCGCACCCGCAGCGGCGCCGACCTCATCGGCACGCTCAACGCATCGACCGAGTGGCTGATCTGCTCACTCGTCCACAAGTTCCGCGGCACCGACAACGAGGCCGACCGTGATGAGGCGACCGCCGAGTTCCTCGACGATTTGCGCGCCCGCATCCCGAAGGACTTCAAGGCCAAGGGCAACGTCTTCGTCTTCGTCGACGAGGCCCACCGTACCCAGTCCGGCACCATGCATACCGCGATGAAGGCGCTCCTACCGGGGGCGATGTTCATCGGGTTCACCGGCACCCCACTGCTGAAGGCGGACAAGGCCACCAGCATCGAAACGTTCGGCTCGTTCATCCACACCTATAGGTTCAACGAGGCCGTCGCCGACGGTGTGGTGCTCGATCTGCGCTACGAACCCCGCAACATCGACCAGCGACTCGACTCTCCCAAGGCTGTCGACGAGTGGTTCGAGGCCCAGACCCAGGGCATGACCGATCTGTCCAAGGCCGAGCTCAAGAAGCGTTGGGGCACCATGCAGAAGGTCCTCACCAGCCGGTCCCGAGCCGAGAAGATCGTCGCCGACATCCTCAAGGACATGGCGACCAAGCCCCGCCTTATGGACGGCCGCGGCAATGCCATACTGGTCGGCTCGAGTATCTATCAGGCGTGCAAGTTCTATGAGTTGTTCGTCGCGGCCGGCTTCAAGGGCAAGTGCGCCATCGTCACCAGCTACACCCCAAATGCGAGTGACATCGCCAAGGAAGACGCCGGCGCCGGCAAGACCGAGAAGATCCGCCAGTACGAGATCTACCGCAGAATGCTGGCCGACTACTTCGCCGAATCCGAGGACATAGCAGTCGGCAAGGTCGAGGAGTTCGAGCGGGTAGTCAAACGCCAGTTCATCGAGAACCCTGGCCAGATGCGGCTGCTGATCGTCGTCGACAAGCTCCTGACCGGCTTCGACGCACCGAGTGCCACCTACCTGTACATCGACAAGAAGATGCAGAACCACGGCCTGTTCCAGGCCATCTGCCGCGTCAACCGCCTCGACGGCGACGACAAGGACTACGGCTACATCGTCGACTACCAGGACCTGTTCAACTCACTCGAAACCGCGATCACCGACTACACCTCCGGCGCGCTCGACGGCTACGAGAAGACCGACATCGAGGGCCTGCTCTCCGACCGCGTCGACAAGGCCCGCGAGAACCTCGACGACGCCCTCGAACGCATCCGAGGCCTTGTCGAACCCGTTGCGCCACCGAAGAACACACTCCAGTACCAGCAGTACTTCTGCGCTCTCGAGCAGGGCAACGCAGCCCAACTCAAGGCCAACGAGCCCAAGCGCGTCGAACTGTACAAGGCGGTTGCCGCGGTCACCCGCGCCTACAGCAACATCGCCAACGAGATGACCGCCGCCGGCTACACGCAGGTCGAGGCCGAGGTGATCAGAGAAGAGATCGCGCACTACATTGACGTGCGCGCTGAGGTGAAACTCGGGGCCGGTGAGGACGTCGACTTCAAGCAGTACGAGGCCGGCATGCGGTTCCTGCTCGACACCTACATTCAGGCCGGCGCCTCCGAGGTGGTCTCCGACTTCGCGGATACGGGTCTGATCGAGCTGATCGTCAAGCTCGGGGTCGGGGCGATCGACAAGCTGCCTGCCGGGATCAAGAAGGATTCTGACGCTGTGGCGGAGACGATCGCCAACAACATGCGCAAGGTGATCGTCGACGAGCGGGCGATGAACCCAAAGTACTACGACAAGATGAGCGAATTACTTGACGCGATCATCGAACAGCGCCGCCAGCAGGCCATCGACTACCAGGAGTACCTGGCCAAGCTCCTCGACGCCGCCAAGAAACTCGGCACCCGGGAATCCGACACCCAGTATCCCGACTGGGCGGACAACGGCGCGCGCCGAGCCCTGATCGACTTCGGCTGGCCCGACCCGGCGATGCCGATCCGGGTCGACACCGCGGTCCTGACGAGCAAGCCGCACGACTGGGTGGGCAATACGATGAAGGAGAAGGTCGTCAAACGGGCGATCAAGAGTGTCCTTCCCGATGACTTCGACCGACTAGACGAACTGTTCGACCTGGTAAAGGCGCGGGATGAGTACCGCTAAGGCGTATCTCACCGTCCGCGGCATCGATATCGATGTCGTCTACAAGGACATCAAGAACCTGCACATCGGCGTCTACCCACCGATGGGCCGCGTCCGTGTCGCCGCGCCGGAGCGATTCGACGACGACCAGGTGCGTCTGGCGGTGATCCAGCGACTGTCGTGGATCAGACGACAGCGCGAACAGCTGCGCTCCGCCGCGCGGCAGTCCGAGCGGGAGATGGTGACCGGCGAATCACACTACCTGTGGGGTGTTCGTCGCCGGCTCAAGGTCGTCGAGCGGCCGGGACGGGCACACTTCGAGATCGACGGCGAGAGACTAGTGCTCTACGTGCCCACTGACACCCAGGCCGAGAAGCGTCGCGGCTACCTCGACAAGTGGTACCGAGACCAACTCCGACAGGCGATTCCCGTCCTCGTCGCCAAATGGGAGCAGGAACTCGGCGTGACGGTGCCGAAGTGGACGATCCGACGAATGAAGACCAAGTGGGGATCCTGCAACCGCGAGACCCGACACATCTGGTTCAATGTCGAACTTGCTAAGAAGGATCCAAAGTGCCTGGAGTACATCGTCGTCCACGAGATGACGCACTACTTCGAACGCCACCACGGTGAGCGGTTCATCACGCTGATGGACCAACACATGTCCGACTGGCGCGAGCGGCGCAAGGAGCTCAACGGCGCGCCACTCAGCCATGAAACGTGGGTTGGGGCCTGACTGGGCCCTCAGCTCTTGGAACGAAGTACTCGGCACCTGCTCGCTTGCGCCATGGAAGGCTTTGCAAAGTTTCTCTTCCCGATCGACGGAGGGTAGACAGATGTCCAGCGTGAGAAGTGGGGACCTCAAGACGTCCTGACTTGCATAGATTTAGTGGCTCTTCCTGATTCAGAGTGCGTTGGTCCGTTCCTGAAGCTGGCCGGAGTGGATCAACGACCGCACGATGTAGTGGTCGAGGTTGCGGAATCCGTGGGCGATGCCACGCAGGTGCTCGAGTCGGCCGTTGATGCCTCGACGGGGCCGCAGTGTCCGAGGATTGTCAACGAAGGTGCTGGACGCCAACCCGGCCCTGTGGGATCTGATCTACAACGGGATGCTGGCGTCGATCGCGACCGGGCGATGCGAGACAACAGCACTCGCTCGAATGATTCTGGGGTTGAACGGTCCACCGAAGTCGGATGTTCTCGCGCTGCCGGAGTTCCAGATGCCGGAGGACGGTGGCCTCTGGCATCTGCAGGAGACCCGATTGCCCGGGGTGTACCGACGTAGCAGCAGACGACACCGAGCGCGAGCCTCGCGTCAGAACAGGGTCGGTTCGGCCAGCGCCCCGGTCCGCGCCTCGTGCAGGCGTGCGGCCCAGCGTTCGACGAGCCAGCGTTCGACGAGTTCGGGCCGGGTCTGCGCCTGTGCGGCCCAGGAGTCGAGGACGTCGACGTAGCGGGTGTACCGGCGGAGTGTGAAGCCGGTGACCGCGGGGTTCTCCAGCCAGCCCTGGTGGATGAGGGTGGACACGCCGTGCTGGTCGACCAACTGGGCGGCCCGCGTGTCGACGGTCGCGCCGACCGCCGACAGGTACGCGGCGAGGAGCACCACGCCGACACCCGGTGTGTCCGGCCACCCCGACCACGAGCCGCCCGGGACGTCGGGCAGCCGCTTGTGCTTCGAGCAGTGGTCGAGCACGGCCTTGATGGTTCCGAGCGGGTCGGTGCCCTTCGCGGCGTGCGGGTTTCGGACGTCCGGAAATCGGCGCCGCACCTGCCGGCTGGTGTGGCCGGACTGCCACGCCGCGCACAGGAACAGCAGGCCGAGCCCGGCGTGGTCGGTGTCGACGAGCTCGCTGCCGAGACGCAGGTCGTTGCGCAGGATCGTTGCCTTGCCGCCGCTGACGACGCGGCCGTCCAGGTCCCGACCCTTGAGCCGGATCTCGTGCTCGCCGCGGTCGAGGTGCCGATTCCACCAGTCCAGGTCGACGACGGCGCCGTCGTCGAGGACGTGAATGTCGTATTGCCGCGTGCTGCACCACAGCACGCAGTCCTCGGGCGGCTCGAAACCCTCGTCGAACGGATGCATGCGGACATGATGGCAGCGAGTGCCGCCAGGACGACCGCGCCTCGCCGTACGGCGCGCCGGCAAAGCGCGGCACGGAGCAAAGCGTGGGTGATCTGTTCTCTCAGTTCGGGGTGAGGACGATCCGGCCGATAACCGTGCCGTCGTCCATCTGCCGGTGCGCGTCGGCGGCCTTCTCCAGGGGGAGGACCTGGTGTACGACCGCGTGCAGGTCGCCGCGGGCCGTGGCGGCGAGCTGCTCGGCACGCACGCGGTCCCGCTCGGCGACGGGGACGGTGTCAAGGCTGAAGGTGGAGAACGTGCGGGACTGCTGGAACGAGCTCATCAGCCGGGTGCCGAAGTCCGCCGGCGGCGGACCTGCGACGAGCCCGACGAGGACATACCTGCCGTTTGGTGCGAGCCGGTCGATGAAGAGCGGGAGGTCGTTGCCGGCGACGATGTCGATGATCACGTCGAAGGACTCCGGGGCGGACGGGTCGCCGGCGCCGGAGCGGTCGAGGACGTGGGTCGCGCCGAGGTCGGCAAGCCGCCGGCCGCGTTCGGGTGAGGAGGTGGTGACGGCGATGGCGCCGGCGCCGCCGCGGGCGGCGAGTTCGACCGTCGCGATGCCGATGCTGCCTGCCGCACCGCGGACGAGCACGGACTCCCCGGCGTTGAAGCGTGCATGCGTCAACGCGAAATACGCGACGGTGGAGGAACTTCCGGCGGTGACCGCGTCGATCGACGTCAGCTCGTCGGGCAGCGCGACGATATCGTCGACCCGGGCGACGGCCTGCTCGACGTACCCACCGCCGGTGCCGGTGAACGCCCACACCCGGCGCCCGACCCACGAGGCGTCGACACCGTCGCCGACCGCCGTCACGGTGCCGGCGACCTCGCTGCCGGGGATCAGGCCTTCGGTGAATCCGTAGCCCGCCAGGGTGCCGCGACGGATGACGGCGTCCACCCCGCCGACCCCGATCGCCTCGGTGCGCAGCACGACCTGTTCGGGTCCGGGTTCAGGTTCCGGGACGTCGATCACCTCCATGCCGTCGGGATCTCCGAATCGTCGTATCGCTATCGCCCGCATGGGTGGCTCCATTTCTGTTGCGTCGGTAAGCTTCTCTCGCGAACGTAGTGGACGGTCCCGTCCACTTAGGGGAAGTGAGAGTCATGACCGACCAACTGCCTCACATGCTGCGCGCCGACGCCCAGGACAACCGCGACCGAGTGATGGACGCCGCGAAGGCACTGTTCTCCGAGCACGGGCTGGCGGTCACGATGCGGGAGATCGCGCGCCGCGCCGGTGTCGGCCCCGCGACCCTGTATCGCCGGTTCCCGACCAAACAGGACCTCGTCGAGGAGGCATTCGCGCAGGAACTGCGGGCCTGCCGGGACATCGTCGACGACGGCGCCGCCGACCCGGACCCGTGGCGGGGTTTCTGCACGGTCATCGAACAGACCGTCGTCGTCAACGTCCGCAACCACGGTTTCGTCGAGGCGTTCATGTCCGAGGACCGGGAGGCCGGCGGCTTCGCCGCGCACCGCGCGACGTTGTTCCGCAAGGTCGCCGAACTGGCCTGGCGGGCTCAGGCGGCCGGGGAGTTGCGCCCGGACTTCGTCATCGACGACGTCGTGCTGGTGCTGGTGGCCGCCCGCGGGCTGGCGTCGCTGCCACTGGACAGCCGACAGGCGGCGGCCCGCCGGTACGCCGCGCTCGCGATCGACGGCTTCCGGGCATCGACCGCGCACGGGCGCCTTCCTCGTGCCCCGAAGCTCGGCATCGCTGTCACGACGGGCCGGAGGAAGACTTCCACGTAGGTCACGGCGTGTGAGCGTCATCCGCCGGTGTCACTGATGCCCGACGACATAACCCCAGACTGCCTGGCAAGCGGGGCTCAGGAGGCCCAGGCGCATGGCCCTCGAGTGTGCTCCAACCGCAGAGAGCGCAGATCCCATACCGCCTGGTTAGAATCCGGACCAATTGCAATGTTTCGCTGTCGGCCCACGACTGTGTCTGGTCCGGAGGAGGACGCATGACCGCGCGCCAGGGTTCGAACTCGTCCCATTCCACTGATCATGTCCAGTGAGAGCCCGGATATCCCGAACATCGACGGCGCCGCGCCCGCGGCGAGAGCCGAGATTCTCGCACGCGTGGTGGCCGCCGTCGACGCCGGCGACCTGGAGGAGGGACGCCTGATTCTGGGACGTGAGTATCCGTTTACTCCGGTAGCGAAGTCGTCACGCCGGTACACCGACAGGCAGTGTCTGCGGGTCTTCTACCGTGACGGATTCCTCGATCGCTACAGCGGAACGAAACTGGTTCACCCAGCTGCGCTGCGTGCACTTTCGGTGATCATGCCGGGAGAGTTTCCTGCACATCCCAACTGGTTGATGTCCCAGTCCCACTTCGCATTCTGGGAGCTGTTTCCGACGATTGACCATCTCGTTCCAGTCGCTCGCGGGGGCGCCGACGAGGAGTCGAACTGGGTATCGACATCGATGCTGCGGAACTCGGCGAAGGCACACTGGACACTCGAGGAGCTCGGCTGGACGCTCAGCCCTCCCGGCGACTACACGCAGTGGGACGGATTGTCTGGATGGTTCACTGGCTATCTCGAGGCGAATCCGGATCTGTTCGCCGACAAGTACCTCGCCAGGTGGTACCGGGCGACAGTCCACACACGGGGGGAGTACCGGCTCAGCGCCACGACCCACCCTCCGAACTGACGTCCGTCACGATGCCTCGAACCGGGCCTCGATGTCGGCGACGATGGTGATCCGGTCGGGCTCGAGCACCAGCTCGGGGGCGCCGGCGGGGGCGTCCAGCCGCGTCGCGACGGCCCGCATCATCGGCGCACCGACCGGGCGGGCGGTAGGAGGCGGCGCCACGCCGAGCATGCCGGGGTCGGCGATCGCGACGGCTTGGAACGTGCCGAATCCGAGGCTCTCTGTGTAGCCCTGCGCCTTCGTGATGGCGTCCAGGACGGCGAGGTGACGTACCTTCGCGAGCCGCCGCGCCTGCGCCTTGCGGCTGACCCACCACCGCAGGTGCTCCACGTTCACGGCCTCGCTCTCGGCGGCCCGCTCGACAAATGCGCCGATGCCGCGGAAGTCGCTGAACGTCACCGTGATCGACGCCGACGACTGGTACACCCACGGCTTCGGCTTGCCGCTCTGGCTGTAGGGGCGGTGCCGGGTGTGCCGGATCTCGTCGAGCGTCCACCGCTTGACGGGGCTGTCGTCCTGCTCGCGCAGCGCGATCACCTGCTCGGTGACCGTCGCGATCGCCGCCGCGGCCGGCTCGGCGGCGGCCTCCCGCGTCGCGCCGTCCGCGTACACCCGCAGCACCACGGTGCAGCGGTTCGGGGCGAACTCGCGCTCGGCGTGGCCGGTGACGGTGATGGCGATCGGGTTCGGGCTCATACAGGAAGTGTGCCAGGGGTCATCCGCGCGTCGGGCGGCGCGTGGAACTGCCGTTCGTGAAACCGGTTAGGATCTCCCTTCCGGTCGGGGGACCGGGCAAGTACCGAACAGGGGGACGGTTTGGGATCGACATTGCACGTGGACCCGGCAGCACTGGAAAACATCACCACTCTTCTCACCGAGGCCGGCAGCGCGGTCGACGCGGTTGCGAAGACCGCGATGGCAATCGGCGATCTGGTGAAGGACACCTGGAATGCTGCATTCTGACGACCAGCTCGGGCGCCCAAACGGAGTGGCTGGACCGGGGGAGCGGCCGCGGGGTGACTGCCGCAGCTGGAGCGTGCGGGCTGCTAGCGCTGTTCCTGTTGATCGCCGCCATCGGATGCATCGCCGAAGGCTGGTATGTACCTGCCCTTTTCGCGTTCCTGTTCGCTTTCCTACTGGTGCTGAGTGTCGTGACCGGAGTCGTCATGCGTCGCCAGTCCGGGACCGATGTCGACATCCGCACGACCACCGTCGACGGCAGCGACGTCACCGAGATTCGGCAGCCGTCGCTGCTGTTCGGTCTGCTCGCAGCGCTCATGACGGTGATGGCGGGCCTGACGGGCGGGGCAGCGGTTGCGCTGTTCCTCAACGCCGCGGGCTTTCCGGGCGCTGCGCTGATCGCCGCGGCGCTGGGACTGTTCGCCTTCGGCTATCTGATCGCGATCGCGACGGGGCGGGTGCGGCGTGGAGGTCTTCAGCTGTCGAGGGAGGGCATTCGGCATCGCGGGTGGAGCTTCGAGTCGTACCTCCCGTGGAGTGCGATCGTGGGTGCGAAAGCCGTGCAGTACCAGTTCCCGGAGACGCTGGCGATCGGGTACGCGAACGCTCCATGGGAACGTGATACCGGACGCGGCTCTACCGGGTGGACCGGCTACCGCCGGTACCCCTGATCGAGGTCGACATGTCGAAGTTCGCCGTCGACCCGGTCCTGCTCCACCACCTCGTCCGCCACTACGCGCTCAACCCCGATGCGCGGGCTGAACTCGGTACCGACGCGGCCACTGCCCGAGCCCGGGCCCGGGACTACCGCTGATCTCACGCCGCGAACCGCGAGTCGCATCCGCACGGACACTCAGATCAGGGCGTCCCGGCCCGACCGCGGCGGTCAGTACGCGGCGTCGGCTCCGTACTGGGCCTGCGCACTCGTGAAGCCTTCGTATACGAGCTGATCGATCAGTCCCGACTTCGAGAACGACGTCATTTCGAGGTAATGCTCAGCGCTCCGCGCGGCCTGCTCGTTCCAATCGGCGTTGAGGCTGTCCGCCGCGTATGTCGCATCCTCGGTGGAGAAGCCCTCGTACTCGAGCTGTTCGATCAGGCCGCTGCGGGAGAAGGCCATCATGTCGATGTACTGCTCGGCGGACCGGACGGCGTTCCTCTGGCTGGAACTGATCTGAGGCTTCGCCGGGGCAGGCGCGATCGTGGTTGCGGGTGCACGCACTGCTGTGGTCAGCGGAGGGATGTAGGTCCGCGCGGGGGCGACCGGCGCGACGGTGGTGACCGGCACGAGGGTGGTGACGGGCGCGACTGTCGTGACCGGTGCGACGATGACCGGCACCGTCGTGGTGCCGGGTGCCTTGGATGTTGCGATGCCGGTGGCTGAAGCCTGGCTACTCGCTTCGGCCGCGGTTGCCGTGCCGTCCTTCTTCTTGTCTCCCGCGCCGAAGGCGGCGGCGAGGACGAAGACGAGAACGACGGCGCCGACGATCCACGGCCACTTCTTCCGCTTCTTCGCCGGGGTGTCCGGCTGATAGCCAGGTGGTGGCGGAGGGTAGGCGTTCGGGTGGTGGGGGACGGTCATGGTTTCTCCTCGGAAGTTGCGACGGAGTCGTGAATCGATACGAAAAAAGTTTGGAGTAGCGAATATTAGCTACCGCTTCCGACAGGTTTCTTCAGTGCTGGTGGATTGCCGACAATTCCCGAAACGTGAGTGTCGGTCGAATAGCTGACGCCGCTGAGCGGGCCCAGAGCGGAGAACAGGCACGGTGGAGTGGCGCGAGTGCGGCTCTCGTGTCGTCTGTTCGTGAGACACGGAATGGCGGGTGTGGGTTCGATCGGGCAGACCTCCGTGGGCGGGCGCCCGCCGTAGGCTTGCCGTCATTAGCGCAATAATGATCTAATCGGTTCGACAACCGAAAGGGGGACACGATGGTCGCCTTCCTGAACTCGACGGCGTTCACCGCGTTTGGCGCCGCGACGACCTGGGCGGAGGTGCTTGGCTTCGTCACCGGCGCGTTGTGCGTCTACCTGGTCGGCCGGCAGTCGCTGTGGAACTGGCCGATCGGGATCGTCAACAACCTGGTCTGGATCCTGCTGTTCGCGACCGCGGGCCTGTACGCCGACTCCGCCCTGCAGATTATCTACATCGCGCTCGCGATCTGGGGATGGCACAACTGGATTCGCGGCACGGCCGGGGATCGTCTGCCGGTGGCGGGGACCGGCGCCGGCGAGAGGGCGGTGCTGGCTGCTCTCGGTGTCGCGGGCACAGCCGTGCTGACGATGCTGCTCGACACCGCGACGAACTCGACCGTCCCGTTCTGGGACGCCGTCACCACCGTGTTGTCGCTGCTCGCGACGTGGGGGCAGGCGACCAAACGGTGGGAATCGTGGCTGCTGTGGATCGCTGCCGACCTGGTTTACATTCCGCTGTACGTGCACAAGGGCCTGACGCTGACGGCCCTGCTCTACGCCGGTTTCCTGATCCTGTGCGTCCGCGGGCTGATCGCCTGGCGGCGGTCGCGGGTCGCCGCGCCCGAGCTGGTGGCGGTGGCGTGATGTACCGGCACGCGCTCGTCATCGGCAAGTTCTACCCGCCGCACGCCGGGCACCACCACCTCGTTCGCTCGGCGGCCGCCGTCGCCGACCGCGTCACCGTCGTCGTGATGGCGTCGGCAGCCGAGTCGATCCCCCTCGCCGACCGGGTCTCGTGGATGCGGCAGTCGCACACCGCCGACCCGTCGGTGACCGTCACCGGCATCGCCTGCGACGCGCCGATGGACCTCGGGTCCGAGACGGTGTGGGCGGCGCAGGTGGCGGCGATGCGGGCCGCGGTCCGGGGTGTCACCCGGGTGCCCGTCGACGCCGTCGTCTCCAGCGAGAAGTACGGAGAAGAACTGGCGCACCGCTTCTCGGCCGTCCACGTCTGCGTCGACCCCGGACGCGTCGCGCATCCCGTCTCGGGGACCGCGTGCCGCGCCGACCTCGCCGGGCACTGGGAGGCTCTCGACGCCCCGGCCCGCGCCGGACTCACCACTCGGATCGTGGTGGTCGGCGCGGAGTCGACCGGCACCACCACGGTCAGCCGCGCGCTGGCCCGGCATTACCGGAGTGCCTGGAACCGGACGCAATGGGTGCCCGAGTACGGGCGGCAGGCCACGCACGACAAGCTCGACGCGCTGCGACGCCGGCACCCGGACGCGTCGATGGACGACCTGACGTGGACCGGCACCGACTTTGCGCGCATCGCTGCCGAGCAGACGCGGCTCGAGGACGCCGCTGCCCGCACGGGGTCACCCGTCCTTGTCTGCGACACCGACGCCTTCGCGACGACAGTGTGGGAGCGGCGCTACCTCGGGACGTCCGTGCACGCAGTCGCCCCGGACCGTCGCGCGCTGTACCTGCTCACCGACCACGTCGGAGTTCCGTTCGTGCAGGACGGGATTCGCGACGGCGAGCACGTCCGCGCGGACATGACCGGCTGGTTCGAGGATGCACTCACCGCGGCCGGCCGGTCGTGGGTGCTGCTGACCGGCGGCCTCGCCGACCGGGTCGACCTGGCCGTGCGTGTCACCGACCAGGCGCTGCGCCTGAACGTGACGTTCGCGGATCCGCTGTGACGGCGGAGGTTGGATCAGCGCGAGGAGGCGCGGACCGGGAGTGAGTCGTCGCGGCGTAGGGAGAAGAAGTGCGGCCGCTCCGCGTCGCGCAGGTCCATCCAGCCGATGACGGTGTCGTCGTCGATGCGGCGGAACACGTCGTTGATGGGATGGGCGTCGTAGATCATCGTCGCGGTGTCGACGCCGCGGAAGTTGGTGGTGCGCAGTCGCGCCTTGGGCTTCCGCGTCGCCACGAGCGGCCGAGCGGTGGTGACGAGCTTCGACAGGTCCTTGCCGTCGAACGACGGCACGACATCGGCCGTCAGGAGAGTGAACGGCACCCGCTTCGGATCCAGCGCCCACAGCGACCGGCCGTCGGAAGACGGAAACAGCAGGGGGTGAACGGTTTCCGCGTCCACGAACTGCTTGCCCCACCACCCGCTGGCGTCGAGCATGCCGTCCATCTTGTTGCCGGTCCGCAGCTCGGCGCCCCGCCAGGTTCCGATCATGAAGTCGGGGTCGACGGGCGCGGCGTCGTCGAACACCGCCTGCGCCTCGTCCACCGACGCGCGCTGCTCGACGATGATCCGCTCGGCTACCGACATGGGTCCTCCTGACTGTAGTTAACGACCATTCTGCACAACGCGCCTGGCGAGGAGGAGGAAAACCGGTCGAACCGACGTGCGATGTGGTCTGTCGGACGGGTGCGCTACTGTCTCGCCCGGGAATCGACGTTGGGGGCGTTGTGCCGATGAAGGTTGATCCCGACATGCTGCGATCGTTCGCGGAGTCGGTGTCGGAGGTGTCGAGATCGCTCGCGTCGGTGGACGTGAGTTCGCCGTTCGCCGATGCGCAGGGGGCGCTGCCGGGCACGGCATTCGACGACGTGTGCACAGCTGGGCTGGGCGCGACAGCGGTCGGGCTGCGGAACGTGTGCCGAATGCTCGGCGAGATCGCCCGCATCGCCCGCATCGCCCGCGGCAACGCCGCCGACTACGACGTCAGCGAAGCCGACTTCACCGGCGCACGGCACACCATGGATGCACCGGCATGAGTCTCACGGTGTCGCATCCGGCGTCGCTCCTCGCGGCGGCCGACGGTCGAGGACTGGACACTCGACGCCACCACCCGCTACGTCGTGACGACGACTCCCACCGGAATGTTCCTCACCCAACTGACCATCACGACGCCGGCCGACCGAAGCGACGACCTCGACGCGGACGTCGTGGCCGTCAACCTCGGTCTGACAGTCGCGAGTCAGGCGACGAGGTCCTTGTACTCCGGGTTGCGTGCGACGAAGGTGTCCACATACGAGCAGGAGGTGGCGATCTTCAAGCCGTCGGCGCGGGTGGCGTCCAGGGCGGCAGCGACGAGCTTGCCCGCCAGGCCCTGCCCGCGGAACGCGGGGTCCGTGACCGTGTGGTCGAAATCCCGGACCTCGCCGAAGACGGTGTAGTCGGCGTGACCGGCGACCCTGTCGTCGACGAAGATCTCGAAACGGTTCTGCTCCGGCTTGTGCTCGATGCGATGCGTCACGGTCGCGGCCCTTTCCTCAGAGGATTGCCCCGCACATTCACGATGCGAGGCACTGCAACCTTCAACATCCCAGGTCGAGCCGCTATTCCTCACCCACCACGCTCGCCCCGACGCACCCCGGCGTCGCCGTCGACCCGTCCGCCCACACCACCAGAAAATTCGGATCCGGTCGTGAGGACAGCCACCGCGCCGCATCGGCGCCCCGCGCATACGCCGCCGTGGCGTCGATGTCCGCCCACGTCAGGGACTCACCGATGACGGTGACCGACGCGACGCCCGTCGGTGGACGACCTGTGCGGGCATCCACCAGATGACTGCCACGATGCGCGGTGCCCGAGGTCGCGACGGCACCGGTGTGAATCGGCACCACCGCAACCAGCCGGCTCGTGTCCAACGGGTTCTCGATGCCGATACGCCACGGCGCCGCAGCCGGATCATGCGTCCGACACGTCATGTCACCGCCCGCGGACAGGCAGAAATCGGTCTCGTCGAGCGCGCGCAGGAACTCGGCGGCCCGCTCCACCGCCCACCCCTTCACGACCCCACAGGGATCGAGAACCGTGCCGCCGGCCGGACCGGGTCGGCGGATCGCGAACGCACCACCCGATTCCCGTTCCGCGCGGTCGCCGAGCGCGAACACCTCCGCCACCGCCGGCGGCAGCCGATCCGTGCCCTCCTCCCCGCGAATCAACCGGGACACGAACGAGTCCGCGCGGAACGAACTGAACAGCCGGTCCGCTTCACGAAGCGACTCGAGCACCTCGTGCCACGCGCGGAGCCCCGCGTCGTCGGCGGCATGTCTGCCGCGAAGCGCCAGGCTGATCGGCATCCCCATCACCTGCTCGACACAGCGGCGGGTGCCGTCGCCGCCGCTCACAGCCCGGCCTCGTCGAGCGCCGCCTGCAGGGACTCCACGTACCCCTCGCTGGTGACCGTCGCACCGCTGACCATGTCGATGTCGGTGCTCTGCGCGTCGAGGGTCTCGTCGATCAGGACCGGCAACGCGCGGGCGTTGATCTGCTTGTCCTTGTTGTTGTTGGCCGGAGCCACCGGGACGGTGACATCGGTGATCGTGCCGCCCGACACCACGATCTGCACCTGCACCGGACCCCAACGGGTATCGGCTGCCGGGCCGACGATCGTGGAGGACGCCGACGGTTCCGGACCACCTGCCGACGCAACGGGCGCCGACGACGCGTCCGCGGCGGGGGAGCCGGTGCCCTCGGGACTGCCCGACACCACCGCAGCCGTGTCAACCGTGGCAGACGCTGAATCGATCGGCCCCTCGGTGGACGTGTGATAGCCGAACAGCAGGACACCGGTCGTGATCGTGGCCATCAGCCACAGGACGATCTTCCTCATCGCGACGTCACCATCCGAAATTCTCGGTGTGGATGCGGCCGGCGGGAACACCGGCCGCGCGGCTGGTTCGGCGGACCAGATCCGTCCACGGTTCGGGGCCGCAGACGTAGACGTCACGGTCGGCGATGTCGGGGGCCCAGTACGTCAGCGCGGTGCGGTCGTCCACCTCACCCATACCGTTGCCGAGCCACGACCCGGGACTCCGCCGCGGGCCGGGGAGCCACACGATCTGCAGGCCTCGCCGGGCGGACAGGTCCTGCAGTTCCCGGACGAACAGCGGGTCGGTGGTGTAGCGGAGCAGGAGAGTCGCCTCGCCGGGCCCGTAGTCGAGTCCCTCGGCCAGCGCCCGCAACGGGGTGGCACCGACGCCGGCGCCGATCAACGCGACCCGACGCGCGCTGCGAGCCCGACCCGACAGCCGACCGTACGGGCCTTCGAACAGCACCGGAGTACCCGGTGTCAGGGCCTGGGTGCGGGCGCTGCCGTCGCCGAGGTCCTTGACGGAGATCCGCAGGCTCCGACCGTCCGGAGCCGCCGACAGCGAGTACGGGTTCGCACGGGTCCACCCGGGACCGTCGACGAAACGCCACTGGAAGAACTGACCCGCATCCGCGGGCAACCGGTCGAGCGCCCGGCCGGCCATGTGGACCGAGACGACCCCGTTCCCCTCGGGAACGACGGCGGTGACGCGCAGTCGGTGCCGGGCGTTGCGCCAGACGGGCAGTCCGACACGCCAGACGAGGACGGCGGCCGCGGCGAGTGCCCACAGCGTCCACCAGTAGATCGTCGCCGCGGCGGAGGCGAGGAATTCCTGCCCTGTCCACAGCTGATGCGGCAACGCCAACCCCACGCCGAGGTACGCGTAGAGGTGCAGCAGGTGCCAGGACTCGTACCGCAGGCGGTCGCGGACCGGCCGGACACTGGTGACCACGATCATCAGCAGAAGCAGGGTGCCGGCGACGGCCAGCAGCATCCCGGGGTAGTCGACGGTCAGGTCCCACAGCATCGACGGCACGTCCGCGATGTCACCGCCGGCGTAACCCCAGGTGATGATCCCGACGTGCCCGACCATCAGGACGAACGACGTGATGCCGACGACGCGGTGCAGACCGATCAGCTCGTCCTGCCCGAAAGCGCGTTCCAGCACGGGGATTCGTGCGATCAGCAGTACCTGCACGAGCAGCAGTGCGGCGGAGACCAGCCCTGCGAGGCGTCCCACGGACGTCAGTGCGGTGTCGACCGCCCCGAGATCCCGGATGCCGCCGCCGGCCGTCCACCAGTAGGTGACCACGAGCAGGTTGAGCCAGAATGCGACGAGGGCCCCGTACCGGACGACCGTGTCGAACCGGTGAGCTGGGAATGGATCGGCCGTGGGGTTCTCCGTCCTGGCTGGTTCGCTTCGCCGTGGGTGCGCTTGCACGGGCGACATCGATTCGGTTCGCATCGGCGGTTCCTCGGGTACGCGGAGGTGGGAACCCGGAAGCCCCGAGGTCACGCCCCGCTGCGGTTGCGGAGTACGCGTGGGCTGCCACCACCGCGCGCCTGTTCAGTGTCGACGACCGGGCTGGGAGCCCGGATCGATCCGGCTGTGAATCACCTGGGAACGACCTTGGGGCCGGTGGGCCCCGCAGTTACCGACCCGGGCGCGCAGCGCGGCGAGGGCGCGCGGGTGCGGGCGCCGAGCGTGCGAAGAACGGCGAGGGTGCGGTGGATTGCCCTCACGTCACCGACGCCGGGCCCCTGCGAGATTCAACCTGTCGAGCCGCTGCTCCCGCAGTGTGTCGACAGACTGTCGCGGGGTCCACCGAGCGGAGTCGGTGGTCAGCAGCGGCTGGGTTCGCCGATCTTGACCACGGAGAGGACAGCTTCGGCCTCCGAGACGGGCGCGCCGGGGAGAGGGGTCTGCCCGACCACGATCCAGTTCGAATCGACGAGCTGGCGTCGGCCCGCGCCTGTCGCATCGGCACTGCGTGAAAAGAAGACGCCTGCCAGCTGAAGGCGATCCTGTGCCGCCTGAAGGTTCATGCACATGACATTCGGCATCGTCGCGGTGACGGGTGCAGCTGCAACGGCGGTGGGTTCGGGTGTGGCGATCACCGAGGCCGGTGCCGCGACCGGGACGGTCGATGTGATCGGCCGCGTACTCGGCACAGTCGTCGATGCCGTCGTCGGTGGTGCCGTTGTCGTGGTCGCCGACTCTTCCGAGGCACTGCTGTCGGTGCTGCCGCAGCCGGCGATGAAGTCGTTCTGCTTGTCGCCGAGGTTGCGGATGGTGACGTCGCTGCGGAGCCGCGCCGGGCACCTACGTCGTGCTGTTCGCGGACACCTTCTCGTTGTCCTCGGACCGCATCGCGTGGGTCGACACGCTGTAGACATGCGTAGTGGGAACCGGCCGGACGCCCTGCGTGCGGCCGGGTGTCTGCGTACGCTGCCGAGGAGACCCGAGAGGCGGACGCATGAGCGCACCCGATCCGACCCAGCGGCTGGCCCTGATGCGGGCCTTCGCCCAGAGCTACCGCGACCGGCAGTTCCTCGCCGAGCACTACGACCTCGCCGACGGCTACCTGCAGACGACCCTGTCCGACGACTCGCGGATGCCGCTGACGTTCTTCGTCGAGTACAACAACGCGTGGTGGTTCGAGATCGTCACGGCGGTGGCCGTTCCCGCCGTCGGCTACGACCCGGACAGCGACACCGGATTCATCGTCCTCGACATCGAGTACGACACCGACGTCCTGCGCGCCATGCAGCACGTCCACTTCGGCGGCGACGTCATCAACCGCATCCGCACCTACGCGGCGGGCGCGTTCTTCACGTTGCCGAGGCCCCTCGTCGAGCTCGACAGCCACGGCAACCGGTTCTGGCTCGAGACCGGCTACCACCTGCGCCCGTCCGCGGAGGCGGCGCGCGACTTCCTCGACTCGGAGTCGGGCCGCCGGTTCGCCGACGACGAACCCACTGCCACACCGGTTTCCCGGATCCGGCGCAACCTGGACGAGTTGCTCGGCCGGATCTGACCGGGACCCGTCAGACGCTGATGCCGGCGGTCCGCAGCGCGGGGGTGAGGGCCGCGAGATCGGTCATGTGGTGCAGCCATGTGGGTCGTTCGATCGGACGCCACCGCCACCGACACCGGATGCCAACGCCGCGCCGCGACGACCCATCCGTCGCCGCCCGGCATCGCGCCGGCGGGCGCCCAACGGGCCGCCCGCGGCATCCACGTCAGTGCGGCCAGGCCGACCGTGGCGAGCCGAGAATCGAGACGAAGGTGTGTGCCCGAGGTCGCTGGTCAGTCGGTGCTGATCGGCGAAGCCGGTGCGCAGCACAGGGAATCGCGGCAGGCCGGGAACAACGAAGCGGGTCGGGCGGATGTAGTTGCGCACACGCGAACCGTCGGGGTCGGGGAAGTGCTCACCGGCAGGGCCGTACGTCCACGCGGTCGCCGCCGCGCGGTGCGTCTCGCCGGCGCCGAGGGAGATTGCGACGTCGTCCTCCGGACTTCGCGGCCTCGACGGCCAGCAGACTCGACAGTCCGGGCGCGATACCGACACCGAGCAGCACCGGCCCGTCGACGGATTCGAGCGTCCGCGCGTACGACGACGCCGCGGTGATGTCGACGAACGGAATGCCGCGCTCGGCGACGGACGCCGCGAGCGCCCGGGTTCTCGGCGCCCGCGCAGTTCACCAGGATCGACACGTCGTCCAGTGCCGCGACGAGTGAGGCCGGGTCGGTCAGGTCCACCACCCGGTCCGCCCGCGCCGGGTCGCGTCCGGCCGCGATCGCCGGGATGCCGTCCCCACGAAGCCGCTCGACGCGCTGGCGTCCTACGCTCGCATCGGCCGCTGACGGGCGGGTCGCGGGCCGGTACGCGCGACGAAGGCCCGTGCGGCACATGCGCGCACGGGCCTTCGTCGTGTGACGAGCCGGACTCAGCTCAGCTCAGGCCGCCGAACAGGATGACCAGCGCGTTCACCGTGTTGGTGATCGAGTCGACGATGCCGGCACCGACCAGGTCGACGCTGCCGAGCGGGATGATGGCGACGGTTTCGAGGGAACCCATGTGTACCTCCAGAATGCGGCGGGGCCGGGGCGGCCCTGCTGGGAAATCAACCCCGACGAGCGTCAGGGGGTTGTGCCGGCAACGCTGTCAGCGCAGCACGGGGCGTCGGGGACGGCTCAGCTGGCCGAGAGTTCGCTGAGCACGCTGATCAGGTGCGTCACCGATGCGATGAGCTGGCTACCCGACAGCAGTTCCTCGATCGATCCCATGTACTTCTCCTCACATGAACAGGCGACGCTCATCGCAGTCACGTTGAGCGGCAATGACCTTCGGGGGTTCGTAGGCGGCGGCCCATGAACTTAGGTGATGCTAACAGGTCGCTCGTCCGTGTGGGGACGCCAGGTTTCCGGGACGTGGTCAGCCCAACAGCTCGCGGATGTCCTCCACGGTCAGGGCCGACGTGAACGCGCCACCCTCGTCGACGACGGAGGAGAACAGTTCGGACTTGCGGGCCTTGAGCGCCATCACCTTCTCCTCGATCGTGTCCTTGGCGATCAGCCGGTACACCATCACGTTGCGGGTCTGGCCGATCCGGTGCGTGCGGTCCACCGCCTGCGACTCGGTGGCCGGATTCCACCACGGGTCGAGCAGGAAGCAGTAGTCCGCCTCGGTGAGGTTGAGGCCGAACCCGCCCGCCTTGAGGCTGATCAGGAACACCGGCGCGTCGCCGCCCTTGAAGTCGTCGAGCACCTTGGCGCGGCCGCGGGTGCTGCCGTCGAGGTAGGCGTGCGCGATGCCCTCGATGTCCAGCCGGTCCCGGACCCGGCCCAGGAAGCCGGTGAACTGGCTGAACACCAGCGCCCGGTGCCCGCCCGCGACGACGTCCTCGAGCTGTTCGAGCAGGGCGTCGACCTTCGCCGACCCGATCCCGGCGTACTCGTCGTCGACGAGCGCCGGGTCCAGGCTCAACTGCCGCAGGACGGTCAGCGACTGCAGGATCGTGAACCGGTTGGAGTCGAGGTCCTCGACGAGACCGAGGATCTTCTGCCGCTCCCGCTGCAGCCGGGTGTCGTAGAGCGCGCGATGCCGCGGCGACAACTCGACCTCGAGCACCTGCTCCTGCTTCTCGGGCAGATCCGCGGCGACCTGTTCTTTGGTGCGCCGCAACATCAGCGGCCGGATCCGGCGGCGCAGCTGCGCGAGAAGTTCGGTGTCGCCGCCCTTCTCGATCGGGGAGCGGTAGAACTCATGGAACCGTGTCGGATTCGGGAACAGGCCCGGCGCGGTGATCGACAGCAGCGACCACAGCTCCATCAGGGTGTTCTCCATCGGCGTCCCGGAGATCGCGATCTTCGTCGGCGCCTCGATCCGTCGCATCGCCTGGTACGCCTTGGACCGGTGATTCTTGACGAACTGCGCCTCGTCGAGCAGCAGCATCGACCACGGATGCGCCTCGTACTCCTCCGAGTCGAGCCGGGCGAGGGTGTACGAGGTGACGACGACGTCGGCGTCCTCGATCGAGTGCGTCAGGGCCGCACCGCGTTTGGACGACGTCTCGGACATGGCCGCCACCCGCAGGTGCGGGGTGAACCGCGCCGCCTCCGACGCCCAGTTCGCGACCACCGACGTCGGCGCCACGATGAGCACTGGGGCGTCGGCCGGATTGTCCTGCCGCGCAAGGCAGATCAGCGCCAGCGACTGCACGGTCTTGCCGAGGCCCATGTCGTCGGCGAGGATGCCGCCGAGCCGGTTGGCCCACAGGAACGCCAGCCAGTGGAACCCCTCGAGCTGGTAGGGCCGCAGCGTCGCCTGCAGCGTCGCGGGCGGATCCAGATCGGCGGTGCCGGTCAGGTCGAGGAGGCCCTGCACCTGCTCGCGCCACTGTGCGGCCTGCCGCTCCACGACGCCGAGCGCGGCCAGTTCCTCCCACAGCCCGGCCTGGAACCGGCTCAGCCGCAACCGGTTCGGGTCCTGGTCGTGCAGTTCCCGGGCCTCGGCGATCAGGCTCTTGAGTCGCTGCAGTTCCGGTTTGTCCAGCGACAGGTATGCACCGTCGGGCAACAGCAGGTGCGAGTCGCCGGCGCTGAGTGCGGCGAAGACGTCGCGGAACGGCACCGGCCGGTCCTCGACGCGGACGGTGATCGACAGGTCGAACCAGTCGCCGTCGTCGGTGGCGTCGGTGCCCACGCCGATCTGCAGCGTCTCGCCGGCGTCGCGGTAGTCGGCGGCGCTGCCCGTCACCCGCACCTCGACGTCCTCGCGGCCATGCAGCAGCGGAAGCAGCTCACCGGTCAGCCGTGCCGTCTCGAGACCGTGCAGCGTCATCCGCGGGTGCGGGCGGGCGTCCGGCGCCGAACGCAGCCCGAACTCCTCGAGCGGCGCGTCGAGAGCGGCGAGGACGGCCCGCTCACTGTCGACGTCCCGGAATGCCTCGTGCCGTGGCGCGTCCAGCGCGACGAGCTGTTCGACGCCGTTGATCCGGTACCGGAACGACCAGGCCAACACGGCGTGATGGCCGGCGGAGTACGCCACCTCCAGCAGCAGGCCGGGGCCGTCGACGGTCGGCGGGGTGAATCCGCCGTCCACGGAACGCACGGTCGCCGCGCGCTGCAGCCGCGGGAAGTACTCGGCGGCGAACCGGTCCGCGTCCTCCTCGGGCACCGACACCGACGCGTTCCCGATCACCAGATCCTGCATCCCGCGCGGCGCCTGCCCCGTCAGCTGCGCCAACCGGAACGGCCACTGCTCGGGGTCCGCACCGCGCTGCTCGTCCGGACGCAGGTACAGCACGCCGTGCGGGTCGGGCCCGATGAACCCGAGCACGATCACCGGCAGCGCGGAGTCGTCCGTGTGGATCGTCGGAGTCAGCTGCAGACCGGTGTCGGAGCGGTCGAGGTCGACGACGAGCGTCGCCTGCGCGTGCCGCGGGACCGGGCCCATGCCCTTGCGGTGGTAGACGAATTCGATTCCGGCGTCGCGCATCTCGTCGATCAGCGCCCACAGGCGGGGCGGGCCGATCGCGGTCAGGTCGATGTCCTTCTCGCTGACCTGCCCGTAGTAGCCGCGCCGGCCCACCTGGTACGTCGACCACAGCTCCGACAGCAGCGTCACGTGCCGGACGTCCGCATCGCGAAGGCCCGCGAGTCCCGACCAGTTCATGTTGCCGTTGACCCATCCGGTCTTGCCGGGCCGCAACAGCCGGGCAGTCACGCCCCACGCCTCCGAACGCGGGCCACGCCGCAGCGCCAACTGCACACCCAGCGGGACCGAGTCCGGTGACGCGGCGGGCTCGGACGGCAACGCGGCGTCGAGGATCGTGTGCCAGCTCGGCGGCTCGTCCACAACCTCCGCCGCTGCCGACTCGAGCAGGACCACCGTCAACGCGACCACGTGCTTGCAGTTCATCCGCACCGGACACGTGCACTGGCCGAACACGAAGTCCAGGTCGTCGCCGTTCTGCCGGAACTGGGCGACGGACTCGTACACCTCCGTCCCGTCGACCGTCCCGACCGCCACCAGGTCCTCCTGGTACCAGTCGATGCCCGCCACCGCCCCCGACCGGGCGTACCGCGACCCGCGGCTGAACGCACCCTGCCCGACCACGCGTGCCAGGGAGGCGAGCGTGTGGGCGCGGCGCGCGTCGGAGGTCATGTATCGACGGTACCGGTGCCGCGCGGGCGATCGGCCTCAGGTCAGGCGAGGGACACCGGGTGGAAGTACAGCGCCGTGTCCGTCTCCTCGATGCGGACGTCGACCGTGTCGCCGACCCCCAGATGGTCGTCGACGTCGATCCGGGTACTCGACCCGAGCGCAGCCCGCACCGACCGCGCCGGGATCAACCCCTGCCTGCCGTCCGGCGCGATCGCGAGGGCATAACGCCGACCCGTGCGCGTCACCCGAGCGAAGACGGTCGGCTCGTCGGTCCCGCCGCGTTCCGCCGAGTCGCCACCGGCCGTCGGCGGTGCGGTCTGCCGGTCCAGTTCGGCCGCCAGCAGGTCCGCCATGGTGTCGACGTTGTCGAGGAGCTCCGCCATCCTGCGGGCCACGTCGCGGTGGAACTCGTTGGGTTTGAGTGCCTTGCCCGGCTTGTACATGTCCTCGTGGGTGAGCTCACCCCAGGCGTCCTGCAGTCGCGTCTTCACCTGAACCTCGACCTTGACGGGCAGGTCGCCCTCGTGGGTGGCGACCTTCACCAGGAGCACCGCGTGAAAGGCGCGGTAACCGCTGTCCTTCGGGTGGGCGACGTAGTCGTTCGGTGGATGAGCGAGACGCACCGAACACGTCGGGGACGCACACGCCTGCTGCAACTTCTCCGTGAACGCAGACAGATCCCGCGGCGTCTTGCACAGCACCTTCACTCCGAGCAGGTCGTGCACGACGTCGGCGACCTCCTCCGGCGTCGTGGGCCGGGTGATCTGCCCCGATGCCTCCTTGCGGAGGATCTTGTCGACGGTGCGGGCCCGATCCTTGATCCGCGCCGACTCCGCGTTCAACCGGTCGCGGTCGAGGTCCTCGAGCACCGAGTCGGCGAGCGTGTCGAGGAACGTCTGCGCGGTCACCAACGCCGCCGCCCACGCGCGTTCCCTCTGGTCGTACAGCTCGTCGACCAGGATGGCGAGAGTGTCTGCGCGCTTGCTCCTACGCATGATTTCGGGGGGTGCGTCAGTTGGGTTCGTCGAAGAGCGTCTGCTCGCCGGGGTCCGGGAACAACTCACCCTGCCGCGGCGGCTTCAGTTCGCCGCGCTGCACCTCGACGGCATCCGGTTCGTCGTCGACGAGACCGTCGAGGACGCCACCGAACCGCCGCGCGAACCGGGTGTCGACGGTCCGGGAGAACGCGAACAGCTGCTGCAACGTGTCGAGCAGATGTTGCGGCACATACGGATTCGCCGACACCGACGCCCACACGTCGACGCGGTCGGCGGTGAGCGTGAACTTCAGGTGCGGCCACCGACGGTTCAGGTCCGCGCACAGTTCGCTGGCGCGCGTGCGGTCGCTGACGTCCCGGACCAGCGGCACCCGGACCTGCACCTCACCGCCGTCGAGATGCGGACCGACGAACCCGGCGAGCGGACCGATCGCCAACACGAAGTCGTCCGCATCCTCGTCACCCGGCGGCTCGTCGAACAGCTGCGACAGCGTCAACCCCACCAGCTCGAACAGGTGGTCCTCGTCCCGCGGCGACACCGCCGCAGTCAGGTCCAACGCGAACGACTCCTCGTCCGACAGCACCTCCGGTTCCATCGACACGTGCTCGATCGACCCCGACGCCTCGATACGCAGGAAGCTGGGATGCGGCACCGACCACACCTCCCGGAACACCGACGTCGCCATCGCCGCCAGCTGATCCGCCCAGTTCGCCGGCTTGTCGACGAAGAACGCGGGCGACCCCGCGTCCGGCTCGTCGTCCGGATCACGCGTCGGCCGATGCCACCCGAGCTGCACCAGACGCACCTCGTCCGCCTCCGACAACCGATGCCGCGGATCCAGGTACGCGTTCGACGGCACCTCGCACCGCACCTGCCCGTCACCCCACGCCAGGAACTGCACGCACGGCACGAACCCCTCGACGCTCGACTCCTCGCCCAACTCCAACGCCAGCAGGTCGTCCTCACGCATCGCCGCGATCACGTCCGCGAGCCGCTGCTGATGCTCTGACCAGGCGCGATCGATGCCGGCGTCGAAGTCCTCGAACTCGGTCATGGTCCCCCCAATCAGGTGTGTCGCTGTCAACACCACGCTATCGCGGCACATGCCCGCCGGCTCGGAGCCGGGCGGGGTGTTCGACGGAGAATTCCGCCCCAGCGGAACCGGAGACGGGGATGCTGCGTCCTAACAGGATGAATCGGTCTGGGGAGCGGGGTGGCATGCGGGTCGGGAGCATCGTGGGGGTGGTGTGCGCCGCAGCGTTCGTCGCTGCAGGTTGTGGCACCCAATCGGTGGACGGGCAGGCAGGAGCGGAGGGGGTTTCCGCTGGTGATCCAGCATTCAGTCCGTGCGACGACATACCGGACGAGGTTGTGCGGGAGGTCGGGGTGGATCCGGCGACCGAGGAGCGGGACATCGACGGCATCGACCAACCTGGGTGGAACATTTGTTCCTGGTCGGGTCCGAAGCCCGCGCTGGCCGTATTCGCGACCAACTACACGCTCGATGATGTTCGCGCCAAGGAGGGCAACGTCGCCTTCACTCCTCTCGACATTCCCGGCAGGACTGGATTCGCGTATCGCCAGAAATCGGACATTGCCGGTCGGAATTGCGACGTCGCGCTCGAATCGGCAGACGGCTCAGTTCTGGTGTCCACGACCTACCTCGGCATCGACCCGATCACTGAAGACGCGTGCGTAGTTGCGACTCGACGAGCACACACGCTGGTCGAGTACATCCCGGAATGAGTACAACTATTTGTTTGGGGGAAAAGTGGCGGAGTCGCTCGCCGGTTGGACGGAGTTGGCGCAGGCAGTGGACTCGGGACAGCTTTGGCTCGCGCAGGGCGTGGCACAACAGTGCGCACGCCACTGCTCCGACCTCTCGAGGAAACTGGTGGAAATTCAACATCGAGCGAGAAGCCTGTCGCAGGTCGACGGATTCGGCACGTTCCCCTCCGGTATTGCGTTGGCGAAGAAGTTTTCGGACAAGGCCTCGGGTGGGGTGTATTCGATGGATCGGGCGCTCGCCGACCACATTGCGGAGGTGGAGCGGATGCGTGAGGTGTTCGTGAAGATCGACGCCATGTACCGGGACGCGGACGATTCCGGGGCGCAGTTGATCACGGGAGCCGGCTCCGGATCCTGACGTCCGGACGAAAAGGGGGGAAGACACAGATGGGACTGTTTGAATCCACGATGCCCAGTGTGGAGGGCTTGACCGATTCGCTGGAGCGGTTCGCGTCGGCCGCCACGGAAGTCGCTGCCGGCGTGCGCGACGGAGCTGTCGAGTTGGTGACGGGCCGCGACCTCGAAACAGAGCGATCCGCGCGGAATGCGCAGGCGCACGGAAACGAGGAACGCGACGGCATCCACACCTGTCAGTCCGAACTGGGCGGCCGGTTCACCGGCGACTGGGACTCACAGGTGTTCGTCGAGGAGAGCTTCGACTCCATGTCCCACGAGGACATCATGGCGTCCGTCGACCGCATGGACCCGGCGGCGGTGGATGCGAGCGCACGTGGTTGGACGGCGATCGGCGACGCGCTCGCCGAAGCCCTCGACGACTTCAAAGCAGCGATCACATCCGAGATGAACGCCGGTTGGTCCGGTGTCGCCCACGACGCGGCAGCGAGTGCAACGGCGAACTACGTGACCGCGTCCGACCAATTGGCTGTCGCGGGCCTGCTCGTCGGAACGAAGGTCGCCGAAGTCTCGACAGGCATCACCCAGGTCAAGGCGACGGTACCGCCGCCCGAGAACTCGTCGTTCTTCGAGAAGGCCCTGGACTACACCCTTCCTCGGCTTACGTACAAGGCGTTCAACCACGAGCGGACCGAGGCGCGCGAACAGGCCGTACAGATCATGAAGACCGTGTACTCGCCCGTCATGCGCGAAGCGGACACCCGGGTACCGACGCTGCCGGCCCCGGTCAGCGTCGTCGCTCAGGACCAGAGCCAGACAGCCGGAACGCCACAGGGTGCCGGTTCCTCGGCAGGGTCGAATCCGACGTCGACCTACACGGGGCCGTCGAACTCGGGCGCTGGAGGGACGCCGAGCGGAGGGACCGCGGATGCCGGCTCCACCGCGCACGACGCTGCCGGTGACGGTGCGACAACCGCCGCGCCGCAGCCGGGCATGGCCGATGCCGGCACCGCACCATCCGGCCTCGAGGATGGGGACGGAGCCGGACACCGTTCGCTGCAGCAGGATTCGCCGGCTGCATGGACCAGGCCCGCCGCGGTCGGCGGCGACGGCATCCCCTCGGGTGCGGGGCAGGGTGGACCGGGGCCCGGGCACGTTCCCTCGGGGGTGACCGGCAGCGGAGGCTCGACGGCGAACCCGTACGGCGGCGCCGGTGCATCCGGCACCGGTGGCTGGGGCGTCGGAGCGCACGGCGGCGGCGTGAACGGCGGATCCGGCGCGGTCGGCGGGATCGTCGGCGGCCCCGGTGTGGTCCCTGCAGCGGGCGCGGCGTCACCAGGATCAGTCGCGGCCGCAGCGCGTGGTGGCGCGGCAATGCCGGCCGCAGGCATGATGCCCGCCGCAGCACGCGGCGCGGGTGGCGATGACACGGAGCACGCAACTCCCGGCTACCTCGTCACCGTGGACAACGGAAACGACATCGTCGGCACACTGCCACTGGTGGCTCCGCCCGTCCTCGGGGCATGAACGGGCCGTGGTCCGGATCGTTCGCGGGGCCGGACACGCGCGAGCGGCCCGTGGGAACGGCTCCGGCCGACTCGGTGCTGTCGGATGCCGCCGTGGTGTCGGACACCACGACCGCCGTCGCGGTGAACGCGGCGCTGTGCGCGGTGACGGCGCTGGTCGTCGGACTGTTCGTGCGGCCCCGACCCACGCAGTGAGCTACGCCAGGACGGCTCCCGGATTGAGGATGCCGTCGGGGTCGAGGGCCGTCTTGATCCGGCGGGTCAGTTCCATCACGTCCGGCCCGAGCTGGTTGGGGAGCCAGTCGCGCTTGAGTCGTCCCACGCCGTGTTCGCCGGTGATGGTGCCGCCCAACCGGATCGCGAGGTCCATCACCTCGCCGAACGCCCGCCGGGCGCGCTGTGCCTCGTCGCGGTCGTCCGGATCGAAGACGATGAGCGGATGGGTGTTGCCGTCACCGGCGTGCGCGACGACGCAGATCCGCACCGCGCAGTCGGCGGCGATCGCCTCGACACCGGAGATGAGTGTCGGCAGCGCCTGCATCGGCACTCCGACGTCCTCGAGGAGCAGCGAACCCAACGCCTGCACAGCCGGGAACACCGCCCGCCGCGCCGCCGTGAACGCCTCGCCCTCGACGGGATCGTCGGTGGCGAACACCTCGGTGGCGCCACAGGTTTCGGCTGCGGCCACCATTTCCGCGATCTCGAGCTCCGCGGCCGCGCCGGGGGCGTCGGATTGCGCCAGCAGCAGGGCGCGGGCCGAACGGTCCAGACCCATGCGCACCGAATCCTCGACCGCGTTGATCGACGCCTGGTCCATGAACTCGAGCATCGCCGGGCGCAGCGTCCGCGTGATGGCGAGGACCGCTGCGGCCGCCGCGTCCACCGTCGCGAACGACGCCACCATCGTCGATGCGGGCGGCTGCGCCGGGATCAACTTCAGGGTGATCTCGGTGATCACACCGAGCGTGCCCTCGCTGCCGACGAACAGTTTCGTCAGCGACAGGCCCGCCACGTCCTTCAGTCGCGGGCCGCCCAGCCGGACCGCGGTGCCGTCCGCGAGCACCACCTCCAACCCGAGGACGTAGTCGGTGGTGACGCCGTACTTGACGCAGCACAACCCGCCCGCGTTGGTGGCGGCATTGCCCCCGATCGAGCAGATCTCGAACGACGACGGATCCGGTGGGTACCAGAGTCCGTGTTCGGCGACGGCCTGCTTGACCTCCGCGTTGAGCAGGCCGGGCTGCACGACCGCGGTGCGCGTCACCGGGTCCACCTCGATGGCGCGCATCCGCTCGGTGGACAACACGATCCCCCCGTCGACCGCGGACGAGCCTCCCGACAGTCCGGACCCGGCACCCCGCGGTACCACCGGCACGCGGTGTGCACTCGCCCAGCGCAGCACCGCCTGGACGTCCTTCGTGCACGTCGCGCGGACCACCGCGAGGGGAGTGCCTGCGTTCGGGTCGGCGGCCCAGTCCTGGCGGTAGCCGGAGACGATGTCCGGATCGGTGAGGAGTGCGCCGTCGGGCAGGTCGGCGGCGAGGGCATCGAGATCGGCGGCAGCGGTGGTCATGACCCCCATCATTCGCCCGTGGAGCGCAGGTGACCACGCAGCGCGCGCTGTATCGCCGCTACCGTGCACGAATGCGGACAGTCGGTGTGGACCTGGCGGCGGAACCGGCGAAGACGGCGGTCGCGACGGTCGAGTGGGGTGACGGATCCGCCCGGGTGATCGACCTCCGGCTCGGCGCCACCGACGCCGACATCGTCGAGGCGGCGATCCGTGCCGACCGCATCGGCGTCGACGCGCCGTTCGGCTGGCCGGACGCCTTCGTCGAGTTCCTCGCTGCGCACCACCGCCGGAGTCCGGTGCGTGATCTCGGGCTGGACACCCGCGCGGGGCGGCTGCCGCTGGTGCGCAGGCGGACCGACCGGATGGTGCACGCGGCGACGGGCATCGTTCCGCTCAGCGTCTCGACGGACCTGATCGCGCACGTCGCGCTGCGCTGTGCGGGCCTGCTCGCCGATCTCGCCGTGGCCGGGGTCGACACCGGCCGCGTCGACGGCCGGGTTGTCGAGGCGTACCCGGCAGCCGCGTTGCAGCGGTGGGGCCTGCCCTTCCGCGGGTACAAGGGGACGGTGAACGCGACCCGGCTCGCCGCGCTGACCGGCGAAATCGAGGTCGCCGCTCCCGGTCTCGAACTCGGCGGGTTCCGCGCCCGGTGCGTCACCTCCGACGACGCGTTCGACGCGGTGATCGCGGCACTGATCGCGCGGGCGGTCGCCCTCGGCCGGACCGCGCTGCCGGATCCCGGTGACCGCGACGTCGCGGACCGGGAAGGGTGGATCCACCTGCCGACCTCACCGCTCGACACGCTCTTCGGCTGACGCCCGAGGCGGCCCGCTCGGCGGTGGGATTGCCGGCGCCGCGTTCCGTTTCGGCCGGCACGCAGGATTGCGCCCCGCGCAAGCCGGCTTTCAGCCGACCCGCTCGGCGACGAGGAACGACGCGATGCGGCCGATCAGGTCGTACGGGATCGGCTTCGTCAGCGGGAATTTCGCCGTTCCGGGGCCCGACCGGTACGGGGCGAGGTCGGCGGCGAACGCGGCGTCCCCCTCGGGCAGCGGGTAGACGCTCACGTGGTGTTTCCATCCGGCGAAGTACACGATCGACGTGCCGCCGACGATCAGTGTCGGGATCTGGTAGCTGATCTTCTCGCCCGCGCCGGGAACGGCCTCGTGCAGCGTGCTCCGGATCTGCTCGAGTACGGCGCGGGTCTCCGCGGGGAACGATTCGAGATACGCGTCCACGGTGTCGAATTCGATAGCCAAGACAGACCTTTCGCTGCGTGGTGAACTCTCACTGGGCGTCCACCGCGGTCACCTGCAACTGTTCGACCTCCGGTCGCGCGCACCCGGTGCCCGCATGTGCCACGTACAGTGCCTGGGAGTCGTTGGGCGGATAGATCCGCAGCCCCGCGACAGGGGTCGGTTCGCATTGCGCCGGTGTGTAGTTCACCACTTGCGCGGCCCGGACCGTCACGGTGGCGCGGCCGCCCGGCGCAAGCGTGACCGGTTCGCCGATGTCGCCGGAGTGGGTGGCGGCGGCGCCGACCTCGGTGCCGTCCTTCGCGGTCACGTAGGAGACCCCGGGGAACCCGTGCAGGCTGCAGGCGCGTTCGCCGGTGTTGACGAACCGCAGCGGGATCGTCACCGACCCGGCCGACTCGTCCGTCCTGGTGTCGGTCACCGACAGGTCCGACGCGGTGCAGGGGTCCGGTGCGGGTCCCGTCGTTCCGGCCGCGGCGGTGCCGCCGGACAGGCCGGGAGCCGCGATGGAGGGTGTGGCCGGCACGGCGCCGCCGAGGTGGGGCTCCTCCGTGCCGCAGCCGGTGAGGACGGCCGCGGTCACCGCGCCGATGGCAGTGCAGACCCGGTACCTCACCCGGGACCCCCTCACTCGAAACCCTGACGCAGGCGGTCCTCGAACAGTGCTCGGACGTCCCGCACGTGCTGGTCCAGGGTCCCGGCGGACCACCCCTCCGTCGACACGGGCTCGAGGACGTCGACGTGCACCGTGCCGGCATGTGCGACAAGGGAATTGCGCCACATCAGCTCGCCGGCGTCGTGGATGACGATCGGGACGATCGGCACCTGCGCCTGCAGGGCCAGATGGAATCCACCTTTCTTGAACCGACCGATCCGCGGGGTGGGGGAGCGGGTGCCCTCCGGGGCGATCGCGATGGAGGTTCCCGACGTCAGCTTCTCGACGGCCGGGGCCAGCGCTGCCTTCGCTTGCGTCGTGTTCGACCGGTCGATGTACGCCACGTCGAGCAGCGCGCCGACCGGGGCGAACCGCGGATCGTGTGCGGCCTCCTGCTTCGCGACGCCGGTCACGTCGCGGCGAATCACGTTGCCCAGCACCAGGACGTCGAGCGAGCTCTGGTGGTTGAACATGAAGACGGCGGGGCGTCGGCTCCACGCGTTCTCGCGACCGCGCACCTCGACGTCGATGCCGCAGATCGTCAGCGCGACGTCGGGGCCGAAGGTGCCGACGACGTTCGCGGCGGTCTGCCGGCTCCGGGTCACGAGTCCGATCCCGACTCCGACCGCGGCCGTCGACATCAGTGCGCCGATCGCGGTCGCGGTACGGACCGTGGACACCGGCGTCGGGCCGCGTCGGGGCCGGCTCAGGCGCACCACCGGCCAGCCGCGCTGCCGGGCTTCGCGGGTCAGCGCGCGGTCCGGGTTCAACGCGACGGGCCGTCCGACCGATTCGAGCATCGGAATGTCCTCGGCACCATTGGAGTACGCGAACGCGTCGGACAGGTCCGAGCCGCGACCGTCGACATACTCGCGCAGTGCCTTCGCCTTCTGTGCGCCCCACAGCGGCGGCGAGGCCAGGGCGCCGGTGAGCATGCCGTCGTGTACTTCGGGTTTGGTGCACAGCACGTCCGCGATGTCGAGGTCGTCGGCCACGTACTGCGCCTGATAGGGCGTCGCGGACGTCGCCATCACCACCGTGTGCCCGGCGCGGCGGTGGGCGGCGAGGATGGTGCGGGCGTCGCGGTAGATCATTCCCGCGATCTCCTGCCGGAACAGCCGCAGCCCCCACTCGGCGAGATCGTCGTCCAGCCGACCGGCCAGTCCGCGCACCGCGACGTCCATCAGCCCGCCCACATCGGCACCGCGGAACCGGGTGTCGAGCACTGCTCCGGTGGTGCGCAGCAACTCGCCGAGTCCGATATCCATGGTGCGCAGCCGGTTCCGGTACACGACCGACGCCGAGTAGCCGGCGATGAGGGTGCCGTCGAGGTCGAACGCGGCGACGGTCCCCGGCCCCGGCGGGGCGTCGGCGATCGTGTCGAGCAGGGTTTCGAGCGAGCTCATCGCGGTGGTCCCTCCGGCTCGACGACTGCAGGCTGGGACAACTGGTCCAGGCGGGTGTGTGCGAGCGCCCGGATCCGCCGCACCCGGTCGACGAGGGTGCGGATCTCGGCGGCGAACCGGGCGCGCCGCTCGACGACGCCGTCCTCCCAGGACGCCGGCGGCGAGGTCGGCGCCGGCTCGACCAGTCCGCGATTGCGGGCCAGCGCCAGCGCGGTGCCGAACAGTTCGGCGGAGATCGACTCGCTGCTCGCGATCTGCTGCCGAAGCCGGCGCTGTCGCGCGATCCCGAGACACTCCGTGACGAACGCCTTCTCGTCGAACGGCTTCGACACCGGCGTCGACGTCAACTGGTCCGCCACCACCTCGTACGCTTCCAGGAACGGTTGCAGCACACGGTGCGCGAGGAACGGCCGGACCGCGTGCAGCATCTTCGCCGCATGGTCCGGGTCGTCGAGGTCGTTCTCCCAACCGGGCCGGATCAACGTCAGCTCGTCGCGCATCTGCTTCTCGAAAGTGACCTTGTCGGGGAAGAAGAACTCGAACTTGAGCACGTCCCGGATGCGTTTCGCGTCCTCCCAACCCGACGTCACCAGGTCGTCCGGCGGGTTGTCGACCGCGCCCTGGATCACCAGTTCGGCGATGGCGCGGGCGACGAGGAAGTGAATGCTGTTGTTGCGGTAGAACGCCGCGACGAGGTGTTGATCGGAGCCGAGGTAGTACACCGGTTCGTCGCCGTCGGCGTATCGGGTCAACGCACCGGAGTCGAGGTGCGTCTGCAGCGCCTTGCGGATCACCTGCGGATTCGTCAGGTCCACATCGCCCGCGGTCGGCAGGTCGCGCGCGAGGATGTACTCGATCAGCGGGGTCATGATCTTCTCGAGCTCGTACACGGTCAGTGCGCGGTCCTCGATGCCGAGGAACGGGAGCAACACCAGCGACGAGGCGGTGATCGGGGTGACCTCGTTGATCCGGTGGCAGACCTCGAACGCCGTCTTCTGGATCGCGCGTCGCTGATCGGACTCCTGCGCTAGTGCCTGTGCCAGCGACAGTGGCCTGCCGATCGTCACGTGCGCGACACCGTTGCGTTCACCCTGCGCCCGGACGTAACCGACCATCCAGCGGAAGCCCTCCTTCTGCTTCACCGCGCCGTGCGCCTCGGCGGCCATCGCCTTGACCTCGTAGAGCTGGTCGTAGATCAGCGACACCGGAACCAGGTACACGTCGGAGGCGCCCGAGGCGTGGAACGCCTGCGCCAGGTAGGTCAGCAACCCGAACCGCGGCGGACGCAGTTTGCCGGTGCGGCTGCGGCCGCCCTCGAGGTACCACTCGAGGTTGAACCGCTTGGTGACCAGGTAGCGCATGTACTCGCGCAGCGTCCACTTGTACACCTCGTCGTCGCCGAACTTGCGACGGATGAACACGGTGCCGCTGCGTTTGCCGATCGGGCCGATGGGCCAGAAGTTGATGTTCAGACCGCCCATGACGTGGTTGAGCGGAAGGTCGTTGGCGAGCAACGCCGGTCGCAGCACCAGCGGGTCGAGGTACGAGCGGTGACCGGGGAGGAAGACCAGTGAGTGCCGCCGGTTCAGCTCGCGCAGTTCGTCGAACCGTGCGGAGTCGACGTCGAGGCGATAGGCGCGGGAGAAGTAGCGGCCCAAGCGGTCCCACAGCGCGATCGCCCGCCGGCTCTGCGTGGCGACCAGCTCGTCGAGTGCCTCCCGGGCACGTTCGTCGACTTCCGAGACACCGAGCGACTGATCGACGGCGAGCTGCCGCACGCCCTCGCGGTAGCGGTGACTGTCGGTGATCTCGTCGACGACGAACCGCGACACCTTGTACTGGTCGCCGAGCAGCGTCCGCTCCGCCCGTTCCAGCGCGAGTGCCGCCTGCCTGCGGATGAAGTCCGGCAGGGACCCACCGCCGGTGTCGGCGAGCCGGCGTTCGAGGTCGCTGAGCGGGGCCGGTTCGCCCTCGATGACGCGGCAGCGCGCCGGATCGTTGCGCAGCATCCGCCGCTGGGCGCTGCGCCCGGGATGCAGCGGATCGCGCGGGGACAGCGCCTCACGCAGTCGCTGCGCGCCCGGCTCGTGGGGGTCCCGCGGCAGCCACACCACCCGCACCGGTGTGAGCAGCGGATCGTCCTCGCGTCTGGTCAGCTCGTCCAGCGCCTGGTCCGTGATCGTCACCGCCGTGGCCGGAACCGACGAGCCGCTCACCTGCAACCCCAACCAGGTGTGCAGCACGCCGGACTCGGTTTCGGTCATCGCCTCCGTCAGGTACACCCGGGGACGCTGGCCGTTTCCCGTCATCGCGAAACCTCCGTCATCGTGGGCTTGCTGTCGCTCCCAAGGCCACGATCTCGTCGAGGCCCTTGCGCAGGCATTCCATGAACAGTGCCGGTTCGGTGACCGCCGCGGTGTCGATGTTGACTCCGATGCAGCAGACACCGACGTGGGAGACCAGCGTCGCCATCACCGCGCAGCCGGGTACCGGGCCGAACGGGAACATGCGCTCGATCCGCGCCCCCGCCAGGTAGACCGGGACGGGGACACCCGCGACGTTGCTGGCCTGCAGGTCGAGCCCCTCGGCCTGGGAGAGGTACCAGTTCGCGAGCAGCCACGTCGGCAACCGCGACAGGACCGGCGCCGCCAGGTCGAGCGCGTCCAGCGCGGGTTCCTCCCGCAATCCCAGGACGATCGCCCGGACCTTCGCGATCCGTTCCACCGGATCGGTCACGGTGGCCGGGCCGACGAACCGCACGGCCGTGAACCGGTTGCCCCCCGACGGGTCCGACGCGGTCCGCATGTTGACCGGCATGCCCATCGGCACGGGGCACGGGTCCTGCCCGAGTGCGCGCTGGTACCGGGCGAAACCTCCGAGCAGGGCGGCGATGTACGCGTCGTTGAGCGAGCCGCCGGCCGCGCGGGCGGCGGTCTTGAGTTCGGTGAGCCCGACCTCGAGGACGCCGAACCACCGCCCCAGGCCGCGGTCGCGCAGCAGCGGCGAACCGCTCGCGGGCGGCGGGGTGACGACCCGGCGCAGCGAGTTCGCGTACCCGAGCACCTCGCCGGCCGCGCCGAGTGGGTCCGCGACCGCCGCGGTGGCCGTGCGCAGGGCGCCGCCGATCAGGTTCCCGACGAGTCCCGGCGCCCGGCGCAGCTGGGTGACGACCTCCTCGCCGAACGCCGTGACGGTGTTCAGGTTCTCGGGGGCCGCGGGTAGGCGATCCGGTTTGTTCGGGGTCGGCTCGCGGCGACGGCTGTGCAGCAGCGTCATCAACCCGATGCCGCCCATGCCGTCGGTCATGCTGTGGTGCGTCTTGACGACGTACACGGCGCGGCCGTCGGCGAGGCCGTCGATCAGCAGTGCGGTCCACGGCGGACGCGCCTTGTCGAACGGTTCGGTCGCGAGGTGGCGACAGATCCGCAGCGCGTGGTCGAACGTGGCCGGATCGGGCAGTCGCACGCGTCGCAGGTGGTAGTCGAGGTCGAACTCCGGATCGACCGACCAGACCGGATTGCCGAGTCCGAAGACGGGTTCGACGGCCCGCATCCGGATGCGGGGAACGATGTGCGAGGCCCACTCGTGCGCGCGGACGAGCCGGTCCCAGTCCGGTGGTTCGTCGAGGACGTCGACGGCGACGATGGGGGAGCGGAGGCGGGGCTGGGCCTCCTCCATCCGCCACATGCCCGCCTCGAGGTCCGACATGGTGCGGTTCCAGCCCTGGGCGACACCGGACAGGTCGACGTCGACCGCGCTCGGTGGGATCAGCGGTTCGCCGTCGCTCATGCCGCACTCCCTCGGTAGTCCATCGGCCCGCGGTATGGCTTCAAGTCTGTACCCGGGACGGTGGGGTTGGGGGTGTTTCGGGCACCGCGCCGTGCTCGTGTCGCGTCGCGAGAAGACGCCGATTTCGGCCGCGTCAATGTGTGATAACACACATATCGGTTCACGCAAAGTTTTTACGCTAGCTATACAAACTTCCCGCTAGAGGGTCTAGATTCGGCCGCATCGCTCGACACCGCCAAAGCGTTACACGTCGAGCGTGGATGTCCTTCGAACGACGGACACCCCCGTAGCTGCCAGGCTGTACGCGTGGCACGGGTGAAGGAGTGACCCATGAGCGGTGTGCCCGCCGGAGTCGACGGTGTGATTCGCGCGATTTTCGCCTACGAGTTCGACGACCTCGCCACCGTCGACGCCACGGCCGTGGACGCGATCCGGTCCGGGGAGTTCGACGACTGGGTGCAGGCCGTCGCCGATTCCGGACTGCTGACCGCATCCGCGGTCCGAGGCCTCGAACTGGCCTGGCGTGCGGACCCCGAACTGCTCGTCGACGCCCTGCTCGACGGTGCCGACGAGGTCACCCGCCGACGGTTCCGGGCTCCTCGCGTGGCGGCGCTGCCCGCGGCGCCGGGTCAGGTGTCGGCGTTCGGCTGACCGCTCGTCGTACCGTTTGTCACACGAGTCCCACTGGCCACTCTGTTACCGAATTGTCGTTGTGCATCCTCGCCACCGCGACGATTCCCCGCTAGGTTTGGCTCCAATCGCTCCAGGGCACCGCAGTGTTACACACGCACACGAACTCGTCTCAGACGAAGGGACCGGCACCATGAACGATCTGGCATCTCCGACAAAAGAGCTGGTCAGCGCGGTGCTGTTCTGTGAATGGGACGGTGGGGAGATCGACGTGCACGCGATCGATCGAGTGCGTGACGGCGAAATGGCCGAGTGGCAGGAAGCACTGTCCGACAGCGGCCTGTTCACCGACGAGGCGCTCGTCGCGATCGTCGCGGCCTGGCGAAGCGATCCGGAACTGCTCGTCGACGCTCTGCTGGCCGGGGCGGACGAGGTGTCGCGGCGCAGGCTCAAGGCGCCCCGCAGGCAGTCGCTGTTGCCGGCGCTGCTGCCGGACCGCATGGCCGTCTTCGGCTGATCACGACGCTCCCGGGCCCTCACCGACCACGATGACATCGTCGTCGGTGAGGGCCCGATGTCGTGTGCCGTCGCGTCGGTAGCGTTCGACGATCCGCTCGATCAACGCGGACTCCGACGGGTCGTACCCGGGAGACCGATAGTGCGGAACGATCGCCTCGTCGATCAGGCCCAGCCCCTCCCAGATGACCGGCACCCCGCACGTGGGTTCCACCTCGGCCGGGTCGTCGACGAGCTCGAGGCCCCGCAGGCTCGGTGCCATCACGCAGGCGCCCGCGCTGTATCCGGCGTAGACGAGGGCGTCCTCCAGCAGCAGGCCGGTCAGCACGACGTCGGCGCCGGACCGTGCGAACTGCGCGCGCAGGACGAAGGTGTTGCCGCCGCGCACCCACACCATGTCGTATCCACGGAGTTCCTCCCGCAGCAACTCCGGCGCGTCGACGAACCTCCTCAGGTCCACCTCGTGCGGATCGAAGCCGAGCCTGCGCAGCGGAACGAGATCGGACACGACGGCCGAGTCCCGGGCGCTGCCGGCGGTGTTGGTGTCCCACGCGTCCGCCGCGTTGGCGATCACCGCGACCCGGCCCGGCCGGCCTACCAGCCGCACCAGCCGGTCGGGGTCCGCGCCGAACCGGTACGAGGCGAGAAACAAGCGCATCAGGGTGCCGTGCCGGCCGAACCGGTGAGGGTTCGCCGCATCAGACGGTCAGTCGCATCAGATGGTGAACCCCAGATTCGTCGCGATCCGGCGGCCGAACTCGACGTCGCCGGTGACGGTGATCTCCGCGAGCCGGTCGGCACCGGCAACCCGTCCTCCGCACAGGCGGGTGAACAGCCGCGAATCGAGCGTGAGAGTCGCCGTCGCCGGTCGGGGCAGTTGCGGGACCACCGCGGCGCGGCCCTCGACCGCGACGTGGATGTCGCGTGCCAGCGGACCCGACAGCGCGAACGTCACCGACGACCCCTGCGGTGCGCCGCCCTTCTTCCCGACCGCGAACCCGAGACCCGGAAGCAGTTCGGCGATCGCGTACTCCCCGCGGACGCCGCCCTCGTCGCCCGGCAACCCGACGGCGTCACGGATGTCGTGCTCGTGGAACCAGCAGTCGAACAGGCGGGTCCGCATGAAGCGGCCGTAGCTGTCCGGCCCCACCGGGGTCATCGCGGGCGCGTCGAAGTCGTCCTGCGTCATCGCGTCGAGTGCGGCGGCGCGTCGCGACGTGATGTCCCGGTACCGCGCGAGCATCTGCTCGGGGGACAGGTCACGCAGTCCGACGATCCACCGTTCGTTGTAGGCGCCGATCGGATTGTGGACGTGCGCGGCGGCGGGCACCGCGTCCGCCGCGACCGGCGGCTCGACACCGGCGAGCATCGACTCGGTCCCGATCAGATGTGCGACGACGTCGTGAACCGACCAGCCGGGCAGGGGGGACGCAGCCGCCCACTGGTCGGGCGTCAACCCGTCCAGGACGGAGTCGATGGTGGCCCACTGCTCGATCAGGGCCGCGGCGAGGGGTCCCTTGTCGAGCAGCGTGGGCGTCCGCGCGTCGCTCATTGGGGACACATTAGGCGCGGTCGCTCCCGGGCGACGCGACCATCGGTGTTTCGGGCGCGTCCGCACAGCGCGGGCACCCGTGGTCGGGGCCGTCGGGCAGGAACGCGCCGCAGTCCGGACACACCCGGTCCAGCCAGCACACGGGGTCGCCACCCAGATCGTCAGCGGAAGCCGGATCGTCAGCGGCGGAGTCGGCGGTCACCGGTCTTCCAGGATGAATTCGGCCAGCACGTCGGCGTGGCTGTGCTCGAGGTCGCGGGTCGCGGTCAGCAACACCAGCGAGTGCCCGTCGGCGAGGTCGGTGACCCGCGCGATCGCCTCACGTCCCTCGTCCGACTCGAGTTCGGCGCGATACCGGGCCCGGAACTCGCGGAAGTGCGCGGTGTCGTGGCTGTACCAGCGCCTCAACTCGGTGGACGGCGCGAGGTCCTTGGCCCAGTCGTCGTAGTGGAAGTCGTCCTTGCGGACGCCTCGCGGCCACATGCGGTCCACGAAAACCCGCACCGCACCCTGCTCGGGTTCCGGGTGGTCGTACACCCGCTCGACCGTGACGCGCGGCGTGGTCCTGCTCGTCGGGGCGGTTCGGCTGGTCGGCGTGATCCTGTTGGTCATGGCACCTCCGAGGAGTTCGCTCACGACCAGTCTAGGTTGGACGGCTTCTCCCCGAACGCGTACGGAGCAGGACGGATGTCCATGAGGGGGTGACGCGCCCGGGTCTCGTGTGACCGCTGTCACAATTGGCTGGTCCGGTGTCCGCGTTGTCCGTGATCGGATTCGATTCAGTGCCCAATTCGTGGGATTCTGCGCACCTCAGGAACCGTAACGATGGCTAACATTGGCTACTTCGTGCCGCCGGACCACTCGTCCGCTCGTCGCACGGGGGGGTCGCCATCCGACTTGATTCTCTCACCATCGAACGCAGGAAGTAATGACAGTGGACACATCGCAGAGCACGCCGCAGGCGCGCCCGACGATCGGTGTCGTTCGGGAGACGAACGACGGCGAACGTCGGGTTGCGCTTGTGCCGAAGGTCGTGACGGCGTTGACCGGGAAGGGTATCGACGTGATCGTCGAGCCCGGTGCCGGTACGGCCGCATTGATCCCCGACGAGTTGTACAAGGAGGCGGGCGCGACGATCGGTGATCCGTGGCCGGCCGACGTGGTGGTCAAGGTCGCACCGCCCACCGATGCCGAGACGGCGAAGTTGAGGGCCGGTCAGGTGCTGATCGGGTTCCTGGCTCCGCGGACCAACCCGGACGGGATCGCGGCGCTGAAGGCAGCGGGCGTACAGGCGTTCGCCGTCGAGGCGATTCCGCGGATCTCGCGGGCGCAGGTGATGGACGCGTTGTCGTCGCAGGCGAACGTGTCGGGGTACAAGTCGGTGGTGGTGGCGGCGTCGGAGTCGACGCGGTTCTTCCCGATGCTGACCACCGCGGCCGGCACGGTCAAGCCCGCGACGGTGCTGGTGCTCGGCGTGGGTGTCGCCGGTCTGCAGGCGCTCGCCACGGCGAAGCGTCTCGGTGGCCGCACCACCGGCTACGACGTGCGTCCGGAGGTCGCCGACCAGGTGCGCTCGGTCGGCGCGCAGTGGCTCGACCTGGGCATCGACGCGGCCGGTGAGGGCGGGTACGCCCGCGAGCTGACCGAGGCCGAACGCGCGCAGCAGCAGCAGGCGCTCGAGAACGCGATCAAGGGCTTCGACGTGGTGATCACCACCGCGCTGGTCCCGGGACGTCCGGCGCCGCGTCTGGTGACCGCCGCCGCGGTGCAGGGCATGCGGCCCGGCAGCGTCGTCGTCGACCTGGCCGGGGAGACCGGCGGCAACTGCGAGCTCACCGAGCCCGGACAGACGGTCGTCAAGCACGGCGTCACCATCTGCTCGCCGCTGAACCTGCCCGCGACGATGCCCGAGCACTCGTCGGAGCTGTATTCGAAGAACCTGCAGGCGGTGATCGAGTTGATGCTCGACGACAACGGGGCCCTCGCCCCCGACTTCTCGGACGAGATCCTCGCCGCCGCGTGCGTCACCCGTGCGGAGGCGAAGCCCTGATGTACACCGAACTGCTTGCGAACATCGCGATCCTGGTCCTGGCCGGGTTCGTGGGTTTCGCCGTGATCTCGAAGGTCCCGAACACCCTGCACACCCCGCTGATGTCGGGCACGAACGCCATTCACGGCATCGTGGTGCTCGGCGCGCTGGTGGTGCTCGGTCACCTGCCCGGTGACGCGCCGTGGTCGATCAAGGTGATCCTGTTCGTCGCCCTGGTGTTCGGCACGCTGAACGTGGTCGGCGGGTTCGTGGTGACGGACCGGATGCTGTCGATGTTCAAGCCCAAGAAGGATGCTCCTGCCGTGAAGAAGGGGGCTGACGCCTGATGGGCTACCTCGTTTCGATCCTGTACATCGTCGCGTTCTCGATGTTCATCTACGGTCTGATGGGCCTGACCGGCCCGAAGACCGCGGTGCGCGGCAACTACATCGCCGCGGTCGGCATGCTCGTCGCCGTCGTCGCGGTGCTGATCGACATCCGCGAGACGGACAACTGGATCCTCATCGCCGCCGGCCTGATCGTCGGTGTGGTGCTCGGTGTGCCGCCGGCGCTCAAGACGAAGATGACCGCGATGCCGCAGCTGGTGGCGCTGTTCAACGGTGTCGGTGGCGGCACCGTCGCGTTGATCGCGTGGGCGGAGTTCCTCGACTCGGACGGGTTCACCACCCTGTCGGACACCCCGACGGTGCCCGTGGTCGTGGGGTCGCTGTTCGCGGCAATCATCGGATCGGTGTCGTTCTGGGGTTCGCTGGTCGCGTTCTCCAAGCTGCAGGAACTGCTGAACAAGAACGTCGAGAAGAAGGTCGTCGCGTCGGCGAAGCTGTTCCAGCTGGCGAACATCGTCCTGGCGATCGCGGCGATCGCGATCGCGGTCTACATCGGCGTCCAGGCCGACCCGAGCAACGAGCCGACGTCGGCGATCTGGATCGTGGGTCTGCTGATCGTCGCCGGACTGATGGGCCTGTTCGTGGTCCTGCCGATCGGCGGCGCGGACATGCCCGTCGTGATCTCGCTGCTCAACGCGCTGACCGGTCTGTCCGCGGCGGCGGCGGGTCTGGCGCTGAACAACCAGGCGATGATCGTCGCCGGCATGATCGTCGGTGCGTCGGGTTCGATCCTGACGAACCTGATGGCCAAGGCGATGAACCGGTCCATTCCGGCGATCGTGTTCGGCTCGTTCGGCGGCGGTGACGCCGGCGGCGCGGTCGTGGGCGGTGCCGGTGGCACCGTGAAGGCGACGTCCGCCTCGGACGCGGCGATCCAGATGGCGTACGCGAACCAGGTCATCGTCGTCCCCGGTTACGGCCTGGCGGTGGCGCAGGCGCAGCACGCGGTCAAGGAGATGGCCAGCATGCTCGAGGAGCGCGGCGTCGAGGTCAAGTACGCGATCCACCCGGTCGCCGGCCGCATGCCCGGGCACATGAACGTGCTGCTCGCCGAGGCCGACGTCGAGTACGACGCGATGAAGGAGATGGACGACATCAACGGCGAGTTCGCTCGCACCGATGTCACCATCGTCATCGGTGCCAACGACGTCACCAACCCCGCGGCGCGGCAGGACTCGTCGTCGCCGATCTACGGGATGCCGATCCTCAACGTCGACCAGTCCAGGTCGGTGATCGTGCTCAAGCGGTCCATGTCCTCCGGCTACGCCGGTATCGACAACCCGCTGTTCACCGCGGACCAGACGTCGATGCTGTTCGGTGACGCGAAGAAGATGGTCGGCGAGGTCACCGAGGAACTCAAGGCGCTGTAGAGCGTCAGACCTCGGGGTCGTCCAGATCGTCCCCCCGGCTCGGGCTGAAGGTGCCCTTCGTGCGGTCAGGCCGCACGAAGGGCACCTTCAGCCTTGTGGGGCGCCGGACGTACCTGGCCGGCGAATCGCGCCGCGAGCAGCACGAACACCAGCGGGACGATCAGCGTCGCCGTCAGCGGCATCAGACCGGTCAGCCAGCCGAGCAACGCGGGCCCGGCCAGCAGTCCCAGATACCCCATACCCACCACCCGCGACATGGTCACACCCGGTGAGCCGCCGCTGAGGTTGCCCGCCGCGGTGAAGATCTGCGGGATGCAGCCGGACAGGCCGAGTCCGAACAGCGCCCAGCCGGTGAGGGTGAGCCACACCCAGCCCGACGCCATCACCGTCGCCAACCCGGCCGCCGCGAGCAGCGTGCCGCAGCGGACCACGGCGACCGGACCGAACGCGGCGGCGACCCGGTCCGCGGTGAAACGGCCCACCGTCATCATCACCGCGAACGAGCCGAAGGCCAGCGCCGCCGTCGACTCCGAGGTGCCCAGGTGCTCCTCGACCTGCAGGGTGCTCCAGTCGTTGGCGGCGCCCTCGGCGAGGAACAGCGCGAACGCGATCGCGCCGAGCGCGAGGACCTTGCCGGTGGCGGCACGGCGGCGGGGCGGTGGTGCGGGCGCGGCGGTGGCGGTCGCCTCTCGGGTCGGCGGTTGGGGCGGTCGCCCGAGCAGCATCGGCAGGCACAGCAGGACCACCACCAGCGCGACGGCCGCCGCCCCGGACAGCGCGGTCAGCGGGCTCCATCCGGCCGCGAGCGTCGCCGCCCCGAGCAGCGACCCGGCCACGCCGCCGAGCGAGAACAGGGCGTGGAACGCGGACATGATCGGCCGTCGATAGGCCCGTTCGACGTGGACAGCCTGCGAGTTCATCGACACGTCCAGCGCGCCGTTGCCGAGGCCGAACACCGCCAGTGCCGCCGCCAGCGTTGGGGCGTCGGTGGCGAGACCGGGCCCGATCACGCCCGCGGACAGCAGCAGACCCGCCGCGCCGACCATGCGTCGGCTGCCCCACCGATCGGCGAGCGGTCCGGCCATCTGCATGCCGAGCAGCGCGGCGCCGGCGAGGACCAACAGCAGCCACCCGAGGGTCGCATGGCTGATCCCGGTGCGCTCGGAGATCGGCGGGATGTGCACGACCCAGGCCGCGAGCAGAAACCCGTTGACAGCGAAGATGCCGAACACCGCGGCGCGGGCGCGACGCAGACGGCTGGGATCGAGCGTCGAATACGGCACTGGCCCCATTATGGCGACTCCGCCGCCTGTGCGCGCCCCCGGTAGCCCCGGCCACCGACGTCACGCACAGGTGGCGAAGCCGGCGGCGACCGAGGTGAGGAAGCGCGACGCCTGTTCGCCGTCGACCACGCGATGGTCGAACGAGAGCCCCAGCGTCGTCACCCAGCGAGGGACCACCGTGTCGTCGACCACCCACGGGCGCCGCTCGATCGCGCCGAGACACAGGATCGCCGCCTCGCCCGGCGTCACGATCGGGGTCCCCGTGTCCACCCCGAACACCCCGACGTTGGTGATCGTGATCGTCCCACCCGTCAGGTCGGCCGGAGTCGCGGTGCCCGCACGGGCGGCGCCGACCGCGGCGTCGATCGCGCCGGCGAGATCCGGCAGGGACAGTGCCTGCGCGCCGCGGATCGCCGGCACCAACAGCCCGCGGTCGGTGGCGACCGCTATCCCGAGATTCACGTAGTGCTTGACGACGATCTCCTGCCGCGCCTCGTCCCAACTCGCGTTCAGATCGGGGTGGGACCGCAGCGCCACGAGCAACGCCCGCGCGATCAGGTGCAGTGGCGTCAGTGGGGGGTCGAAGAGCGTTGTCGCGCGCAGCCGGTCGAGCAACTCCACCGACGCGGTGACGTCGACGGTCGTCAGCACCGTGGCCTGGGGAGCGGTGAACGCGCTGCGGACCATCGCCGCCGCGGTCCGCTTGCGTACCCCGCGGATCGGGATGCGAGTCTCACGGCCGGACGCGCCCGGTGCCCCCGAGGGCGCCGATGCGGCCGACTCGACATCGGTCACCGTGATCGTGCCGCGAGAACCGCTGCCCACCACGGAGTCCAGGTCGACATCGAGCTCCCGGGCCAGCCGGCGTGCGGCGGGCTTCGCGTCGGGCCGCGCTCCCGCGCGGGGCTGCGGGTCGGTGGTCGACCGATCCGCGGCACCCACCCGCCTGCTCGCGGTCGGCGCGGAGGGTCCGTAGCCGACGAGCACCGAAGCCTGGTGCGGGGCAGCGGTATCGATCTCCGCCTCGACGAAGGTGTCCGTCTTGGTGTCGGTGTCCGTCTTGGTGTCGGTGGTCACCGGGGTGTCGGTGGTCACGGTGGTGTCCGGCTGGGCGTCCGGATCGCCGATGCGGATCAGGGGCGCCCCGACCGGGACGGTGTCGCCGGGTTCGGCGAGCAGGGCCAGTACCGTCCCCGCGAACGGGGACGGCAGTTGCACCGCGGCCTTCGCGGTCTCGACCTCCGCGATCACCTGGTTGAGCGCGACGACGTCGCCGACGGCGACCGTCCAGGACACCAGTTCGGCGTCGGTCAGGCCCTCACCCAGGTCGGGCAGCAGGAACTCGTGGGTCCCCGAACCCTGTGTCCCCGAACCCTGTGTCCCCGTCACCGCGCGCTCCCGTTCAGGCGGCGAGCGCGCGGTCGACGGCGTCGAGGATCCGATCCGGGTCGGGGAGGTAGTGCTTCTCGAGCTTCGCAGGGGGATACGGGGTCGCGAACCCGCCGACGCGCAGGACCGGCGACTCCAGTTGGTAGAAGCAGCGTTCGGTGATGCGCGCCGCGATCTCCGCGCCGAGCCCGGCGAACACCGGGGCCTCGTGCACGACGACGAGCCGCCCGGTGCGCCGGACCGACTCCTCGACCGCGTCGAAGTCGACGGGCGACAGCGACCGCAGGTCGACCACCTCGAGTGAGTGCCCCTCGGTCTCCGCCTGGGCCGCGGCCGCGAGTGCGGTGGCGACCATCGGCCCGTAGGCGACGACGGTGGCGTCCGAGCCGGACCGCACGATTCGGGCGCGGTACAGGTCGAGGTCGGGCGGCGCGTCGGGTTGCACGTCTGCGCGATCCCAGTAGCGCCGTTTCGGTTCGAAGAACACCACCGGGTCGTCGTCGGCTATCGCCTGCTGGATCATCGTGTACGCCTCGGCGGGGCTCGACGGTGTGACCACCCGCAGTCCGGGGGTGTGCGCGAAGTAGGCCTCGGGGGATTCCGAATGGTGTTCCACCGCACCGATTCCGCCGCCGAACGGGACCCGGATGGTCATCGGCGCCCGGACCTTGCCCTCGGTGCGGTAGTGGATCTTCGCGACCTGCGAGACGATCTGGTCGAAGGCGGGGTACACGAAACCGTCGAACTGGATCTCGCAGACCGGGCGGTAGCCGCGCAGTGCGAGGCCGAAAGCCGTTCCGATGATGCCGGATTCGGCGAGCGGCGTGTCGATGACGCGGGCGCCGCCGAAGTCCTTCTGCAGGGTGTCGGTGACGCGGAAGACGCCGCCGAGGGCGCCGATGTCCTCGCCCATCAGCACCACCTTGGGATCGCGTTCGAGGGCGCGGCGCAGGCCGGCGTTGATCGCGCCGGCGAGGGTCATGACGGTCATGACCGCGCCTCCTCGAACGAGCGCAGGTAGTCGGCGTAGCGCTGACGCTCCTCGTCGATGAGGGGGTGGGAGCCGCTGTACACGTGTTCGAAGACGGTCAGCGGCGGCGGATCCGGCAGGGCGAGGGTGCCCGCCCGGAACGCGGCGGCGGCGTCCTCCGCCTTCTCCTGCACCGCGGCCGGGAACCGGTCGTCCCACGCGTCCTCGCGTTCGAGCAGGCGCCGGAGCCGGTCGATCGGGTCCCGGGCCTGCCAGGGCTGCAGGTCGGCGCCGGTGCGGTAGCGGGTCGGGTCGTCCGATGTGGTGTGCGGACCCATCCGGTACGTCAGCGCCTCGACGAAACTGGGGCCGCCGCCCTCGCGCGCCCGCCGGGCCGCGATCCGGGTGACGGCGAGGACCGCGAGCACGTCGTTCCCGTCGACCTGGAGCGATGCTATTCCGTACCCGGATGCCTTCCGCGCCAGCGGTGTCGGGCTCTGCAGCTGGACCGGCTCGCTGATCGCCCAGTGGTTGTTCTGGCAGAAGAACACCACCCCGGCACCCCAGCTGGACGCGAAGCCCAGTGCCTCCGCGAGATCGCCCTGACTGGTCGCGCCGTCCCCGAAGTACGCGACGGTGGCGATCTCCGCGCCGTCGAGATGCGCGCCGAGCGCGTAGCCGGTGGCGTGCAGTCCCTGTGCACCGACGACGATCGCGGGGTTGGTCAGCGCCAGTTCGTCCGGATCCCAGCACGACAGCGCGACCCCGCGCCACAGCCGGGGCCACTGCGCGGGGTCGACGCCGCGGCAGTACGCGACTCCGTGCTCGCGGTAGCTGGTGAAGACGAAGTCGTCGGCGTGCAGTGCCCGCGCCGAGCCGACCTGCGCCGCCTCCTGGCCGACGCACGGAGCCCAGATCCCGAGCTGTCCCTGCCGCTGCAGTGCCGTGGCCTCGGCGTCGATCCGCCGGACCACGACCATGTCCTCGTACAGTCCTCGGAGCGTGTGCGGATCGACGTCCGCAACGACATCCGCATATCGTGCGCCGTGCACCCGCCTGCCGTCCGGTTGGACGAGCTGGACCGGGTAGACCTGTGTGTCGGTCACCGGGACCTCCTCGTGCGAGCGCCGGGGGATCCTTGTGGGACCGGGCCGGCGCACTGTGCCCTCTTCCACAAGGATCCCCCTTTACGGCGGGGACGCAAGAGGCACCCGGGTGTCAGCGGCGGTGCAGTCGCAGGCGGAGGTTCACCGGTTTGAGGGTGAACTCCTCGGCGACCTCGAGCCGGTCGCCGGACACGGGTTCGAGGTCGAACCGGTGCAGGATCAGGGCGAGGGCGAGCACCGATTCGTGCAGGGCCAGTTGCCGTCCGATGCACTGCCGCAGACCGGTGCCGAACGGCTTGTACACCCCGGGCGGGCGGGTGCGGGAGTTCTCCGGAAGGAACCGGTCCGGGTCGAAGGCCGTCGGGTCGGGCCCCCACACCGGGTCGCGGTGAACGGCCATCGTCAACGCCAGCACCGGTTGTCCCGCGGGCAGGTGGTAACGCCCGCCGAGCAGGGTGTCGCGCAGGGGTTCCCGGAAGAAGGCGGGCGCGATCGGCCACAGGCGCAGCGACTCGTCCAGCGCGCGCCGCAGGTACCGCAGCCGGTGGACGTCGGAGAACGCCGGGTCGGGATCGGTTCCGGCGGGCCAGAGGGCCTGGATCTCGGTGCGGGCGCGGTCCGCGACGGTGGGATGGGTGGCCAGCTGGTACAGAGCGAAGGACAGGGCGCCCGCGGTGGTCTCGTGTCCGGCGTTGAGGAACGTGAGCACCTGGTTTCGGACGTTCGCGTCGCCGAGCAGGCGGCCGGACTCGGGGTCGGGGTTGGTCAGCATCAACGCGAGCAGGTCGTCGTCGGGGGCGTTCTCGGGATCCTGCTTGCGAGCGCGGATGACGTCGTCGACGACCCGTCGCGTGTACGCGATGTCGTCCTCGACCCGGGTGATCGTGCGGTGGTGGACGACGCGGTCGAGCCAGCGTATGGGCAGGCGGTACGCGCTGCGCCCCATGTAGGCGAAGCCGCGCATGACGGCGGCCGCGTACGGGTCCGGATCCGCTCGATCGAACGAGTGGAAGTCGTGGCCGAAGCCGATCAGTCCGATGGTCTGCAGCGTCATCTTGCTGGTGCCGGTGTGCACGTCCACCGGTCCGGTCCGGGACTCGGAATCCCAGTAGGCGATCAGCTGCCGGGCCGTCCGCAGCATCGTGTCGTGATAGTTCTTCATCGCCGACAGCGAGAACGCCGGTTGCAGAATGTTGTGCGCGCGAACCCAGTTCGGTTCGGTGGTGTACGCGGAGAACAGCGCGTCACCCACCACCTCCCGCGCGAACGCGATGCTGAATCCGATGTGTTTGCCGAAGCGCCTGTCGTCGCACAGGTCCGCATACAGGTCGGTGCCGGACACCACGGTCAGGTGTCTGCGGAAGATCCGGGTGTCGAATATCGGACCGAGCGTTGCCGCGAGTTCGGTGAGGTGCTGCGCCGGGCGGCTCGGGTCGGCGGTGAGCACGTCACCGAGGACAGGCAGACGGTGCGGCGGGTGCGGGAGGCTCGAACGCGGGAGCGTGGTGGTCATCGGATTCACTTCGATTCCCTGATACACGGCGGTTCTGGCTGCACTGCGGTTCTGGGTCGCACGTCGATTCTCCCGCACCGTCCGCGGAATGTCTGTGCCCGATCTGTGATGCATCGGTTTCGTTTCGGCGCCGCCCGGTCGGGGTGCGCCGCCCTACCCTGACCTCACCCGACAGAAGAGCAGGAGGACTGCCCATGAGGTTCGTTCGAGGATGTTCGGCAGCGGGAGCCCTGGTGGGGGCCGTGGCACTCGTGGCGGCGCCACCCGCCGTCGCGGCAACGGCGTACCAGATCACCGTCGTTCCCCCGATCGGGACGGTGTACGCGAACAACCTGGTCACGCTGGGGGTCTCGGTCGGTCCGGTACCCGTCGGCGCGGACGCGACGACGCCCGTCGAAGCGACCGTCACCGAACCGGACGGTGACAGTCGTGTCGTGACGATGCCGCTCACCCTCGGCGTCGCCACGGTGGTCACGCCGATCGACGAACCCGGGCACTATTCCGTGGCGTTCACCTACGACCCGCCCGGTGGCGATCCGGCGGAGGCGAGCCTCGAGTTCGACGCCGTCGCGTCGCCGATCACGGGCGGCAGCGCGTCCTGACATCCGGGCATCGGCGACGGGATTGCCGTCGGTGTCGGTGACGGTGCCCTCCACCCAGCACGGCTGGCCGGTGGCACCGCCCGCGATGTCGCCGCCGAGCTCGATCCGTGGGGCGTCCTCGACGAAGAACGGGCCGAACACCGTCGCGTCGGTCGCCCCCTGATACGCCTGGTTGTCGACCGCGATGGTCTGCATCGACGCACCGAGAACGTCGGAGAGCAGCACGAATTCCTGCCGCTTGTCGTCGGTGACGTGGCCGACGGCGGTGAGGAATTCGATGGCGGTGTTCCACTCGGCCTCCGTCAGCCGCACGTCCCGGATGAACGCGTGCCGGTGCCGCGTCAGCGACTGCACGACCTGCCGCAGTCGGGGATCGGGCGTGTTCTCGAACGAGGCGACGACCCTGGCGACCAGGTCGTCCTCGAGTGCCCGTTGTTCGGGGGAGACCTCGGTGGTGGCGGGGGTGGTGGTCATGGCGTGAATTCCTTTCACAGAACCGGGGTCTCGCCTGCACGTACCGCGCGCAGTCCGGAGGGCTGGTGCGGTCGGCTCGACCGCCCGGAGATGCTCGCCGCGGAGTCCACCGTCCTTCGGCGAGCCGGACGCGTCAAGGGTGCCCGCACCGCGCCGGGGAATCTCTCGCTGTGCGGCCCTCCCGAGCACTAGCATCGTGGCAGGACCAGGCGGTGCACGGCCGTCGAAGCCGCCTCGCCCGAACCGGGACGCGGGCGCCACCTCGAAGGGAGCGATCGCATGAGCAACGTTGTGGTGGGACTGGACGAGCGGGCGGTGACCGCCTGGATCGCGAATCTCGGGGTCGGTGCCCTGGCGCCGCTGTCGTTCCGGCGAATCGGAAACGGCCAGTCCAACCTGACCTACCGGGTCACCGATTCCAGCGGGTCGAGCTGGGTGCTGCGCCGGCCGCCGCTCGGGCATCTGCTCGCGTCCGCACACGACGTCGCCCGGGAGTACCGGATCATCTCGGCCCTGCAGGGCACGGGGGTTCCCGTTCCGAAAGCGCTTGCCCTGAGCGAGGATCCGTCCGTCACCGATGCGCCGCTCATGCTCATGAGCAACGTCGACGGCATCGTGGTCGACAGCATCGGCGTGGCCAAGCAACTGACGCCCGCGTTGCGCCGCGCCACCGGGCTGTCGATGCCGAAGGCGCTGGCCAGCATTCACCGCGTCGATCTCGAACTCGCCGGCCTCGACGACCTGGCCAGCCGGTCGCCGTTCGCGGAACGTCAGCTGAAGCGATGGACCGGGCAGTGGGAGAAGTCGAGGACGCGGGAGGTTCCGGCGATCGACGAGTTGACCGCCCTGCTCACCCGATCGATTCCGCAGCAGCGGGAAACCACGTTGGTGCACGGCGATTTTCACCTGAGCAACGTCATCACCTCGCGCGAGGACGGCAGTGTGATCGCCGTCGTGGACTGGGAGCTGTCGACCCTCGGTGACCCGCTCGCCGACGTGGGCGCGCTGCTCGGGTACTGGGCCCAGGCCGACGACGAGGTGGCCGGGCCCTTCGTGGCGTCGACGGTCGACGGCTTCCCCACCCGCGACGAACTCGCGGAGGTCTATTTCACCGAGACCGGGCGCGATCCGGCGGCGCTCGGGTTCTGGCACGCGCTGTCGCTCTGGAAGCTCGCGATCATCGCGGAAGGCGTGCTGCGCCGGACCTTGGAGGACCCGCGCAACACCGCGGAGACCGGCGGTCCGTCGCTGAAGAACATCGACGACATCGTCGAGCGGGCGATGGCCACGGCCCGCGACGCGGGACTGCGCTGAACGGCGCAATTAGCAGAACTCCGTCAAGATCGTTGCCGATTCGTGTCCATTCGGCTCTTGCAAAATTGGTGTTCGAAACGCCGGCGGTGGAGGGTGCGACGGTGCACACTGCCTCGGCAGCCGACACGGCTACCGGTAACACAGCACCGAAGGAGTCACCATGGAAGCGATCATCGCTAGGGTATTTCTCCTGATTCCCTTGTCGGCGAAGGGAATCGAGAGACACGCCGAGCGGGCGGGTCCCGCATCCGGGAACGTGTGCCCGCGCGTACGCACAACTGCATCCGAACGCCCGCTCCGTGCCCGGAGCGGGCGTTCGGCGTGTCCGCCGAACCTGCGGCGGCTCTCGTGGCTCAGGGTCGGACGAGGCGGGCGACGGCGCCGCGGATCTCGTCCGGAATCGACACCGGACGGCGGGACTGCGCGTCCACGTACACGTGCACGAAGCGGCCCGTCGCTGCCAGCTGCAGAACCTCTCCGGACTCGCGGAAGATGGCCAGCGAGTAGGTGATCGAGCTGGTCCCTAGGCGTTCGACGGACAGGCCGACGCGCAACTTGTCCGGGAAGCTCAGCTCGCTGCGGTAGCTGCACGACGTCTCCGCGACGACTCCGATCGCGGGCAGGTCGCGGATGTCGACGCCGGATTCGGCGATCAGGAAGGCGTTCACCGCGGTGTCGAAGTACGAGTAGTAGGTCACGTTGTTCACGTGCCCGTAGTGGTCGTTGTCCGCCCACCGCGTCGGCACCGGCCACAGGACGGGGTAGTCGGCTGCGGTCGGGGTGGGCGCGTCGGCGGTCACGAGGGTGACCCTATCGCGGGTGTGTTCACCAGCAGTCGGATGCCCAGACCCGCGGCGAGCGCGGCGCTGATCGCCGCAAGGTTGATCGCGTGACCACCGGCAGGAGCCCCGACGATCGTGCCGACGCCGGTGACGGCCGTCGCGGCCCGCCACGGCACCCGGTAGCCGAACGCGCCCATCACCGCGGTGCCCGGAAGGTTCTGCGACGCCATCGTGACGATGTACAGCGGCAGGGCGATGCCGACGATCGCCTGCCACGGCCACTGGGGGGCGGTGACCTCGAGACGAGGGTCGGTGAGCCGGTGTCGAGGGACGCGTCGCCGAGAACGAGATCGACGCCGATCACCACGGCCGCCGTCGCGAACGCGGCGGGGGCCGCCCACCGCGTCGAGAACGGTTGCAGGACAAGCCAGACCACCACGACCGGCGCGACCGCCGCCGGTGAGGTGCGCAGCGCGGTCACCGGCGCGAGGCACAGCGGCAGCAGGACGCCGGCGAGCATCGCCTGCACGAGCGGGACGGGAATCGACTCGATCAGCCGGCCCAGTCGTGGCCACAGCCCGGTGAGGACCACCGCGGCACCGACCACGACGAACGCGCCGACCGCGGCGGGCCAGCCTCCCGTGATCGTGCCGGTCCCGGCGAGCAGGGCGGCGCCGGGCGTCGACCACGCCAGGGTGATCGGCATCCGGTAACGGTGTGCCAGCCACAGCATCCCGACCGCCTGCGTCACGCACAGGATCATCAGACCGGACGCCGCCTGACCGGCGCTCGCTCCCACCGCCGTCAGTCCGGTGAGCACGACCGCGAACGAGCTGGTGAAGCCGACGAGCGCGGTCACGACACCCGCCGCCAGCGGTTGGCCTCGCCGCATCGAATCGGCCGGGACGTGAGGACACGTCCGCCATCCTCACCCACGGTGATCCCGGTCCGGGTCACCTGCCGGCTCTTCCGGCTTCGTGTTCGGGCGGACCACTCGCGCCCGAGGGTCGTGATCTGTCACAGTCTCATGGAGGTTCGACGACAATCCACTCCGACCGACGGGACGTGCGATGAGGAATCAGACCGGGACCGGAACTGTTCGATGCAGAGCACTTCGCCACCGGGGGCTGGTCGCCGCGGCGGCCGTCGGCCTCCTCGTCGCGGCGGGCTGCGCCGACGACTCGACCCCCGATTCGACCACCTCGACCACCGGGACCACGTCCGCGGGCGAGGCCGCCGCGATGGACTCCGCGGTCGCGGAACGACTCGACTCGGCGATCGAGGCCGCGATGGCGCAGGCCTCCGTGCCGGGTGCGATCGTCGGAATCTGGGGTCCCGACGGGAACTACGTCGAGGCCCACGGGGTTGCGGACAAGGCGACCGGCGCGCCGATGCAGGCGGACTTCTTCAGCCGGATCGGCAGCGTCACCAAGACGTTCACCGTCACCGGGGTGCTGCAGCTCGTCGACGAGGGCAAGGTCGGTCTCGACGACCCGATCTCGAAGTACGTCCCCGGAGTGCCCGACGGCGACCGGATCACGATCCGGCAGCTGGCGCGGATGCAGAGCGGGCTCGCGAACTACACCGTCAGTGAGCAGTTCCAGCAGGCGTTCTTCGCCGACCCCTCCGCGCCCTTCACGCCGCAGCAGCTTCTCGGCTACGCGTTCGCGCTGCCGCCGACCTTCCCGCCCGGCGAGGGCTTCGAGTACTCGAACACCAACACCACGCTGCTGGGCCTGGTGGTCGAGAACGTCAGCGGAATGACCCTCCCGGACTACGTGCACGACAAGATCGCCGTGCCGCTGCAGTTGGACGACACGATCTTCCCCACCACCAACGCGTTCCCCGAGCCGCACGCGCAGGGCTACACGAACCAGACCGCGGACGGTCAGGAAGCGGCCGCGACCGACTGGAACCCGTCGTGGGGCTGGGCCGCCGGCGCGATGATCTCGACGCTCGACGACCTGCGGATCTGGGGTCCGGCGCTGGCCACCGGCACCCTGCTCGAGCCGGCGACGCAGGAGCAGCGACTCGAGACGGTCACCGCACCCGGTCATCCGGCGGGCGTCGGCTACGGCCTCGGCATCTTCGACGTGAACGGGTGGATCGGCCACAACGGCAGCCTGCCCGGCTACCAGACCGTGGTCGTGTACCTGCCGGAGCAGGAGACGACGCTCGCGATCATGATCAACACCGACGAGGCGTACGAGGGCTCGGAGCCGAGCACCCTCCTGGCCACCGCGATCACGCAGATCATCTCCCCGGACCACGTGTACCGGCTCTCCGACAGCGGTCCGATGCCGGGCCAGACCGGCACGTCGACATCCGGGACCAGCGTGCCGACCCCGACACCCACCAGCTGAGGCGGGCCGGTGGTCGCCATCGAGGTCGTGCGCGGCGACATCACGCGGTTCGCGGCCGACGCCATCGTCAACGCCGCGAACTCGCGGTTGCTCGGCGGCGGGGGAGTGGACGGGGCGATCCATCGTGCCGGTGGCCCCGCGATCCTCGCGGAGTGCCGGGCCCTGCGGGCGAGCAGCCTGCCGGACGGGCTGTCCGCCGGTGACGCGGTGGCCACCACGGCGGGAAACCTGCCCGCGCGCTGGGTGATTCACGCCGTCGGCCCGGTGTACTCGACGGTCGAGGACCGGTCGGCGATCCTGCGTTCGGCGTACACCCGCAGCCTCGAGGTCGCCGACGACCTCGAGGCGCGGACCGTCGCGTTCCCGGTGATCTCGGCCGGCATCTACGGCTGGCCGCACGCGGACGCCGCCCGGCAGGCGGTGTCCGCGGTGCGTGGATCGGGGACGGCGGTGGAGACGGTGACGTTCGTGGCCTTCGCCGACGAGATGGCGGACCTCCTGCGCGCCGCGCTCGACGCCTGAACCCCACCGGCTGAAGGCGACCTTCGACTCGCCCAGCGGTACGAAGGCCACCTTCAGCCGCAGGGGGAGAGGGGGCTGGGGGAGGCAGGGTCAGGCGCGGGAGAACTCGGAGGCGCGGCGCACCTGATCCGGGGTCGGGGTGACGCCCGTGTAGAGCACGAACTGGGCCGCCGCCTGCAGCGCGATCACCTCGGCGCCGGTGATCACCGCCTTGCCGGCCGCGCGGGCCGACCGGATCAGCGGCGTCTCGGGCGGCATCGCGACCACGTCGAAGACGGTGTCGGCGGCCCGGACGGCGGCGCCCTCGAACGGTGAGCCGTCCTCGTCCGCGCCCGCCATGCCGATCGGGGTGGCATTGACGAGCAGCGCGGCACGCAGGTCGCCGGGCTCGGACCGCCAGTCGAAGCCGTACTCGTCCGCCAGCGCCCGGCCGGTCGCCTCATTGCGGGCGACGATCGTCACCGCGCGGAAACCCTTGTCGCGCAGGGCCGCCACCACCGCCTTGGCCATGCCGCCGCTGCCGGCCACGACGGCGGTGCCCGACGGGTCGACGCCGCGGTCGGTGAGCAGGGACGCCACCGCCTCGTAGTCGGTGTTGTACGCGTGCAGCACGCCGTCCTCGTTCACGATGGTGTTCACCGACGCGATCGCCGACGCGGACGGGTGCATCACGTCGATGTGCTCGATGCACGCCTCCTTGAACGGCATCGACACACCGCAACCGCGGATCCCGAGCGCGCGGATACCGGCGATCGCAGCGGGGAGGTCGGTGGTGGTGAAGGCCTTGTACACGTAGTCGAGATCGAGTTCCTCGTACAGGTGGTTGTGGAACCGTGTCCCGATGTTCGACGGTCGCCCGGACAGCGACATGCACACCGTCGTGTCCCGGTTGATGGAGTCCCTGCTGATCCGGCGCACGGACTCCACCGTATCGCTCCCCACGACCCGGCGCGTCCGGTGGGCGCGGGCGCTTCCGCGGGCCGGTGACTCCCGTCACGATGCGTCGTAGAGTCGTGGGGAGGCCGAGGGTTCGACGAGGCGCCCACTGTCGTGGCGGCGGCGGTGGATCCGTCGCAGGTAGGGGTCTGAGCTGGGGAAAGTTGTCGAACAGTGGGTGGCCGTTCGGCGGCCCTCGCGTTGCGCGTCGAGGCAATAGCAGTACGCTTGTCTTGTTTGGCGCCGCGAGTCCGGGCCCGAGTGTGTTGTACGGCTCTACCGATCGAGTCGTTCGCCGACCGCTCACGAATCGGACGGCCAACCGTGTGACCAGGGAAACTTCCTAGGAGGACGCGAAGTACACATGTCCAAGATCAAGGTTGAGGGCACCGTCGTCGAACTCGACGGCGACGAGATGACGCGCATCATCTGGCAGTTCATCAAAGACAAGCTGATCCACCCGTACCTCGATGTGAACCTCGAGTACTACGACCTGGGTATCGAGAGCCGCGACAAGACCGACGACCAGATCACCATCGACGCCGCCAATGCCATCAAGGCTCACGGGGTCGGCGTCAAGTGCGCGACCATCACGCCGGACGAGGCCCGGGTCGCGGAGTTCGGCCTCAAGAAGATGTGGCGCTCGCCCAACGGCACCATCCGTAACATCCTCGGCGGCACCATCTTCCGCGCGCCGATCCTGATCTCCAACGTGCCGCGCCTGGTTCCCGGCTGGACCAAGCCGGTCATCGTCGGACGTCACGCGTTCGGCGACCAGTACCGCGCCACCGACTTCAAGGTCCCCGGCGCCGGCACCGTCACCATCACCTACACCCCCGACGACGGCTCCGAGCCGATCCAGCACGAGGTGTGCCGCATTCCCGAGGACGGCGGCGTCGTCATGGGGATGTACAACTACCGCAAGTCGATCCAGGACTTCGCGCGGGCCTCGCTGTCCTACGGCCTGCAGCAGAACTACCCGGTCTACCTGTCGACCAAGAACACCATCCTCAAGGCCTACGACGGCATGTTCAAGGACGAGTTCCAGCGGATCTACGAGGAGGAGTTCAAGGCGGAGTTCGACGCCGCGGGCCTGACCTACGAGCACCGCCTCATCGACGACATGGTCGCCTCCTCGCTCAAGTGGGAGGGCGGCTACGTCTGGGCCTGCAAGAACTACGACGGTGACGTCCAGTCGGACACCGTCGCGCAGGGCTACGGCTCGCTCGGCCTGATGACCTCGGTGCTGATGACCCCGGACGGCAAGACCGTCGAGGCGGAGGCCGCGCACGGCACCGTCACCCGGCACTACCGTCAGCACCAGCAGGGCAAGCCGACGTCGACCAACCCGATCGCGTCGATCTTCGCGTGGACCCGGGGCCTCGAACACCGCGGCAAGCTGGACAACACCCCCGAGGTGATCGGCTTCGCGCAGCAGCTCGAGGACGTCGTCATCACGACCGTCGAGGGCGGCCAGATGACCAAGGACCTCGCGCTGCTCGTCGGCGGGGACCAGGGCTACCTGACCACCGAGGAATTCCTCGGCGCGCTCGACGACAACCTGCAGAAGGCGTACGCGGCGAACTAGTTGCGGACACACGTCACACAGGCACGACGCAGCCGACAGGGGCGTCCGGATTCCGGGCGCCCCTCGCGGTTGCCGCGCCGAGTGAGCGAACTCACCTCCTCCCGCTTGGAGATGTCGGAGCCGCCGTGACCACAATTGGTCAGTGGTTTCGTCGACACTTCCCCGCACCGAACCTGCTTCCACGCGTCGTGGCCGCGCGATGCTCGCGCTGTCCCTCGGCGGATTCGGCATCGGCACGACCGAGTTCGTCGCGATGGGGCTGCTGCCCGACATCGCGTCCGGCCTCGACATCAGCGAACCGACCGCCGGACACGTCATCTCGGCCTACGCGCTCGGCGTGGTCGTCGGCGCCCCACTGATCGCGGCACTCACCGCCCGGGTACCGCGGCGGACCCTGCTCATCGCACTGATGGTGGCGTTCACCGTCGCCAACGCCGCGTCCGTGTTCGCGCCCGACTACGCGACGTTGATGGCCGCCCGGTTCCTCGCCGGCCTGCCGCACGGCGCGTACTTCGGGGTGGCCGCGCTGGTCGCCGCGCACCTCGCCGAACCGGGCCGCCGCGCCAAGGCGGTCGCCACCGTGATGCTCGGTCTGTCCGTCGCGAACGTGATCGGAGTTCCCGTCGCCACCTGGATCGGCCAGCACCTCGGGTGGCGGGCCGCATTCGCCGTCGTCGCGGTGATCGGCGTGGTGACCGTCGCGTCGCTCGCCGCGTGGATTCCGCGGCTCGACGCGATGCCGATCACGAACCCGATCACCGAACTCGGCGCGCTCGGCCGCGTCCAGGTGTGGATGACGCTGATCATGGGCACGGTCGGCTTCGGTGGCATGTTCGCCGTCTACTCGTACATCACCACGACGCTGACCGACGTGACGGTACTCGCACGCTCCCTCGTGCCCCTGGCGCTGATGCTGTACGGCCTCGGCATGGTCGCGGGCAACCTGCTCGGCGGGTACCTCGCCGACCGCGCGCTGACCAAGGGCCTCGCGGCCTGTATGGCCGCGCTGGCGGTGATCCTCGCGGTGTTCGTCGTCGCGGTGCGCAACCCGGTCACCGCGATGCTGTTCGTCTTCCTCGTCGGGCTGGCCGGTGCGGCGATGGTGCCCGCGCTGCAGACCCGGCTGATGGACGTGGCGGCCGACGCGCAGACCCTCGCCGCGGCGCTCAACCACGCCGCCCTCAACATAGCCAACGCGTTCGGGGCCTGGATCGGCGGCGTCGTGATCGCCGCCGGACACGGGTACACCGCGCCGGCCGCGGTCGGGTCCATGCTGGCGGTGGCCGGACTCGTGGTGCTGGGCGTGGCGGTGCTGATGGAGCGCCGCGCGGCCGGTCGATAGGCGGCACCCTCGGCGGGTTCGCTACGGTGTTCTGCTGTGCCGCACATCATTTCCACGGTCAACGTCAACGGCGTCCGCGCCGCCGCGAAGAAGGGCCTGCTCGAGTGGCTGACCGCCACCGACGCCGAGGTGGTGTGCCTGCAGGAGACCCGCGCCGACGACAAGCAGTTGCGGTCCACCCTCGCCCCGGCCCTCGACGACGGGTGGCACCTGGTGGCCGCGGAGTCCGCGGTCAAGGGACGCAACGGTGTGGCCGTGCTGTCCCGGCGGCCCGCCGACGCGGTGCGCATCGGGCACGGCGACGACGAGTTCGCCGAGGCCGGACGGTACCTCGAGGCCGACTTCGACGAGCTGACCGTGGCGAGCCTGTACCTGCCGTCGGGTGAGGTGGGGACGGACCGCCAGGTCGAGAAGGAACGGTTCCTCGACTCGTTCGGTGCCCACCTGTCCACGACCGCGGCGGCGGCCACACAGGCCGGCCGCGACGCCGTGGTGTGCGGCGACTGGAACATCGCCCACACCGAACTGGACCTGAAGAACCACAAGGGCAACGTCAAGAACTCGGGGTTCCTGCCGAACGAACGGGCCTGGATGGATTCGGTGTTCGGCGAGTTCGGCTGGGTCGACGTGATGCGGTGGCTGCACCCCGACCTCGCCGGCCCGTACAGTTGGTGGTCCTACCGCGGCAAGGCATTCGACAACGACGCCGGTTGGCGGATCGACTACCAGGTCGCCACCCCGACCCTCGCGGAACGAGCGAAGGAGGCCGTCGTCGAACGCGCACAGTCGTACGACCAGCGCTGGTCCGACCACGCACCCGTCACGGTGCGGTACCGGTGAACCGGGTCGTTCCGGAGGCGCGCCGATGACCACACTGGAGCGGTTCGCCGCGGGAACAGGTTCGGAGTTCGCGGCACTCGCGGGGTCACCCCGGGACGCCGACAACGCGGCGTTCGCGCTGTCCGAGCTCGGGCACACCGTCCGTCTGGTGCGGGGTGCGACCATGCGGACGGTCGCCGCCGTGTACGACGAGTTCGCCGCGGCCCTGCAGTTCCCCTACCACTTCGAGCCCGGCAAGGCCGCGTTCGGCGAGTGCCTGCGTGACTGGCGCGACTGGCTCGGTGACGCTCCCGCCCTGTTTCTGGTGATCCGGGACGCCGACATCCTGCTGGGCGACGAACCGGGGGCGCTGACCTGGTTGCTGTCCGCGTTGGCGGACGCCGGGATCCGGGTCGTCGGGCAGGTCGACCGGGGACGCGCGGTCACCCTCGCCCACCGGTGGACCAGCGCGGGGGTGTCGCCGGTCCGTCTCGACACCTGAGCCCACCTTCGGGGTGCGGGCGAGGGGGCGTTTCCGGCATGAAAGGATCGAGGTCATGTCGAGTTCCGAATCGTCCGCCCCCGGTTCCGCACCCACCGCCCGGCAGCGCGTGCTGTCCGGCATCCAGCCGACCGCCGATTCCTTCCACCTCGGCAACTACCTCGGTGCCCTGGCCCAGTGGGTGCAGCTGCAGGACGATTTCGACGCCTTCTACTTCATTCCCGACCTGCACGCGATCACGGTGCCGCAGAACCCGAAGGAGCTCCGCAAGCGCACCAAGATCGCGGCGGCGCAGCTGCTCGCGCTCGGCATCGACCCGGAGCGGTCCACCCTCTTCGTCCAGAGCCAGGTGCCCGAGCACGCCCAGCTGGCGTGGGTGCTCAACTGCATCACCGGCTTCGGCGAGGCCAGCCGGATGACGCAGTTCAAGGACAAGTCCGCCAAGCAGGGCACCGAGGCCGCCACCGTCGGACTGTTCACTTATCCCGTCCTGATGGCCGCCGACATCCTGCTCTACCGTCCGCAGCGGGTGCCGGTCGGTGAGGATCAGCGTCAGCACCTCGAAATGGCTCGCGATCTCGCCCAGCGGTTCAACACCCGCTTCGGCAAGACGTTCGTGGTGCCCGAGGCGCAGATGATCAAGGGCACCTCGAAGATCTACGACCTGCAGGACCCGACGTCGAAGATGAGCAAGTCCGCCGCCTCCGACGCGGGACTGATCAACCTGCTCGACGACCCGAAGGTCTCGGCGAAGCGGATCCGGTCGGCCGTCACCGACAACGAGCGGGAGATCCGGTTCGACCGCGAGGAGAAGCCCGGCGTCTCCAATCTCCTCACCATCCAGTCGGCGCTCTCCGGGACGAGTGTGGAGGACCTGGAAAAGGGGTATGCCGGAAAGGGTTACGGAGACCTGAAGTCCGACACCGCCGACGTGCTGGTCGAGTTCGTGACGCCGCTGCGCGCCAAGGTGGACGAGTTCCTCGCCGACCCGGCCGAACTCGACCGGATCCTCGACGCCGGCGCCGAGCGTGCACGCGAGGTGTCGTCGAAGGTTCTGGCGGCGGTCTATGACAAGGTGGGTTTCCTGGCCCAGAAGGGGTGACGCTGCCCGCCCCCGGGTGAGATCCGGGAGTACGACACGGCGGCTCGAGCTCGAGAGGAGTGCGGGTGCCGGATCTGATGGGCATGCTCGAGCGTCGCCGGGCGGCGTGGCCGTGGCTCGACCACGCCATTCGTGCGGGCGTCCGCTACCAGGACCAGAAGGGTGACTACTTCGCCGCGGGTATCACCTACTTCAGCGTTTTCGCGCTGTTCCCACTCATGATGGTCGCCTTCGCGATCGGCGGTGTCGTCCTCGCGCAGAACCCCGAGATCGTCGACTCGATCCACAGTGCGGTCGTCAAGGCCATGCCCGGCGACCTCGGTGACCAGATCAACCAGTTGATCGACTCGGCGATCTCGGCGCGCGCCACCGTCGGCGTGTTCGGTCTGCTCGTCGCCGCCTACTCCGGCCTCGGATGGATGGCGAACGCCCGCGAGGCGTTGACGGCGATGTGGGCGCAGCAGCACCCGCGGTCGGGTTTCGTGACGACCAAGCTGCGGGACCTGACCAAGCTGGCTGCCCTGTTCCTCGGGATCGTCGCGGCGGGCGGACTGTCGGTGCTCGCCGAGGGCGGGGTGATCCGGACGGTGTTGACGTTCCTCGGGATCGACGACCTCGGCTGGGTGCAGGCCCTGGTCCAGGTCGGGTTGTCCCTGCTCGCGGTCGCCGTGAGCTGGGGCGTGTTCGTCCTGGTGATCGCCCGGCTGCCGCGGGAACCGGTGACGTTGCGCAGCGCCGCCAGGGCGGCGCTCATCGCGGCCGTCGGGTTCGAGGTGTTCAAGCGCGTCGGCGTGATCTACCTGCAGGCCGTCACCAACGGACCGGCGGGATCGACGTTCGGGCCGATCATCGGTCTGCTCGTGTTCATCTACTTCACCGCCCGGCTGGTGCTGATCTCGACTGCGTGGGCGGCGACCGCGCACGAGAACGAGGCACGCGCGTTCGTGCCGCCACCGGAACCCGCGGTCATCGCCGTCGCAGCCCCCTCGGCGAAGGGACCGACGGCCGTGGAGGCGCTCGCACTGATCGGCGCCGGGGCGGCGGCCGCGCTCGGCGTGCGCGGGTTGTTCCGGCGCGGACGCGACTGAGGTACTCGCCCGTCAGCGGCGTCGCCGACGGTGGGCCAGCGCCGCGGCGCCGACGAACACCGCGGCCAACGCCGCACCCGAGGCCGCCACCACCGTCCGGGAACCGCCCGACGCGATGGCGACCGACCCGGCGGTGGTGTCGGCGGTGGCGCCGTCGGCGGCCGGAGGAGAGGCGACGGTGACCGGTGCCGCACCGGCGGACGAGCCCGGTTCGACGAGCTCGCCGACCGAGGTTCCGGACGGCAACGCGAACCCGTGGTCCAGGAGCCGTGCCGCCTGCTCCCACGGACGGATCGGCAGCACGTCGGCCTTCATCAGCGTCACCGCCAAGCGGCGTCCACCGCGTTCCGCGCCGCCGACGAAGGTCTGCCTGGCGTCGTCGGTGTACCCCGTCTTGCCGCCGAGCGCGCCGTCGTAGTTGTAGAGGAGCTTGTTGTCGTTCGCGAGGACGAAACCGGGATGGTCCTTGTCCTCCGGGTCGGCCGGATCTCTCGGGAAGCCGGGAAAGTCCACGGTCTGCGTGTGGATCAGCTCCGCGAACGTCTCGTTGCGCATCGCCTCCCGGTAGATCAGCGACAGGTCGTAGGCGGAACTCGACATGCCGGGGCCGTCGAGTCCCGACGGTGTCGCGGCGCGGGTGTCGAGCGCCCCGAGGCGTCGCGCCATCTCGTTCATCTTCCGTACCGTCTCCGCGTCACCGCCGAGTTGCGCGGCGAGAGCGTGCGCCGCGTCGTTGCCCGACGCCATCACCAGACCCTGCAGCAGTTGCCGGTTGGTGTACGTCCCGCCCGGGCCGAGGCCGACCGCGCTGCCCTCGACGTCGGCATCCGCCTTCGTCGCGACGATCGTGGTGTCGAGGTCCAGGTTCTCGAGCGCGACCAGCGCCAGCAGGATCTTGATGGTGCTCGCCGGGCGGTACCGGCCGTGAGGGTCCTTCGCGGCGAGCACCTCACCGGTGTCCAGGTCCGACAGCACCCACGACGTCGCCGAGATGTCCGCAGGCAGCGGGGGAGTGCCCGCCGCGGTCACCACACCGCAGCGGCCGAGATCGTCGCCGCCGACCGGCTCGGACGGCACCGGCAACGGCGTCGGAACCGGATCGCCGGGCGCGGGCACCTCGGACTGGTCGATCGCCGGCGGTGGCACCGAGCGCTGCGGGCAGGCATCGGTGTTCGGTGCGATGAACGGCGCCGGCAACGGGGGACCGGGCACCGGAACGGGCTGCGCCGCGACGGGGACACCGATCAACCCGATCGCCGCGGCGGCGATCGCGCAACTCCGGATCGTGCCGAGCGACATCATCGGGGCGGCCGGGTGACGCATGCTAGGTGACGGTCGAACCGGCGCGCCGCCGCGGCCGGTCGTACGCTGCGGACAGCGCGAGGATCCACTCGCGGTCGGTCACCTCGACCGGCGTCCCCAACCATCTCGGATCGATCGGCTCCACCTCGAACGCGCTGCGGTGCAACCAGGCCGCGACCACCGTGGCCCGCTGGGACAGATCCTCCGGAGGAGCGGTGGATCCCGGCCCGATCAGTCCGCCGCCGGCGTGCAGATACAGGCCGTCGAGGATCTGCGACACCCGATCGCCGGCCGTCAGGGTTGCCGTCACCGACCGGTAGTCGCTGTCGAGCAGTTCCGGATGCGCAGCCGTCAGAGCCGTCCACAGACGGCGCGTACGACGCAGATCGACCTTCGCGCGGACCCACGCCTCGATCATCACAGACGAACAGCCGCCGCTGACCAGAATGACGGCCACAGACCACCAACTGCTCGCCGGATCCAGGTGATTTCCCGGATTCGCGACCAGGGTGACGGCGCAGACACCGGCGATCACCGCGAGGCCCAGACAGTACAGGCCGATGGCACGGCCGAGCGGATTCCACGCGACGTGCCGCACACCGACCGCAACGGCGAACACCGTCGTCACCACCAGATACCCGTTGGTCAGCGCACCGTGATCCGCGGTCACCTCGACCGCCGCGACAACCAGAGCCAGGGCCGCCGCCGTCACCGCCACCGGCCACTGGGATCGCGTGCTGAGCCGGGTCAGTGACGCGGCCGCGATCAGCGACGTCGTCGCGGCGAACGCGATCAGACACCACTCGAACGAGGTCGCCGCGAGATCGTCGCGGAAGCCGTCGAGCACGTCGACGACGGTCGTGGTGCGCACCGTCGCCGCCGCGGTCAGTGCGACCGCCGCGATCGCGATCGACACCCGAGCGAGCGACGGCGGCCGCACCGTCAGCCGCCCGATCCGCGCCCCCACCGCGGTCGAGCACAACAGTGCGACAAGCCAGGTGATCACCCCAGCGCCTCGTCGAAGCACAGCAGCGGACGCCAGTTGTCACCGCGCTCGAACTGCCCGAGCCGCTGCAGCAGCCGGACCGCGAACGCCTCCGCCTCCCACTCGTGCAGCGCCTCCCGCGACATGTCCACCGTCACCGCCGACCGCTCGCTGAGCATGTACGCGATCAGATCGTCGTCCGCTGCCAGCGTCGCCTCGGTGACCGCGGCACCCGGATGCCGGAACACGATGTGCCCGATCTCGTGGGCGAGTGTCCTGGTCACACTCGGCAGGCTACGCGCAAGCACGATCCGGTCGTGATCGGGGAACTCCCGGCGCTGACCCCACACACCCGGACCGAGATCCTCGAACTCGATCTCGATCGGACGCCGCCGCACCGCGGCCAACGCCTGCGCGATGTCCTCGATGGTCACCGCGTGGGTCTGCGCGGCCATGTCCAGCACCGCATCCACCGCCGCGAGCACGCGACGATGATTCCGGACGGGACGCGAACCGGCCTCCGACGCGGCCATCACGCCCTCGGCTCCAGGAACTCGGCGCGCGCCACGTTCAGACGCACCCGGGCGGCGCGGGCACTGCGGAAACTCATGAAACCGGTCGCACCGGCCGCGAACAACACGGCCGTGACACCCGCGGTCGCGGCACCGAGATCACCACCCGGCCCGGACGCGGACGCCAACTCGACCTCCGGCGACGCGGGGTCCCCGGAGGGCTGCTGCGCGGACGACCGCTGCGCCGACGACTGCTGTGCGGCAGGCGAATTCGCAGGATCCCGGGTCGCATTCTCGGCCCGAGCGAGCACCTCCGCGCCCCGCTCACTCACCGCATGATCACCCACACCCGCCGACGAGACGTCGTTCGCGGCCGCCGAATCATCACCCAGCGCGTCGGTCGCGCCAGCCGGATCGGTTGCACCGGTTGCACCGGTTGCACCGGTTGCACCGGTTGCACCGGTTGCACCGGTCGCGGCGGATGCGCCGGCCGCAGGCGGAGCCGACTCCTGCTGCACCGCCTCCACCGGCGACGGAGACGTGGGACGGTCGTCGTCATCCCCGTCCGAACCATCCGGCGGACCACCCGGCCCCACCGCAGCAGTCGTACTCACCGAGGCCGTGGTGGTCGTGGGGGCCGTCGTCGTGGTCGTGGGCTCCGCCGTCGTGCTGGTCGGCGCGACCGTGGTGGTGGTCGGCTCCGCGGTTGTGGTCGTGGGCTCCGCCGTCGTGCTGGTCGGCTCGGCCGTGGTGGTCGTGGGGTCCGCGGTTGTGGTGGTCGGCTCGACCGTGGTGGTTGTCGGCTCCGCGGTTGTGGTCGTGGGCTCCGCGGTTGTGGTGGTCGGCTCCGCGGTTGTGGTCGTGGGCTCCGCGGTTGTGGTCGTGGGCTCCGCGGTTGTGGTGGTCGGCTCTGCCGTCGTGGTCGTCGGTTCGACCGTGGTTGTGCCGGTGGGTTCGACGCTCGTCGTGGACTCAGCCGTCGTGGTGGTCGGTTCGACCGCGGGCGTTGTCGGCTCGGGGGTGGCCGGGGGGTTGGTTGTCTTGGTGTTGCCGTTGCCGCAGTTGTCGCCGTTGCCTTCGTGGTCGCACCAGCCGCCGCCGTTGTTGCCGTTGCCGTTCGCGTTGCCGTTGCCCGGTTTGCTGTCCGGCGTGGTCACGGCCACTGTGGCGCTGTTGGGCTGATCGTCGCCGTTGGCGGCGGATGCGAGCCCGGGGACGAGAACGACGAAACCGAGGAAGGCGCCGGCGGTCAGGACCCGCCGGCGCCTTGCCCGGATGTCAGTGGTGCGCACAGATCTACTCGGTGGAGTCCGGCGGTGTGGCCGGCAATCCTTCACTGCGCCGGAGCTTTTCGGCCATGGCGGTGAGAAGTTCCTGTGATTCGGTGGACAGGTCGAATGCCCGGGCGGACAGTCGACGCAGGCCGTACCCCCGCAGCTGTGCGAGCAGCTCGAGATCGTGGTCGATCTTCGACGCGTAGATGTCGTCGAAGAAGTAGTCCGACTTGACCTTGAAGAACTGGGCCAGCGCAGCGACGGTCTCCGGAGACGGGTTGGTGCGCTGCCCGTTTCGCAGTTGTGAGATGTACGGCTTGGAGATGCGGTGACCCGCGGCGTTCAACGCCTCGGCCACCTCGGTGTTCGTGTGTGGCTTTCGCCCCGGCGGGTGCACAGTGTCGAACAGCTTGTTCAGCCGAGATGCGAAGTCTGAATCCATTGCCGTAGGTCCCGATCCCTTCGTGTGTGCCCCTGGAATTAGGGGCTCGCTACCTCTGCGTGCACATGGTAGCGGATGGGTTGCCACGACGGTGAAGATTCTCGAGCCGAAACACGCTGTTAACCGGCGAACTGGGAAAATGGCGCACGAAGGCGCGGACCCGACTGGATCCGCGCCTTCGTGGCAACAACCTCGCGAAATGCGTGCGGTCGAAGGTTCGTCAGCGGGCGAACAGGAGCGCGCGCTTGACTTCCTGAATGGCCTTCGTCACCTGGATGCCGCGGGGGCACGCGTCGGTGCAGTTGAAGGTGGTGCGGCAGCGCCACACACCGTCCTTGTCGTTCAGGATGTCGAGACGCTCGGCGGCACCCTCGTCGCGGCTGTCGAAGATGAACCGGTGTGCGTTCACGATCGCGGCCGGGCCGAAGTAGCTGCCGTCGCTCCAGTACACCGGGCACGACGTGGTGCAGCAGGCGCAGAGGATGCACTTGGTGGTGTCGTCGAACCGGGCGCGGTCGGCCTGCGACTGGATCCGCTCGCGGGTCGGCTCGTTGCCCGACGTCATCAGGAACGGCTTGACGGCACGGAACGCGTCGAAGAACGGCTCCATGTCGACCACCAGGTCCTTCTCCACCGGCAGGCCCTTGATGGGCTCGATGGTGATGGTCAGCTGCTTGCTCGAATCCTTCGGCAGCAGGTCGCGCATCAGCACCTTGCAGGCGAGCCGGTTGACGCCGTTGATCCGCATCGCGTCACTGCCGCACACGCCGTGTGCGCAGGACCGGCGGAACGTCAGCGTGCCGTCGAGGTAGCCCTTCACGTACAGCAGCAGGTTCAGCAGACGGTCGGTCGGCAGGGTGGGAACCTGGAAGGACTCCCAGTGCTGACCCTTGCCGTCCTCCGGGTTGAACCGGGCGATCTTGAGGGTGACCATGACAGCGCCCTCGGGCACGGGCGGCAGCGCGGGTGCGTCCTTGTCTACAACGGGTGCGGACATCAGTACTTACGCTCCATCGGCTCGTAGCGGGTCTGGACCACCGGCTTGTAGTCCAGACGGATCGGCGCAATGAGGTCCGACCCCTCCTTGTACGCCATCGTGTGCTTCATGTAGTCGGCGTCGTTGCGGTTCGGGTAGTCCTCGCGGGCGTGGCCGCCGCGCGACTCCTTGCGGTTCAGTGCACCGACGACGGTCACCTCCGCCATCTCAAGCAGGAAGCCGAGCTCGACGGCCTCGAGCAGGTCGCTGTTGTAGCGCTTGCCCTTGTCCTGCACGGTGATGTGGTTGTAGCGCTCCTTGAAGCCCTTGATGTCCTTCAGGGCCTGCGTCAGCGTCTCCTCGGTGCGGAAGACGGACGCGTTGTTGTCCATCGACTGCTGCAGTTCGCGACGGATGTCGGCGACCCGCTCGTTGCCGTGGTCGGAGAGGATGACCTCGAGCCACTCCTCGACCATCTTCGCGGGCTCGTCCGGCAGCGGCACGAAGTCGGTGGACAGGGCGTGCTCGGCGGCGGCGATGCCGGCCCGACGACCGAACACGTTGATGTCGAGCAGCGAGTTGGTGCCGAGGCGGTTGGCGCCGTGCACCGAGACGCACGCGCACTCGCCCGCGGCGTACAGGCCGGGAACGTGATCGTCGTTGTTGCGGAGCACCTCACCGTTGATCTTGGTGGGGATGCCGCCCATGACGTAGTGGCAGGTCGGGTACACCGGCACCAGCTCGGTGACCGGGTCGACACCGAGGTACGTGCGGGCGAACTCGGTGATGTCGGGGAGCTTCTCCTCGAGCACGTCCTCGCCGAGGTGGGTCACGTCGATGTAGACGTAGTCCTTGTTCGGTCCCGCGCCGCGACCCTCGAGCACCTCGAGCACCATCGAGCGGGCGACGATGTCGCGGGGCGCGAGGTCCTTGATGGTGGGGGCGTACCGCTCCATGAAGCGCTCGCCGTCGGCGTTGCGGAGAATGCCGCCCTCGCCGCGGACGGCCTCGGAGATGAGGATGCCGAGGCCCGCGAGTCCCGTCGGATGGAACTGGTGGAACTCCATGTCCTCGAGGGGCAGGCCCTTGCGGAAGATGATGCCCATGCCGTCACCGGTGAGGGTGTGCGCGTTGGACGTCGTCTTGTACATGCGTCCCGAGCCGCCGGTCGCGAACACGATCGACTTGGCGTGGAAGACGTGGATCTCGCCGGTCGAGAGCTCGTAGGCGATGACACCGGTCGCGACCGGGCCCTCCTCGGTCTCGGTCAGCGCGATGTCGAGTGCGTAGAACTCGTTGAAGAACTCGACGTCGTGCTTGACGCAGTTCTGGTAGAGCGTCTGCAGGATCATGTGGCCGGTGCGGTCGGCGGCGTAACAGGCGCGGCGGACCGGGGCCTTGCCGTGATCGCGGGTGTGGCCACCGAAACGGCGCTGGTCGATCTTGCCCTCGGGGGTGCGGTTGAAGGGAAGACCCATCTTCTCCAGGTCGAGCACCGCGTCGATGGCCTCCTTGGCCATGATCTCGACGGCGTCCTGGTCGGCGAGGTAGTCGCCACCCTTGACGGTGTCGAAGGTGTGCCACTCCCAGTTGTCTTCCTCCACGTTCGCGAGCGCGGCGCACATGCCGCCCTGCGCGGCGCCGGTGTGGCTGCGAGTGGGGTACAGCTTGGTCAGGACCGCGGTACGGGTACGCGGCCCGGACTCGATTGCCGCGCGCATCCCGGCGCCGCCGGCGCCGACGATGACCACGTCGTAACGATGTTCCAGCATGAAGTGTCTGCTCCCCTAGGCCGAGATGTTGGGGTCGAATGTGAAGATGACGTAGGTGCCGAGGCCCATGATGAGGATCATCGAGACCGCGAGGACCACGTTCAGCCAGAAGCGCGTCGAATCCTTGCGCGAGTAGTCCGCGATCACCGTGCGCAGGCCGTTACCGCCGTGCAGCTGCGCGAGCCACAGCATCGACAGGTCCCAGAACTGCCAGAACGGGCTGGACCAGCGTCCCGCGACGAACGCGAAGTTGATGCGGTGCACACCCTCGTCGACCATCAGCATGATGAACAGGTGGCCGAGCACGAGCACGATCAGCGCGAGGCCGGACAGACGCATGAACAACCAGGCGTAGAGCTCGAAGTTGTTCTTGGCCTGGCGGCGCGGCGAGCGCGGGCTGTCCAGGCTGGCCGGGCGGTCGTACGCCGTGGCCAAAATCTTCGCTTCGCTCATGTCAGTGCCCCGCAAACATGTTGTAGAAGATGCGTCCCGCGCCCGGGATCATCACGACGAACCAGATCGCGAGGATGACCCAGAGCATCACGCGCTGGTACTGGGGGCCCTTCGACCAGAAGTCGACGAGCATCACGCGAAGACCGTTGAGTGCGTGGTAGAGGACCATCGCGACCAGGGCGAGCTCCATGAGCCCGACAACGGGGTTCTTGTAGGTCTCGATGACCCGGTCGTAGGTGTCCGGGTTGACTCGCACCAGTGCGGTGTCGAGAACGTGGACGAAAAGGAAGAAGAATGTCGCGACGCCGGTGATCCTGTGTAGAACCCAAGACCACATTCCGGGGTCGCCCCGGTATAGCGACCGCGTGCGCTCCTGTGCCGGAGCGGCTTCAGTCGTGCTACTCATCGAGTGCTGTGCCTCCAACGTCTTTGGTGGACGCGTCGCACCGGGATTTCGACTGTTACTGGGGACACCCTGGAGTTTTCAGTCTTGGCGCGACGAGAACCTGAACCGACTTCCTGCACTGTAATCCTCCCGCAATCGGGGAACTAATTCGGCAAGCGGTTCGTACGTGGCACCGACAGCTTACTTAGGTTTGCCTTCCCAATCACGCACCACCCTCCCGCGTGTCGGCCGTGCGTGCCTGCGGAGCTCGTGCCAGGATGGTGAACCGTGGTGGAAATCGAGTGGAAGTTGTTGCGGGACAACGCGGATCGAGTGCGCGAGCGGGCGTATGCGCCCTACTCGAACTATCCGGTCGGGGCGGCTGCGCTGGTGGACGACGGGCGCATCGTCGTCGGATGCAATGTGGAAAATGTCTCATACGGCCTGAGTCTGTGTGCCGAATGCGGACTGGTCGGTAACTTGCACGCGTCGGGTGGGGGACGTCTGGTGGCATTCAGTTGCCGCGACGCGTCATCCGCCGTTCTGACCCCCTGCGGACGGTGCAGGCAACTGCTGCTCGAACACGGCGGTCCCGACCTCGCCGTCGACACACCGACCGGTCCGGTTCCGTTGTCGGCCCTGCTGCCTGCGGCATTCGGGCCCGACGACCTCGGTCGGGTGCTCGGCGCCGGGGACGGGGGAACGGCCCGGTGACCGACTTCGACATCATCTCCGTCATCACCGGTAAACGGGACGGGCGGGAACTCGGCGCCGCCGAGATCGCATGGGTCCTGGACGCCTTCACGCGGGGCGAGGTCGCCGACGAGCAGATGTCCGCACTTGCCATGGCGATCGTGTTCCGGGGACTCACCCGCGCCGAGACCACCGCCTGGACCGCGGCCATGATCGCGTCCGGACGCCGGATGGACCTGTCGGTGTTGCCGCGACCGACCGTCGACAAGCACTCCACCGGCGGTGTCGGGGACAAGATCACCCTGCCGCTCGCGCCGCTGGTCGCCGCGTGCGGGGCGGCGGTTCCGCAACTGTCCGGTCGTGGACTCGGCCACACCGGCGGGACACTCGACAAGCTCGAGTCGATCCCGGGATGGCGGGCCGATGTCGGCTCCGGCGAGATGATGCGCATTCTGGCGGATCCGCAGGTCGGTGCCGTGGTCTGCGCGGCGGGCGCGGACCTGGCGCCCGCCGACCGCAAGCTCTACGCGTTGCGCGACGTCACGGGGACGGTCGAGTCGATCCCGCTGATCGCCAGTTCGATCATGAGCAAGAAGATCGCCGAGGGCTCACAGGCGCTCGTCCTCGATGTGAAGGTCGGGTCCGGTGCATTCGTCAAGTCGACGGCCGACGCTCGCGAACTGGCCACCACGATGGTCGAACTCGGCCACGACGCCGGTGTCCACACGGTCGCGTTGCTCACGTCGATGAACTCGCCGCTCGGCCGCACCGCGGGCAATGCGCTCGAGGTCGCCGAGGCGGTCGAGGTACTCGCCGGTGGCGGCCCGGCCGACGTGGTGGAACTGACCCTGACCCTGGCCGGGGAGATGCTGGCCGCCGCCGGACTCGACGCCGTCGACCCGGCCGACGTCCTGCGCGACGGACGCGCGATGGACCGGTGGCGTGCGATGGTGGCCGCGCAGGGTGGAGACCCGGGCGGGGAACTGCCCGTGGCGCGAGAGCGGGAAGTGTTGTACGCGAACGCATCCGGTGTGCTCAGCCGGCTCGACGCGATGGCGGTCGGGGTCGCGGCCTGGCGTCTCGGGGCCGGGCGCGAACGGCAGGGACAGCCCGTCCAGGCCGGGGCCGGGGTGCAGTGGCACGCCAGGCCCGGCGATGCCGTCGTCGCGGGACAACCGCTGCTCACCCTGCACACCGACACCCCGCAACGGTTCGCAGCAGCCCGTGCGGCGCTCGACGGCGCCTGGTCGATCGGCGACACGCCGCCCGACGAGCCGCTCGTGATCGACCGTGTCGGACTGGTCCGGGTCTAGCGTCGCCATATGAGCTCCACACCGCCCCGGATGACCACACCGACCCCGTCCGGCGCGCACGCCGGACCCGCTCCGCTCGACCTCGACACGGTGCGGACCGCGCCCAAGGCGCTGCTGCACGATCACCTCGACGGCGGTCTGCGCCCCGCCACGGTGCTGGACCTGGCAGGCCACTGCGGCTACGAGGGGCTGCCCGCGGACGACGCCGACGCCCTCGCCGCCTGGTTCGCCGACGCAGCGAGCAGTGGGTCGCTCGAGCGGTACCTCGAGACGTTCGCGCACACCGTCGCGGTCATGCAGACTCCGGAAGGGCTGCAGCGAGTCGCCCACGAGTGTGTCGCCGACCTCGCCGTGGACGGTGTGGTGTACGCGGAGATCCGCTTCGCGCCCGAGCAGCACCTCGAACGCGGGCTGACACTCGACGAGGTCGTGCACCACACCCTGCTCGGGTTCGAGGACGGGATGGCGTCGGCTCGCGACGCCGGACGGGAGATCCGCATCGGCTGCCTGCTCACCGCCATGCGGCACGCGGCACGATCCCGCGAGATCGCGGACCTGGCCGTCCGGTTCCGGGACCGCGGCGTCGTCGGTTTCGACATCGCGGGCGCGGAGGCGGGGCACCCGCCCAGCCGCCACCTCGACGCGTTCGAACACATGCGTGCCAACAACGCCCACTTCACCATCCATGCTGGCGAGGCCTTCGGGCTGCCGTCGATCCACGAGGCGATCGCGTTCTGCGGTGCGGACCGGCTCGGCCACGGCGTGCGGATCACCGACGACATCCGCGTCGACGACGACGGGATCACCCGACTCGGGCGTCTGGCGAACTACGTGCGGGACAAGAGGATTCCGCTCGAACTGTGTCCGAGCTCGAATGTGCAGACCGGTGCCGTGCCCAGCCTCGACAGGCATCCGTTCGACCTGCTCGCGCGGTTGCGCTTCCGCGTCACCGTCAACACCGACAACCGGCTGATGAGCGCCACCACCATGAGCGAGGAGATGGTCAAGCTGGTGGACACGTTCGGGTACGACTGGACCGACCTCGAACGGTTCACCATCAACGCGATGAAGTCGGCGTTCATCCCGTTCCCGGACCGGCTGCGCCTCATCGACGAGGTCGTCAAACCCGGGTACGCCCGGTTGAAGGGCTGAGCCGCGGCGCATGCCGGAAACCGTGTGCACAGGGGTTCTGCCGCGTGCACAGGGGTTCTGCGCGGGCAGAACGGGTGTGCGCGGTGCAGCAGGGGTGTGCACAGGGGTTTTCGACGGCGACGGGCGGCGGCCGGGTCACTCCACCCGCAGTCGGGACTCGAACTCGTGTTCGAGCGTCCGCCATGCCTCCGCCTCGTTGGTGAACGGGGCGGAAGGTGCCAGTCGGGACGGATCGGGGTTCAACGTGTACGAGACGTACCAGCCGAGCGGGGTCGAGGATGCCAACGCCCGCTCGGTGGACTCGTCGTCGGCGTAGGCGGCGGCGTCGGTGAACAACTCCACCGCGAGGTCGAGCTGGTCGACGTCCACCGACTCCGGACCGCCGGACAGGTCGTCCGCGAGCCCCGGGAGCACGTAGACGTTCTCGTCCGTCACCTCGATCTCGAGCGCGCCGTCCACCGCCGCGGCCTGCACCTTCGAGTAGGTGCTGACGTGGGCGAGGTCGTGGTCGTGGTTGTCCGCGAGGTAGCGGGCCAGTGCACGTTCGGACGTGAACACCAGGATCTTGCCGGCCTTGCCGAGGAAGACCGGATCGTCGTCCAGATAGCAGCGCAGCGTGAAGTACGTCGCCGACGAGGTGATGATCTTGACGGGGTCGATGCCGACCGCCGTCCAGAACGTCTCGTCCTCCGCTGCCTCGGCGACCGGATCCGTCTGGTGGTCGTCGAGGTCGAGCGACACGAACTCGAGGTCGTCGCCGTCCTCCTCGCCCTCGTCCGCAACGTCGTCGGCGTCGACGACGTTCTCCTCCGCGGCAACGATTTCGGCTTCGGCCTCGGCGACCGCCGCCGCATCGACCGGCGGAGTGGCCACGATCGCGTCGATCGCGTCGACCAGGGCGTCCCAACCGTCGGCGACCGCGGTACCGATCCGATCCCAGCGCTCCGCCCCGTCCCGCCCCACGAACCCGTTGGGACCGGCCGCGACGGCACCCAGCAGGGGATTGGAGCTGAAAAAGCGTGTGACGGCGTCGAGCTCGCACACCTCGCCGATGGAGCGGGCCATCTCGAAGGTGTCTTCGAGTTCCCCGAGGGTGTCGGCGTCCGGGTCGCCCGCCACCAGCTCGGGCACCCCGATCAGGTCGTACACGTGGGTGTCGTCCGGCTCGAACTCGGCGGCGGACAGCGCCGCCACGATCGGCCACGACGGATGTTCCACCAGATCGTGGTCCTTGGCGCCACGAACGAACGCCGCCAGTTCGGCGGCCGAGGAGAAGCCGTACAGATCGTCCTCGTGGCCGAGGAACGCCTCCCACTCGTCGTCGCCCTCCCGCCACCGCGGAGCCCACAGCGTGACGAGGTCTCCCTCGGTCAGACCGAGTTGGATCGGGACGATGTCTCCTGCCATGGCGCGAAGCCTAGTAGGTCAACCGGCCTTCGAGCGATGCCAGTGTCCGATCCCGCCGATCCGACACCAGCGCCGCCGCGTGGGCCGCCGCCTCGACCACTGCGCGCGCCACGTCACGGGCGTCGACCCGGTGGAGGGACTGCGCGATCCACAGCCCCGACATCCCGCCCTGCCAGTCCACCTCGACGCTCACCAGCCCGGACGGGTGGGTGACCCGGGCCCGCGCCGTGGACAGCTGGTGCAGCGCGTCCTCGAGGGAGTCGAGGCCCGCGGTCGCGCGGGCGACCGCCGCGTCCATCTCCGATCCGCTCACAGTGGCTTCATCCAGGTGTGCGGGACGCTGCCCGGGTCCGGCGCCGATTGGTCCGGCGCCGGCAGCCCCAGATCCTCCAGGACCGGTGTGGGTACGCCGGCCTCGGCCAGGTCCTCGCGGCGCCGCAACCTCGCCGACACGGTGGCGGCGCGGCCCACGTCGAGAATCGCGACCGCGAGTGCCTCTCCGCCGTAACGCATCTCACGAGGGTCGATGCGGAGGTCCAGCGGCAGACCGCGATCCGTCGCGGTGACGGTGACCGTTCCCGAGCGGTTCGCGGCGGTCGCCACGGCGACCCCCTCGTGGTCGTGACCCGGCGCGGGTGGGGCCGTGGGAGCGGGATCCGGGTCGGCCGCGCCGAGCACGGCGGCGACGGGGACACCGGGACCGAACGCGCTCATACGGTCGGCCGGTAGAAGCCATAGAAGCCCATTCCCATGTTCGCCGTGCGCACGGCGCTGACCTGCACGGGGTCTCCGGCCTCGATCATCTGGCCGTTCCCGATCACCATCGCGACGTGACCGTCCCACACGGCGAGGTCGCCGGGCATCAGGTCCGTCTGGTCGACGGGGCAGCCGACGTTCTGCTCCTGCGCCAGCCGGGGGATCTCGACGCCCGCTTCACCGTAGGCCCACTGGGTCAGTCCGGAGCAGTCCAGGCCCTGGCCGGGTGTCGTCCCGCCCCACGAGTAGGGGACGCCCTGCTGACTGAGCGCATTGCGGACCGCCTCCGCGGCCTCCCTGTTCGGGGCCATCGCGGTGCTGCCGTCGGGAAGGAACACCTCGACGCCGCCGCTGCAGTCCGAGGACGCGGCGCTGCCGGTGCCTCCCGCGACCGGTGCGGGGGCGGGCGAACCGGTGTACTCCGAGCAGGCAGGTCCCGGCGCCGAGGAGGCGGCGTCCGCGAAACCCTGCACGAACCCGCTGAAGGCGTCCCCACGCTGCTGGAGACCCGACAGCGACAGGGTGGGCGTGACCGCGGTCGGCCGGACCGCCGCCTGAACCGTCCCCGCCGGGGTCAGGGCCGGATCCGGCGCGGTCATTTCGGCCATCGCGGCGGTGTGGACGCAGAGTTCGGCGCGGACCCGCGCGACCACGGCCATGCCGCGGGACAGGTGGTCGATCGCGGACGCGACGATCGCGACCTGCCCGGCCGGGGTGGCCAGGGCCGGGCCGGCCGAAACGGCCGTGGAGACGAACGACGCGACGATCGACTGCAGCTCGGCCAGGCCCGCGCCGACGACCTCGGACGCCGCGGTGAGCACGGACGCGATCTCGGTGCCGCGCTCGGAGAGCTGGACCTGCTGGACCTGGGCCTGCTCCGCCTTGATCTGGGCGCCCTCGGCGGCCGCGCCCGACCACACGGCGCCGAGTTCGGCGAGAGCGAGTTTGCCGATGGCATGAGCGGAGTCGAGCGCGGCGGAGGCGACCGCGAGCGCCTGCGGTGGTCCGTCCGCGGGCAGGGCCCCCGTCCCGAACGTCGCGACCAGGTCCGTCAGGGGCCGCGCCAGCACGTCGACGGCGATCATGCGTCATCCCCCGATCCGGCGCCCGCCGCCGCCAGGCCCGTCGCGACGCCCAGGTCGGCCTCGTCGTACGCGGTCGCCGACTCGGACGCCGCGGCACCCATGCTGTCGAGGGTGTCCGCGAGATTCGTCAACCCGGCGGTGTGCGAGCTGTGGGCAGCGGTGAATGCCGCCAGGAAATCGCCACCGATCACGCCGAACACCGGCGCGAGCAGACCCGGCCCGGCCGCCGCGGCGCCCGTCGCGGCCGCTCTCGCCTCGGCGGCCATCGTCGTGGCGGTCGCCCCGTACCCCCGGATTCCGTCGGTCACCGCTGAAAACTCGGTCATCGCCCGCTTCCCCCCGTCGTTGTCGGCTGCACAGTCCTCGCGTCTGCACAGCTGTCCTGTCACGAAGTAGGACGCATGTTCGCGCGGACCGGTTCCCGTCGGTTGCCTATCCTTGAAGGCCATGGACACGCACGTGGTCGACCACCCCCTCGCGGCATCACTGTTGACCACGATGCGGGACGAGCGCAGCAGCAATCCGGCGTTCCGGGCGGCGTTGCGCGAACTCACCCACATGCTGATCTACGAGGCCATCCGCGACGCCGAGGTCGAGGAGTTCGACATCGTCACCCCGGTCGCGCCGGCGCGCGGGGTGCGCCTCGCGAAGCCCCCGTTGCTGGTGCCGGTGCTGCGCGCCGGGCTCGGCATGGTCGAGCAGGCGAGCTCGCTGATCCCGCAGTCGCAGGTCGGCTTCGTCGGCATGGCCCGCGACGAGCGAACCCACCAACCGGTTCCGTACCTGGAATCCCTGCCGGCGGACCTGGCGGGGATCCCCGTCTACGTCCTCGACCCGATGCTCGCCACCGGCGGCTCGATGGTGCGGACCCTCGAGTTGCTCGCCGAACGCGGCGCCACCGACGTCACCGCGGTGTGCGTGGTCGCCGCGCCTCAGGGTGTCGAAGCGCTCGCGGAGTCGGGTGTACCGGTTCGTCTGGTGACGGCGAGCATCGACGAGGGACTCAACGACGACGCCTACATCGTGCCGGGCCTCGGCGACGCGGGCGACCGGCAGTTCGGGCCCCGCAACATCTGACGCGCGTCCTCACCCCTGCGCGGCGGCGAACGTCGCGCAGGCACGCAGTGTCTCCACCGCCGCGGCCCGCGCGCGGGGCAGGTCGGCGCGATCGGCCACCGGTTCGACGGCCTCGACGTAGCACTTGAGCTTCGGTTCGGTTCCGGACGGCCGCACCACCACCCGGACGCCGTCCCCGGTCAGCACGAGGGCGTCGGTGCGGTCCTGCCCACGCCGGTCGAGCAGGTCCTCCGCGGTGACCGGTCGACCCGCCAGTTCGGTCGGCAGGTCGGCCCGGAGCCGACCCATGAGCGCGGTGATCCGTTCGACGTGCTCGACGCGCAGCGACACCTGCGTGGTGGCGTGGACCCCGAACTCGACCGCCAGGTCGTCGAGTGCGTCGAGGAGCGTGCGTCCCCGCGACTTCAGCTCGGCGGCGAGATCGGCGAGCGCGACGGCGGCGGAGACTCCGTCCTTGTCCCGCACCGACTCCGGGTCGACGCAGTGCCCGATCGCCTCCTCGTAGGCGTACACCAGCCCGCTGCCCGCGCGCACCAGCCACTTGAACCCGGTGAGGGTCTGCGCGAAGCGGGCGCCGCGGGCGGCGGCGATCCGTGCGAGCAGTTGCGACGACACCACCGTGGTGGCCACGAGCGGGTCGGAGTCCGCCGGTCGACCCGACAGGATCCGGTCGCCGAGCAGTGCCCCCGTCTCGTCGCCGGTGAGCATCCGCCAGCCGTCCGCGGTGGGCACGCCGACGGCGCAGCGGTCGGCGTCCGGGTCGAGCGCGATCGCGAGGTCGGCGTCCACCCGGGCGGCGGTGGCGAGCAGGGCGTCGGTGGCGCCGGGTTCCTCCGGATTGGGGAACGCGACGGTGGGGAAGTCGGGGTCGGGTGCGAACTGCTCGGCGACGGTGTGGATCTCGGCGAACCCGGCCGCCTGCAGGGCCTCGACGGCGACACCGCCGCCCACTCCGTGCAGCGGGGTCAGCGCGATCCGCAGGTCGCGTGCGGTGCCGCGCGGCAGCGTCGCGACCCGGGCGAGGTAGTCACGGACCAGGGTCGTGCCGTCGGCGGGTGAGACGGGGGATCGGGGCACGTCGACGGCGGGACCGACCGCGGCGATCGCCGCCTCGATCTCCCGATCCGCGGGTGAGACCAGTTGCGCGCCGCTGTCGAGGTAGACCTTGTACCCGTTGTCGGTGGCCGGGTTGTGCGACGCGGTGATCTGCACGCCGAGTTGCGCTCCGAGTGCGCGGACGGCGTAGGCGAGCACAGGCGTCGGCGTCGGTCCGGGCAGCAGCACAACCGAGAATCCCGCTGCGGCAAACACTTCGGCGGTCGTGGTGGCGAAGACCGCGCTGCCGTGACGGCCGTCGCGGGCGACCACGACCACGGATCCGCCGAGGCATCTCGACTGCAGCCAGGCCGAGATCCCGGCGGTCGTGCGGGTGACCACGGCGACGTTCATGCCGTCGGGCCCGGCGTGCAGGGGGCCGCGCAGTCCCGCGGTTCCGAACGTCAGTTTCGACGAGAATCGTTGCGCGAGTTCGCCTTCCGTGAGGCCGGCGAGTTCGGTGCGGGCGGCGGGGTCGGGATCGCCCGCGATCCACGCGTCCACGGCGCCGCGGAGCCCGGGATTCACAGCGCGGCCACCAGTTCCCGCAACAGCTCGCCGATCCGACCGGCCGACGCGGCGCCGGCGGCCAGCACCTCGGCGTGGTCGAGGTTCTCGCCGGTGATCCCGGCGGCCAGGTTGGTGACGAGCGAGATGCCCAGGACCTCCGCGCCCAGCGCGCGGGCGGCGATCGTCTCGTGCACGGTCGACATGCCGACCAGGTCGGCGCCGAGGGTGCGCAGCATCCGGATCTCGGCGGGGGTCTCGTAATGCGGGCCGGGGAGGCCCGCGTACACGCCCTCCTCGAGGGTCGGGTCGATGGTGCGGGCGAGAGTGCGCAGGCGGGGGGAGTAGGCGTCGACGAGGTCGACGAACTGGGCACCGACGAGGGGCGAGCGGGCGGTCAGGTTGACGTGGTCGCTGATCAGGACCGGCTGCCCGACCCGCAGTCCGGACCGGATTCCGCCCGCGGCGTTGGTGAGGACGACCGTCCGGACGCCGGCCGCGACCGCGGTGCGCACCGGGTGCACGACCTGGGCGAGGTCGTGGCCCTCGTAGGCGTGGGTGCGTCCGAGCAGGACGAGGACCGTGGCGTCCCCGATCCGTACCGACGAGACGGTTCCGCTGTGGCCGGCGGCCGAGGGGGTGGCGAATCCGGGGAGGTCGGCCATCGGAATGCGCGAGCCGGGCCGACCGAACGCGTCGGCCGCGGCCTGCCATCCCGAGCCGAGGACGATCGCGACGTCGTGCTTCGCCACGCCGGTGTGTTCGGCGAGAACCTGTGCGGCCTGCTGTTCGGGGGTGCCCATGAAGGCACACAGTACTGGCGACACCACAAGTTACTCGCAGGTAGTATTTCGGCATGCCTTACCTCGAGCGCGTCGGCGACGTCCACATTCTCCACCTCGGTGACCAGGGCCGGACGGACAGCGAGAACCGCTTCCACCCGGACTGGATCGACCGGTTCCACGCCCTGCTCGACGAGGTCGAGGCGGCCGAGGGTCCGGCCGCGCTGGTGGTCGCGGCGTCCGGCAAGTACTTCACCAACGGCCTCGACACAGACTGGTTGTTCGGCAACCTCGACAAGATCCACGGCTACCTCGACCGGGTGCACACGATCTTCACCCGGCTGCTGACCTTCCCGATGACGACCGTCGCGGCGATCCAGGGCCACGCCTTCGGAGCCGGTGCGATGCTGGCCGTCTCGTGCGACCTGCGTGTCATGCGCGCGGACCGCGGCTTCTACTGCCTGCCCGAGGCGAACCTGAACATGCCGTTCACGATCGGGATGAACGCACTGATGACCACCCAGCTGCCCCGGCTGGTCGCCGTGGAGGCGATGACCACGAGCCGTCGGTACGGCGGCGCCGACGCCCTCGCAGCCGGGATCGTCAACGAGACCGCCGACGGAGACGGCGTGCTCGCCGCGGCGGTCTCCCGCGCCGGCGCGACGGTGGCACTGCACGGGCCGAACCTCCGCAAGATCAAGTCCGACCTGCACGCCCCCATCCTGACCGCGCTCGCCGTCCCGACCGATCCGACGAACCTCTCGTTCGGGTAGCGGCTGCGCCGCAGTGGTGCACTTGTGGACGCCCCGACGTCCGTAAGTGCACCACTGCGGCTTCGCCGCCCTCCGAGGTGAGAGACTGGAAATCGTGACCTCGGATGTGGACCGGACGATTACCGTCGCCCAGACGGACCTGATCGCGCTGTCCCATTCCCTCCACGCCGAGCCGGAACTGTCCTTCGCCGAGCATCGCAGCGCCGCCAAGACCACGGAAGTGCTGTCCCGGTACGGCTTCGAGGTGACCACCGCCTACGCGGACCTGCCGACCGCGCTGTGCGCGGAGTACGGCAGCGGTGAGATGGTGATCGGCATCTTCGCCGAGTACGACGCCCTGCCCGAGATCGGCCACGCGTGCGGGCACAACATCATCGCCGCGGCAGCCGTCGGCGCCGGCGTCGCGCTCGCGCCGCTGGCGGACCGGCTCGGCATCACGGTCCGGGTGATCGGCACCCCGGCCGAGGAGAGCGGCGGCGGCAAGGTGGTCATGCTCGAACGGGGTGCGTTCGACGACCTGGCCATGGCCGCGATGGTGCACCCCGGACCCGAGGACATCGCCGGGGCCACGTCACTCGCGATGGCCGACCTCGCCGTCACCTACGCCGGTCGCGAGGCGCACGCCTCCGCTGCACCGCAGCACGGCCGCAACGCCGCCGACGCCGCGACCGTCGCCCAGGTGGGTCTGGGACTGCTCCGCCAGCACCTCGCGCCGGGACAGCAGATGCACGGAATCGTCAGCGACGGCGGTGTGGCGCCGAACATCGTTCCCGCCCGCACCGAGATGCTGTACTACCTGCGCGCACGGACCTCCGATTCGCTCGACGAGCTCACCCGGCGGGCGCTGGCCTGCTTCGAGGCCGGTGCGCTCGCCGCCGGTTGTACGCACGAGATCCGCACCGTCTCACCCAATTACGTCGAGCTTCGGCCGGACCCCTGGCTGGTGGGGGCCTACCGGGAACTGATCGAAACGATGGGCCGCACACCGCTGCCCCCCGACCGGGAAGGATCGCGCCCCCTGGGCAGTACCGACATGGGAAACGTGACGCATGTGATTCCGGGGATCCACCCGGTGATCGGGATCGAAGCGGCCGGTGCGGTGACGCACCAGCCGGAGTTCGCGGCGGCGTGTGTGACGCCCTCCGCCGACCGCGCCGTGCTCGACGGTGCCCGCGCGCTGGCGGGCACCGCGATCGCCGCCGCGACCGATCCGGTGCAGCGCGCACGTCTCCTCGGCGTCGTCGCCGACCGACGGGGGGCACGGTCGTGAGCAACTGGATCGACCGCTGGGTCGAGGACCACACATCCGACCTGTCGGCGTGGCGCAGGCACATCCACGCCCATCCCGAACTCGCGCGTCGCGAGTTCGCCACCACCGAGTTCGTCGCCGGCAAGCTCACCGCGGCCGGCCTCGAACCCCGGATCCTGCCCGGCGGAACCGGACTGACCTGCGACATCGGGCCGGACGGACCGCGGGTGGCGTTGCGCGCCGACATGGACGCACTGCCGCTGCAGGAAGACACGGGCGCGCCGTACTCGTCGACCGTCCCCGGTGTCTCGCACGCCTGCGGCCACGACGCGCACACCACCATCCTGCTGGGCGCCGGACTGGCACTCGCGCAGGCACCGGAGCCGCTGCCCTACGGCGTGCGCCTGGTGTTCCAGCCGGCGGAAGAGGTCATGCCCGGTGGTGCGCTCGACGTCGTCGCCACCGGCGCGATGAAGGACGTGTCGAGAATATTTGCGCTGCACTGTGATCCGCGGCTGGCGGCGGGCCGCGTCGGGGTGCGTCTCGGCGCGATCACCTCGGCCGCCGACACGGTCGAGTTGCTGCTCGACTCGCCCGGCGGGCACACCTCCCGTCCGCACCTGACCACCGACCTGGTCTACGCGCTCGGCACCGTCATCACCGGTCTGCCCGGCATGCTCAGCCGGAGGATCGATCCGCGAACCAGCACCGTGATGGTGTGGGGCGCGGTCAGCGCCGGTCAGGCCCCCAACGCCATCCCGCAGACCGGACGCCTCGTCGGTACCGTCCGCACCGGCGACCACGACACCTGGGCGCTGCTCGAGCCGCTCGTGCGGGAGATCGTGCACGGCCTGCTCGCCCCCACCGGTGTGCGCTACGAACTGAACTACCGGCGCGGCGTCCCCCCGGTCGTCAACGACGAGGTGTCGACCCGGATGTTCGAACACGCCATCTCGCAGCTCGGCCCCGATGCGCTGTCCGACACCCCGCAGTCCGGCGGCGGCGAGGACTTCTCCTGGTACCTCGAGGAGGTCCCGGGGGCGATGGCACGGCTCGGGGTGTGGTCCGGCGTCGGCGAACAACTCGACATCCATCAGCCGACCTTCGATCTCGACGAACGAGCCCTGGCCGTCGGTGTGCGGGTGCTCGCCAACCTCGCGACAGGCGGCGAGCCGACGGTGCCCTGAGTGCGGCGAGCCGACGGCCCGGCCGGGCTGCTATTCGGAGTAGCCGATGGTCCCCGGGCCGACGTTGCGGCTGTTGCGGGTCCGCAGCTCACGGACGTAGTCCGCGGGCGCACCCGCGATCTCCGCGGCGTCGGCCATCACGCCGAGGTAGCGGGCCGACGGCAGACCGCCCTCGTACGCGTCGAGGACGTACAGCCATGCCAGAACCGACTCTCCGGTGTCGGTGTCGACGCGCAGCCGGATCTTGCGGTGGATGCCGAGTTCGGAGCCCTCCCAGCGGTCGAGCCGGACCTCGTCCTCGTCGGGGACGTCGTAGAGCACCACGAACACCCGCGAATCGGGGTCCTCGACGACGGTCGCGAGCGCGCCCTCCCAGCCGATGTCGCCGCCACTGAAGGTCAGGCGCCACCCGTTGAGCCAGCCCGTGCCCGCCATCGGCGAGTGGGGGCAACGCTCGAGCATCTGCTCCGGATGCATGTTGGATCCATACGCGGCGTATATCGGCACGGAGAAAGCGTAGACCGTGACCCGGCGGCCTTCGAACGGTATGCCGCCCGAACCGACCGTGTGGTCGCCGCCGCGCGACGCCGGGATGCGTCCGCCGTCGCCCGTCGATGTGCGCTCGACCGGCGCCGTTGAATAGGGTGGACGGACCGACGAGTGCGTGCACGCTGCCGAAACATGGAGGATGGATGAGCCGGATCGTGATCATTGGCGGAGGACCCGCGGGCTACGAGGCGGCTCTCGTCGCGGCGCAGCACGGGGCGTCGGTCACGCTGGTCGATTCGGACGGAATCGGTGGCGCGTGCGTGCTCTGGGACTGCGTGCCGTCGAAGACCTTCATCGCGTCGACGGGCGTGCGCACCGACATGCGCCGGGCCACCGACCTGGGCATCACGCTCGACCCGTCGCAGGCGACGATCTCCCTGCCGCAGATCAACTCCCGGGTCGTGAGCCTCGCGCAGGCGCAGTCCGCGGACATTCGCGACAAGCTGCAGACGGCCGGTGTCGAACTGCTCGCCGGCACCGCCGAGCTGATCGACCCGGTCATCGGCATGGCCTCCCACAAGGTCAAGGCGACCCTGGCGGACGGCGGCGAGCGGGTGCTCGAGGCCGATGTCGTGCTCATCGCGACCGGCGCGTCGCCCCGCGTCCTGCCGGGTGCCGAGCCGGACGGCGACCGCATCCTGAACTGGCGTCAGCTCTACGACCTCGAGTCGCTGCCCGAGCACCTCGTGGTCGTCGGCTCCGGCGTCACCGGTGCCGAGTTCGTCTCCGCGTACACCGAGATGGGCGTGCAGGTGACGATGGTGTCGAGCCGCGACCGGGTGCTGCCGCACGAGGACGCCGACGCCGCGCTGGTGCTCGAGGAAGCGCTGTCCGAGCGGGGTGTCACCCTGGTCAAGCACGCCCGGGCGGACGCCGTCGAACGCACCGAGGACGGGATCGTCGTGCGGCTGTCCGACGGTCGCACCGTCGCGGGCAGCCACGCCCTGATGACCGTCGGTTCCACGCCGAACACGTCCGGGCTGGGGCTCGAGAAGGTCGGCATCGAACTCGACCGCGGCGGCTACCTGCGCGTGGACCGGGTGTCGCGGACCAGCGTGTCGGGGATCTACGCGGCCGGCGACTGCACCGGTCTGCTCCCCCTGGCGTCGGTCGCGGCGATGCAGGGACGCATCGCGATGTACCACGCGCTCGGCGAGGGCGTGAGCCCGATCAAGCTCAAGACCGTCGCGTCGGCCGTCTTCACCCGCCCCGAGATCGCGAACGTCGGCGTCAGCCAGGCCTCGATCGACAGCGGCGAGGTACCCGCGCGCACGGTGATGCTGCCGCTGAACACGAACCCGCGCGCCAAGATGTCCAGCCTGCGGCGCGGTTTCGTGAAGATCTTCTGCCGCCCCGCGACCGGCGTCGTGATCGGCGGTGTCGTCGTGGCGCCGACCGCGTCGGAGCTGATCCTCCCGATCGCGATCGCGGTGCAGAACAACCTGTCGGTCAACGACCTGGCGCAGACCTTCTCGGTCTACCCCTCGCTGTCGGGATCGATCACCGAGGCCGCACGCCAGTTGATGAGGCACGACGACCTCGACTGAACGCGTCCGGGCTCACTCGACCCAGTCGTAGGTGCGCTCCACCGCACGGTTCCACTCCCGGTACAGCCGATCCCGTTGCTCCGCAGGCATGTTCGGGGTCCACGTCTTGCCGACCTCCCAGTTCGCGCGGATGTCGTCCTCGGACCTCCAGTACCCGACCGCGAGGCCGGCGGCGTAGGCGGCGCCCAGGGCGGTGGTCTCGTTGACGACCGGGCGGATCACGGGGACGTCGAGGATGTCGGCCTGGAACTGCATCAGGGTCTCGTTGAGCACCATGCCGCCGTCGACCTTCAGCGAGGTGAGCGCCACGCCCGAGTCCGCCTGCGCCGCCTCGATCACCTCGCGGGACTGGAAGGCGGTGGCCTCCAACGCCGCTCGCGCCAGATGCCCCTTGTTCACGAACCGCGTCAGGCCGACGATCGCGCCGCGCGCGTCCGGACGCCACCGGGGCGCGAACAGTCCGGAGAACGCGGGGACGAAGTAGGTGCCGCCGTTGTCGGGGACCGCGGAGGCCAGCAGCTCGACCTCCGTGGCGGAGTCGATGATGCCGAGGTTGTCGCGCAGCCACTGCACGAGAGATCCGGTCACGGCCACCGATCCCTCGAGTGCGTAGACGGGGGCGGCGTCGCCGATCCGGTAGCACAGTGTGGTCAGCAGGCCGTGTTCGCTGTGGACGGGTGTGGTGCCGGTGTTCAGCAGCAGGAAGTTGCCGGTGCCGTAGGTGTTCTTCGCCTCGCCCGGGGACAGGCAGGCCTGTCCGAACGTCGCGGCCTGCTGGTCGCCGAGGATGCCCGCCACCGGGACGCCCGCCAGGCTGCCGCGCGCACGCGACGTGCCGTACTGCTCGGACGAACTGCGGATCCGCGGCAGCATCGACATCGGGATCCGCATGTCCGCGCAGATGCTCTCGTCCCAGTCCAGCGTGCGCAGGTCCATCAGCATCGTCCGGGACGCGTTGGTGACGTCGGTCGCGTGCACGCCGCCGGTGAGGTTCCACAGGATCCAGCTGTCCATGGTGCCGAAGCACAGGTCGCCGGCCTCGGCGCGGTCGCGGACGCCGTCGACGTTGTCGAGAATCCAGCGCAGTTTCGGCCCGGAGAAGTACGTGGACAGCGGCAGCCCGGTGGTCTGCCGGTAGCGGTCCGGACCGTGGTCGCCGGCGAGTTCCTCGCACAGCTGGTCGGTGCGGGTGTCCTGCCAGACGATCGCGTTGTACACCGGTTCGCCCGTGGTCCGGTCCCAGACGACGGTGGTCTCGCGCTGATTGGTGATGCCGACCGCGGCGATGTCGTGGGCGGTGAGGTCCCGTTTGGCGAGGGCCGTGGCCACGACCTCCCGGGTGGACCGCCAGATCTCCGTCGCGTCGTGCTCGACCCATCCGGCCCGGGGGAAGATCTGGCGGTGCTCCTGCTGCGCCGAGCAGACCACGCGACCGCCGTGGTCGAAGATCATGCACCGACTCGACGTGGTGCCCTGGTCGATCGCGGCGATGTACTGGGGCACGGGCGTCCTCTCTCGGGCGGTCTCGGCTCGAACCTACTAGCCTGGGACCTGATTCGCCGACAACCTCGGGAGTGCGCGTGGACAGACAACCTGGTGTGCAGTTCCTCGGCCCACGGCAGCGGGAACTGGCGTGGGAGCAGTTGGGGACCGAGCAGTTCGACGTGGTGGTGATCGGCGGCGGAGTCGTCGGCGCCGGCGCCGCGCTGGACGCCGCGACCCGGGGTCTGAAGGTGGCGCTGGTGGAGGCCCGCGACTTCGCGTCGGGCACCTCGTCGCGGTCGTCGAAGATGTTCCACGGCGGGCTGCGCTACCTCGAGCAGCTCGAGTTCGGTCTGGTGGCGGAGGCGCTGCACGAGCGGGAACTGTCGATGTCGACGCTGGCGCCCCACCTGGTGAAGCCGCTCGAGTTCCTCTTCCCGCTCACGCATCGGGTGTGGGAGCGGCCCTACATGGCTGCCGGGTTCCTGCTGTACGACCGGATGGGTGGGTCGAAATCCGTTCCGGCGCAGAAACATCTGACCAGGGCCGGTGCCCTGCGGATGGCACCGGGTCTCAAGCGGCACGCCCTGATCGGCGGAATCCGGTACTACGACACCGTCGTCGACGACGCCCGGCACACCATGACCGTCGCGCGGACCGCGGCGCACTACGGGGCGGTGGTGCGGACGTCCACGCAGGTCGTCGCCTTCCTCCGTGAGGCGGATCGGGTTTCCGGTGTGCGCGTGCGTGATTCGGAGAACGGCAGCACGACCGAGGTGCGGGGACACGTGGTGATCAACGCGACCGGAGTGTGGACGGACGAGATCCAGGCACTGTCGAGCCAGCGTGGCCGGTTCCGGGTGCGGGCGTCGAAGGGCGTCCACGTGGTGGTGCCCCGCGACCGCATCGTCAGCGACGCGGCGATCATCCTGCGCACCGAGAAGTCGGTGCTGTTCGTCATCCCGTGGGGCGGGCACTGGATCATCGGCACCACGGACACCGACTGGAACCTCGACCTGGCGCACCCCGCGGCGACGAAGGCCGACATCGACTACATCCTCGGCCACGTCAACAAGGTGCTCGTCACGCCCCTGACCCACGACGACATCGACGGGGTGTACGCGGGACTGCGCCCGCTGCTGGCGGGGGAGAGCGACGAGACCTCCAAGCTCTCCCGCGAACACGCCGTGGCCCGCGTCGCGCCCGGGCTGGTCGCCATCGCCGGCGGCAAGTACACGACCTACCGGGTGATGGCGCAGGATGCGGTGGACGTGGCGTCCGAGGACGTCCCGGCCCGGGTCGCGTCGTCGATCACCGAGCGGGTGCCTCTGGTCGGCGCCGACGGCTACTTCGCGCTCGTCAACCAGACCGTTCATCTCGGCGAGCTCTACGGACTGCATCCGTACCGCGTCAAGCACCTGCTGGACCGGTACGGGTCCCTGGTCGACGAGGTGCTCGAACACGGCCGGGCGACGCCGGAGTTGCTGCAGCCGCTCACCGACGCCCCGGACTACCTGCAGGTCGAGATGGTGTACGCGGCGGCCGCCGAGGGGGCGCTGCACCTCGAGGACATCCTCGCCCGCCGGACCCGGATCGCGATCGAGTACCCGCACCGCGGCGTCAACTGCGCCGAACAGGTCGCCCGGCTCGTCGCGCCGATCCTGGGCTGGGACGAGGCCGCGGTCGACCGCGAAGTGTCGACGTACCGGGCCCGGGTCGAGGCCGAGGTGATGTCCCAGGCCCAGCCCGACGACCTGTCGGCGGACGCCTTGCGGGCCGCGGCGCCCGAGGCGCGTGCCGAGATCCTCGAACCGGTGCCGATCTCGCGGTGACGTCAGTGCGTGAGCACGAGCTTGAGCGCGACGACCACAACCGCGACGACCCCGAGAACGACTGAGCCGAAGAGGGTTTGCCCGGTCGGGCGTTCACCGCGCAGGCGGGCGATCACGAACGTGGTGCCTGCGATGCGGGTGACCACCAACACCTCGGCGATCACCAGGGCGGTGTTCAGCCCGATCCAGCCGGCGCCACCCATGGCGACGACGACGGTCGGGATGAGACCGGAGGTGAGGACGGGGACCGAGTCGCGGAGTTCGGCGACCCGCTCGACGGTGGTGAGGTTCCGTCCGGCGCGCGCGCTGCGGCCCACGGATTCGGCGAACGCGTGCGCGATGAAGGTGGCGATCGACGTCCCGATGACCACGGCACCGGCGTGCGAGACGCTGGTGTTGTGCAGGGGTATCAGCGCGGTCAGGACGAGAATGTTCCCGTAGACGTAGGCGCTGATCCGGCTGGCGGTGTCTTCGACGGAGATCGGCTGACGCGGCATGCGTTACAGCTTGGCACGGGGTGCACCCCGGTGTCGGATCGTGCGCGGCGTCAGCGGGTACGCACCACCGACCGGGGTGCCGAGCGGGCGGCGGGCACGGACAGCGCCATCATGGACAGCGCGAACAGGGTGAGCGCGACGGTGATCACGAGGACCTCCTGGATCGGTGGACTGTGGTGATTCCACGATCGCGCGCCCGTCCGTGAGCCACATCGGAGCACGCTGTGAACTCGCCGTGATTCGGTCCACCCCGCGGCGTCGGGGAGTTCAGGTCGTCGGTGGACGCCCGAGGCCGGCGGTGAGGGTGCGGATGCAGCGCACCGCGATGTCGGCGGGACGGGGCCCCGGTGTGTCGGTGTCGGTGCCCGCCCACGTCGCGACGGCCAGCCGCATCGCCGTGTTGCCCGCGACCGCCATCATGCGGACGTCCAGGGGATCGGCGTCCGGCCCCATCAGTGTCCCCAGCACGTCGACGAGAGCCTCCTCGGTCTCCTGCACGACCCGGAACCACACGGATTCGAGTGCCGGATCACCCGGGACGGCCCGAAGCAGGTCGCGGGTCAGGCGCAGCGCGTCGACGCCCGCCGGGCCGGGGACGCTGAGCGCGCGGCGGGCGGACGTCTCCAGCGCGACGGCGACGGGAACGTCGTCCGGTGTGGCGGCCAGGTCCCGGAGCCAGTCGGTCACGCCCGCGGAGAGGAGAGGGGTGACGGCCTCCTCCTTGGTCCGGAAGTACCGGTAGAAGGTGCGCAGGCCGATGCCTGCGGAGGTGGCGATGTCCTCCGCGGTGACGGCGCCGGTGCCGTGCGCGGCGAACAGTTCGGCGGCGCGGTGGGCTATCTCGACCTGGGTCCGCGCCTTGCGTCTCTCGGTGAGTGAACCGGGGGCTTGCGCTGAGGGGTCGGCCATGGCCACCATCATGACACGTCGTGCCACTCCGGCATGACGTGCAGGGGCGCGGGTCGCGCCGAAGGACAAGGAGCGCTGTTCATGAATCGATTCGAGGGACGTCCCGTTCTCGTCACCGGCGCGGGGTCCGGCATCGGCCAGGCGACCGTGGCCCGGCTCCTCGCCGAGGGCGCGGTCGTCGCGGCCGCGGACCTGTCCGAGCCGGGACTGGCGGTGACACGGGAGCGCGCCGAGGAGGCGGGCGTCGCCGACCGCCTGAGCACCGTGGTCGCCGACATCGCCGACGAGGCGTCGGTGCGGGACGCGATCGGTGGCGCGATCGCCGACCTCGGCGGCCTGCGGGTACTCGTCAACGCCGCCGGGATCCTGCGCGCGTCGCACACCGCCGAGACCACGCTCGAGTTCTGGAACACGATGATCGGCGTCAACCTGACCGGGACGTTCCTGGTGACCAGGCAGGCACTGCCCGCGCTCCTCGCGTCGGGCAGCGGTGTGGTGGTGAACTTCAGCTCCACCTCGGCGTCGTTCGCGCACCCCTACATGGCGGCCTACGCGGCGACGAAGGGCGGTATCCGGTCGTTCACCCACGCGATCGCACTCGAGTACGCCAAGCAGGGACTGCGCGCCGTTGCCGTCGAGCCCGGGTCCATCGCGTCCGGCATGACCAGCAACCCCGGGTTCCCCGAGGACGTCGACCCGAGCCTGATCGGCAAGCTGTACCCGTGGATCGGGAACGGTTTCGCGCCGCCGGAGGACGTCGCCGGCGTCATCGCGATGCTGGCCTCCGACGACGGAAAGTTCGTCACCGGCACCGAGATTCGCATCGACGGTGGCACCCACATGTGAGTGTGCGCCTGCGGTGCCTGTGCGTGTTCCTGGTGGCTCCGGCTACCGAGACTCGCACAGGCTGGGGGCAGCTCCCGCTCGCGGGGGACGGAGCTGCCTACACTCGGGGCGATGAGCATCGACCGTCCCGACCTCGACCAGCGCCGGCTGCAGCGCCGCACGCGACTGCTCGAGGTGGGGGTCGATCTGCTCGGCGCCGCCGACACCCGGGGTGTGAACGTGCGCGCCGTCTGCCGCGCGGCGGGGCTCACCGAACGGTACTTCTACGAGAGCTTCGCCGACCGCGACGTCTACGTCCGCGAGGTGTACACCGAGGTCGGGGACCGTGCGCGCGCTGCGGTGGTGGCCGCGGTGTCGCGGGCGACCGATCCGGCCGAGATCGCCGAACTCGCGGTCCGGGCCTTCGTCGCGCTCGTCCTCGACCATCCGGAGGCGGGCCGGGTGCTGCTCGTCGCGCCGCTGCGTGAACCGGCACTGGGTGGACGTGGTCTCGAACTGGCACCGAATTTCGTTGCGTTGGTGGAGGATCGGCTCGAGGTCCTCGACGACCCCGACGAGCGGGCGCTGCGGGCACTGGGTCTGGTCGGCGCGTTGACGAGCCTGTTCATCGGCTACCTCGACGGCACGGTCACCGTGACCCGCGAGCGGTTCGTCCGGCACTGTCTCGACCTGCTGCGCCGGGCGACATATGTTTGAACTGTGAACTATCTGGGTAGTCGTCCGTCATGACCACAGCTGCGGATCGTGAGATCGTCGACGACACACTGGGCACCTTGGTGCGTGGCCAGCTCGAGCTCTCCGACGGCAACCTCGTCGACAACGGATACTTCGACCTGACATGCGAACTCGGCGGCCGCCGCGTCACCGTCATGGTGACCACCGCGGACCCCGACGAGGCTCGCCGCCTCCTACCCGGTGTCCGTCGGGTCGTCGAAGACGTCGAGGCGCTGCGTCAGCGGGCCACGGACGAGGTGGTCCGGCGGTTCAGCGAGGACACCCCGACCGACGAGGAACTGGCCGATGCCCGCCACGACCTCGTGCTGGACACGATCGAGGCGCGTTCGGGTGGCGATGTGGTCCTGCACCTGACGGACACCTGCGGAAGCCACTTCCCGGACGGGTACTGGCCCGCCGTCCGTCTCGCCCCCGACGGCAGCATCACGGACGTGACCGTCGAGTCGTGACGGGCGGGGCCGCCGGCATCATCGTCGATGGTCGGGCAGGTCAAGCCCCGAGAACCGCTGCAGATCCTGCCCGAATTCGGCGGCGCCCGATCACATTCCGGCGAACACGAGACCGGCGCCGGCCGCAGTGCCCGCAGCGAGAAGACCACCGACCGCGTAGAGCGCACCGGCGACGGCGCGTCCGCGCTGGACCAGACGCACGACGTCGACGACGGCGGTGCTGAAGGTGGTGTACGTGCTGCAGAATCCGACACCGACGACCAGTCGCAGTTCGTCGGGGGCGCCTCGGTGGAGGACCAGTCCGGCGGCGACCGCTGCCAGTGCCGGCGGATGCAGGTGCAGCGGCGTCACGGCGCGGGGTGGGATGTCGGGTTCGATCGGCGACCCCGGAATGTGGGTGTCGCGGCCGTTCACGGACAGACTCCTTCCTCATCGGAAAGGAGCCATCAGCCTCGGAGGGAGGCGGTTCGGACGCCGACAGAATCGGGTCCAGGCGGAGATCCATCGCCGGGCGTCAGTGTAGCCGACCGCGTCCGGGAGTCACGGCGGAGGCGGCTGGCAGGTCGGACACCAGAAGATCCGACGCTCAGGATCGGGTGTGTCGCCGCCGAGAGTGCCTGTCTCGACGAGGGTTCCGCAGCGCAGACACGGGCTGCCCGCCCGGCTGTGGACCCAGGCCGACCGGCCGCGGCGCCGGTCGCCCGTGGTGATCCGCACGACGCGGTCGCGGTTGGCGGTCAGGATCCGGTGCGCGAGGTCGGCCCAGGCGGCCGGCTGCCCGGCGTCCGCGAGGGGTGTCGCCGGGTGGACGCCGCGCAGGAAGCACAGTTCGTTGCGGTACACGTTGCCGATCCCGGCCATCACGCGCTGGTCGAGCAGGGCCAACCCGATCGGTCGGTCCGGGTCGGCGGCGAGATTGGCTGCGGCGCGGGAGGAATCCCAGTCGGGGCCGAGCAGGTCCGGACCGAGGTGCCCGACCGCGTGGTCCTCGTCGGCGCGGGCGAGCACCTCGACGATGCCCAGCTGGAAGCCGACGGCGAGGCAGTCGGCGGTGCCCAGCAGGATCCGGGCCTGCCACGCGGGCCGTCGCCAGCGGGCCCCCGTCGGGTAGACGTGCCAGGCGCCCTCCATCTTCAGGTGGGTGTGCACGGTGTGTTCGCCGACCCGGATCAGCAGGTGCTTGCCGCGACTGATCACCTCGTCGACCGGTCCGGGCGTCAGATCGACGGTCGCGTAGCGTGGCACCCGGATGTCGCAGAGCGTCAACGTCTTCCCCGCGAGCGCGGCGCGCAGGCGGCCCGCGGACTGCCAGACGGTGTCACCTTCCGGCATGGGACGCCCGCTTGCGCAGCCCACGCGGCGTCGCCGAGAACCCCGCCTCCACCAGCACGGGGGACAGGGCGCTCGTGTGCACCGACTCGCCGTCGACCTTCTCGACGACGATCCGGTCGACGCCGCCACGGTCCACGAGTTCGGCCAGCGCGATGGCGGCGGTGTGCAGATCGCCGGGATCGGTGGTGAACGTCAGCAGCGTCCTCCCACCGCGCTCGACGTACAGCGCGGGCACCCCACCGACGAGGACCACCATCGCGCCCGCCTTCCGGCCCGGCCGGTGACCCCCGTCGACCGCGGGCCACGGCAACGCCGCGCCGTACGGGTTCGCCGGATCGGTCGCCGCCAGGGTCACCGCGGTCCGGGGCGCCGCGGCGGCCGGGTCGTCGGCGTAGCCGCGGAGCCGGTCGACGACCTCCGACGTCGAGAACTGCGCCGCGCCCAGGCCTTCCACGAAGTAGCCGCGACGGCAGCGACCGCTGTCCTCGAAGGTCCGCAGCAGCTTGTACATCAGCGCGAATCCGCCGGGGACGTCCTCCGTGACCACGGATCCGCGGGTCAGCACCCCGTAGCGGTCCAGCAGCAGGTCGGCGCGGGCGTGCGCGCGGATCGTCGAATCCGGTTCCGGTTCCGGCAACAGCGACCACCTACCCGCCACGGTGGGGGGACCGGTGCGGGTCGGCAGCGCGGGCCTCGGCAGCGCGCGGTACGCCCGGGTGCGTGGTGCTCGGCGGGGCGCGCGATGACTGGGTGTCGCGCGGGTCGTTCCCGACAGCTGTGCCCGCAGCGGCGCGAAGGAGTCGTTGCTGACCAGTCCGGCCCACGCCAGCTGCCACAGCGCCTCGGCGAGGGCGGTGTCGTCGGTGGACTCGATCTGGTCGGACAGGTTCCGGAAGAAGAACGCACCGCCCGGCGCCAGCGCGTCGAGCATCGCGTGGTGCAGCTCGGACAGGTCGATGTCCAGCGCCGGCGGGAGCGTCACGGGCGCGGTGTCGGCGAGATGCAGTCGCACCCAGCCGTCGTTGCCGGTGATCTGCCCGGCGCCCGACCACAGCACCTCGCCGGTCGTGGTGAGCTCGTCGAGCATCGCGGGACTGTAGTCGCGCACCCGCGACGGCAGCACCATCGACTCCCACGCCGACGCGGGGATCGGCACCCCGGCGAGCTGGTCGATCACGGCCGCGACACCGTCGACGCCGCGCAGTCCGCCGCCGACGTGCTGCCAGTCCGGCAGGAACCGGCCCAGCGCGGCCGGCTCGACCGGTTCGACGTCCTTGCGGGCCGCGGCGAGCGAGCGGCGGCGCAACCGGCGCAGCACCTCGCTGTCGCACCACTCGGAACCCGCTCCGGACGGCCGGAATTCGCCCTCGACGACGCGCCGGTCCTGGGCCAGACGCGCCAGCACGTCGCGGACCACCGACGTGCCGAGGCCGAACCGCGCCGCCGCGTCGGCGAGGGTGAACGGCCCGTGGGTGCGGGCGTAGCGGCCGAGCAGGTCGCCGAGCGGGTCGTCGACCGGTTCGATGAACGCGGCCGGGGTGCCGATCGGCAGCGGCACACCGAGAGCATCGCGCATGCGGGACGCGTCCTCGACCGCCACCCACCACTGCTCACCCGCGAACGTCACCCGCATCGCGCGCTTCCGGGACTCGAGCTGCGCCAGCCAGTCTCGCGGATCCGCCGTGGCGCGCGCCGTGACCTCGGCCACGGTGAGCGGACCGAGCAGCCGCAGCAGGTCCGCGACGCCCTCCGCGTCCCGGGCCCGCCGGTCCTCGGCGAGCCGCTGCAGCTCACGTTCGGTCTGCGCGATGACCGCCTCGTCGAGCAGCTCGCGCAGTTCGACCCGGCCGAGCAGCTCGGCGAGCAGGGTCGAGTCCAACGACAGTGCGGCAGCCCGTCGTTCGGCGAGGGGACTGTCGCCCTCGTACATGAATGCGCCGACGTAGTCGAACAGCAGCGCCGTCGCGAACGGGGACGGTGACGGCGTCTCGACCTCGACGATCCGGATCCGGCGACGACCGACGTCCGTCAGCAACCGGACCAGCGACGGCAGGTCGTAGACGTCCTGCAGGCACTCCCGGACCGTCTCGAGCAGGATCGGGAAGGTCGGGAACTTGCGGGCCACGTCGAGCAACTGGGCCGAACGTTGCCGCTGCTGCCACAACGGCGCCCGACGCCCCGGCGTGCGGCGCGGCAGCAGCAGCGCCCGGGCCGCGCACTCGCGGAACCTCGACGCGAACAGCGCCGACGAGCCCACCTGCTCGGTGACGACGTCCTCGATCTCGTCGCGGTCGAACACGAACAGGTCCGCGCCGGGTGGGGCGTCCTCGGTGTCGGGCAACCGGACGATGATGCCGTCGTCGGACGCGGTGGGCGTGGAGTCGATGCCGTACCGGTCCTGCAGGCGGGCGCCGATCGCCAGGGCCCACGGCGCGTGCACGGGAAGACCGAACGGCGAGTGCAGCACCAGCCGCCAGTCGCCGAGCTCGTCGCGGAACCGCTCGAGCACCAGGGTCCGGTCGCTCGGCACCTGACGGGTGGCGGTGGCCTGCTCGTCGACGAGGGCGAGCAGGTTCGTGACGGCGTTGGCGTCGAGGCCCTGGGCCGCGAGACGCAGCCGCAGATCCGCCGGATCGCCCAGGGACGTCTCGCGCAGGAACTCGCCCAGCGCCGCACCGAGTTCGGCGGGCCGGCCGAGGCCGTCGCCGTGCCAGAACGGCAACCGGCCCGGCAGCCCGTACGCGGGGGACACCAGCACCCGGTCGTGGGTGATCTCCTCGATCCGCCAGCTGGTGGCGCCGAGCGCGAACACGTCACCGACACGCGACTCGTAGACCATCTCCTCGTCGAGTTCGCCGACGCGGCTCTGCTTCTCGCCCACCATGTAGACGGTGAACAGTCCGCGGTCGGGGATGGCTCCGCCCGAGGTGACGGCCAGGCGCTGCGAGCCGGGCCTGCCGGTGAGGACGTCGGCGTCGCGGTCCCACACCAGACGCGGCCGCAGTTCGGCGAACTCGTCCGACGGGTAGCGGCCGGCGAGCAGGTCGAGGGTGGCGTCGAACGCGGACCTCGGGAGGGTCGCGAAGCTGCCGGTCCGCCGGACCGCGTCGAACCACTCACCCGCGTCGATCGGGTCGAGCGCGCACGCCGCGACCGTGTGCTGGGCGAGGATGTCCAGCGGATTCGCCGGCACCGCAAGGGCTTCGATCTTCCCGGTGGTCATCCGCTCCACCGTCACCGCGCAGTGGATCAGGTCGGTGCGGTGCTTCGGGAACAGCACGCCTCGGGAGATCTCGCCGACCTGGTGTCCGGCTCGGCCCACCCGCTGCAGACCGCTCGCCACCGAGGGCGGCGCCTCCACCTGGACCACCAGGTCCACCGCACCCATGTCGATGCCGAGCTCGAGGCTGGAGGTGGCGACCACGCACCGCAGCCGACCGGACTTCAGATCGTCCTCGATCAGTGCGCGCTGGTCCTTGCTGACCGAACCGTGATGGGCCCGGGCGAGCAGTGGTTCGGCGCCGTGGTTCACCTCCGTCGTCGGGCCGATCAGCGCCGGCGGCGCGTGGACGGTGGCGACAGGGTCGCCGAGCCGCCCGGAGTACACCTCGTTCAGCCGCGCCGTGAGGCGTTCGGCGAGACGGCGGGAGTTGGCGAAGACGATCGACGACGAGTGCGCGAGCACCAGGTCGACGATCTGTTCCTCGACGTGCGGCCAGATCGAACCCTGCTGCGGTGCGGGTGATTCGGATGTCGGATCCGGATCGGTGACACCGAGTTCCGTCATGTCCTCGACCGGTACCCGCACCGTCAGGTCGAACGTCTTCGGCGCCGGCGGTGCGACGATGTGCACCGGCGCCGACCCGGCGAGGAACCGCGCCACCTCCTCGTGGGGCCGGACCGTCGCCGACAGGCCGATCCGCTGCGCCGGTGCCTCCAGCAGCATGTCCAGGCGTTCGAGCGAGAGGGCCAGGTGCGCACCGCGTTTGGTGGCCGCGACCGCATGCACCTCGTCGACGATCACGGTCCGGACCGTCGCGAGGGTCTCGCGGGCGGCGGAGGTCAGCATCAGGAACAGCGACTCCGGGGTGGTGATCAGGATGTCGGGCGGTGTGCGCAGCATGGCACGACGCGCATTCGGGGTGGTGTCACCCGACCGGACACCGACCGTGATCTCCGGCGGCGTCAGCCCGAGGCGCTTCGCGGTCTGGGTGATCCCGACCAGCGGCGCCCGCAGGTTCCGCTCGACGTCCACGGCGAGGGCCTTGAGCGGGGACACGTAGAGCACCGTCGTCCCGGTGGGGCGGTCCGCGTCCGGAGGTCGGGTGGCCAGCTGGTCGAGCGCCCACAGGAACGCCGACAGCGTCTTGCCCGACCCCGTCGGCGCGACGACGAGGGCGTGCGCGCCGTCCGCGATCGCCTCCCAGGCGCCGAGCTGAGCGGAGGTCGGGGCGGGGAAGGCGCCGGCGAACCACTCCCGGGTGGGAGCGGAGAACCTGCCGAGCGCCGAGTCCATGCCGTCCATCCTGCCCTGGTGCCCCGACAGAGTGGGTGCAGGTGCGTCAGCTCAGGCGGTCGAGCAGCGCGGCACGGATCTGCGGCCGGGACGCGGCGACCAGCGTCAACGTCGCCTCGCGCATCAGGCGCTCCGCCGTCGCGCCGCTGATCGACGCCGCGCTGCCGGTCGCCGTCACCAGGGCGGCCGCGCTGCGCACCGCCAGTTCCGAGGCGCTCGCCCGGGCCGCGTACAGGTCGCCCTCGCCGGCCAACGCCGCGTCGAGGCGATCGCGCACCATCCGGGCCTCCGCGTCGAACGCGCCGGTCGCGACGCCCAGTTCGCCGAGTTCGAGGCGGCAGCGCTGCGCGACACCGGTCGCCATGCACCCGTTCAACCACGACGCGAAGGTCTGCCCGGCCGCGAACACCTCGGGTTCGACGACACCGACCACCTGCTCGTCCGGGATCCGGGCGCCGTCGACGCGCAGCCGGACGGTGTTGCTGCCGCGGGCCGCGATCAGCGGCAACTCCTCGACACCGATCTCCGCGGTGGGCGCGGCGTCGACGAGGACGTGCACGATGGAGTCGTCGAACTCGTCGCGGGCGCTGAGCTGCAGGACGTCGACGATGCCCCACCCGGTGACGAATGGCGCGACGCCGTCGAGGACGTACCCGCCGTCCACCCGGCGCGCGTACAGCAGCGGCGGCTGGGGGATCGCGCCGGCGTACGCGACCCCGCCGCGTACCGACCCGGTGATCACCTCGTCCCAGAACCGTTCCTTCAGTTCGTGATTCGTACTCGCGGCCAGCGCGGCCACGACGCCGTGGTGCTGCATCCAGGTGAACGTGGTGGCCAGGCACCCACCGCACAGCGTCTCCACGACCGTCACCAGGTCGCCGAGGTCGATGGTCGGGCCGCCGAGTTCGGTGGGCACGGCCAGCCCGTACAACCCGGCGTCGGCGAGCGCGTAGAAGTGGTTCGCGGGGATCATCCCGTCGGCGTCCACGCTGTCGGCGGCCGGGAACAGCACGTCCTCGGCGATGTCGCGAGCAAGCTCCGGCCAGTGCGTCACCCGCTCAGCGTATGCGGCTTCGCCGCAGTGGTGCGGTTACGGATGCCCGGCGATCCGAAAGTGCACCACTGCGGCGGTGCCGCATCAACACCACTGCGGCGGTGCCGCATCAGCACCACTGCGTCAGCCGAAGCGGACACCCTGCGCGAGGGGGAGCTGATCGGAGTAGTTCACGGTGTTCGTGGCGCGGCGCATGTACGCCTTCCAGGAGTCGGAGCCGGATTCGCGGCCGCCGCCGGTGTGCTTCTCGCCGCCGAACGCGCCGCCGATCTCGGCCCCGGACGTCCCGATGTTGACGTTGGCGATTCCGCAGTCCGACCCGTCGGCGGCGAGGAACCGTTCGGCCTCCCGCTGGTCGAGGGTGAAGATCGCCGACGACAGGCCCTGGGGGACCGCGTTGTGCAGCGCGATCGCGTCGTCCAGGTCGTCGTACGTCAGGACGTAGAGGATCGGGGCGAACGTCTCCTCGCACACCACCGGGGTCTGCGCCGGCATCCGGACCACGGCGGGGGAGACGTACACCCCGTCCCGGTCGACCCGCTGCCCGCCGCACACGACCTCGCCGCCGTCGGCACGGGCGCGGTCGAGCGCGGCGGCCATCGCCTCCCACGACCGTTCCCGGATCAGGGGCCCGACCAGCACCCCGTCCTCGAACGGGTTCCCGACACGCAGTTGGCGGTACGCCGCCGTCACCCGCTCGACCACCGTGTCGACGACCGAGTGGTGCACGATCAGCCGACGCAGCGACGTGCACCGCTGCCCGGCGGTCCCGGCGGCGGCGAACACGATTCCGCGGACCGCGAGGTCGAGGTCGGCGGAGGGAGCCACGACGGCCGCGTTGTTGCCGCCGAGCTCGAGCAGGCAGCGACCGAACCGGGCCGCGACACGCGGGCCCACCTCGCGGCCCATGCGCACCGATCCGGTCGCACTGACCAGCGCCACCCTCGGGTCGTCGACGAGCCGCTCGCCGACCGGGCCGCCGCCGAGGACCAGCCGGTGCACCCCGTCCGGAGCGCCGGTGTCCGCGGCCGCCCGCCGCAGCAGGGCGTCGCAGGCCAGGGCGGTCAGCGGCGTCAGGTCGGACGGCTTCCACACCACCGGATCGCCGCACACCAGCGCGATCGCCGCGTTCCACGACCACACCGCGACCGGGAAGTTGAAGGCGGAGATCACCCCGACCACCCCGAGCGGATGCCAGACCTCCATCAGTCGGTGTCCGGGCCGCTCGGACGGCATCGTCCGGCCGTACAGCTGGCGGGACAGGCCGACGGCGAACTCGCAGACGTCGATCATCTCCTGCACCTCGCCGAGCGCCTCGGAGGGGATCTTCCCGGCCTCGATCGTGACCAGGGCCGCGAGATCCTCCTTGTGTTCGGTCAGCAGGGCGCCGAGTCGCCGGACCAGGGCACCGCGCTGCGGGGCGGGCACCAGCCGCCACTGCGTGAAAGCCCGACGCGTGTCGTCGAGCGCGGCGTCGACCTCCGCGGGCGTACTCGCCCGGAGTCGGAGCAGTTCCGACCCGTCGATCGGGCTGGTCACGGGCAGGTCGCCGCCCTCGGTGGGGACGGTCGCCCCGCAGGCGAGGAGGGCCGCCACGGCGCGGTCCCGAACGGTGGTCGGAGTGGTCTCGGTCATCGGTGCTGCCTTTCCGGTCGCGGCGATGCGGTGCTCGTTGGGTTAGCCTGCCCCCATGCCGGAGCCTTTGGACGAGATCGACACGCTGCTGGTGCGCGAACTCGTCGACGACGGCCGGGCGACCCTGGCCACGCTGGCGCAGAAGGCGGGACTGTCGGTGTCGGCGGTGCAGACACGGGTGCGTCGTCTCGAGTCGCGCGGCGTGATCCAGGGGTACGGCGCCCGGGTCGATCCGGCCGCGCTCGGCGAGGAGCTGTCCGCATTCGTCGCGATCACTCCCTTCGATCCGGCGGGCCCGGACGACGCGCCGGCCCGGTTGGCGCACCTGCCCGCGATCCGAGCCTGCCACTCGGTCGCGGGGGAGGACAGCTACATCCTCCTGGTGCGGGTGGCGTCTCCGCGGGCGCTCGAGCATGTGCTGCAGGAGATCCGGACCACGGCGAACGTCCGCACCCGGAGCACCATCATTCTCCAGACTTTTTACGATCGTCAGTAGATGATGCCGGAATTGTTACTGTCTTGCGCGGCAGAGCGGGAAGATTTGCTCTAACCTCGGAACATGAGTGGCGCAATGGAACAGCGGCACGGGCCCGGTGCCGTCGCACCCGCGGAGGTCCTCGACGTTCTCCGGTCCAGCCTGCTCGTCGACGGCTTCGACCTGGTCCTCGACCTCGCCCGATCGCACGACCGAACACTGGTCGACCAGCGTGACGGCACCGAGTACCTCGACATGTTCGGGTTCTTCGCCTCGTCCGCGCTCGGCATGAATCACCCGGCACTGGCAGACGATCCCGCCTTCCTCGCCGAACTGACCGAGGCGGCGATCAACAAACCCAGCAACTCCGACGTCTACACGGTCGCGATGGCGCGTTTCGTGCAGACCTTCACCCGCGTCCTCGGCGACCCGCGACTGCCGCACCTGTTCTTCGTCGACGGGGGTGCACTCGCCGTCGAGAACGCGCTGAAAGTGGCATTCGACTGGAAGAGCCGCCGCAACGAAGCCGCCGGACGCGACCCCGCACTCGGCGGCCGGGTGATGCACCTGCGGCACGCCTTCCACGGACGCAGCGGCTACACGATGTCGTTGACCAACACCGATCCGATCAAGGTCGCCCGCTACCCGAAGTTCGACTGGCCGCGGATCGACTCACCCGCCGTGGAGTCGGGAACCGACGTGGCCGCCGCCGAGGGGTCGGCGCTCGAGCAGGCCCGACGCGCCTTCGTCGACCACCCCCACGACATCGCATGCTTCGTCGCCGAACCCATCCAGGGCGAGGGCGGCGACCGGCACCTGCGGGCCGAGTTCCTGCAGGCGATGGCCGCGCTGTGCGCCGACAACGACGCGCTGTTCGTCCTCGACGAGGTGCAGACCGGGGCGGGAATGACCGGAACCGCCTGGGCCTACCAGCAATTGGGGCTCGAACCGGACGTCGTGGCGTTCGGGAAGAAGACCCAGGTGTGCGGCGTCATGGCCGGCGGCCGCGTCGACGACATCGCCGACAACGTCTTCCACGTCAGCTCCCGGATCAACTCGACGTGGGGCGGCAACCTCACCGACATGGTTCGCGCTCGCCGCATCCTCGAGGTGATCGAACGCGACCGCCTGATCGACCGTGCCCGGTTGCTGGGGTCGCAGTTGCTCGCCGATCTGACCGCACTCGCCGCCCGCCACGACGGTCTGTCCGATCCCCGCGGTCGAGGTCTGATGTGCGCGATCACCCTCGACACGCCGCGCCGCCGCGACGACGTCGTCACGGCACTGCGCGAGCGCGAACACGTCCTCTGCCTCGGCACCGGCGACCGCGGCATCCGGTTCCGGCCGCCACTGACCGTCACCGCGTCCGAACTGTCCACCGCGGTCGCGGCACTCGACCGAGTCCTCACGACCTGACCGGCCACACGAGCAGAAGATCTGTCGGCCCCCTCTGTCATCCTGGTCGGCTCCGAGGTGGAGCGGCGAGCACCCCGCGAACGATGCTGTCCGACAGCGTCACCCGCAGTGGTGAGCGCCTCGAACCACACGATTCGAGGACTGTTCGGTGAACCAGAACCATCCGACCTGGACAGGTGACGACGCGGTCTCGCGGGCAGCCTGGGTGATCGGCATCGCCGCGGCACTCGTGCTCGGCATCGCGATCGGCGCGGCGGTCACCGACGGTGCGGGGACGGGCTCCGTGTCGACCGCCGGCTCGGTCTGCGCGACACCGTCCGCGGGGCAGTGATCCCGCGACCGCGGGGTGGACGCGGGCGCGGTGTGGTTTACCGTGCAGGCATGAGCATCTCGCGCCCGGTCGGGTCCCCGATCCCCGTTTCCTCCGTCCCGAACCTGCGGGACGCCGGCGGATACCGCACCGCCGACGGGGCCGTGGTGCGTACGGGCCTGATCTACCGGTCCACCGATCTCGGTCAGCTGACCGACTCCGACGTCCCCGCACTCGACGCGCTCGGTATCGCAGCCGTGTACGACCTGAGGACCGTCGCGGAGCGGGAGAACCGTCCCGACCGGGTACCGGCGGGAGCGAAGGAGGTACCCCTCGACGTCCTGGCGGACCGCGACCCGTCCGCGGCTCCCGCCATGCTGCAGAAGCTGCTCGAGGATCCGAGGCTCGCGGAGCAGCTCCTCGGGGAGGGTGAGACGAGTACCCATCTGCTGAACAGCTACCGGGAGTTCGTGGAACTGCCGTCCGCGGTCACCGCCTATCGTGCGCTCTACACGGACCTCGCCCACGTCGAGGGTCCGGCGTTGATCCACTGCACGACCGGCAAGGATCGCACCGGCTGGGCCGTCGCGGCGCTGCTCCTGCTGCTCGGCGTCGACGAGGGGCAGGTGTTCGAGGAGTACCTGCTCACCAACGAGCAGTTGCTGCCCGCGCTGGCCCCGATCTTCGACCGCTTCCGGGCACACGGTGGCAACCCTGACCTGCTGCTGCCGCTGCTCGGCGTGCGCCGCGAGTACCTCGAGGTCGCGGTCGGCCGGATGCGCGCCGACTTCGGCGACATCGAGACCTACTTCACGCGGGGACTCGGGGTCGGAGCCGAGGATGTCGCGGCGCTGCGCTCGCGACTGCTCAACCGGGACTGACCGTCAACCCGAGGCCGGATTCGCCGAACCGGGCAACCGTGGTCAGTGCGGCGTCGAGTGCCGCATCGTGGCCGGGACGGGCCCAGCCGGTGAGGACGGCGCTGTCGCCGTCGAGGGTCAGGCCGACCTCGGCGAGCAGTTCACCGGTGGTCGGCTCGCACACTGCCCACGAGTAGTGCTCGTCCGCGGCCCACTGGGCGGTGCGGCGGGCGACGTGGCCCGGGTCCTCGATGCCGCCCGCGGTGAGTGCCGGCCGGTCGTCGACACGGTCGTCGGCGCGCAGCGCGCGCAAGTACCAGGATCCGGCGTTGATCTCGATCGGTTCCATCAGCTCTCGTTCCGGACGGCTTCGCCCGTGAGTCCTTTCGGCCCGTATCCGGGCCGAAAGGACTCACGGGGGGGGTGCGGGGTGTTACTTCAGTTCGGCGAGGACGGTGCCCTGGGTGATCGCGGCACCGGGCTCGACGGCCAGACCGGTGACGACACCGGCC
>NZ_JBIAOU010000014.1:0-132309 GCF_042879035.1 Rhodococcus sp. NPDC003318 | reverse complement strand
TACGCCGTCGTACGCAAACTCCAACGCGCACTGGCCTATTGGATCGGGACCTGCCCGACCTGCCACCACACCTTCCCCACCTAACAAAGTCCTACTAGGGCGTGTCCCCGCTTTCCTGAGTAAACCCTGTGGCCGTTCGCGAACGGGCACGCCGGGAGTTCATCCTCAGTACCCTGCCGTGCGGGGGTCAGCGGACCGGGCAACATCGCCGCGGTCCGCGTAGACAGGCGCGGTGAGCGCCGCGGGTACCGGGGAGGGACTTCGTCATGCCCATGATCGCGGCAATGTTGATCGTCGGGGGGCTCTGGATCTGCACGGTTGTCGATGTCGTTCGGCGGGCGGACTGGCAGGTGCGAGGGCCCCGTCGCGGGACATGGATCGCGGTGGTGGTGCTGGTACCGCCGATCGGATCGGTGTTGTGGCTGCTGTTCGGGCGACCGCGTGGCGCTGTGCCGCTACCCGACCAGCGGATGCATCCCTCGATGCTGGTCGCCCCCGACGACGGCCCGCAGGGCCGGGCCTCCGCCGAGGAGAGCGAGGCGGAGTTCATGCGCCGGTTCCACGAGCGTGTCGCGCAACAGCGCGAGGACGCGCGGCGCACCGAGCACTAGCTCGCCGTGGAACGGTCAGCCGATCGACACGTGCCAGACCAGCGCCGCGGCGAGTGCGCCGATGCCGTTGAGCGACCAGTGAAAAGCGATCGGGGCGAGGAGGCTGCCACTGCGGCGACGCAGCCAGGTGAACGCGACCCCGGCGGCGGCCGTCGCCGCGACCGCGCCGGCGATGCCGAGGATCTGCCCGACGAGACCACCACCGAGGAACCCGGTCAGTCCCGCATTACCGCTGGTCAGGCCCAGCGACGACGCGATGTGCCAGAGCCCGAACAGCAGTGAACCTGCCGCGAACACGCCGCGGGCGCCCCAGACCCGCTCCAAGGTCCCCTGCAGGACACCGCGGAACGCCAACTCCTCGGGGATCACGGTCTGCAGCGGGATGATGATCATCGACGCGATCAGTGCGCCGGAGACCGTCGCGTAGCGGTTGCTCAGGAAGAACTGCCGGGTGAACGGCAGTGCGATCCCGACGGCGACCACGGCCAGCACCACCCCGATCGCCGCCAGCGAGTACAGGGTGCCCTTGCGCCAGTGGCGCGGCGACAGGCCGAGTTCGGCCCAGCCGAGACCCCGCCCGCGACCGAGCCCGAGCAGGACTGCGGCCGCGATCGGCACCGCGGCGATCGACGCCCAGATGGTGGTGAAGTGCGCGATCAGGTTGGTGCAGACGAGCACCGCGACCACGATCGCGACGTCGACGTACGCATGGAAGCGCGGACGTTGCGCCGCGGGTTGCGGGACGCCTGGCACGGTGACAAGTTCGGACACACGTCCAGTGTACGGACCCCACGGGAGTGCACCGCGTCGTAAGATCCCCGGTTTCGGCTCGCTCCTGCGGCAGGTTTAGCCTGGATCCCGACTTCACCACGCCCATTCCCAGGAGAAAAGTGATGGCCGACTTCCTCTACGAGGACCTGCTGCCGATCGGGGAAGATCCCACCGAGTACCGGCTGCTGACCACCGAGGGGGTGTCCACCGTCGAGGGGCCGGACGGCCGCACCTTCCTGAAGGTCGAACCCGAGGCGCTGCGGCTGCTCACCGAGACCGCGCTGCACGACATCTCTCACTACCTGCGGACCGATCACCTCAAGCAGCTGGCGAGCATCCTCGAGGATCCCGAGGCGTCGAACAACGACAAGTTCGTCGCGCTCGACCTGCTCAAGAACGCCAACATCGCGGCGGCCGGGGTGCTGCCGATGTGCCAGGACACCGGCACCGCGATCGTGATGGGCAAGCGCGGTCAGCACGTGCTGACTCCGGGTGACGACGAGGAGTCGATCGCCCGCGGCGTGTACGACGCATACACCCGCCTGAACCTGCGGTACTCGCAGAACGCTCCGATCACCATGTGGGAGGAGAAGAACACGGGCAACAACCTGCCCGCCCAGATCGAGCTGTACGCGGACACCGCGAAGGGCCACGAGAACGCCTTCAAGTTCCTGTTCATGGCCAAGGGCGGCGGGTCGGCGAACAAGTCGTACCTGTACCAGGAGACGAAGGCGATCCTGAACCCGGACTCGATGATGCAGTTCCTCGAGGCCAAGATCCGCTCGCTCGGCACCGCGGCCTGCCCGCCGTACCACCTGGCGATCGTCGTCGGCGGCACCTCCGCCGAGTTCGCGCTCAAGACCGCGAAGTACGCTTCCGCGCACTACCTGGACGAGCTGCCCACCGAGGGCGCGATCACCGGCCGCGGCTTCCGGGACCACGAGTTGGAGAAGAGGGTCTTCGAACTCACCCAGAAGATCGGCATCGGTGCCCAGTTCGGTGGCAAGTACTTCTGCCACGACGTCCGCGTCATCCGCCTCCCCCGGCACGGCGCGTCGCTGCCCGTCGCGATCGCGGTGTCCTGCTCCGCGGACCGTCAGGCGAAGGCGAAGATCACCCCCGAGGGTGTGTTCCTCGAGCAGCTCGAGTTCAACCCCGGCCAGTTCCTGCCGGAGGTCACCGACAGCCAGCTCGACGCCGAGACGTCCGGCGTCTCGGGCACCGGCAAGGGTGCCGCCGTGAAGATCGACCTGACGAAGCCGATGCCGGAGGTCCTGGCCGAGCTGTCCAAGCACCCGGTCAAGACGCGACTGTCGCTGACGGGTCCGCTGGTCGTGGCCCGCGACATCGCGCACGCGAAGATCAAGGAGCGCCTCGACGCCGGCGAGGAGATGCCGCAGTACCTCAAGGACCACCCGGTGTACTACGCCGGCCCGGCGAAGACGCCGGAGGGTCTGGCGTCGGGGTCGTTCGGCCCGACCACGGCGGGGCGCATGGACTCGTACGTCGAGCAGTTCCAGGCGGCGGGCGGCTCGATGGTCATGCTGGCCAAGGGCAACCGCTCGAAGCAGGTCACCGACGCGTGCAACGCGCACGGCGGTTTCTACCTCGGCTCGATCGGCGGCCCCGCGGCGCGTCTGGCGCTGGACTGCATCAAGAAGGTCGAGGTCGTCGAGTACGAAGAGCTCGGCATGGAGGCGGTCTGGAAGATCGACGTCGAGGACTTCCCGGCGTTCATCGTCGTCGACGACAAGGGCAACGACTTCTTCGCGCACACCGGCGAGGTCACGCTCACCGTCGGCAAGCGGCCCGGTCTGTGATCTGATCGGCGGGGTGCACCAGCACCCCCCGACGTGAGGCCCGGGGAGATCGTCTCCCCGGGCCTTCATCATCTGTGCCGACCGGTGGCCCCTCTTCCGGGTGACCGCGGGCGGCCCGTCGAACGGAGACGAAGAGTGCGCAGCGGCAAGGGTTCGCCCGACGGCACGGGTCGCCAGGCGGTGCTCGACGCCGCCGTCGAGAACATGACCGAGCGTGGCTACCACGGGACCTCGATCCGCGACGTCGCGCGCACGGCGGGCCTGACGGTGGCCTCGATTTACCACCATTTCGCATCCAAGCAGGAGATCCTGCAGGTCCTCATGGCGCAGGCGCTCGACGACGCGTACCGGATGACGGGCGACGCGGCGCAGCATGCCGGGCCGGATCCCCGCGACCAGCTCGCGGCTGTGGTGCGCGCGTGGGTGCTGTTCCACACGACGCGGCAGCGGGACGCGGTGGTGGGTGCGACGGAGATCCGCAGTCTGGACGAGGCGGGCCTGCGGGCGACCGTGGATCGCCGGGATCGGCAGGAGGGGCTGTTCCGCGAGATCGTGGACCGCGGTGTCGAGTCCGGTGTGTTCGCCACCGACAAGGGACGTGACGCCACGCGCGCGATCATCAACATGGGCCAGGCGATCTGCACGTGGTTCAACCCCGCGGGCCCGCTCACCCCGACGGAGCTGGCGGATCGCTACTCCGAGCTGGCGCTGGTCATGGTCGAGGCGGACCGCCGCCCGGGCTCCTGACCGGCTCGAACCAGGCAGTTTCCGACCGGACCGACGTGAGGCTTGAGATCCAGACCACACTGTGCCCATAATAGCGAACGATCGTTCGGGCACCCCCTGCGATCACCGCCCGCAGTGGACACCGTCACGGCACTGCGAACACCCAGCGGCGAAGCCTGCCGTCCACAACCGAACGATCGATCGATTGCCTGTTTGACCGCGATCCTCGGATCCGCGAGCCCCACCGCACCCCCACCGTCCCGGAGTCCGCAGCACCCCGGGTCCATCGGTCCAGGAGACCCCATGACCAGTAACGACCACCGACCCGTCGGCGCCGCAGGCGGCCGCTCGCGTCGCGCCTCGTTCGCCGCGGCCATCTCGACCTCGCTCGAGTGGTACGACTTCTTCATCTATGCGACGGCCGCGGCCCTCGTGTTCAACACGACCTTCTTCGCCACCGAGAACGAGGTGGTCGCCGCGCTGAACTCCTTCGCCACCGTGGCCGTCGGGTTCATCGCCAGGCCCATCGGCGGCGTGCTCGCCGGACACTACGGCGACAAGGTCGGTCGCAAGCCGGTGCTCGTGACCGCCGTCGTGCTGATGGCACTCGCGACGTCGCTGATCGGCTTCGTGCCGAACACCCAGATCGTGTGGCTCGCGCCGGCGATCCTGGTCACCCTCCGCATCTGCCAGGGCCTCGCCGTCGGCGCCCAGTGGGGTGGCGCCGTGCTGCTCGCCACCGAGAACGCGCCCGCGAACCGTCGCGGCTTCTACGGCAGCTTCGCGCAGCTCGGCGTTCCGATCGGCGTGGTGCTCGGCAACATCGCGTTCCTGAGCATGACGGGCGCCCTGTCCTCGGAGGACTTCCTGTCCTGGGGCTGGCGCGTGCCGTTCTGGATCAGCCTGGTGATGTTGCCGATCGCCTTCGCGATCCACCGTTTCCTCGAGGAGACCCCGGAGTTCAAGGAGATCGCCCGCAAGCAGGCGTCCGCACCCACCCAGAAGAAGTCCCCGATCGTCGAGGTGCTCCGCAAGAACCCCGGGACGGTGCTGCTGGCGGCCGGAGCCAACTCGCTCGGCGTGATCTTCTTCTACACGATGATCACCGGGTCGGTGCAGTTCGCGACCACCTACCTCGGCCTGGCTCGCTCGACCGTGCTGACGTACATCCTGATCGCCTGCGTCATGATGATCGCGATCGTGCCGCTCGCGGGCCACCTCTCGGATCTCTACGGCCGCAAGCTGATCTTCGGTCTCGGTACGATCGGCATGACGCTGTGGGCGGTGCCGATGTGGCTGATGATCGGCATGTCCGGCGCGGGCAAGGTGTGGCCGTTCGCGATCGCGGTGATCGGCGCCGTCATCGTGATGTCGCTGCAGACCGGCACGCAGGGCACCTGGTTCGCGGAACTCTTCCCGCCGGAGATCCGCTTCTCCGGTGCATCGCTCGGCTACCAGATCTCCGCGATCATCGGCGGCTTCGCCCCGATGGTGATGGTCCTGCTCGTCGACGGCAACGCCGACAACGCGTGGAAGGTCGGCGCCGGTCTGGCTGTCGCCGGAGTCGTCGGCTACATCTGCCTCGAGGTGCTCTCCCGCAGGTTCGCCCCGAATGCGCACACCCCGTCCACACCCGGCCGGGACTCGGAACTCGAAGTCACGACCCGAGCCTGACCGACCGGCCATACCCTGGAGAATTCATGTATCCCGGAGCATACGCACGCACCACACCGAACAAGCCCGCCGTCATCATGGCCGAGACCGGCGAGACCGTGACGTTCGGCGAACTCGAGACCCGCTCGATCCGGCTGGCGCACCACTTCGCCGCCATCGGGCTCCGCCGCGGCGACCACGTCGCACTGCTCACCGACAACAATCCGAAGGTCTTCGAGATCTACTGGGCAGCAATGCGTTCCGGGTTGTACCTGACCGCGGTGAACCGGCACCTGACGGCGGACGAGGTCGCCTACATCGTCGACGACTGCGGCGCGGCGGCCCTGCTGGTCTCCGCGACCCTGGGCGATCTCGCGGTCGCCGTGGCCGAACGGACCCCCGGGCTGACGCACCGGCTCGCGTTCGGCGGCGAGGTCGCCGGTCACGTCGACCTCGACACCGTCACCGCGCAGTACCCGGACACCCCGCCCGCGGATCAGCCTCGCGGCGCGGACATGCTGTACTCGTCCGGCACCACCGGGCGGCCGAAGGGCATCAAGCCTGACCTGCCGAACCGGCAGATCGACGAGCCGGGCGACACGATGACGGAGATGAACGCCCGCGTCTGGGGCGTCACCTCCGACACCGTCTACCTGTCCCCTGCCCCGCTGTACCACGCTGCGCCGCTTCGTACCTGCGCGTCGGTGCAGGCTCTCGGCGGTACGGTCGTGGTGATGGGCAGGTTCGACGCGGAGAAGGCCCTGGAGTACATCGAGCGGTATCGCGTCACCTACGCGCAGTGGGTGCCGACGATGTTCGTGCGGATGCTCAAACTGCCGGCGGAGACGCGGGCGAAGTACGACGTGTCGAGCCTGCAGGTGGCCGTGCACGCCGCCGCTCCGTGCCCGGTGGACGTCAAGCGCGCGATGATCGAGTGGTGGGGCCCGGTCCTGTCGGAGTACTACTCGTCGACCGAGCTCAACGGCATGACGATGGTCGACACGCCGGAGTGGCTCGACCATCCGGGCACCGTCGGCCGGGCGGTGCTCGGCGTCGTGCACATCTGCGACGACGACGGCAACGAAGTACCTTCCGGGACAGTCGGTTCGGTGTACTTCGAGCGAGACGTGCTGCCGTTCCACTACCACAACGACCCCGAGAAGACCGCGTCCGCGCAGCACCCGGCGCACCCGACGTGGACGACGACGGGCGACGTCGGCTACCTCGACGAGGGCGGCTACCTCTTCCTGACCGACCGCGCCACGTTCATGATCATCTCGGGCGGCGTCAACATCTACCCGCAGGAGATCGAGAACTGCCTCGCGCTGCACCCGGCCGTGATCGACTGCGCGGTCATCGGTATCCCCGATCCGGAGATGGGCGAGTCCGTCCTCGCGGTCATCCACGCCGCACCGGACGCCACGCCCGGGCCCGAACTCGCCGAGGAGATCACGGACTTCCTGCGCGGAACGCTGGCCCGGTACAAGGTGCCGCGCCGTGTCGAGTTCAGTGCGGACCTCCCTCGGACGCCGACGGGCAAGCTGGTCAAGCGGACGCTCAAGGACCGCTACAGCATCGCCGTCTGAGACGAGCGGCGACGTCACCGGCCCGGCGGTCTCCCGCCGGGCCGGATCCGGCACGCGACGGCGGGGTGAATGCCACGATGGGACGGACCGCATCAACTCCGTGCGAAGGAGGGGTCATGGAACCGGAGATGTCCGAATCCGATCCATCGCTGTCGCCGAACAAGCGCGCCGTGGCCGCGTACGTGGACGGCTTCCGGACCGGCGACCGCGAGGCGATCCTGGCGCTGCTGACCGAGGACGTCACCTGGGCGATTCCGGGCGACTTCTCGCTCACCGGCAAGGCGGCCTTCGCCGACGAGATCGAGAACTACGCGTTCACCGGCACACCGACTCTGACGGTGATCCGTATGGTCGAGGAGCACGACGTCGTCGCCCTCCTCGGCACGGTCGAGGCGCAGTTCACGGAGGGCGGCGAGCTGCGGGGAATCTTCAGCGACTACTTTTTCTTCCGGGACGGGCTGATCCGTCGGATCGAGTCGTATCAGATCGACAACCGCTGATGCGTCCGGTGCCGCCGCCCGCTCCTACACTCGGGCCATGACCGCCGAGGTGTCCCGTGCGCAGGTGCTCGCGTACCGCTGGCATGCGCATCAGCTCGATCGCCCTCCCGGCGTCGCCGCCGATGCCGCCGACTGCGACGTGCTCGATCTCGGCGTCCAGAACACCGGTCCCGACGGTGCGGCGTGGGCCCTGCGCGTGCGCGGCACTCCGGCCGACACCGCCGGCGCGCTCTCGTTGGCGTGGACTCTGCGCGGCGCACCGCACTGCTACCGCCGCCCCGACCTGCCGAAGGTCGCGGTTGCCACGGCTCCCCTGTCGGACGCGGACGCCGCCAAACGGATCTTCGACGCGAACCGGCCGTTGAAGGCGGCGGGTGTTCCGGCGCTCGACGCGCTGCGCGCGGTGGCCCACGAGATGCGCGACATCGTCCGCGAACCGACCGTGAAGGGCGAGATGTCCACGCGGCTCGCGGCGCGGATGCCCGAGCCGTACCTGCGGTTCTGCCGCCCCTGCAACGCGACCCACCTGTACGAGATGCCGTTCCGGCTGGCCGCGCTGCACGCCGGGCTGGAACTGCGCCCGGGCACCTCACCACCGGTCCTCGAACGCATCCCTGGCTGGCGGCCGAAGCCGTACGCCCACCTGGGTACCGACGCCGATCCGCGTTTCGACGTCATTCGCGGATACCTGCGCTTCTTCGGTCCCGCCGACCCGAAGACCGTCGCGGCCTACCTCGACGCCCCGGTCACGGACGTCAAGGCGAACTGGCCCGAGGACACGGTGGAGGTGACGATCGACGGTCGGGCGGGTTCGGTGCTCGCCGGAGACCTCCCCGCCCTCACCGACACGCACCGGGACCGATCGGTTCGGCTGCTCGGGCCGTTCGACCCCTACCTGCAGCTCAAGGACCGTGCCGTGCTGGTGCCCGACGCAGCTCTGGTCAAGTCCCTGTGGCCGACGCTGGGCCGGCCGGGCGCGATCGCGGTCGGCGGCGAACTGGTCGGTGTGTGGCGGCCACGGTCGACGGGGAGAACGCTCACGGTGCAGGCGGTTCCGTGGCAGACGATCACGGAGGCGACACGCACCGCGGTCGAGGAGCGGGCCGCCGAGCTGGCGGACTTCCGCGGCGTCGGGTTCGGCGGCGTGGCGTTCGGGTGAACGCCCGACGCCTGCGGTACGGCCCGATCTACGGACCGACGGCCAGCAGGGTGGCCAGCACGGTTGCCCACTTCTCGCCGACGAAGGGAAGCAGTGCGTCGAAGATGAAGGTCGACATGTGGACTCCATTCGTCGCTGGTCCGGCACCGGTCACAGTAGTGGGATGCCTGCGCGTTCGCTGGGAATCGGCCGTCACCCGCTCCCCGAACCATCCGCGGCCGGGGCGGACGCGACCTGGCGCACCGCGTCGCGCAGCAGTCGCTCGTAGGCGTCGACGTCCGGCACCACCGCCGGCGAGGTGGCGACGGACAGGGTGACGGTGTCCCCGGATGCCGCATCGGGGGCGCTCATCCGCGGCACCGGCGAACGATGGCAGCGAACCCGCGGTGGGCGATTTGCCGGACTGTGTCGCACCGGGCACAACCGTCCGGCGCCCCCTAACCTTGCTGGCATCCGCCACTTCCGCACGGGAGGCTCGATGACGCTGGGCACCGCTCCGAATCCGGCTCCGCCACTGGATTACGACCCCGACGACCGGTGGGTGCCGGTCGACCGGCGCTGGCTCGGACTCGATCGGCGACCCTGCTGCCGGCATTCGTCGTCCTCGCCTTCGCCTTCCTGATGGCCGCACTGCTGCCCGCGATCGACAGCTCGATCGACTACGACGACCGCGTCGTCGCCGGTGACGTGATCGGAATGGCCGGCGACATCACGTTCGTTCCCGCGGTCGGATGGGGCGTCACCTCCGGTGTCCGGGTGGGGGACGAGCCGGTCTCGCGCTCCTTCCCCTCGACCGCGACGCTCGAGGACGGCGACGTGTCGTTCACGGTGCGGACCGGCGAGTTCTCGGGCGACGCCGCGGCGCTCCTGCAGCAGATCAAGGACACCTCCGCCGCGCTCGGCCAGCACGTCCACGTCGACGGCACCCCGGTGCCGATCACGACGGAGTCCGGCGAACGCGGGCTGTTCGCGCGCTACGCGGGCCCGCAGTTCGCCGGCGCACTGGCGGCATTCGTCATCGACGGCCGCGGCGTCCAGGTCGTCGCGGTCGGCCCCTCCGACACCGAGCAGCAGCGGGCCGAGGACATCGCCGGGATGATCACCAGCATTCGCCGATCCGAGGGGGCGTCGGAATGACCACCACGATCGACGGTCTGCACGAGCGGCGCGTCGCCGCCATCGAGAACTCCGGCTGGGGCCGGTCGTTCACCTTCTACCAGCCACGCAATGCGGCGTTCTGGGTGTACCTGCTGCTGGTGACCAGCGGCGCGTTCACGTTCGTCCCTCGGAGCACTTGTCCGCGGCAACGTCGCCCTGATCTTCCCCGCGTGGGCGATCGTCATCGTGGTCGCGCTGGCCGTCGCACTCCGGGTGTTCCGGTCGACGGTTCCCCGCGAGCGGGAGTTCATGCGCGAGGTCCTCGCGCCCGAAGCGTCCGACGGGGTGATCACCGCCGGCGAGCTCGAAGCGATGTGCGGCGACCACAAGGCCCGCAGGACCTTCCGCCGGGCCGGCGGGAGCCGGAAGGTCCGCCGACGCAACGCCCACGTGCTCGACGCGATCGCGGATCTGGCGGACACGCTCGCCACGTCCCGCGGACAGGACACCGCGGCGGTCGAGTTCGCCCGCGGCGAGGTGAAGCGGATCCGCTCGGGCACCCCGCCGCTACCACGCTGAGTGGCACCCACCCCCACCGAACAGGAGACGGACCATGCGCAGTGACCTGATGAGCAACACCGAACGCAGCGGCGCGCCGGGCACTTTCGTGCTGCAGAACCAGTGGATGCTCAAGGTCGACCTGGCCGGCACCAACGGACACTTCTTCGCCCGCCAGGGTTCGATGGTCGCCTACCAGGGCGACGTCGATTTCGCCTATCAGGGCAGCGGCGGCATCGGCAAGCTGTTCAAGAAGGCCCTCACCGGTGAGGGCCTTCCCCTGATGAAGGTGTCCGGCAGCGGCGACGTCTTCCTCGCCCGCGACGCCGACGTGATCTTCCTGGTCGAACTCGAGGACGAGTCGGTCACGGTCAACGGCGAGAACGTGCTCGCGTTCGAGAGCTCACTCGAGTGGGACATCCAGCGGGTCGAGGGCGCATCGATGCTCAGCGGCGGACTGTTCAACACGACGTTCAGCGGTCGCGGCACCCTGGCCCTGAACGTGTACGGCATGCCGGTGGTACTGAACGTGGACCAGCCCACCTTCGTCGACATGCAGAGCGCGGTGATGTGGTCCACCAGCCTGACGTCGGGTATCCGCAAGACCGCGAAGCTCGGCGCGGCGATCGGCCGTGGTTCCGGCGAGGCCTGTCAGCTGGAACTGACGGGCAACGGGGTCGTCGTGGTGCAGGCGTCGGAGGGGCATCCGCCGCTGCCGAAGGGCTGATCGGGTCAGGCGCGCGGAGGACGCCCGCTCGCGCCGTGGACACGACGGCGGCCCGGGGACTTGTCCCCGGGCCGCCGTGCGCGAGAGGCTCAGATGCCGGCGGTGAGCCGGTTCGCGAGCAGACCGGTGAACCGGGCGGGGTCGGCGAGTTCGCCGCCTTCGGCGAGCAGTGCCATGCCGTAGAGCAACTCGGCGGTCTCGGCGGCGGCCTCGTCGTCCGGACGTTCGGCGTGCGCGGTGCGCAGCGCCTGCACCAGCGGGTGCTCGGGATTCAGTTCGAGGATCCGCTTGGTGGCCGGGACGGGCTGCCCCGACGCGCGGTACATCCGCTCGAGCGCCGGGGACATCGAGAAGTCGTCGCCGACGATGCACGCGGGCGAGGTGGTCAGGCGGCTGGACAGGCGGACGGACTTGACCTGATCCTCGAGGGTGGTGGTGAGCCAGCCGAGCAGGTCGGCGAACTCCTTCTCCTTCTCCTCCCGCTCCGCCTCGGCGGCGGCCTTGTCGGCCTCGCTGCCCAGGTCCACCTCGCCCTTGGCGACGGACTGGAGGGGCTTGCCGTCGAAGTCGGGGACCTGCGAGGTCCACACCTCGTCGACCGGGTCGGTCAGCAGCAGCACCTCGAGGCCCTTGGCCTCGAACGCCTCCAGATGCGGGGAGTTCTCCAGCAGCTGACGCGATTCGCCTGCGGCGTAGTAGATCTGGGTCTGGTCGTCCTTCATCCGCGACACGTAGTCGGCGAGGGTGGTCTGCTCCTCGTCGCTGTGTGTGGACGCGAAGGACGCGATCTTCAGCAACGCGTCCCGGTTGTCGGCGTCCGAGATCAGGCCCTCCTTCAGCGCGCGCCCGAACTCCGACCACAGGGTGCGGTAGTCGTCGGGGCGCGAGGCCTGGATGTCGGCGATGGTGCCGAGCACCTTCTTGGTGAGCCTGCGGCGGATGGCCCGAATCTGCCTGTCCTGCTGAAGGATCTCACGGGAGACGTTGAGCGAGAGGTCCTGCGCGTCCACGACGCCCTTGACGAAGCGCAGGTATTCCGGCAGCAGCTCGTCGGCGTCGTCCATGATGAACACGCGCTTGACGTAGAGGTGGACGCCGGTCTTGCCGTCGCGCATGAACAGGTCGAACGGGGCGTGCTGCGGAATGAACAGCAGGGCCTGGTACTCGAAGGTGCCCTCGGCCTTCATCGGGATGGTCTCGAGCGGCTCGTCCCAGGCGTGCGCGATGTGCCGGTAGAACTCGGTGTACTCCTCCTCGGTCACCTCGTCCTTCGACTTCGCCCACAGCGCCTTCTGCGAGTTCAGCGTCTGGGTCTCGATCTCGACCTTCTCCGGCTCGTCGCCGTCGGCGATGGCCGGGGTGCGGCGTTCGACGTCCATCCGGATCGGCCAGGCGATGAAGTCGGAGTACCGCTTGACGAGTTCCTTGATCTTCCACTCGGCGGTGTAGTCGTGCAGGTGGTCCTCGGTGTCCGCGGGCTTGAGGTGCAGTGTCACCGAAGTGCCCTGCGGCGCACCGTCGACGGTCTCGATCGTGTACGTCGCCTCACCGCTGGACTCCCAGCGGGTGGCCTGCGAGTGACCCGCCTTCCGGGTCAGCAGGGTGACCTTGTCGGCGACCATGAACGTCGAGTAGAAGCCGATGCCGAACTGTCCGATCAGCTCGTCGCTCGCGGCAGCGTCCTTGGCTTCCTTCAACTTTCGGCGCAGTTCCGCGGTCCCCGACTTGGCGAGGGTGCCGATCAGGTCGACGACCTCCTCGTGCGACATGCCGATGCCGTTGTCCCGGATCGTCAGGGTGCGGGCGTCCTTGTCCACGGCGATCTCGATGTGCAGATCCGACGTGTCCGCGTCGAGGTCCTTGTCCTGGAAGGCCGTGAGCCTGAGCTTGTCGAGGGCATCCGACGCGTTGGAGACGAGCTCCCTCAGGAAGGAGTCCTTGTTCGAGTAGACCGAGTGGATCATCAGGTCCAGCAACTGGCGGGTTTCCGCCTGGAACTCGAGCTGCTGGGGTCCTTCGGCGTGCGCGTTCAAAATCCGTTTCCCTTCGACCGCGGACGGGCACATGTCGGCGACATTTTACGCCGGGCATTGCCAGCGGCAGTCGGGCGGAGGATCGTGATCACCGGGGGATGGACCGGTGGCGCCGCCGGGGCGCTGCCCCGAGGAGAAGGGGTCGACAGTGTACGCACGTTCCACCACAATCCAGGCACATCCGTCGTTCATCGACGCCGGCATCAAACACGTCCGGGACACCGTGATGCCCGCTCTCGCCGACTACGAGGGCTGCGCGGGACTGTCCCTGCTCGTCGATCGCGACAGCGGTCGGTGCATAGCGACCAGTTCGTGGATGGACGAGGACGCACTGCGTTCGAGTGAGGGGCCGGTGCGGGAACTCCGGGACCGCGCCGCCGAGATGTTCCACGGCACGGCGAGCGTCGAACGCTGGGACATCGCCGCCCTGCACCGCGACCACCACTCGAGCCGGGGTGCGTGTGTCCGCGTGGCGTGGCTCAAGATCGAACCCCGTCACATGTCACGCGCGGTCGACGTGTTCAAGCTGACCGCACTGCCGATGATGGAGGAGATCGACGGGTTCTGCAGCGCGAGCATGATGGTCGACCATGCGGCGGGCCGCGCCGTGGTGTCGGTGACGCTCGACAGTCAGGACGCCATGGACAGCAGCAGGGAGCGTTCCGCGTCGATGCGGGAGGAGGGCACCCGAGAGATGGGCGCCACCGTTCTCGAAGTGGCCGAGTTCGAACTCGCCATCGCTCACCTGCACGTTCCCGAGATGGTCTGAACACGGATGGCTGCGCAGGCCACCGTCACCACGTCCGGCGACCGCGACTGCCACGTCGAGCGGGTCTTCGACGCTCCCCGCGACCGCGTCTGGGCCGCCTACACCGACCCGGAGCTCGTCGCGCAGTGGTGGGGCCGCGGCAACCCCCTCGACGTCGAGACGTGGGAACTCGAGGTCGGCGGGCACTGGCGGTTCGTCGAACACCACGACGGTGGCAGCGACGGCTTCGAAGGACGATTCCGGGAGGTGATGCCCCAGGAACGGCTCGTGTACTCGTTCGAGTGGGACGGCATGCCCACCCACGCGTCGATCGACGCCGTCGACTTCGTCGATCTCGACGGCGAGCGCACCAGGATCGTCGTCGAGTCGCTGTTCCTCACCACGGAGGACCGTGACGGCATGCTCGGGTCCGGCATGGAGGAGGGCATGAACGCCAGCTACGCCGCCCTCGACGCGCTCCTCGCGCGGGGGGCGTAGGTCACCGACGGTAGGTCAGCGCCGCGATGCCGGACTCGAATCGGCGCTGATCGACCAGCTCCAGCGCGATCGGCTCGGGCGACTCGGGAAACACCCGGTCCCCCGAGCCGAGCACGACGGGGAACACCGCCAGCCGCAGCTCGTCGACGAGGCCGGCGCGCAGCAGCGCGTGCACCAGGGTCCGGCTGCCGACGACCAGCAGGTCCCCGTCGACCGAATCCCGCAGCCGGGGAACCGTCTTCTCCACCGGTCCGTCGAGCACCGTCGAGTTCTGCCATTCGAGGTCGTCGGGGGCCGAGGTGACGACGTGCTTGGGCATCGCGTTCATCTTGTCGGCGAACTCGCCGTCCCGCTTCGGCCATGCGTCGGCGAACGACTCGTAGGTGCGGCGGCCCAGCAGCAGCACCGACGCGTCGAGCGTCTCTCGCAGTTTGTCGTTCACCAGATCGGCGCTGTGGTACGGGATGGTCCACCCGGTGTGGGGGTATCCCGGTTCCCCGCCGGGTGCCTCCATCACGCCGTCGAGCGACACGAACTCGCTCACCACGATTCGGCCCACGATCCCCCCTCTAGGTTGTGCGGGTCTCCGCCGCCCTCTTCAGTGCGGCCAGTCCCTTCTCGAAGTCCTTGCCGACCATCTTGTCCATGCTGATGACGAACCCGAACACCGTGAAGAACCAGGACTGCTTGCCGGTCATCTGCCAGCGCACGGTGGTCCCGGACCCGCCCGGTTCGATCAGGAACGTGGTGACGTTCTGCGCCCTGAACGGTTTGAGGAACGACAGGTCCAGCTTCACCTTCCGGCCCGGCACCGACTCGGTGATCGTCATCGACCCGGCACCGGCCTTGCGGTTGCCCGACCAGGCGTAGGACGCACCGGCCCCGCGGTCCGCCCCGGCGTAGGTGCGGGTCATGTTCGGGTCGAGTTCCTCCCACGGCGACCACTGCGGCCAGTTGCGGAAGTCGTCGATCAACGTGTGGACGGCTTCCGGGCTCGCGGAGGTGACGATGGAGCGTTCGACGAGGAAGGTGTCGGCCATGCCCGACCCTAACCGGTCGACGGTCCGTCAGCCCAGGCCTGCGACAGCACCCGGCGCGGCGGGCGGCGCGTCCGGTTCCCGGATCATGCGGAAGGAGTTGAGCAGCCCGAGCAGGCCGGCCAGGATCGGCACCAGCAGCGCCGCCTGCAGAGCGAGGGGTCGTGCGTCGGTGTTGATCCGGATGATCTCGTCACGGATCTGCGGCGGCTGGCCGGCGAGCAGAGCCTCGAGTTCGGTGTTGCTCATGACCTCCGCGTCGTCCTCGAGGACCTGCGCCACCTGCTGTTGTTCGTCGGGTGGGAGCACCGTGCTCGACTCCGCCATCGCGGTGAAGGTGAGCGAGAGCGTGGCCAGCAGGACGGCGCCGCCGAACGCCAGCCCGAACGACAGTCCGAACGATCCGGCCGCGGAGTTGGTGCCCGCGGCTTCGCTGACCCGTTCCTCCGAAATCGGTGCGAGCGTGTAGTTGTTCAGCTGCGAGACGAGCAGCCCGAGCCCGGATCCGGCCACGACGAGGGGCACCAGCAGCGCCCAGCCGAACTCCGCGCGGGGCACCAGCGGGACGAGCACCACGACTCCGACGGTCAGGAGGACGAATCCCCAGCGGATGATCGCGGCCGGGCGCCGGGAGCCGGCCTTCTTCCCCGCGAGCAACGCAACGGCGAACATGCTCAGCGACAGCGGCGCAAGGGACAGTCCGGCCTGCATGGCGTTGTACTCGAGCACCATCTGCAGGTAGATCGGTAGTGCGATCATCGTGCCACCCAGGGCGATCTGCTGGAGCATCTGCCCCGTGACGCCGAGCCGGAACACCTTGGACCGGAACAGCTCCGGATCCATCAGGGCGGGCTCGTCCCGGCGCTTGCGGTGGATCAGCCAGTACGCGAGCCCGATCAGCGCCGCCGCACCGACCACCAGGAGGGCGGCGACGGACTCGCCACCCTCCTGCCACACCAGGATTCCCAGCACGATGCCGCCCATGCCGACCACCGACAGCACGGCACCGATCGGATCGACTCCCCTCGGCCCGGTGTACGGCACGTCGCGGACGAGTCCGATCCCCGACAGTACGGCCGCGATGATCACCACCTCGAGCGCGAACCCGACACGCCACGACAGGTAGGTGGTGACGAATCCGCCGAGCAGGGGACCCACGGCGGCGGCGATCGCGGCCGCCGCGCCGACCAGTGCGTAGACCTTCTTCTGCGCCGCACCCTGGAAGTTGCCGTGCACCAGGGACTGCATGGCGGGCAGGAGCAGCGAGGCCCCGATACCGCCGACCACGGCCCACAGCACGATCACCGCCGTCAGGTTCTGCGCGAACGTCATGGCAGCCGCACCGGTCGCGTAGCCGAGCAGACCCAGCACGTATGCGCGTTTGCGTCCGATCAGATCGCCGACCTTGCTGCCGATCAGGATGAAGGCCGCCGACACCAACGCCTCGAGTGCGATCGCCGACTGCACACCGCTGACCGTGGTGTCGAGGTCGCGCACCACCGCGGAGATCGACACGTTCATCAACGAGGTGTCGACAACGAGGACGAACATCGCCATCGCCAGCAGTACCGCGAGCAGTCGTCGTCTACCGGACAACTGATCGGTGCCTCCGGAAAGCGCCCCGTCGACCATGGCAGTCCACCACCTCGCTCGTTGTGAACCGGCGGCAAACCCGTCCGGATCAAACCCTCCGCTGAGGCCAGAGAGTAGGGCACTCGGCGCTTCCGCGCGCACCGTGGACGGTGGCGTGTCGAATCTCGTTCGCCAACCGTGCATCTGCGCCAAACCACCGCCCGCACCCGGGGCGCCGCGCTACCGTTGACCGGTCGCAACGTCGCGAGCCGCACGACCCGTGGCGCCCCTTCGAAAAAGGTGCGTGATGAGCGATCACTTCACAGGTAAACCCGAACCGACGATGTGGCCCGGCATGGCGGTGGCCGCCGCGGTCGTCGCCACCGGCCTGACCCTGCTGCTGTTCCTCCTTCAATAGCTCACAGCTCCCGTTTGAACCCCACGTGACTGTTCTCGTACCCGAGTCGCGTGTAGAACGCGTGCGCCCGTTCGCGGGTCCGGTCGGTGGTGACCTGCGCGAGTGTCGCACCGCGGTGCCTGCCATGGTCGTGCGCCCACTCGAGCATGGCGGTGCCGACCCCGCGGGAGCGCTCCGGGGCCGCCACGCGGACCCCCTCGATCTGCAGGCGCGTGGTGCCGCCGCGGGACAACCCGGGGATGATGGTGAGCTGCATGGTGCCGACGATCCGATCGTCCTCGTCGCGCACCACGGCGAGGTAGTGCGAGGAATCCCGGGTGACGGCGTCGTACGCCTCCTCGTACCGGGCCAGCTCGGCACCCTCGCGGGTGCGACCGATCTCGTCGTCGGCGAGCAGTGCGACCAGCGCCGGCACATCCGCGCGGCCGGCACGCTGCACCCGGTACGTCCGGTCGCCGAGGCGAAGCCGGCCACCGACCGACGCCCGTGCCCGTGAGCACAGGTGGGCGACGAGCGTGTCCAGCCAGGCGCCGACGTTGCGCCGGGCTTCCGGGGTGTCGGGATAGCGGCAACGCAGGTGCAGGCCGGACTCGTCGAGAATGAACCAGAGCATCACCCCGTCGGTCCGGATCGTCGCGCCGACGTACTGGGCCTCCAGCCCGGTCGCGTCGACCCGGACCGGCAGCCGGCGCAGATCCAGCCACGAGATCGCGAACATCCCTGGCGCCTCGGGCATTCCGCCCCACGGACGAAGTACGTCCTCCAGCGGCCAGGACCCCATCCGGACGGCCTCCTTGACCGCCTCCGCGCTGACCCGAGGATCGGGGTCGGCCGATTCCAGCACCGAGTTCGTGATGAACCAGCCGACCGAGTCGTGCCAGTTGGCGTCGTAGCGACTGTGCACCGGAAACACCGCCCGCAGTGGGGTTCCCGCCAGCTCGCGGGTCACGTCGGTCATCGCCGCCACCACCAGCGCCAGGGTCGAGACGCCGTCGTCGCGGGCCTGCGCCGAGAACGCGGCGCTGTCGTCGACATCGAGCACGTCGCGCACCTCCACCCGTTCCCGGTGCAGCGTCGCCGTGCCCAGCGGCAGCGGGAACCGAGGCATCACGTCGCCACTGGCGGCCAGCACCTCTGCCCAGCGGCGGCGCACGTCGTCGGGAGCCGGCGGGCGGTCCCGCAGCGCACTGGTGTGTTCGGCGAACGCGGGGGTCGGCGGCAACGACGGCGCTCGGCCCTGCCGCACCGCGGTCAGCGCGGAGAGCAGGTCCCGCACGATCACCAGCATCGACCACATGTCCACGTGCGAGTGGTCGGCGGCGACCACCACCGTCGGACCCACCGCGGTCTCGAGCACACACAACCGGTGCGACGGACGACTGTACGGCGAGCAGGCAGCGTCGAGCACGTCACGCAGCGCATCGTTGACCGCCTGCCCCGGGGCGATCGGATGCTCCATCCAGCCACCGGCGCCGATCTCGACCTCGTGCAGCCGCGGTTCGCCGTCGTCGCCGGCCACGAAGACCGAGCGCAGCGTGCCGTGCCGGGCGATCACCGCGAGCCACGCGGCCGCGAGCTCGTCGGACGGAACCGGCTCGGAAAGCTTGAAGGACAACGCCATCCAGGATCCGGCGCGGTCACCGGCAGCGACGTGGCGTCGCTGGTCGAAGGAGACGGGCAGCGCTCGGCCCGGCCTGCCGACGGTCACGTCGTAACCCAACAGCCGGCCGAACGGCAGGCGCAGGTGCGCAACGTTGGTCAGCCGCATGGCAGTATCCTAGGCACTCCCCCAGCGACCGCGCCTTCCAACCACCGCGCCCTACGACACACAGGAGCCGCCGTGCCGACCTTCAGCGTTCCGGGCGCCGAGCTCGACGTGGAACTCAGTGACGAGGGCGGCCATCCGGTGGTCCAGCTCCACGGCCTCACCTCCAGCCGCCATCGTGACCGCCTGATGGCGCTCGATCTCGGCCGCGGGCTCAGTGGGACCCGGCTGCTGCGGTACGACGCACGCGGACACGGCCATTCGTCCGGTCGTGCGGTGCCGGAGGACTACCGCTGGCCGGTGCTGGCCGACGACCTGCTCAGGCTGCTCGACCACTGGTTTCCCGGCGAGCAGGTGCACGGTGTCGGGCCGTCGATGGGCACCGGCACCCTGCTGCACGCCGCGGTGCGCGATCCGGGCCGGTTCGTCGGACTCACCCTGCTGGTGCCCGCGACCGCCTGGGACACCCGTGCCGCCAAGGCCGACACGTACCGACGCAATGCCGCGGTGATCGAGGAGCAGGGGCTGGGCGCGTTCCTCGGCGCCGACCTCGCCGTGCCCCGCCCACCGGCGACCGTCGGGACTCCCGAAACCGTGCCGGATGTTTCCGAACACCTGCTTCCGTCGCTGTTCCGCGGGGCCGCGCTGAGCGATCTGCCCGCACCGGCCGAGATCGCCGGAATCGACGTGCCGACCACGGTGCTGGCCTGGATCGACGACCCCGCCCATCCGGTGTCCACCGCCGAGGCACTGGTGGAGCTGCTGCCCAAGGCCACCCTCGAGGTGGCCGGCACACCGGCCGATCTCGCGCGCTGGCCGAGCATCCTGTGCGAGGACGTGGCGCGGCACGGGTAGAGCCGCCCTCGCGACAACAGGCCATCGGCGCCGCTGCGCCCTATACTCCCGCCATGCTGATCATCGGGATGATCCTGTTCGGATTGCTGGTCGGTGCCGCCGCACAACTCGTCCTGGGCAGGTCCCGGTCCGGAATCGACTGGACCCTGGCACTTGTCGCGGGTGTCGTCGGTTCGTTCGTGGGCGGGCTGATCGTCAGCCTCCTCGCCGGCGACGGCCTCGAACTACGCCTCAGCGGCATCATCGGCTCCATCGCCGGCGCGATCATCGTCACCGCCGCATGGTCCTGGTGGAAGAACCGGTCCGCGTCACCGGTCGACTGAGACCCCGGACCGAGCGAACCCGGATGTCGATGCCACCTCCACCGAATGGGTACGGGTACAGCCCAACTCCACCCGGCTGGCCCCCACAGCCTCCGGCTCGACGGCCGAAGTGGCCCTGGGCCATGGCCGGCGTGGCAATCGTGGCGATCGTCGCCGTTGCCGCTCTCGTCATCCTCCTTGTCCGCAATTCGGACTCCGGTGGCGACGCTGACGTCGCCGTGAGAACGCCGGCATCGACCGTGACGGCCACCACTTCGGCTGCAGCATCCACGGCCGCCGGGCCCGTATCGAGTGCCGCCTCCGCTGTGCGCGACACGCCGACCAACGGCATCCTGAAGGTCGGCACGGACATCCAGCCCGGCGAGTACGCGATCCGACCCACTCGCTCCACGGGCGGTTACTGGGAGCGACTGTCGTGCCTGACGGGAGACTTCTCCTGCATCTCGGCGAACGACATCGTTCAGGGTAGCGGCTACCTGACCATTCTTCCCGGCGATGTCGCGGTGCGGATCGAGAACCTCGAGCTGACTCCGACCGGCAATCCCGCACCCGCCACGGCGGGTTCGACAGCATCCTCTGCAGGATCCAATTCCCCCGTCGGCGGCACGGACGAACAGGGGTTCGTCGACGTGCCTTCGGCCCGTTGCAACTACACCGATCCCGCGATCGCCGTGGGGCAAACCACCGCGTCCCTCGTCGTGATCTGCGAAACGGGGGTGGGACGGCTGTATTACAAGGGAATTCGACTCAGCGACGGGGCAGCGATCGAGATCGACGACCCGGTCGCCACCGGCGACGGCTTCACCGCGACCAACGACGGTGTGCAGTACCGGCTGAGCCCGACCTCGCTCGTCATCACCGAAGGGTCCACCCTGCTCACCGAGGAGTCGGTGTTGCAGTACTGGTCGCGGTAGTCCGACGTCGAATCCGACGCATTTCCCACATCTCGTCGCAGCTCGTCCGCCCCATCAGTTGGCCGAGGTCAGTCACCGGATGGAACCTCGGAACCGACGAACCTGTCGGTGACACTCGGTACAATCGAACATATGAGCGAACCGGAAGGTGTCGAGCAGACGGTGACGGCCGCCGATGTGGAGCGATGGGTCCACCGGCTCGCCCGGACCGACGGCCCCCACCAGCAGGCCGAGCGCATCGACCTGCTCTGCGCCCTCGAACGCCTCTCCTGCGCCGCCGCGGGACTCCAGGCTCAGGTCACGGCGAATTTCGTCGCCGACCAACGCCGCGCGGCAGCCGATGCGGCGGCATCCACCTCGGCCTGGCCACCACCCTCGCCACCGAACTCCCCCCACCCTCGCCGCACTGCGCGCAGGGTGCATCACCGAATGGCGGGCCACCCAGATCGCCCGCGAAACCGCTTGCCTCTCAACCGAAGACCGCGCCGACGTCGACCGGAAACCGGCCGCCGACCCCGCGCCTCGAGAAGATGAGCGACCGCGAGACCGTCGCCAGTGCACGCCAGCTGGCGTACGAAGCCGACAAGAGGGTCTGGATCCGACGCAAGGCCAAGGCACACTCCGAACGTCGGGTGTCGATCCGCCCCGCTCCCGACTCGATGGCCTACGTGACGGCACTGCTCCCCCTGGCCGACGGCGTCGCCTGCCATGCCGCCCTCGCCGCAGCTGCCGCGTCGGCGACCGCCACCGGCGACGAACGGACCCGCGGCCGGATCATGGCCGACACCCTCGTCTCCCGCACAGTCACCGCGCCGACCGACGACACGACCGCACCCCCGACACCGGTTCGGGTGACGGCGGACCGACCACCCTCGACAAGGGTCAGGGCCTGCGCGAGGCATGCAACCACGCCAAACAGGCACCCGGCTGGGTCGCCGAGACGCTCGACTCCCCCGACGGCACACACGAAGTCCGGATCACCACACCCACCGGGCACATCCACCACAGCGTTGCACCACCGGCGGCGCGGCCGACCGCGTGACGGTGGGATGATGACGCGCGTGCCGATGCCTCCACCGCTGCCCGTCCGGAACGGGGTCGGGCCGACGCGGCTGCGTGTCCCGACGTCCGGGCCGTGGGCGACGATCGCCGAGTACGTCGTCGCGAGGTTCGACCACCTCGACGCCGACGGCCTGTACCGGCGGTTCGACGCCGGCGAGATCGTCGGCGTCGACGGCAGTCCGATCGGTCGCGGCACGCCCTTGGGCGCGCACCAATTCGTCTGGTACCACCGCGATCTGCCGGTGGAGGAACCGGTGCCGTTCCACGAGGAGATCCTGCACGTCGACGACGACCTCGTGGTGATCGACAAGCCACACTTCCTTCCGACCACCCCGAGCGGGCGATACCTGCGCGAGTCCGCGCTCGTCCGACTCCGGATCCGCCTCGACAATCCGGATCTGACGCCGATCCATCGACTCGACCGCGCGACCGCCGGCCTGGTGATGTTCTCGGCCCGTCCCGCGACACGCGGCGCATACCAGTCGCTGTTCGAGAAGCGGCAGGTCGCGAAGGTCTACGAGGCGGTGTCGGCGAGGCCGCCCGGATGGAATTCGGGGGACCTGCCGATCGTCTACCGCAACCACATCGAGTCGCAGCGCGGCAGGCTCCGGGTCGTCGTCGACGACGCCCGAGAACCCAACGCCGAGACGGAGATCGACGTGCGCGGGACCGGTGTCAGCGCATCCGGGCGTGCGGTGCTGCACACGACGCTGCGCCCCCACACCGGACGGATGCACCAGCTGCGGGTGCACCTGGCCGCGCTCGGCGTCGGGATCCTCGGCGACCGGCTGTATCCCGAACTCCTGCCCGAGGCGCCGGACGATCACGCCCTTCCCCTGCAGCTACTCGCGCGGGAACTGGAGTTCACCGATCCACTGTCCGGCGCGGCGCGCCGCTTCGTGACGCGGCGGGCTTTGACCGAGGCACCCTAGTCTTGTCCGCATGGCCAATGCGAACGCCGAGCACCTGCACCCCGAGTCCCTCGACGAGTGGCACGCGTGGCTGCGGGACAACCACGACCACTCCGCAGGCATCTGGCTCGTGTTCTGGCGCAAGGAATCCGGCAGCGCACCGCTCGACTACGACCAGGTCGTGCGGGAGGCGTTGTGTTGGGGGTGGGTCGACGGGCACACCCGGACCATCGACGAGCACCGCCGAGGCATGTGGTTCACCCGACGCGGCCGCAACAGCGCGTGGGCCGCGTCCAACAAGGCCCGCGTGACCGATCTGCTCGCCGAGGGGCGCATGCAGCCGGCGGGACTGGCGGTCGTCGACGACGCCAAGCAGCGGGGTCTGTGGACGCTGCTCGACGACGCCGAGGCACTCGTCGAATCCCCGGAGCTCACCGCGGCGCTGGACGCCGACCCGCAGGCCCGCACCCACTGGGACGCGTGGCCGCCGAGCGTGCGCAAGTTCGCGCTCGGCCAGATCGCATACGCGAAGCAGCCTGCGACCAAGACCAGGCGGATCGCCGGCATCGTCGAGAAGGCCGCCCGCAACGAGCGACCGTGATCGGCACCGGCCTTCGCGGCTCGGTCGGCGTCAGGCCGGCTCCTGCATCACGCCGACATGACGCACCGTCCCGGACAGGCCGGGAAGCTCCTGCCGCGGCGACCACGTGTTCAGCCCGTCCGTGCTGTCGGAGTAGAAGTACTTGCCCTCGGTATAGCCGTCGAAGTACATCCGCCAGGTGCCGCTGGGCAACTGGACCACGGCCGGGCCCTCCACCGGCGAACCCCAGTCGCCGGGCGCGACGAACGAGTAGGGTCCCGCCAGCGACGGCGCGACCGCGTGCTCGATGACCTTCTTCGTCTCGTTCTTCGTGAAGGCGTGATAGGTCGATCCGACCTTGACCACGGTGGTGTCGATGTGGTCCGCGCCGATCCCGCCGAGCGGAACGGGCGGGCTCCACAACCGGAGCGACGGGTCGAGCGCCGTCATCAGATACGGCACGAATCCGCCGCCCGTCGACATGGACAGGATGACGTTGACGCGGCCTGCGTCCACGAACCATTCCGGCGCCCAGGCCTTGGTGGTGAACGGCGACAACGACGGTCCGTCGCTGAAGCCGGCCGACCCCGAGAAGCCCGGTGGGCTCGCGGAACCCGTGCCGTCCCCCGTACCCGGCAGGAAGGCGCAGCAGAACGGGACCGGCCAGTTCCCCAGCGGCGTCCAGTTGACGCGGTCACTGCTGCGCGCGAAGCCGATGTTCGCCCCGTCCACCGTCGTGTAGGTGACGTAGTAGGACCCGTCCGTGTGCCGGAAGATGCTCGGATCCCGCACCACCCCGGACGGGGGCCGATACGCCGACGGCTGGACGAGTTGGAATCCGGTGCCGTCCCCCGACTCGTACACGTCCATGTCGCGGTCGCTGGTGTTGCTGAACGCCACCATCATGTACCGCCAGTCGGGCGGCGGTGCGGCGCCACCACTTGCCGGGGTCGCGATCAGCAGGCCCGCGACCGCGAGCACCACCGTCGACAGGGCGGACAGGATGGTTCGCTTGGTGCGCGTCACCGGTGCAGTATCCACGAGAACAGGCCGCGATGCGCGGCTTGGCGGTTGGCCCTTCCGACGCCTACGGAACGAGGATGGTCTTGCCCGTGGTCTGCCTGCCCTCCAGCGCGGCGTGGGCAGCTGCTGTGTCGGCCAGCGGGTATGCGGCCCCGATGTGGATGTCGAGCTTGCCCGCGGCCACCAGGTCGAAGACCTCCCGGGTCCGCCAGTGCCGCTCCTCGTCGGTGCGCAGGTAGTCACCGGTCTTCGGGCGCGTCACGTACAGCGAGCCGGAGGTGTTGAGCCGTTGCAGCTGGAACGGGGGCACGGGGCCGGAGGAACCGCCGAACAACACCAACATGCCGCGCACCTTGATGGCGGCCAGCGAGCTGTCGAACGTGTCCTTGCCGACGCCGTCGTAGACCACGTCCACGCCGCGGCCGTCGGTCAGGTCGCGGACGCGAGTGGGAACCTCGTCGTAGGAGAGGACGTGATCCGCGCCCGCGGCCCGGGCGATCTCGGCCTTGGCGTCGGTCGACGTGGTGGCGATCACCGTGGCGCCGCGCAGCGCGGACAGCTGAATCAGCAACCGCCCCACGCCACCCGCGCCGGCGTGTACCAGGACGACGTCACCGTCCTGGACGGGATAGCAGGAGTGCGTGAGGTAATGCGCGGTGATGCCCTGGGACAACGTCGCCGCCGCGGTCTCCAGGGGGACGCCGTCCGGCACCGGAACCGCCTTCGCGGCATCGATCACCGTGTGGGTGGCGTACGTCTGCTTGCCCCACATGGTCGCCACGCGGTCGCCCACGCGGAACCCGGTGACCCCGTCACCGAGCGCCTCGACCGTGCCCGCGCATTCACTGCCGGGGACGAAGGGGTACTCGGCCGGGTAAACCCCTGCGCGGCGGTAGGTTTCGATGAAGTTGACCCCCGTGGCGGCCATTCTGACCAGCACCTGGCCGGGGCCGGGCTGGGGCAGCTCCATGGGAACGATCTTCAGGACTTCCGGTCCGCCTGCCTCCTCGACGACGACACGATAGAAGCTCATGGGGGGCCTTCCTACTCGGTCCATGGCGGACCACAGGGGAAACGATTTCATTACCGTAGACACACCAGCAGCGGTTCTCCAATTACCTTTTTGGTCATAGTGAATGACCAAATCGGTCGTACAGTTCCCGCTCCTCCCCATGGCATGCTGACCACTCGAACCCGAGCCTCGGCCGCAGGAATTCGGACAGCAGATGAGGACACGTGCACCCCGCCCACCAGGAATTGACGCCGGAGACGACGCCGGACACGGCGCGCTGGCGCATCCTGGCCGTCCTCCTCACCGCCCAGTTCATGTCGCTGGTGGGCATCAGCATCGTGAACGTCGTCCTGCCGACCGTTCAGTCCGGCATCGGTGCGTCACAGGCCGACCTCCAGTGGGTGCTGTCCGGCTACGCGCTCACCTTCGGCATCGTCCTGGTCGCAGCCGGGAGGGCCGGCGATGTGCTCGGGCGCGGCGCCCTCTTCGCCGCGGGAGTCGCGACGTTCACCCTCGCCTCCGTCGCAGCGGGCCTGGCCGTCGAGCCCACGGGCCTGGTCGTGGCCCGCTTCGTCCAGGGCGCAGGTTCCGGGCTCGTCACCCCACAGGTGATGGGCATGATGCAACGCCACTTCCGAGGGCGCGAACTCGGCAGGGCCTACGGGTTCTTCGGCGCGGTCTCCGGGGTCTCCGTCGCCGTCGGACCCCTGCTCGGCGGGGCGTTCGTCGCCCTGTTCGGGGCGGACACCGGGTGGCGGTGGACCTTCCTGCTGAACGCTCCCCTGGGAGTTGCCACACTGATCCTGGCGGCGGCATGGTTTCCGCGCCCCTGGCCGGCAACCACCGAGCGCCGCAACGCCCGCGCCCGACACGACCTCGATCCGGTGGGCTGCGTGCTGCTGGGACTGAGCATCCTGACGCTCCTCCTCCCCTTCGTCAATGGTCGGCAGCACCCCTGGACGTGGTGGCTCCTCCCGGTGAGCGCGGCACTGTCGGCGTGGTGGATCCGCTGGGAACGCACCTACCTCCACCGCGGCCGGGCACCGATGGTCGACCTCGCGCTGTTCCGCATTCCCTCGTTCGCGCTCGGCAACATCATCGGCGGCCTCTACTATCTCGGGACCACCAGCGTGTGGGTCCTGGTCGCGATGTACACCCAGCAGGGAGCGGGCTTCTCGGCACTGCAGGCCGGACTCCTCGGCCTGCCCTCCGCCCTGTGCGCCGCCTTCGCCGCGCAGTGGGCCGGCTCCCGGGTGACCGGGTACGGCCGCCGGATCGTCATCGCCGGTGCCGTCGTCGCACTCGGCGGACTGGGCGCCGGCATCGGCGTGATCTGGGCCCACGGCGCCGCCGGCACCAGCCTGTGGTGGCTGCTGCCGACGCTGTCCCTCATGGGCATCGCCCAGGGAGCGATCATCTCGCCGAACCAGACGCTCACCATGATGGACGTTCCCGTCGGACAATCCGGCAGCGCCGGCGGGCTGGTCCAGACATCACAACGGATCGGCACCGCCATCGGCATCGCGATGATCACGGCGATCTTCTTCGCCACGCAGCAACGGACATCCTGGGACGCCGCCATGATCGTCGCCCTCACCTCGATCGCGGCGGTCGTGCTCGCGACCCTCGCGGTGGCAGTCGCCGACCAGCGCAAGCGCTCAGCGGCTCTCACCGCCTCGTAGTCGCCGGCGACGATGACGAGAATCGGCAGGTGCTCGACGGAACCATCGGGCGTCGACGCCGCGGGTGGGCACCGAGAACAGCCGGAGGATCTCGACCACCCCAGAACTCCGGCCCCGGCGCCCTCGACCTCGGCACGCACAGCGACCCGACAGCCTGGCCGCGATAGTTCGCATGTGTAACATTTGCGCTCGTGCTGGTCATCCCTCAGGCTGCCGGAAAGGACAGTAACGTCGACTATTCGGCGCTACCCGGACCGGGCGGGCGACCGTCCAAGATGCCTGCGCTCGACGCACGACGGTGGACACTGAAGGTAGCGCTCTCGCAGCGTCCGTGGAGCTTCGTCGCCTCGGGCGGCATGGCGGTCGCCTTCGTCTGCAACGGCCTGACGCCCGTCGTCGTGGGCAGGGCAGTGGATGAGGCCGTCGCCACCTCGTCACCCGGCCGACTGGGATTCTGGATCCTGGTTCTGGGCTGCCTTTTCGTGCTCGCCATCGGCGTGAACTGGATCGCTCGCTTCATGCTGATCCGCAGTCAGCAGCTGGTCAGCCATGATCTGCGCACCATGGTCACCGACCGCATCCAGGATCCGCGTGGGTTCGCCGGCCGTGAGCGCACCGCAGGCGGATTGCTGTCGATCGCATCGTCGGACACCAGCCGGGTCGGCGAGATCGTGATGATGACGGTCATGCCTGTGGCCGAGGCGGCGGCCATCGTCTACGGCGCCATCATGATGTTCACCATCAGTCCCTGGCTGAGCCTGGCCACCCTCGTCGGCGGTCCGCTCCTGGTGATCGTGGCCCTCCGGGTGGCCCGCCCGCTGCAGAGTCGTTCGGTGGCACGTCAGCATGCGATCGCTCAGGCCGCGGCGACCGCCGCGGATGTGGTGCAGGGATTGCGCATCCTGAAGGGCCTGGGCGCGATCGTCACCGTCCGGGGTCGCTATGACGAGGTCTCGGACATCGCCTATGACAAGACCATTCACGCCAATGCCGCCGAGGCGCGTCTCAACGGGGCCACGGAGGCCGCCGGCGCGATCTTCGTCTCCGCCGTCGGCATCACCACCGGCGCGTTCGCACTCAACGGGCACGTGACCATCGGTGAACTCATCACGGTCGTCGGCCTGACCCAGTTCCTCATCACTCCGATGACCATGTTCGGCAGGAACCTCGCCTCACGCTGGGCCTCGGCCGAGGCATCCGGAAGGCGTATCCGCGAGGTTCTCGGGGCAGGCTTCGAGCGCACCACAGAGGTCGACGCCACCAGGACCTCTCGGTTCATGGAGGCCCTGCCGACGGGTCTCACCGTCGTACGCGGCACCGACCACGAGCTGATCTCCCAGCTGGAGTCGCTGCCCCGGACCAGGGTGATCGTCGTCCCGCACGCGGCTGACCTGTTCGACGGCAGCGTCGCCGACAACGTCCACCCCGACCGGGCGACCGCCGAGGAGGCACTCCGCGTCGCCTGCTGCGATGACATCCCCGAGGGCCCCGACAAGCGCGTCGGCGAGAACGGACGCATGCTGTCCGGCGGTCAGCGCCAGCGCGTGGCCCTGGCACGGGCCATCGCCTTCGACCCCGAGGTCCTCGTGCTGCAGGATCCAACCACCGCGGTGGACTCGGTGACGGAGCAGAACCTCGCCGAGCGGGTGTCCCGGCACCGGGCAGGCAAGATCACGCTCGTGTTCAGCGAGGCCCCGGCATGGAACGCCGTGGCGGCCAACCACCTGAGCGTGGTGGACCTGGGGGCAACAGCGGAGGAGCTGCTGGTGGGGGCCGCCCGATGAATCCGTCGACGAGCGCGAGACCACCCGCCAAGGCCGACACCGCCCTTCGGTTCCCCCTGGCCACGCTGAGGCAGGTGCGGCGTGAGGTGGCGCGTCAGCTGGGCCGGGTCCGCCACGCCAAGCTGTTGTTCCTGCTCGCTCTGGTGCTGCTCGGTCTCGGCGCGTACGCCGGTGTGCTGGTGCCGCAGTTGATGGGCCGGATCGTGGACCTGATGGCGGACCACACCCAGCGATCGCTGTGGCTGATCGGCGCAGGTCTGATGTCCGCCGCGATCGCCGGCGCGGTCATGAACGCCTGCGGCTTCTATCTGGTGTCACGGCTGTCCGAGCGCGTGATCGCGAACCTGCGCCAGGACATGGTCGGCACCGCTCTGGGACTGCCCACCCACCGAGTCGAGGATGCAGGCGCAGGCGATCTGGTCAGCCGTTCCACCGATGACGTCGCCGAGCTGTCCGCCGCCGTCACGGAGACCCTGCCGACGCTGTCCACCTCACTGTTCACGGTCATTGCCACCGTCGTCGCCCTGTTCGTGCTGGACTGGCATTTTCTGATCATCCCGGTGATCGTCGCGCCGGTGTACTACGTTGCCGCGCGCCTCTACCTCGCCAAGGCTCCCGGGCGCTATGCCGCCGAGCGCGCCGCCATGGCCGAGCGGGCCCGCCGCGTCCTGGAGGCCATCCGCGGTCGCGCGACGGTGCGTGCGTTCTCGATGGAAGACCGCGTCCACACCGACATCGAGAACGCCTCGTGGGGGGTGGTCCGCAAGGGCATCAGGGCTCGCACCACGATGCTCGTCCTCAACGTCTGGATGCTCGGTGCCGAGTTCCTCATGCTGACGATCGCGCTGTCGGTGGGTTACCGCCTGGTGTCCACCGGCGCCCTCACCGTGGGCGCCGTGACCGGGGCGGTGCTCATGATCATCCGGCTGCGCGGCCCCTTGAACACGTTCATGCGCGTGCTCGACGTCGTGCAGTCCGGGTACGCCTCGCTGGCACGTGTCGTGGGCGTGGTCTCCGATCCGCCGGTGCCGGTACCCGACAGCGGCGCCGATGCTCCCCGAGGGCACGTCGAGCTGCGCAACGTCAGCTTCAGCTACGGCGGCGCCTGGGCCGTACGCAACATCAACCTGACCATCACCCCGGGCGAGACCGTCGCCGTCGTGGGCGCGTCAGGGGCCGGAAAGACCACGGTGGCAGCGCTGCTGGCGGGACTGCACATACCCGACGAGGGTGAGGTGCTCGTCGACGGACACCCCGTGTCGGCACTGTCCGACCGTGAGCGCATCGCGCGTCTCGCCATGGTCAGCCAGGAAGTGCACGTCTTCTCCGGAACCCTGCGCCAGGACATGACCCTCGCCAAGCCCGATGCCACCGATGCAGAGCTCCGTTCGGTACTCGATCTGGTAGATGCCCGCTCATGGTTCGACCGGCTTCCTCAGGGGCTCGACACCGTGGTCGGCGCGCGTGGCATCCAGTTGGAGCCGGTGGCCGCTCAGCAGCTGGCGCTGGCTCGCGTTCTGCTTCTCGACCCGGCCATCGTCGTCATGGACGAGGCGACTGCCGAGGCCGGCTCCGCTGGGGCGGGGGCGTTGGAGGATGCCGCTGACGCGGTGACCCGTGATCGTTCGGCCCTGGTGGTGGCACACCGCCTGGACCAGGCCTCGCGCGCCGACAACATTCTCGTCATGGACGCGGGGCAGGTCGTGGAGCAGGGCACCCATGACGACCTGCTCGCTGTTGGCGGGATCTACCACCACCTGTGGTCCGCATGGACTGCCGGTCGGCGAGAGATCGGCAGCGCCGACCACGGCGGCGCGGTCGCGGACGAAGTCGGCGGCTACGCTCCGGACGGGGATTCCGATCCCGACCTCGTCACCTCGGGTGTGACCGCGTAGTCGCGTGCTCCCGGCATGCGATCGGCGCGAAACACGAAGCGCTGTGACAAAGCCCGCCCCGTCCAGCTCATCGACCACGATTCTGTGTGACAGGCCGACAGCTTCCAGGCCCCACGTGACGCGCGCCCAGCCGCGCACGAGCGGCACGACCGGTTTCTGCACAACGCCCTCCATCAGCGCGGTGAGACAGCCACCTCTGGCCCGACGCGGACGACAAAACCCGCAGGGCCGCGGACGAGCTGTTCCGGACCTCTGCGGGTTCTGCTGCGGACGGACGGCCTCAAATAGGCAGCTGACCTGGGGTTCTACACGTTGAAGCGGAACTCCACCACGTCCCCGTCCTGCATGATGTACTCCTTGCCCTCCATCCGCACCTTGCCTGCGGCCTTGGCGGCGTTCATGGAGCCGGCGTCGACGAGGTCGTCGAAGGAGACGATCTCGGCCTTGATGAAGCCGCGTTCGAAGTCGGTGTGGATGACGCCGGCGGCCTGGGGGGCGGTGTCGCCCTTGTGGATGGTCCAGGCGCGGGCTTCCTTCGGGCCTGCGGTGAGGTAGGTCTGGAGGCCGAGCGTGTGGAAGCCGACACGGGCGAGGGCGTGCAGGCCGGGCTCGGTCTGGCCGATGGAGTCGAGCATCTCCTGCCGGTCCTCCTCGTCGAGTTCGAGGAGTTCCTGCTCGACCTTCGCGTCGAGGAAGACGGAGTCGGCGGGCGCGACGGACGCGCGGAGCTCGGCGACCTTCGCCTCGTCGGTGAGGACGGCCTCGTCGGCGTTGAAGACGTACAGAAACGGCTTGGTGGTGAGCAGGCTCAGCTCACGGAGCAGACCGAAGTCCAGCTTGTCCTTGACGCTGAACAGGGTCTTGCCCTCGTCGAGGAACGTCTGAGCCTTGACGGCCTCCTCGTGCAGGGGCTTGAGCTCCTTGTTCTTCTTCGCTTCCTTCTCGAGACGCGGCAGCGCCTTCTCGAGGGTCTGCATGTCGGCGATGACGAGCTCGGTCTCGATCACCTCGATGTCGGACGCCGGGTCGACGCGGCCGTCGACGTGCACGACGTCGTCGTCGGCGAACACACGCACGACCTGGCAGATGGCGTCGGCCTCGCGGATGTTCGCGAGGAACTTGTTGCCCAGGCCGGCGCCTTCGGACGCGCCCTTGACGATGCCTGCGATGTCGACGAACGACACGGTCGCGGGCAGGATCCGCTCGGAACCGAAGATCTCGGCGAGCTTGTTCAGCCGCGGATCGGGCAGTTCCACCAGTCCGACGTTGGGCTCGATCGTCGCGAACGGGTAGTTCGCGGCCAGCACGTCGTTCTGGGTCAGCGCGTTGAAAAGGGTCGACTTGCCGACGTTGGGAAGGCCGACGATTCCGAGGGTAAGGCTCACAGTCTGCAGATTCTACGGACCGGCGGAAACCGCGCGGTCACCCCGCCCGGGCGACGGTCACCGCCCAGGGTGCGTCGGCGCGCCACGGCCGCAGATCCCAGGTGGCGAAGCGGTGCTCCACCTCGAGTCCCGCCGCGGTCAGATCCCGGTCGAAACGGTCCACGGTGTAGGTGTGATCGGTCGCGAACCCGGCGATCAGCACACCGCCCGGCGCCAGGTGCCGGGCCAGGCGCCGGCAGACCGCCGCCTCCGTGCCCGGTTCGAGAAAGATCATCACGTTGCCCGCGGCCACCACCGCGTCGAACCGTTCGCCCGGCAGGTCGAGTTCGGCGAGGTCGGACCGGACCACCGTCAGCAACCCGGTCGCCCGGGCCGCGTCGAGGAGGATCGGATCGAGGTCGACGCCGGTGACCCGATGCCCTCGCCGGGCCAGTTCGGCGCCGACGCGTCCGGTGCCGCAGCCCGCGTCGAGTACCCACGAGCCGCGCGCGAGGACCGCGTCGACCATCCGTGCCTCGCCGTGCAGATCCGTACCCGACGCCGCCAGCTCCTCGAACCGTGCGACGTAGGCGCGCGATGCGTCCTCCCCCCGCTCCCTCTCCCACCGTGTCACCTGGTCCAGACTAGGTGCAGAACCGTCGAAGGGAGCATCGGGTGAGGTGGCTGATCGTGGCCGGGGTCTGGGTGGTCGGCGTGGCGCTGGGCGCGCTCGCACCGATCGCCGGGTGGGGGTTCTGGATCCTCGCGGCACTGGTGCTGCTGCTCGCGGTCACCGGGACGTACGACCTGCTTCAGCGCACCCACAGCATCCTGCGCAACTACCCGATCCTCGGCCACGCCCGCTTCCAGCTCGAACGGATCCGTCCGGAGATCCAGCAGTACTTCATCGAATCATCCACCGACGGAACACCGTTCGATCGTGAGACCCGCGACCTGGTCTACGAGCGAGCCAAGGGCACCAAGGACGCGGAGCCGTTCGGCACCGAACGCGACGTGCACGCACCGGGGTACGAGTTCATGACGCACTCCCTGCGCGCCCGCCACGCCACCGACCTGACGCCCCGGGTTCGACTCGGCGGCCCGCACTGCACACAGCCGTACGACATCGCGCTGATGAACGTCTCGGCGATGAGCTTCGGATCGTTGTCCGCGAACGCGATCGAGGCGCTGAACGCCGGTGCGGCGCAGGGGGGATTCGCCCACGACACCGGAGAGGGCGGCATCAGCCCGTACCACCGCAAGCACGGCGGTGACCTGATCTGGGAGATCGGGTCCGGCTACTTCGGCTGCCGCACCGAGGACGGCAGCTTCGACCCGGAGCTGTTCGCGGCGAAAGCCGTCGACCCGCAGGTGAAGGCGATCTCCATCAAGCTGTCGCAGGGCGCGAAACCCGGTCTGGGCGGGGTGCTTCCGGGCGCCAAGGTGTCCCCGGAGATCGCCGAGACCCGCGGCGTCCCGGTCGGCGTCACCGTGGTGTCACCGCCGTCGCACAGTGCCTTCGGGACACCGAACGAGCTGATCGACTTCATCGTCACGCTGCGCACCCTGTCCGGCGGCAAACCGGTCGGTTTCAAACTGTGTGTCGGTTCCCGCATCGAATTCCTCGGCATCTGCAAGGCGATGATCGAACGCGACATCACCCCGGATTTCGTCATCGTCGACGGCTCCGAGGGCGGAACCGGCGCCGCGCCCGTGGAATTCGAAGATCACATGGGCATGCCGCTCACCGAAGGGCTGATGCTGGTGCACAACGCGCTCGTCGGGTCCGGGCTGCGCGACCGGATCCGGATCGGCGCCTCCGGGAAGGTCGCCAGCGGCAGCGACATCGTCAAGCGGATCATCCAGGGCGCCGACTTCACCCTCGCCGCCCGGGCGATGATGTTCGCGGTCGGCTGCATCCAGGCGCAGGCCTGCCACACCAACCACTGCCCGGTCGGGGTGACGACGCAGGACCCGGCTCGCACCCGCGCCCTCGACGTCCCGGACAAGTCGGCACGGGTGTACCGGTTCCAGAAGGCGACCGTCGCGAGCGCCGCGCAGATGGTCGCGTCCATGGGCGCCGACAGTTTCGCCGACCTGCATCCGTCGATGCTGAACCGGCGGATCGACGCCCACACCACCAGGACGTACGCCGAGTTGTACGAGTGGCTGCAGGACGGTGAACTCCTCGAGGACCCGCCGCAGTCCTGGCGCAGCGACTGGATCGACGCGTCGTCCGATCGGTTCTGACGCGACCCCTCCCGACACGACCTCGCGCCGGCCAGCGGTCGTCGCACCGGAGGCCTAGGGTGAGCTAGGACACATCCGCCGCGGGAGGGAGGTCCGTCATGGCGACAGCCACGACCGGCACGCCGAGTTCCGACCCCAACGTCGAGTACCTCTACACCGATCCGGACCTGCCCCCGGTCGGCGTCGTCGACCGGACCCCGATCACGCCGGCGAAGAAGCTGATCTTCGCGGCGATCGCCGTCCTCGGCGCGATCGGGTGGACGATGATCGCGATCGTCCGCGGCGAGAACGTGAACTCCGTCTGGTTCGTCGTCGCGGCGGTGTGCACGTACCTGATCGCCTACCGGTTCTACGCCCGGCTGATCGAGAACAGGATCGTCACACCGCGGGACGATCGCGCGACCACCGCCGAGGTGCTCGAGAACGGCAAGGACTACATGCCGACGGACCGGCGGGTCCTGTTCGGTCACCACTTCGCCGCCATCGCCGGTGCGGGCCCCCTGGTCGGGCCCGTCCTGGCCGCGCAGATGGGCTACCTGCCGGGCACGATGTGGATCATCATCGGTGTCGTCTTCGCCGGTGGGGTACAGGATTTCCTGGTGCTGTGGATCTCGTCGCGGCGCCGCGGACGCAGCCTCGGTCAGATGGCGCGCGAGGAGCTCGGCCCGGTCGGCGGCGTCGCCGCCCTGATCGGCGTCTTCGTCATCATGATCATCATCATCGCGGTGCTGGCGCTGGTCGTCGTCAACGCGCTCGCGGAGAGCCCCTGGGGCGTCTTCTCCATCGCGATGACCATCCCGATCGCCCTGTTCATGGGCGTGTACCTGCGGTTCCTGCGGCCCGGCAAGGTCTCCGAGGTGTCCCTCATCGGTGTCGTGCTCCTCCTGCTCGCCATCGTCGGCGGCGGCTGGGTCGCGGAGACCGGTTGGGGCTCCGACTGGTTCACCCTCTCCAAGGTGACCATCGCGTGGCTGATGATCGCGTACGGATTCGCCGCCTCCGTGCTGCCGGTGTGGCTGCTGCTGGCCCCGCGCGACTACCTGTCCACCTTCATGAAGATCGGCACCATCCTGCTGCTCGCCGCCGGAATCCTGGTGGCGCAGCCCGCGATCCAGATGCCGGCGGTGACACCGTTCGCGAGCAACGGCGAGGGCCCCGCGTTCGCCGGATCGCTGTTCCCGTTCCTGTTCATCACCATCGCCTGCGGCGCGCTCTCCGGATTCCACTCCCTCATCGCCTCCGGCACCACACCGAAACTGCTGGAGAAGGAACGCCAGACCCGGATGATCGGCTACGGCGGCATGCTCACCGAGTCGTTCGTGGCGATCATGGCCCTGGTCACCGCCTGCATCCTCGACCAGCACCTGTACTTCGCGCTCAACGCGCCCGCCGCCCTGACCGGCGGGACCGCCGACACCGCACCCGCCTACCTCAACGGACTCGGACTGCCGGGCGCCGACATCACCGCCGCCCAGCTGAACGAGGCCGCCGAGGCCGTCGGCGAGGAGTCCATCGTCTCCCGCACCGGCGGCGCACCGACACTGGCGTTCGGCATGTCGGAGGTCATGCACCAGTTCATCGGCGGCGAATCGCTCAAGTCGTTCTGGTACCACTTCGCGATCATGTTCGAGGCGCTGTTCATCCTCACCACCGTCGACGCCGGCACCCGCGTCGCGCGGTTCATGCTGTCCGACACGCTCGGCAACTTCGGCGGCGCCGCACGGCGATTCAAGGATCCGTCGTGGCGTCCCGGCGCGTGGCTGTGCTCGGCGATCGTCGTCGGCCTCTGGGGCGGGGTCCTGCTCATGGGCGTCACGGACCCGCTCGGCGGCATCAACACGCTGTTCCCGCTGTTCGGCATCGCCAACCAACTGCTCGCGGCGATCGCGCTGACCGTCGTCACCGTCGTGGTGATGAAGAAGGGCCTGTTCAAGTGGGCGTGGATCCCCGCCATCCCCCTCGTCTGGGACCTGATCGTCACCATGACCGCGTCGTGGGAGAAGATCTTCTCCGACGTCCCCGCGATCGGATACTGGGCGCAGCACAACGCATTCCAGGACGCCAAGGACGCCGGGCAGACGTCGTTCGGCACCGCGAAGACGCCGGAGGCGATCGACGCCGTCATCCGCAACACCTTCATCCAGGGCACCCTGTCGATCGTGTTCGCGACCCTCGTCCTGATCGTCGCCGTCGTCGGCGTCTACGTCTGCATCCGGGCCTGGCGCGCGGGCGGCCTACCCGACACCGAAGCCGAGACCGTGCCGTCGAAGATCTTCGGTCCCGCCGGCTTCGTCCCGACCAAGGCGGAGAAGGAGATCCAGCACCAGTGGGACACCCTCATCGCGGAGGGCAAGGTCCGGGCTCCCGGCGCAGCGCACGTGGTGGAGCACCACCGATGAGGGGCGTGCTGTGGTGGGTCCGTGCACTGATGGGCGATCACGACTACCAACGGTTCGTGGCCCATCGCCGCCGCGCCCATCCGGGCGAGCCGGTGCCGACCGAACGCGAGTACTGGCGCTCCCGGTACGCCGACGCCGACCGCAACCCCGGCGCCCGCTGCTGCTGACCGGCACGCTCACAGTGATGTCCGATTTCCGCTAGCCCCGGGGCCCCGACGGCTGCCACCCTGAAGGGCATGAACCTGGACTTCGACCGCTGCTACCGCGCCGTGTCGTCCCGCGACGCCCGCTTCGACGGTCAGTTCATCACCGCCGTCCGCACCACCGGCATCTACTGCCGTCCGTCCTGCCCGGCGATCACCCCGAAACCCGGCAACGTGACGTTCCTGCCCACCGCCGCGGCGGCGCAGCAGGCCGGCTACCGGGCATGCCGACGCTGTCTGCCGGACGCCGCACCGGGATCGCCGCAGTGGAACGTCCGATCCGACCTGGTCGCGCGGGCGATGCGGCTGATCCGGGACGGCGAGGTCGAACGCGGCGGGGTCGACGGCCTGTCCGCCACCCTGGGGTACTCGGCTCGGCAACTCGGCCGCGCACTCACGGCCGAACTGGGCGCGGGCCCGCTCGCGCTGGCCCGCGCCCACCGGGCGCACACCGCGCGACTGCTCGTGGAGACGACCACGATGCCCATGTCGGACATCGCATTCGCCGCGGGGTTCTCGAGCATCCGCCAGTTCAACGACACCGTCCGCGAGGTGTTCGCGGCGACCCCGACGCAGATGCGCGCCGGCGCCGCCCGCCGCTCCCCCGGCCCACCGCCCGCAGCCGGCTCGGTGTCGCTGCGGTTGCCGTATCGACCTCCGCTGGACCGCGCGTGGTTCGACTGGTTCCTGGCGGCGCACGCCGTGCCCGGACTCGAACGCTGGTCGGACGGCGACTACCGGCGCGTGCTGCGACTGCCGCGCGGGGTCGGGGTCGCGGCGGTGCGTTTCGAGGACGACCACGTCCGGACCGACCTGACGCTCCACGACATGCGCGACCTCGCCCCCGCGGTCGCGCGGCTGCGGCACCTGCTCGACCTGGACGCCGACCCGGAGGCCGTCGACGAGGCCCTGCGCACCGATCCACGACTGCGACCCGCGGTCGACGCGGCACCCGGCATCCGGGTCCCCGGCTGCGTCGACCCGTCGGAACTGTTGCTGCGCACCATGATCGGGCAACAGATCTCCGTGTCCGCAGCGGTGACACACACTGCGAGGCTGGTGGCGGAGCTGGGCGATCCGATCGAGGATCCGTATCTGACACACGCGTTCCCCGATGCCGCAACGATCGCGACGCGCGGCCGCGAGGTGCTCACCGGGCCCGCCCGCCGGATCGATGCGGTGGTCGCCGTCGCCGGGGCGCTCGCCGGCGGTACCGTCGCGCTGCACCCGGGACGCGACCCCGACGAGTTGCGCACCGACCTGCTGACGCTGCGCGGGGTCGGACCCTGGACCGCGGACTACGTGGTCATGCGCACCCTCGCCGACCCCGACGTCCTGCTCGGCACCGACCTCGTCGCTGTCCGCGGAGCGGGTCTGCTCGGCGTTCGGCTCGACGACACCGACCGCTGGGCACCGTGGCGCTCCTACGCGTCGATGCACCTGTGGCGCACCGCACTGCTCGCCCGCCGAAATCCCGCCCCCGCCGAATCGGAGGAAGCCCGATGACCATCCACCACTGCACGGTCGACACCCCCGCCGGGCCGTTCACCGCGATCGTCGACGCCGACGGCGTCGTCCTGGCGTCCGGTTGGACACCCGACGCGGCAGTGCTGATCCCGCTGATCCACCCCCGGCTGCGACCCGCGACGACCGTCGCACGCACCGACCTCGGCGCCGTCACCCGGGCGGTCACCGACTACCACGCCGGTGACCTGTCGTGCATCGATTCGATTCCCGTGAAACAACACTCGGGTGAATTCCTCGAACACGCGTGGGACGTCCTGCGCAAGGTGCCCGCCGGGGAACCCGTCACCTACACCGAGTTCGCCGCGCTCGCCGGACGCCCGGCCGCGGTGCGCGGTGCGGCGTCGGCCTGCGCCCGCAACGCCGCCGCCCTGTTCGTGCCGTGCCACCGCGTGTTGCGGGTCGGTGGGGCTCTCGGCGGGTTCCGGTGGGGATTGCCGACGAAACGCTGGCTCCTCTCCCACGAGCACGCCGACAGGTAGATTCGCCCACGTGCCCAGTCTGGAAGGACCGAACGTGAGCGAGACCCCCAGCACTGCAGACCAGAAGCCGAAGCGCCGACGGTTCCGCGATCGCGGCGACGTCATCGGCGCCGGCGGCATGTGGCTCGCCAAGTGGTCGCTGTGCCTCGTCGCGATCGCCGCCGGTGCCTGGGTGACGTGGACGATGCTCGGCAAGCTGTGGGTGGTCGTCCTCCCGGTCCTGATGGCCGTCGTCGTCGCGACCGTGTTGTGGCCCCCGACGCGCGCCATGACCAGTCGCGGCATCCCGCCGGCCGCCGCCGCGGGCATCACCATCGCCGGGTTCTTCGCCGTCCTCACCGGCGTGATCGCGCTGATCGTCCCGTCGGTGGTGGATCAGGCCCCCGAGCTGGCCAACAAGGCCACCGAGGGCCTGCACCAGGTGCAGGACTGGGTGCAGGGGCCGCCGATCAACCTGCGCGACGACCAGATCGACTCCGCGGTCAACGCGATCACGTCGAAACTGCAGTCCAGCGCGCAGTCCATCGCGACCGGCGTGTTCTCCGGCGTCAGCGCCGCCGGGTCGATGCTCATCACCGTCTTCCTCGTGATCGTGCTCGCGTTCTTCTTCATCAAGGACGGGCCGCGGTTCCTGCCGTGGTTGCACTCGGTCTCCGGTGGCCGCGCGGGCAGGCACTTCGAGGCCGTCTCGATCCGGGTGTGGGACACCCTCGGCGGATTCATCCGCACCCAGGCCCTCGTCAGTTTCGTCGACGCGTTCTTCATCGGACTCGGTCTGGTGATCCTCGGTGTCCCGCTGGCCCCGGTCCTCGCCGTCCTCACGTTCCTCGGCGGATTCATCCCGATCGTCGGCGCCTTCGTCGCCGGTGCCCTCGCCGTGCTGGTGGCTCTGGTCGCGAAGGGCTGGACCACCGCCCTGATCATCCTCATCATCGTCCTCGCCGTACAGCAACTCGAGGGCAACGTGCTGCAGCCGGTGTTGCAGAGCCGCAGCATGAACCTGCACGCCGTGATCGTGCTTCTCGCCGTCACCGGCGGTAGCTCGCTGTTCGGCATCGTCGGCGCGTTCCTCGCCGTCCCCGTCGCCGCCTGCGTCGCCGTCGTGATCCGCTACGTCGGCGAACAGGTGGACCGCAAACTCGACGAGCAGGAAGCCCCCGAGTCGGTCGACGCCACGGCAGTCGACGTCACCGAACCTCCGGGCGAGACGCCGCCTGCCGACGCCGCCGGCTAACCCGCCACCGCCCGCAGGGTGGACCCGGTCCGGCCGCGCAGCACGTGCAGCCGGCTCGGGATCCGCTGCCGCATCTCGTCGACGTGACTGACGATGCCGACGACCCGTCCGCCCTCGCGCAGCTCGTCGAGCACACCCATCACCGATTCGAGGGTCTCGGCGTCGAGGGTGCCGAAACCCTCGTCGATGAACATGGTGTCGAGGACGACTCCCCCGGACTCGGCGGCCACCACGTCCGCCAGTCCCAGCGCCAACGACAGGGACGCGAGGAAGGACTCGCCGCCGGACAGCGTCTTCGCGGGCCGCACCACACCGGTGAAGTCGTCGCGGATGTCGAGGCCGAGACCGCCGCGTTTGCCGCGCGGACCGGCGCCGTCCTCGTGGACGAATTCGTAACGCCCCCCGGACATGCGACGAAGTCGCACCGACGCCGACAACGCGACCTCCTCGAGCCGGGCCGCCAGGACGTACGAACGCAGCGACATCTTCCGCGCGTTCTGCCCACGACCGGCAATCACATCGGCCAGCACCGCGAGCTCCTCGTGCCGGCGCAGCGCCGGACCGAGTTCGCCCACCTTCGCGGCGAGGGCCTGCGCGTAGTGCTCGACCTTGGCGGCACACTCGTCGGCCACCTTCGCGGCGGTCAGTGCGGCATCGCGCACCTGCACCGCGGCCGCGTGGGCAGCCTCGGCCGCGGGCACGTCGGCGGGTGCGAGCGTCAGCGCCTCCACCACCGCCGGGTCGTCGAGGACGGCGTCCGCGCGCACCTTCTCCTCGCGGGCGGCGGTGAGCACGCCACCGATCTCGTCGATGCGCTGCTGGGTGCGCACCGCGGCGCGCGCCCGCTCGATGTCGTCGAAACCCGCTGCGCGAGAAGCCTCCTGCGCGCTCGCCGCGGACTCCGCCGCCGCAGCCGCCGCCCGCGACGCCGACGCGCGCTGGTCACGCAGACCGTCGGCGGCGGCGGCGAGGGCCCCGAGCCGGTCACGCCGCGACCGCAGGTCCGTCTCCGCACCGATCGCCCGCGCGATCGTCTCGTCCAGTTCGCCGAGCCTGCGGGTGTCGTCGGCGACCCGCTGGTCGAGCGCGGCCACCTCCGCGGCCAGTTCCTCGGCGCGCCGACCGAGCGTCTCGCTCTCGTCGCGCAGTCGCGACAGCGCCCCCGCCACACGGGATTCCGCGGCTGCGGTCGCCTCGGCCGCGGCGACGGCTTCCTCGGCGGATGCGAGGATCACGGCCAGGGCGTCCCGGTCGGCGTCGCCGGCGCGGTCGGCGAGCACCCGGATCGTCCGGTCCAGTTCGGCCGTAGCCGCCGAGGCCACCTCGAGGTCGCGGCTGCGGCGCTGCTCCGCGGACCGCGCGGCCTCCTCGTCGGCCTTCGTGACCGCGCCGTCGGCGGGCCGGGCGAGGTCGGGATGCTCGGTGGCCCCGCACACCGGGCAGTGCTCGCCGGCGGCGAGCGCGGCGGCCAGTTCGGCGGCCATTCCGGCGATCCGCCGCTCCCGCAGGTCGACGAGCACCTCCCGTGCCCCCAGATGGGCTCGCCGAGCCCCCTCGAGCCGGTCCTCGGCAGCGGCACGCTGGGCTCGGGCGCGGTCCAGTTCGATTGCCGCGGAAAGTCGTTCCCGCGCGGCGGCGCGCCGCTCGGTGAGCATCGGCACCGTCGCCGCGACCGCCCGTACCCGGGCCAGCTCGGCGTCGCACCGCTCGATCTCGGCGGGTACCGCGGACCGTCGGGATTCCACCTCGGCAGCGGCGGCGGCACGGTCCGCTCGCCGGCGACGAACCCCCTCGAGTTCCGCGTGCGCGGACCGCCGCTGCTCGTCCGCGGTGAGCAGCTCACCGAGCCGGCCCGTCTCCGTCACCCACGCCCGCGCCGCCGCGGCCAGGATCTCGGCGTCACCGGCCCGCTCGGGCCAGGCCACCCGTTCGAGCAGTGCCGCACCCTCGGGTTCACGGGCGAGCGCCCGGGAAAGGCTCTCGACGCGGGCGCTTTCGGCGGCGGCGACGCGTGTCGCGCGCTCGGCGTGCTGCTCGGCCGCCGCCACCTGGACCGCGCGCACCGCGCGGTCGAGTTCCGCGGCGAGGGCGTCCCGGGCCTCGCGCCCCGATTCGACCTCCGCGAGCCGGGCCCGCGCCGCCGCGGCGCGCGACTGCAGCTGGTGGATCTCGCGGGCCCGGTTCAGCGCGGCCTCGGTCCGGGTGGCCGCGTCCTGCGCGACCGCCAGTTCCCGTCCCGCGATGTCGGCGACCTCGCGGGTGTCGTCGACCAGTCGGTCCGCCCACGCCACCGGATCCGCGTCCGCGCCGGCCTCGATGCCCGCGGCGGCGGACACCTGCGCGGCCAGCCGCTCGACGGCGGCCTTCACAGTCGCGATGCCCGCCTCGCTGATGCGGCGGCGGTCCGCGAACCACTCCTCGACCGTGGCGAAGCGTCCGGTGTCGAACAGCCGCTCGAGGAGGTCGCCGCGCTTGTCGGTGTCCGCCTGCAGGAACTCGGCGAACCTGCCCTGCGGCAGCAGGACGACCTGGAAGAACTGGTCGGCGCTCATCCCGAGCAGCTGACCCACCGCGTCCCCGATCTCGTCGAGGCGAGTCAGGTTCTGGCCCGCGCCGTCGAGCCACTCGAGGCTCGCCTTGGCGTTCTCCCTGGTCGTGCCGGTGCCGCGCAACTTGGGGCGCTGGTACTCGGGGCTGCGGGTGATCCGGAGCCGGCGTCCCCCGATCGTGGTCTCGAGCACCACCTTCGGCGGCGTGCCGGGCGCCGCGTGGTCGGACAGCAGCCGCTTGCCCTCGTGCCGCGCCCCGGGCACCCGCCCGTACAGCGCGAACGCCACCGCGTCGAGGACCGTCGTCTTGCCCGCACCGGTCTGGCCGTGCAACAGGAACAGCCCGTCGGCACCGAGTTCGTCGAAGTCGACCTCCACGGTCCCGCCGAACGGCCCGAACGCGGTGACCTCGAGGTGATGGAGCCTCACGCGACGGACTCCTCGGCGGCCCTCGCGGGGCCGTCCACCTCCCGCGCCGCGGCACCGAGAGCCTTCTCCACCCACCGCAACTCACCGGAGGTCGGCTCGCCGCGCATGTCGGTCACGAAGCTGGTGACGATCTCGAGGTCGGTGCGTCCCCGCACCCGGTCGCGGTACTTCAGTTCCGGGTCGCCTTCCGGGCGGATCCATTCCAGGTGCACTAGATGCGGGAACCGGTCCCGCAGGATCCGCATCGCGTCGACCGGGCGGACCGGGTCGGTCAGGACCGCCGAGACGTAGTCGTCGGCGACGGAGGCGTACGCGTCCCCCTCGAGCAGTTCCGCGACCGTGCCCGTCACTTGGCTGAGCCCGCGGACCACCGGGAGATCGTGGCGCTCGACGTGGTGCAGTCCCGTCGCGTCGAGGTCGACGATCCACACCGCCTTGCGATGCGTGCGCTCGCCGAACGAGTACGGCAGCGGTGACCCCGAGTACCGCACCCGGTCGGTCAGCGCCTGCGGCGAGTGCAGGTGCCCGAGCGCGACGTAGTCCACCCCGTCGAACGCCGACGCGGACACCGTCTCGACACCACCGACCGAGATGGACCGCTCCGATCCGGTCGGCTCGGCGCCGACGACGAAGGCGTGCGCGAGGACCACCGATCGGAGCGCGGGCGCATCGACCGTCCGCTGCCCGAGATCGGTGCGGATCCGTCCCGTCGCGGCGTCGAGGATGTCGGCGTGGGTGCGCGCCGTGGGCACGCCCAGCTCGACGCGGGTGGTCTCGGGTTCGAGGTAGGGGATGCCGTAGAACGCGACCGGACCGTGCTCGTCCGTCAGGATCACCGGGGACGCCACCTCGGACACCCGCGTCATCAGGTGCAGCCCACCGGCTGCCGCGAAGGCCGCGCCCGCACCGAGCCGCGCCGCCGAGTCGTGGTTCCCCGAGGTGGCGACGATGACCGCACCCGCAGCCCGGATGTCCTCGAAACCCCTGTTGCACACCGTCACCGCATCCGCGCTGGGGACGGCGCGGTCGTAGACGTCGCCCGGCACCACGACGACGTCCACGCCCTGCTCCGCCACCAACCGGGCCACCGCGGCCAGGGCCGCCGCCTGATCCGCGAGCAGATCGACGCCGTGGAACGTGCGGCCGATGTGCCAGTCGGAGGTGTGCAGGATTCGCATGGCCCAGACGGTAGACGACCCCTCCGACATCGGATCGTTCCCACCGAACGGTGCTGTCAACGAGGGGATCGGGCACCGAGCCGCTAGTGTCTAGGCGTGTCTGCAACCCAACGTGCTCGCTCCGGGGTTCCGCTTTCGCGGCGGTCGGTGCTTCCCACCGTTCCCGGTGTGCCGGCCTGGGGTGCTGTCGCGATCGCCGCCGCCGCCGCGTTCGTCGGGTTCGCGATCGACGCGGTCCGCGGCAGCGAACTGACCGCCGCGTTCTCCGTCTTCTTCTTCCTCGGCTGCCTCGCCGCGGTCCTCGCGGTCCGCAACCGCGGCGTGTTCACCGCGATGGTGCAGCCGCCGCTGCTCCTCGTCGTCGCGGTTCCGCTGTCCTACCAGTTCCTGTCCGCCGATTCGGGCGGCGGCCTGCGGGACCTGCTCCTGAACGTCGCGATCCCCCTGGTCAACCGGTTCCCGCTGATGCTGGTGACCACCCTCGTCGTGGTCGCCCTCGGTGCGGGCCGGATGTACATCCGACGGCAGGCGTCGGCCGCGATCGCGCGGCCGTCCCGACGGTCCGACACCGGCCGTCGTGCGAGCTCACGAGCGCGGACCGAGTCGGCATCCGGCACCGACGACGTCGAGCAGCCCCGGTCCCAGCCGCCCACCCGGGCGACCCGACGCACCGTCGATCCCGCTCAGCCGGCGCACGCTCCGAGCAGCTTCACGACCGGCCGCTATCCGACGCGTTCGGCGCACCCCGAGCCGGCCGCGGAACGCACCGACCAGTTCGATCGCGAACCCCGGTACGACCGGCCCCGGCAGACCGATCCGCAGCGGGATCCGCGTCGTGCCGACAGCGGCCCCCAGGACCGCGCCGAGGGGTACCGCTACCAGTCGGCACCACGTCACACCGGCCCCGCCTACCCGGCCGGCCAGGGCACAGGTCGCCACCAGTACAACCCCGATCGGGATGCCGAGCAGCCGATGCACCCGATCCCGCAGGTTCGCTACCGGGACCGCGGCGAGGTCCCGCAGGACCCGCCCTACCGCTACCGCTGACCACCCGCCGGGTTCGGCTTGCGCAGTTCCCGCGGCAACGAGAACACGAGCGTCTCGTTTGCGGTGGTGACCGTCTGCACGTCCCCGAAACCGTGCCCTGCGAGCAGCTCGAGGACACCGCTGACCAGGATTTCCGGCACCGACGCACCCGAGGTGACGCCCACCGTGCGCACGCCGTCGAGCCACGCGGGATCGATCTCGCGCGCGTAGTCCACGAGGTGCGCGGCCTTCGCGCCCGCGCCGAGCGCCACCTCGACCAGCCGCACCGAGTTCGACGAGTTGCGGGAGCCGACGACGATCACCAGATCGCACTCCGGCGCCATCGCCTTGACCGCCACCTGCCGGTTCTGGGTGGCGTAGCAGATGTCGTCGCTCGGCGGATCCTGCAGCTTCGGGAACTTCTCGCGGAGCCGGGCCACCGTGGCCATCGTCTCGTCGACGCTCAACGTCGTCTGCGACAGCCAGATCACCTTGTTCTCGTCGCGCACGGTCACCGCGTCGACCGAGTCGGGCCCGTCGACCAGTTGCACGTGATCGGGGGCCTCACCCGCCGTGCCCTCGACCTCCTCGTGACCCTCGTGACCGATCAGCAGGATGTCGAAGTCGTCGCGAGCAAACCGCTTGGCCTCCTGGTGCACCTTCGTCACCAGCGGGCACGTGGCGTCGATGGTGTGCAGGTCGCGGGCCGCCGCCGCCTCGTGCACCGCGGGCGAGACACCGTGCGCGGAGAACACCAGCACCGAACTCTCCGGAACCTCGTCCGTCTCGTCGACGAAGACGACGCCACGCTCGGACAGGGTGTCCACGACGTGCCGGTTGTGGACGATCTCCTTGCGGACGTAGATCGGGGCGCCGTGCTTCTCGAGCGCCCGCTCGACCGTCTCGACCGCACGATCCACCCCGGCGCAGTACCCGCGGGGTTCCGCGAGCAGGACCCGCTTTCCGGTCGCCGCGTCGGCGGCGCCCGAGCCGGTGATACCGAGGTTCAGGGGGACAGCAGAAGACATGTCTCCAGGGTACGGGGTCCGTGGCCCCGCCCCGGCGCGACGGTCGCCGCGGGCCCGACGCGTCTCGGCTACCAAATGACGCCCTCGTAGTGCACTCTAGGACCATGTTCCGTCCCCCATTCGCTGCCCGCGTGGCCGCCGGTATCGCAGTCACCCTCGTAGAAGAGGTGCAGAAGCTGCCCGCGACGGCCGCCGCGCTGCCGATGACGGCGGTCAGCCAGGTGCTGCAGACGGGCATGCACGTCCAGCAGACGGTGACGGCGCTCGCCATCAAGGGCGACGAGGCGCTGGCGGTGTTCTTCCCCCAGACGCAGGAGCAGCCCGCCTGGGCCACCTTCGACGACGACGTCGCCCCCGCACCGGCGCCCCGCAACGGGAACGCCCCGGACGACCGCACCGCCGAGTCCGCGCCCGCCAACCAGGGCCGCTTCGCCCTGTACTCGATGGCCCCCGCCGGCGAGGACGGCGAGGACGGGGCCGACGATGTTGGCGCGCCCACCGGCCCCCGCCCGGAGATCGCCGAGTACCTCGACTACGACAACCTCACCCTGGCGCAGCTGCGTGCACGCCTGCGCACGCTGTCCGTCGACGAGTTGACCGCGCTCCTCGACTACGAGAACCGCACCCGGGCGCGGGCTCCGTTCCAGACGATGCTCGGCAACCGGATCACCTCCGCCACCGCCAAGTGACCGCGGCCAACCCCACCCCACCGAGCACCCGCCCCTCCGCGCAGACCTCGAACTCGGCCGAGAACCCGTGGCCCGTCCGCTCGGTGTCGACGAAGGTCGCGGCGTGGATCGACCGGCTCGGCAGCATCTGGGTCGAGGGACAGATCACGCAGATCAACGTCCGCCCCGGCACCCGGACCGCGTTCCTCGTCCTGCGGGACCCGTCGGCCGACATGTCGCTGTCGGTGACGTGTTCGCCGAACCTGATCCGGGACAGCCCCGTTCCGCTGACCGAGGGCAGTCGGGTCGTGATGTTCGGGAAGCTGTCGTTCTACACCGGCCGCGGCACCGTCTCGCTGCGGGTCACCGAGATCCGTCCGGTCGGGATCGGTGAGCTGCTCGCGCGGATCGAGCGACTGCGGGGGCTGCTGGCCGCGGAAGGCCTGTTCGACCCTCGGCTCAAGCGTCCGCTGCCGTTCCTGCCCCGCACCATCGGGCTGATCACCGGCCGCGCCAGCGCCGCCGAACGGGACGTCCTCAGCGTCGCGGGTGCACGCTGGCCGGCGGTGCGCTTCGCGATCCGCAACACCGCCGTCCAGGGCCCGACCGCGACCGCACAGATCGTCGAAGCCCTCGCCGCCCTCGACGCCGACCCGGACGTCGAGGTGATCATCCTCGCCCGCGGCGGAGGCAGCGTGGAGGATCTGCTGCCGTTCTCCGACGAGACGCTGTGCCGCGCGATCGTCGCCTGCACGACACCGGTGATCAGCGCGATCGGACACGAACCGGACACCCCGCTGTCGGATCTGGTCGCGGACGTGCGCGCGGCGACACCGACCGACGCGGCCAAGCGCGTGGTTCCCGACGCCGTCGCCGAGCAGGCCCTGGTCGCGGAGTTCCGGGACCGCGCCGCGGCGGCACTGCGGAACTGGGTGGCACGGGAAGCGCGGTCCCTCGCGGATCTGCGCAGTCGGCCGGTGCTCGCCGATCCGCTCGCCGCGGTGGAGCGGCGCGCGGAGGAGGTCGAACGGCTGCGCGAGACGGCACGACGGGACGTCCGGCGGCTGGTCGACGGCCAGTCGACGGTGCTCGAGCACCTGGCCGCCCGACTGACGACGCTCGGGCCCGCGGCCACCCTCGCCCGCGGCTACGCGGTCGTGCAGCGCGTGGTGCCGGGGTCGGATCCGGAGGTGCTGCGGTCGGTGGAGGACGCCCCGCCGGGCACCCAGCTGCGGGTCCGGGTAGCGGACGGTGCCGTGGTCGCGGCGGTCATGGGCAGGGACAAGTCAGGAGAGCAGAAGTGAACGAACCGGTGTCCGAGCTCGGCTACGAGGCCGCCCGCGACCAGCTGGCCGAGGTGGTCAAGCTGCTCGAACAGGGCGGTCTCGACCTCGATCACTCGCTGGCGCTGTGGGAACGCGGCGAGGCACTGGCCAAGCGGTGCGAGGAGCACCTCGCGGGCGCGCGGGCGCGGGTCGAGAAGGCCCTCGCGCGCGGCGACGAGGACTAGGGTCAGGACAGCGGCCGGGCCTGTCCGACCGCCTCGGCGAGCTGGCCGAATTCCTCGGTGGACCCGCTGCCGGTGATGAGCACGCGCACGTCGCCGAGGTCGGTGACCCAGATCGGTTCGCTGCCCTCCTCGGGGTACTGAACCCAGGAGTTGCCGGCGAACTGCTCGGCGCCGGTGGAGGCCCGCGGGTCGCCCGCCACCCACGGGACCAGCGCCTCTTCGGTCGCGGACGACTGGCTCAGCTGCACGTAGCGTCCGGCGTCGGTGATGTAGCCGACGGTGCTCACATCCCCGCCGCCGGCACCGGTCGCGGTGCCACGGCTACCCGAATTCGGCTGCCAGGTGTCGGGGACGGTGGGGTTGCGGATCGGGAAGTCCAGTTCCGCCGCGTCGAACTCCAACGCGGAGTTCGTGTCGAACTGCGGGACCGGCCCGGCGGTCGGACCGCCCGGGCTGAACGAGCAGGACCTCGCGATTCCGGCGATGACGACCATGAACAGGACGAGCGGGATCAGCGACCAGATGATGTCGCGATTGTTCTGGAGATAACGAGGTTTGCTGCCGGCCACGTTGTCAAGTATCCCAGCTCCGCCCGGGGTGTCGGCACTCGGTACCCGCCGTGCGCTTCCGGGCGTGCAGGAATGAGAGAATCACCTCGCGAGATTCGTTTCGCCCCCACCGACACATCCACGGCGGCCCCGAACGCGCCGCCAGCGAGGAGGCACGCCCATGACGGCCAGCACGAGTCACCGCGAGGCACCGGACCGCAACCTCGCCCTCGAGTTGGTGCGGGTCACCGAGGCTGCCGCGATGGCCGCCGGTCGCTGGGTCGGACGCGGCGACAAGGAGGGCGGCGACGGTGCCGCCGTCGACGCGATGCGGCACATGGTCAGCTCGGTCTCGATGCAGGGCGTCGTCGTCATCGGTGAGGGCGAGAAGGACGAGGCCCCGATGCTCTACAACGGCGAGGAGGTCGGCAACGGCGACGGCCCGTTGTGCGACGTCGCGGTCGACCCCATCGACGGCACCACCCTGATGAGCAAGGGCGCACCCGGGTCGATCGCGGTTCTCGCGGTCGCCGAGCGCGGCGCGATGTTCGACCCGTCGGCGGTGTTCTACATGGACAAGATCGCCGTCGGCCCGGAGGCCGCCGACGTGATCGACCTGTCCGCCGGTGTCGCGGAGAACATCCGCCGCGTCGCGAAGGCCAAGAACCGTTCGGTGTCGGACACGACCGTCACGATCCTCGACCGCCCGCGCCACGCCGACATCATCCGCGAGATCCGGGACACCGGCGCCCGCATCAGGCTGATCTCCGACGGCGACGTCGCGGGTGCCATCGCGACCGCGCGCCCCGAGTCCGGTGTCGACATGCTGCTCGGCATCGGCGGCACGCCGGAGGGCATCATCGCCGCGGCGGCACTGCGCTGCATGGGCGGCGCGCTGCAGGGCAAGCTGGCCCCCAAGGACGACGCCGAGCGGCAGAAGGCCCTCGACGCGGGCCACGACCTGGACCGTGTCCTGCGGACCGACGAACTGGTCACCGGCGACAACATCTTCTTCTGCGCCACCGGCGTCACCGACGGCGACCTGCTCAAGGGCGTGCGGTACTACGGCGGCGGTGCGACCACGCAGTCGATCGTGATGCGCAGCAAGTCGGGCACCGTCCGCATGATCGAGGCCTACCACCGTCTCGAGAAGCTGCACGAGTTCTCGTCGATCAACTTCGACGGTGTCGACGGGGCGCAGCCGCCGCTGCCCTGAGGCACTTCGTGCCTGTGCGCGCTTCTGGTGGCCCCGCTACCTGCAGGCGCGCACAGGCAGCGTGGCCGCTTCGGTGGCAAGCTGAGGCTCATGACTGAGAACAGCGCATCGCAGTTCCGCATCGAGCACGACACCATGGGCGAGGTCCGGGTTCCGGTCGACGCCCTGTGGCGTGCACAGACCCAGCGCGCCGTCGAGAACTTCCCCATCTCCGGCCGGGGCCTGGAACGGGCACAGATCCGGGCGCTCGGGCTGCTCAAGGCGGCGTGCGCGCAGGTCAACAAGGATCTCGGTCTGCTCGACGACGACAGGGCCGACGCAATCATCGCCGCTGCCACCGAGATCGCCGACGGCCGGCACGACGACCAGTTCCCGATCGACGTGTTCCAGACCGGCTCGGGTACCAGTTCGAACATGAACGCCAACGAGGTGATCGCCTCCATCGCGCAGGCGAACGGGGTGACGGTCCATCCCAACGACCACGTCAACATGTCGCAGTCGTCGAACGACACCTTCCCCACCGCGACCCACGTCGCGGCCACCGAGGCCACGGTCAAGGACCTGATCCCGGCACTGGACCACCTGCGACTCGCCTTGGGAGACAAGGCGTCCGAGTGGCAGACGGTGGTCAAGTCCGGGCGCACGCACCTGATGGATGCCGTTCCCGTGACCCTCGGGCAGGAGTTCGGCGGCTACGCGCGTCAGGTGGAATCCGGAATCGAACGGATCGTCGCGACGCTCCCCCGGCTCGGCGAGCTGCCGATCGGCGGCACCGCCGTCGGAACGGGACTCAACGCGCCCGCCGGGTTCGGCCCGAAAGTCGTTGCGCAACTTGTCGAATCGACGGGCATCGACGCACTGTCCCCGGCCCGCAACCACTTCGAGGCGCAGGCCGCGCGGGACGGACTCGTCGAGGTGTCGGGCGCGCTGCGGACGATCGCGGTGTCACTGACGAAGATCGCGAACGACATTCGATGGATGGGATCGGGACCGCTCACCGGGCTCGGCGAGTTGCACCTTCCCGACCTGCAACCGGGCAGCTCGATCATGCCCGGAAAGGTCAATCCGGTTCTGCCCGAGGCGGTCACCCAGGTCGCGGCGCAGGTCGTCGGCAACGACGCGACGGTGGCGTGGGGCGGCGCGGCGGGCGCCTTCGAGCTCAACGTCTACATCCCGGTGATGGCACGCAACGTACTCGAATCGATCCGGTTGCTGGCCAACGTGTCCCGGCTGTTCGCCGACCGGTGCATCAAGGGCCTGGTCGCGAACACCGACCGCCTGCGCACCCTGGCCGAGTCGTCACCGTCGATCGTGACGCCCCTGAACTCGGCCATCGGCTACGAGGAGGCCGCCGCGGTCGCGAAGGAAGCACTGAAGGAACACAAGACGATTCGACAGACGGTCGTCGACCGCGGACTGATCGGCGACGGCCTGTCCGAGGAGGAACTCGATCGCAGGCTCGACGTGCTCGCCATGACGCGGGTGGACGGGCAGCAGTAGCCCGAACGCGGGTCGGCCCCGGGAGGCGAACCTCCCGGGGCCGACGCGCGCCACGGACGACTGCTACTGCGCGCCGTCCCAAGCATGCACGGTCACCCAGTCGACGAGGAAGTTGCCGCCGCCGATCGCCGGGTACAAGCTCGACTCGAGCTGCAGCTGCCAGCGCATCGGGGTGTACGGGATGCCGTAGTCCTCGTCGAGCAGGACCTTGCCGTCGAGGATCAGGCGGACGGCGGTCGGCGTCCACTCGATCGTCACGACGCGCCAGTCCGCGTAGTCGGACTGGTCGACCTGGGAGAGCGACTGGGAGTTCTGGTCCGCGCCCGCGACCGCGTGGTGCTGGAAGCCGTAGATCGGGCCGACGAGCGGACCCTCGGGGAAGTTGATCTCACCCTCGTCGGGCCAGACCTCGGACTGCGGCCACAGCAGCGACGCGAGCCGGTAGCCGGTGACGCCGGGCTGCGCGACCTTGATGCGCATCGAGTAGCGGCCGTAGGTCTGCGCCTGGCTGTCACCGGTGACGACCGGGGACATGTTGGCGCCGGCGCGACGCCCGTCGACGTCGTGGAGCCAGTAGTCCATGACGCCGTCGTGGACGCTGACGACCTCGTCGGCGCGGTAGGGGTTCTTGAGGTAGGTGTCGACGTAGCACTCGGGGTAGGTGACCCACTTGGTGTTCTCGGTGCCGGTGTAGACGACCTTGCCGGGGTTGTTGCAGTCCTCGTTGGCGAAGCTGCCGAGTGGTGCGTCCGTCGTGAAGTCGTCGACGAAGATCTCCCGCCAGCCGGGCAGCGCGTCACGCGGCGCAGGCTGGGTGCCGGTCACGCCGATGAACGGTCCGCCGGAGCTGCCGAACGGGAGCGCCAACTGGGCCTGGGCGGCCGGGGCGTTGAGGACGCCGAGCAGCACCGCGGTGGCGGCGGCCACCGCGGCACCGCCGCGCCGACGGAACTGTCGCGAGGACAGGGACATCTGATTCTCCAGGGGGTACGGGGACGTCGACCGAGGGTCACCTTACTGACCCCCGTCCCCGAATTGTGTCCCTACGTCACGACGTCCGTCACACCGTCGTGTCGCGCGCCCACACCGACACCCAGTCGACCAGCAGGTTCCCACTGTGTGAGCCGTTGCCGTTGGTCTCGGTCTGCAACTGCCACCGCATCGGCGTGGACGGCACCCACGCGGTGCTGTCGAGGACCACCCGGTCGTCGAGCAGGTAGCGGATCCGGCCCGGCGACCACTCGATCGTGTAGGTGTGCCAGTCGGTGAACCGGGCACCGATGTCGGTGGCCAGCTCCTGGCAGCCACCGACGCACGACCCGGCACCCGAGTAGTGATGGAAGCCACCGGCCGTCCCCGCGAGGCCGCCTTCGGGGAAGTCGAATTCGCCGTCCTGCGGCCAACGCTCCGACTGCGGCCAGAGCAACCAGGCCACGTAGTACTCACTCAGGTCGGGGCTGTCGACCTTGAATCGCGCCGAATACCGGCCGAATGTCTGGTACTGACTGTTTCCGTCGATCAGCGGAGAAGGATTTGCGCCGGCGGGAAGGCCGTCCACCGGGTGCAGATGGAAATTCAGGACGCCATTGGCGACACTCAACACCTGGTCCGGTCGGTACGGCCGTTTCTGATAGGTGTCGAGATAACAACTCGGATAGGTGCGCCATTTCCGACCCTCGGCGCCCGTGTACACGATCTTGTCCGGGTCGCACGCATTCGCCCACGTTCCGACCGCCGCGGCCTTCGTGAAGTCGTCGACGAAGATCTGCCGCCAGCCCGGCAGGTTGCCGCGCGGCGCGGCGATGCCGGAGGGTGACACCGGGGCCGCGACGGTGGTCGTCGGCACGGGCGGAACCGTCGCGGTCGTGGTCGTGGGGGGCACGGCGGTCGTGGTCGGGGTCGTCGCGGGCACACCGGAGTACACCCAACGCTGCGCCGCGGCGCCACTGCACGCGCGCACGACCACCGGATTCTCGTTCACCTCGCGTCCGTCGCGGTTCTCCGCGCACATCCCGTTCGCTTGCGAGACAACGGAACCGTCGGCGCGCGGTGTCCACCGCTGGTTCGCGGCACCGGTGCACCCGTCGACCACGAGTGCGGCCCCGGAACGGTTGTTCTGGGGTGTCAGGCACCGGCCCTGCACCCTGACCGTGGCGTCGGCCTCGATGGTCCAGCTCTGTGCGGGTGACTGGTTGCACTGGTACACCTGCACGGCATTGCCGTTCGTGGTGACGCCCCATTTGTTGTCGAGGCACAGTCCGCCGGACGTTCGCACGGTGCCCGGGGTGGCGGCGACCGCCGCGGACGGCAGCGCGACAATTCCACCCGCTGCGGCGGCGACGAGCACGCTCGCGGCGAGGGCGCATGATTTCGCTCTCGTACCCGAGAAGGGGCGGGCGAGTACCGATAAACGGGACCGGTATCCGCGCCGAGAATTGTGCACGCGATCGTGGACCATGGATTTTCCATTCGCCTGAGGGGTGACGAGAGGTTTCACACGCGGTTCACCAATATCTGCAGCAAATGGAAGCTATCACCCGAATATTTCGTTTCCGCAGAGTTGGATAACGAATCGAGTACACCTACGCGGCCTTCATCCGGCTCCGAAAGAGCCGGCGTCGGACACCTGCACGGCCCTCCGGCGGCGACTCCTGGTTAGACTCGCTCGACCGAGTAAGTAAGGGAAGGCATACCTGATGCGCGTAGTGGTTACCGGTGGGGCCGGGTTCATCGGATCCACACTCGTGGACCGGCTGCGCGGTGACGGACACCGGGTCCTGGTCCTCGACGACCTCAGCCGCGGCCGCGAGGCCAACATCGCCGACGCGCTCGCCACCGACGCCGTCGATCTCGAGACGCTCGACATCCGCAGCGCGGATCTCGCACCGACGCTCGCCCGCTTCCGGCCCGAGGTCGTCTTCCATCTCGCCGCGCAGATCGACGTCCGGAACTCGGTGGCGGACCCCGTCTTCGACGCCGAGACCAACATCGTCGGCACCATCCGGGTGGCGACCGCCGCCCGGGACGCCGGGGCTCGAAAGATCGTCTTCACCTCGTCCGGCGGCTCGATCTACGGAGTGACCGACGACCTGCCCGTGAGCGAGCAGGCCCCGGTGCGACCGATGTCGCCGTACGCCTGCAGCAAGGTCAGCGGCGAGCTCTACCTCGACAGCTTCCGCAGGTTGCACGGCCTCGACTGCTCGCACATCGCACCGGCCAACGTGTACGGCCCGCGTCAGGACCCGCACGGCGAGGCAGGCGTGGTCGCGATCTTCGCGCGCGAGATGCTCGCCGGCCGGCCCACCAGCCTCTTCGGCGACGGCGGCAACACCCGCGACTACGTGTTCGTCGAGGACGTCGTCTCCGCCTTCGTCGCCGCCGCCGGCGACCGGGGTTCGGGACTGCGCTTCAACATCGGAACCGGTGTGGAGACGAGCGATGTGGAGCTGAACCGCCTCGTGTCCGCGGCCACGGGAGCGACCACCGCGCCGGTGTGGAAACCGGAACGGCCCGGCGACGTGCGACGCTCCGCCCTCGACGCCGGCCTCGCCCACCGCGTCCTCGACTGGCGTCCGTCGGTGACACTCGAGGAGGGGATCGACCGCACGGTCGCCTACTTCCGTGACACCGACGCGAGCGAGCCGGTTGCCGTCTGAATGTCCGCCGACCGCTCCACCGTCCGGGTCAGCCATCTGGACGTGATGCACAGCCGGACCCGGATCACCTCGATCATCGGGCCGGTCCGCCTCCCGGACGACCACGTCATCGCCGACCGGCTCCGGGTGATGGCCGCCGCCGGTCCGCACGCCCGGCTCGGACTGCGCCCGTCCACCCGCAGCAACCGGTGGGAATTCGACGCGGACGCCCACCGCCCGACCGTGACGCGGATCGATCCCCCGGCGTCCCCGCTGGACCTCTACGACCTTCCCACCGACACGGATCTCCCGGCGGACCGGCGTCCGACCAGCGTCGTGCTCGCCGGCGACTACGTGCGCACCGACCACAATCACGGCCTCGGCGAGGTCGCGCTCGCGCTGACGATGCACGGTGTCATCCTCGGCACGATCGACCCGTCCGACACGGCGGTGTGGCAGCCCTCCCGCAGGCGGGGCAACGGGATCGGGACCGCGGTGGCGCGCACCTACGGCAGCGACCCCCGCCGTGCCTGGGCCCTGCGCAGTTCGCTGCGCCGCGCTGCCGCGTCGCCCGCGTCGGTACCCGAGATCCCCTGGGCCCCGGCCCGGGCGGCCTCCGTCTCGACGATGCCGACCTCGACGGTGGCGGGCCTGCGGGTCTGGCGCGACGAGCGGGACCCGGGCACCTCGATGTTCGCGGTGTTCGCGTCGGTGCTGCACCGCAGCCTCACCGCTGCGGGTGTTCCGATCGACCCGACCGCCACCGTCACCCTCGACGCCCGCCGCTACCTGCCGAAAGGTCGCGTCCCCCTGGGCAATTTCGTGTCGGGGCTGGAGTTCGACCTGGGCGACGCCCCGACCCCGGCCACGATCCACCGGGCCACCGCGGACGCGATGTCGTCGGGGCGTCCGGTGGCGAACCTGGCGCTCAACGCGACTCGCACCCGTCTCGGGTTGCGCGCGGGCTCGGACGGGACGCATCCGACTGCCCGGTCCCGCGAACCCCGTGCCCGGCTGCTGTTCTCGAGCATCGGGGCCGTTCCCCGGCACGGGACCATCCCGTGGCTGGGTACCGCCGACCCCTTCTATGTCGCCCACAACGATCCGACGGGGCCGAACGGCATCACCCTCACCTGGGCGATCGTGGGCGGCGCCGTGACCACGACCGCGTCGTTCCACGGCAACACGTTCGACCGCGCGGCGATCCAGGACGGTCTCGACCGGGCGGCCTCCGACCCGCTCGGTCTACTCCCCTGACCCGATTTTCCGTACCCGACCACCACCCAGTAAGGTAGGCAAGCCTTTCCTAAAGGGAAGGGACGCCGCCCCAGCCGACCCGGAGTTTCGCCTTGGCCTCGACCACTCGCCCGAACCCCGGGACCGCCGTCCCCCGGATCGCCGTCCTGATCAGCTGCTACACCGCCGAACGCCTCGACCTGCTCGTCACCGGGATCGAGGCGGCGCGTGGACAACTGCGCGCCGACGACGAACTGATCGTGGTCGTCGACCACAACCCCGACCTGCTGGCCGCGCTCCGCGACCGGTATCCGAGCGGTGTCACCATCGAGGCCAACACCCACAGCCGCGGCCTCTCCGGCGCCCGCAACACGGGCGTCGGGATCGCGACCGCCGAGATCGTCGCGTTCCTCGACGACGACGCCGCCCTGCGCCCCGGCGCGCTCGACGCCGCCCGCTGCGCGTTCACGGACCCCACCGTGGTCGCCGTCGGCGGTGCGGTACACGCCGCCTGGGAGTCCGGCAGCGCACCGACGTGGTTCCCCGACGAGTTCGGCTGGGTCGTCGGCTGCGACTACCGCGGCCTGGCCGCGGACGGAGCCGAGATCCGCAACCCGATCGGGGCCGCGATGGCGGTGCGCCGCGCCGAACTCGTGAAGATCGGCGGGTTCTCCGACCGCCTCGGCCGGGTCGGGACGGTTCCCGCCGGCTGCGAGGAGACCCTGATGGGCATCGAACTGCGCCGACGGTTCCCATCCTCGCGCATCGTGCGGACGACCGCATTCGCCGTCGACCACGTGGTCCCGGACAGCCGCGCGACCCTGCGTTACTTCTCCAGCCGCTGCCGGCACGAGGGCCGCTCGAAGGCCGTGCTGTCCGACATGGTTGGCGCGGACGCCGGCCTGTCCGCCGAGCGCAGCTTCGTCGTCCGGACGCTGAGCAGCGGTGTCCTGCGGTATCTCCGGCAGTCCGTGACCGGAGGCGGCCTCGCCGCGCTCGGTCGCATCCTCGTGCTCGTGTTCGGTCTCGTGCTCACCGCCACGTCCACGGCGGCCGGCGCGGCCCGCCTCCGACTCACCCGGCGCACCAGCCCCGAGGCGCCCGCGACCACTCCCCTCGCCGCGCACGAGGCCGCGGTCCGCGAGGACGAACTCGTCACCGTCGTGGTTCCCACCGTCGGCCGCGACTCGCTGATCGCCACCGCGAATGCCGTACTGGCCCAGGACCATCCGAACATCGAACTGATCGTCGTCGACAACCGGCCGCACCGCGGAGGCGTCCGGCAGATGGTCGCCGGCATCGAGGACCCCCGGTTGCGGGTCATCGACCAGCCGGTCCCGGGCGTGTCCGCGGCCCGCAACATCGGCCACCAGTCCGCCGCCGGTCGCATCGTGGCCTTCACCGACGACGACGCGCTGCCCGATCGGGACTGGGTGTCCGGCATCGTCCGCACCTTCCGCGCCGACCCCGTCGGTGCGATCGGCCTCGTCACGGGCCGGGTGCTCGGCACTGACGCGACCACCCGCGAGCAGGAGTGGTTCGAGGAGGCGAAGGTCTTCGACAAGGGCCCGACCGCGACGGTGTGGGCGATGCGCCCCCACGAGTCGAGCCCGGAACTGGGCGACTTCGGCGCCCGCGGACCGTTCTTCCCGTACACCGCGGGCGAGTGCGGATCGGGGAACAACATGGCGTTCCGATCCAGCGCCCTCGAGTCGATCGGCGGTTTCGACGAGCGCCTCGGTACCGGCACACCCACCCGCGGCGGCGAGGACCTCGACTCGTTCCGGGCCACCCTGCTGCGCGGATGGTCGATCGCCTACAACCCGGACGCCGTCGTCCGGCACTACCACCGCGACAACATGGCAGACCTGCGTGAGCAGTCCTACGGATACGGCACCGGGATGGCGGCGTCGTTGGCGAAGTTCGTGCTGTCCGGCCACGCAATTCCGATCCTCGCCCGCTTCCCGCGCGGCCTGCACATGCTGTTCTCGCCGAATTCGGCCAAGAACGTCGACTTCCCGTCGGACTGGCCGCTGCAGCTGCGCGCGCTCGAGGCGTGGGGATACGTGACCGGCCCGATCCTGTTCGTGCGCAGTCACCTGGCCGGTCGCCGCACCGGGGCGAATCGATGACGGGTTCCTCCGTGGTGTCGGCCCCTCGGCCGACCCCGGCGTCCCACCGGGCACCCACACCGGTGGTCCGGTTCGGCTGGAATCCCCGCTCGGCTCTGACACTCGGGTCCGCGGTGTGCGTGGCGATGCTGCTGCTGAACCTTCTTGTCGTGACGTCCCATTCGGATGTCGTTCCCGAGATCGTCCGCCTGCTCGTGGTGATCGCCGGACTGCTGCTGGTGCCCGGCCTGCCGGTCGTCGTCGCGCTGCGCATCCCCGGCCGGGCGCTCTCCGGCGCGCTGACGGTGTCGGTGTCGCTCGCGACGACCATCCTCGCGGCCCAGTTCACGATGGTCGCGAACTGGTGGAGCCCCCTCACCGTGCAGACGGTCCTCGCCGCGGGATCGCTCGCGGCGTGTGTGGTGGCCGCCCGCACCCTCCCGACCGAATACACCCTCCCGCGAGGGGAATTGCAGTACCTGCGTGCCGGGGGACGCACCCGGGCGGCGAGCCTCGCCGCGCTCGCGGTGGCGGTCCTGCTGTTCGCGCTCGCGGCGTCCCGGCTCGACTTCCTGTCCGCCGGCCACTACGGCATCGTCCCCCTGATCGGCCCGGTGTACTGGATCGGTCTCACGACACTGTGCGGCGCACTCGTGTTCACGCTGACGCGGCGCCGCATCGACCACATCGTGATGGCGGCCGGGTCGCTGGTCCTGATCGCCTACACCACGATGCTGGTCTCCGTGGCCAGCGGCGTGACGTCGGTGCCGACCGCGTTCGTGCACCGCGGCTTCATCGACACCCTCGTCGCGGGCGAAGACCTGCCGAACGGCATCGACGCACGATTCAGCTGGGCGGGCTTCTTCACCGCGGGCGCCCACCTGGTGACGGTCGCCGATCTCCCCGATGCGTCGGCGCTGCTGGAGTGGGCGCCGCTCTACATGAACGCGCTGCTCGCGTTCCCGCTCTACGCGATCGCCGTCGCGATCACCGGACGCGCGCGGTTGGCCTGGCTGGCGGTCGTGCTCTACCAGCTGTTCAACTGGTACCAGCAGGACTACTTCGCCCCGCAGGCCGTGGCAATGGTCTTCTACGCCACGATGATCGCGACGCTGCTCTGGCAACTGCGCCGCGCGCCACTTCCCGAGATCGGTCCGGGAATCGGCCGTTTCCTGATCTCCGCACCGCGGCGAACCCCCGGACTGGTTCCGGGATTCGGCAGGATGCGGACCCTGGCGATCGGCGCGGTCCTGCTGCTGCTGATCGTGGCGGACACCGTCACCCACCAGATCACTCCGATCCTGGCGATCATCGCACTGGCGTTCTTCTCGCTGTTCGGCGCGACCCGGTACCGGACGCTGTGGCTGGCCGCCGGACTCGTCTTCGCCGCCTGGTTCAGTTACGGCGCCACCGACTACTGGATCGGCCACCTGCACTCGATCTTCGGCGATGTCGGCCAGGTGAGCAATTCGGTGAACCGTGGTGTCAGCCAGCGCCTCTCGGGCGACCCGACCTATCAGCAGATGCAGTACCTCCGGATCGGTGCGTCGGGCCTGTTCGCCCTCGTCGCGTTCGCCGGGTGGCTGATGTCCCGCCGCCGCAAGGTGTGGCTGGTCGCCGGCGCGGCGTGCGCGGCGCCGTTCACACTCGTCCTGCTCCAGAGCTACGGCGGCGAGATGATCATCCGCTGCTTCGTGCTCGCCTCGCCCGTGCTCGCCCCGTTCGCCGCGATCGCGCTGTCCCGGGCGGGACGACGGCTGCGGGTGGTGTACACCCGGCGTGCCGGCGCCCGACCTACTCGGTGGGTACCCGCGGTCGCGTCCACCCTGGCACTCGTGGCGCTGGGTGCGCTGTTGACCACCAACCGCGGACTGAACACGGCGTTCGAGGCGTCCACGAGGGAACAGGTCACCGTCACCGCCGATTTCGTCGAGGCGATGCCGCCGGGTTCGACGGTGATGTCGTGGTCGTACGCACCGCACAGCAACGGTGTCCGGCGCAGTCTCGATCCCCACGGGCCGAAGTTCATGTTCGTGGACAGCTTCCCGTGTCTGAACGACCTGGCGGCCTGCGCCCTCGACCGTGATCCGTCCTACCTGTACGTCACCGCCCAGGGCACCGGAATGATGCAGCTGCAGTACGGGATGTCCCCGGAGTACCTGGCCGAGCAGTTGGACCGGGTCCTCGCCAGTGGACGTTACGTACCGATGATGGAAGGCGAGTCCGTCACCATCCTGCGTCGCACCGACACCCCCGCCGTCGAACTCGAGCACTCATGAACCTCACCGTTGCCTTCTTCCTGCTCTCCGCCGTCCTGCTCGTGGTCGGTGTCGTCCTGCGCGAGCGCGAGGTTCCCGACACCGGCTCGATCGGACGCCGGCCGCACGCGCAGGTGATCGCCGTGCTGCTGGCGATCTGCGTGGTCGCCGCCGCCGCCCTGACGTTCGTCCGGCTGATCGCGATGGCAGTGTGAGCGCGCGGGCCCTGCGGGCGGTGGCGGCCGCGGCCGCCGTCGCCGCGTGTGCGTCCTGCACCATCCCGACCGGTGAGGACAACCCGGCACCGACGTCGCAGACGCAGGCAGCCGCCGCGACCGCCGACGTGTGTTTCCAGGACCCGACGGCGGGCGGAATCCCCGTCCCCACCGGCGATCTGCCCGGCTGGAAGCAGATCTTCACGGACGAGTTCGACCGGTGCGATCTGGGTGGGAAGTGGAGCACCTACAGCGGTCAGCCGGGCGGGAACCCGCTCGGCTGGTGGGACGGGTCGATGGTGTCGCTCCACGACGGCACCCTCGATCTGCAGTCGCAGCGCACCTCCGACGGGTGGGTCAGCGGTGGGGTGTCGAACTATCCGGTCACCCAGCAGTACGGCCGCTGGGAGATCCGGATGCGCGCGGACCGCAGCGACGACATCTCGTACCACATGCTGTTGTGGCCGCAGCGCGAACACTGGCCACCGGAGATCGACTTCTCGGAATCGGTCAGCGGCGACCGCACCGCGATGGACGCGTTCCTGCACTGGCCCGGCGAGAACGGTGAGGACACCAAGGCCAACGCCGAGATCACCGGCGACTTCTCCCAGTGGCACACCGTCGGCGTCGAGTGGGGACCCGGCATCATCCGCTATCTCCTCGACGGAAAGGTCTGGGCCGAGGCGCATTCGGATGTGATGGTCCCGGACGAGCCGATGTGGCTGGGGATGCAGGCCGAGGCCGGCGCCTGCGAGCGCCGCGCCGACTGGGGTCTGGCGCCGTGCTCGGATTCGGACGCGCTCCGCCCCGACCGGGTCAGTGTGCAGGTGGACTGGGTCGCGGTCTACGAGCCGGTGATGCCGGAACTCGAGGCGATGCAGAAGAAGGGTGCATTCGATCCCCTTCCCGACGCGACTCAGCTGACCGAGAACGGCTGAGCGGCCGGCTCCTCGGCTCGCAGCGCCCGCACACCCCGCACCAGCGGCACGGCGAGGATCACCGCGGACAACATCTCGGCGGCGATGTACGCCCACCCCATGGCGGTGAGTCCGTGGTCGTCGATCAAGGCCAGGCTCAGGCCGAGAATCAGGACGGCATTGGCGATCTGCACGGTGATCGCCAGGCGCAGGCGTCGTCGCACCCGGGCCACGGCGTTGTAGGCGAAGCCGACGAAGGCGGGCACGAGCGCCACCGCCGCGAGGCGTAGGAGCGGTGTCCCGGTCTCGGCGTAGTCCTCGCCGACGAAGCTCAGCAGCACCGGCGCCATGCCGGCGAAGAGGACGACACCGCCCAGGGTGACGACGGCGAGCACTCCGAAGAACCGGCGGGTCAGGGCGACGACGTCGCCCGGAGCGGCGGCGGCACCGGCCACGTAGGGGCCCATGAGCATCGTCATCAGGACCAGGACCGCGGTCACCAGGGACCACGAGATCGAGAAGTACGCGTTGGCGTCGGCGCCGAGCCGGGCGACGACGATCAGCGGAAGCATCAGCGGTGCCAGCGATCCCACCACGTAGATGCCGTAGGAGCCGGCCAGGTAGGAGCCCATCTCCCGACGGTGCGGCAGCATCGACTCCGTGTCGGCGAAGTCCGGGCGGCGCAGCCGCCGCGCCACCGCGACGCCGAGGACGGCGGCCCCCGCGATCGCCGGGACGGTCCACGTCCACACGATCGCCAGACGCGAGGCGGTGTAGCCGAGCGCCAGCGCCGCAGCGAGTTTGACCACGGCGTGGGCGACGTTCTTCGTTGCGGCCCAACCCGCCTCGCGCAGGCCGACCGACGTGTGATCGAGCAGCGCGAAGGCGGAGAACACGGCGACGACGAGCGGGAAGCTCGCCGCCTGCAGCCAGTTCTCGAACATCTCGTCGGTGGGGCCCCACAGCAGGAAGCCGGCGCCGAGGATCAGGCCGCCGCAGGCGCCGACCGCGAAACCGTTGCGTACCAGGTTCTTCGCCTGCTTCCCGGCGAGCGGCAGGAAGCGCTCGTACAGCGCGCCGAGGCTGAGGTTGCCGAACGCCGACAGCATCGTCGCGGTGGTGATCACCGCCGATGCCGCGCCGACCTCCCGCGCCGGGTACACCCGGCCGAGCACCGCCCAGTAGAAGAGGCCGAGCACGCCGGTCACGGCGGCGGAGACGGTCAGCGCAAGGCTGTTGCGTTCGAGACTCTTCCCCTCGCGCGGACCGTCGGTCCCGCTGCGCTCCGAGGGCGAACTCGCACCGACGACCCCGGCCGAGTCCACCGCCGTCACTGGGTCAGTTCACGCACGTCGGCGCGTGCCGATTCCCTGCGGATGTGCTTGGTGGCGCGCCAGTGCGTCCATTCCTGGCCGATGGTGCGCAACACCCGCATGCCGTCGCTGTAGGCGTTGAGGTTGCTACGACCGTGGATGCGCGGCCCCTCGAAGCTGCCGACCTCCTCGATGACCAGGCCGGCCGTCGCGAGCCGCACGTTGATGACGGTCTCGATCTCGAATCCGTCACCCCACTGCGCGCGCTGGTACTCGGTCGGGGGCAGCTCGATCAGCGGGACGTGCTTGCGCCAGAAGGCGTTGTAGCCGTAGCAGAGGTCGGAGAACTTGGTCCGGAAGATCAGGTTCACCAGGCCGTTGAGGCCCTTGTTGCCGACGTTGCGCAGTCCGGTGATGTCCGAGCTGCCGCCGCGGCCGACGAAGCGGCTGCCCTTGGCGAGGTCGGCGCCGCCGACGAGGGCCTCGACGAAGTACGGGATCTCCGCGGGATCGGTGGAGCCGTCCGCGTCGATCATCACGATGATGTCCTCGGTGGCCGCGGCGAAGCCGCACGCGAGTGCGTTGCCCTTGCCGCTGCGGGTCTGGGTGACGAACACGGCGTCCGGCCAGAGCTCGCGGGCGACCGCCACGGTGTCGTCGGTCGAATTGCCGTCGACGAAGACGATCTGGTCGATGCCGGCGGGCATCCGGGAGGCGACGAACGGGAGGTTCTTCGCCTCGTTCATCGCAGGAATGATGACCGAGACCGTCGGCCTGCGTCGTCCGCGACCGGTGTCGTCCGCGACCGGAGGCTGGACGGCGGGCCCAGCAGAAATACCCGAGCCGTCGGTCGGTGTAGGCGTACTCAAGTCGATCGCTCCAGTCGTGATCTTCGTGGGGACGGCCCGGCCAGTACCGGACGGGCCACGCAAAGCGCTTGGCGTCGTGCCGATTCGGGGGTCCCACAGTTCGTCGAACTGCGTGCCATACACTAGAAGGTAGGCAAGCCTAAGCAAAGCGCTAGACGGCCTGTGTGGCGACTGTCACACAGCAAACCCAGAGAGAAGGCCCCGTGCACACCCAGGTAGCGATCATCGGAGCCGGTCCGGCCGGACTGACCCTGGCCCGAATGCTTCACCTCCAGGGGATCACCTCGGTCGTCGTCGAGCAGCGCAGCCGCGAGTACGTGGAGACCCGGACGCGCGCGGGCATCCTGGAGCAACCCACGGTCGCCCTGATGCACGAACTCGGTGTCGGCGAACGCCTCGCCGACGAGGGCATGTCGCACAACGGGTTCTACGTGCGCTTCGACCGCACCACCCACCACCTCGACTTCCACCGGCTGATCGGCGGTCATGCCACCGTCTACGGGCAGCAGGAACTCGTCAAGGACCTGATCGCCAACCGGATCGCGACCGACGGCCCGCTCCTGTTCGACGCCTCGGTCACCGCGATCGAGACCACGGCGTCCGGCGCGCGAGTGCTGGTCGACCACGCGGGCACCCCACTCGAGATCACCGCCGATTTCGTCGCGGGCTGCGACGGCTTCCACGGGGTCAGCCGCACCCACGTCCCCGCGCCCTCGCGTCGGGAGTTCACCAGGACGTACCCGGTCGCCTGGCTCGGCATCCTCGCCCGGACGACGCCGACGACCCCGGAGGGCATGTACTGCGCCCACGAGAACGGCATCTCGGTGCACAGCATGCGCGGCCCGAAGATCACCCGCCAGTACCTTCAGGTGCCCCTGGACACCGACCTGGCCGACTGGTCCGACGAGCAGATCTGGGACGAACTGACCCGGCGTAGCGCCAGCGACGACTTCCCGGAACTCGAGCGCGGCGAGATCTTCGACCGCTCCCTCGCACCGCTGCGCTCGTACGTGTGCGAGACCATGCAGGACGGCCGGCTGTTCCTGCTCGGCGACGCGGCACACATCGTTCCGCCGACCGGGGCGAAGGGACTCAACCTCGCGGTGTCGGACGCCAGCACGCTGTCGTTCGCGCTCGGCGCCTTCTACGGGTCCGGCGCCCGGGAACACCTCGACTCGTATTCCGAGACCTGCCTGCCCCGGATCTGGAAGGCACAGCACTTCTCCTGGACCTTGACGACCACACTGCACGCACTGTCGGACGACCCGATGGACTGGCGCCTGCGCCGGGCGCGACTGAGCCGGTGGGTGGAGTCGGAGGCCGAGCAGGCCGCTCTCGGCGAGGTCTACCTGGGGCTTCCGTTCCCGACGCACTGGTGGCATTCGGCCTCGTGACGTCCGGTGTGGCGCAGATCGCAGAGGGTGCCCTATCCTCTCCCCGACCATTTGTGTAGCCTACCCTAATATTGGCGGAGGCCCGGGTGACCGACCAGCCGCGTGCGTGCTTGTCCGATTGGAGTTCGGCCGATGTTCAGTTTCCCCACGCGTACCCGCGCTCGCTCCCTGAGCGGCAAGGGTATTCGGATGTCCCGCATTACCGACCACACCACGGGCCGGACGTTGATCGTGCCGATGGACCACTCGGTGACCGTCGGACCGCTCGGCGACGCCGACCATGCCGACACGATGGTCCGCGCACTGGCCGAGGCCGGCGCCAACGCCGTGGTGCTGCACCGCGGCCGGGCCCGGCACGTCGACCCGTCGTCGTTCTCCCGGATGGGCCTGATCGTCCACCTGTCCGCGGGCACCACCCGGAGCATGGACCTGCACGCCAAGGTGCTCGTCTCCGGCGTCGACGACGCGCTGCGGATCGGCGCTGACGCGGTCAGCGTGCACGTCAACATCGGATCCCCCACGGAGCGCGAACAACTCGCCGACCTCGGTGCCGTCTCCCGCGAGTGCGAGGCGCTCGGCGCCCCCCTGCTCGTGATGATGTACGCCCGCGGACCGCTGCGCGCCGACCTGCCGCCGGATCCGCGCGAACTCGCGCACCTCGCCGCCATCGCGACCGACCTCGGCGCCGACCTGGTCAAGCTCGACTACTCCGGCGATCCGCAGTCGATGCGCCGCGTGGTCGAGTCGTGCCCGATCCCGATCTGCGTCGCGGGCGGGCCGAGCGCCGACCACACCGACGCCGACGAGCACGCCGTCGCACTCGGGTCCGAGATCCTCGCCTCCGGCGTCGCCGGGCTGAGCTTCGGACGCAACGTCTTCGAGGCCCGCGACCCGTACGCGGTCGCATCCACCCTGGCTCGCCTCGTACACTCCCCCGCTGCCGCTGTCGAACTCGAAAGCGCCTGACGGCACCCGCCCCACCTTGCTCCACAAACCGAAGGGAATCCGTCCGCACATGGACAGCACCATCGTCACCGACCAGATCGTCCCCGCCGCAGGCGCGGGCGCCGACCTCCGTCGCACCCCCGTCAGCCGCGAGGGCCACTTCGCGTGGCTCGACGTGCGCGCGCTCGACGAGGCGCTGCTCCCCGCAGTCGTGCAGGCCGCCCTGCACCACCGCATCGACGGCATCCTCTCCGACACGGTCGCGACCTTCGAGGGTCTGCCTCCGACGGTGCGGCGCATCCTGGCCGTCGACACCCCGGTCGCGGAGGACTTCCCCTACGACTCGGTGGACCTGGTGATCGTGTCGGACCGCGCGGACGTGCACTCCAAGCACATCGGCCACACCCCGGATCGCGGTGTGCACGTGGTGGTCTCGGACGCCCCGACGCTGCAGGAGGCGTGCGAGGTGGTCCGTGAGGTGCCCTGGACGGTGCTCACCTTCACCGACCCGACCAAGATCCCGCTCGAGATCGTCATCGCCGCAGCCGAGAACTCGGGCGGACGCACGGTCACGACGGTCACCGACGTCGAGGACGCGGAGATCGTCAAGCTGGTCCTCGAGCACGGTTCCGACGGACTGCTGCTGGCTCCGCGCAGCGCGGACGACGTCGTGAAGATCGCCCGCATCGTCGACCACAAGCTCGAGGGCATGGAGCTCTCCGAGCTCGTCGTCACCAAGGTCGAGCACATCGGCATGGGCGACCGCGCGTGCATCGACACCTGCTCGCTGCTCGAGAAGGACGAGGGCTGCCTGATCGGGTCGTTCTCGACCGGTATGTTCCTGTCCTGCAGCGAGACCCACCCGCTGCCCTACATGCCGACCCGTCCGTTCCGGTGGAATGCCGGCGCCGTGCACTCCTACGTCCTCGGCCCCGACAACCGCACCCGTTACGTCAGCGAGTTGCAGGCCGGTTTCCCGATTCTCGCGGTCCGCACCGACGGGAGCGTGCGCGAGGTCCGCATCGGCCGGGTCAAGATCGAGAAGCGTCCGCTGATCTCCATCACCGCGGTGGCGCCGAACGGCAAGAACGTCAACGTGATCGCGCAGGACGACTGGCACGTGCGGCTGCTCGGCCCCGGCGGCAGCGTCAACAACGTCACCGAGCTGACCCCCGGCGACAAGCTGCTCGGCTACGTTCCGACCGAGGCTCGGCACGTCGGTCTGCCGATCACCGAGTTCTGCGACGAGCGTTAGACACGTGACTCAGGCGACCCCCGACATTCTCTGGTACATCGGGGCGAACGACGGAGCGGTGCCGTGGGATCCGCGGCACCGCTTCGAGCCGTCGTTCGCCGCGTTGCGCGAGCAGGCCCGCACGCTGGACCGGCTCGGATACTTCGGTGCCCTGACCACCGCCCGTGAGGCCATCTCGCTGGTGGCCGACACCGAGCGACTGCGGTTCGTCGTGCCGGAGTATCCGGGCGTCAAGCCGCCGGTGCTGCTCGCCGAGGAGGCGCAGGTCTTCGACCAGTACTCCGGTGGCCGTCTGATCTACAACCAGGTGAACGGCGCGGACCCGGTGCTGGCCAGGTACGGCCGGTTCCACTCCAAGACCGAGCGCTACGCGTTGTCGGAGGAGTACTGGTCGCTGTTCAAGCGGCTCTACCTCGACGAGACCGACGCCTATTCGGGCGAGTACTTCGAGTACGGTCCACGCTACAAGCCGGCCATTGCCGGTCCCCGCCAGCCCGGCGGTGTCTCGATCTGGGGCACCGGCGCCTCCCCCGAGGGCATCGCGCACGCGGCGCAGGTACTCGACGCCTACCTGATGTTCATGAGCCCGGCCGACGCAATGGACGCCGTGTTCACCAAGGTACGCAAGGCCACCGCGGACGCCGGCCGGGAGATGCGCTTCGGCGTGCTCGCCAGCGTGGTGGTGCGCGAGACCGAGGGCGAGGCGTGGGAGTACTTCGAGTCCCAACTCGCCCGGACCTCGCCGGAGTCGGTGCTCGCCACCACGGACCGCAACCTCACCAGTTTCGGATTCCCGCCGCTGGCGGAGCTGACCTCCGACGACGCCCAGGTCCGGGCCCGGATCGCGGCGTTGCGGGCCGGACGCCTCCCGACCCGCGCCGAACTCGAGTACGCGCCCAACCTGGCGGCCGGGCTGACCACCTGGACGGGAGCGGAGCCACCGTTCGACATCGCGGGCAAGGGCACCGGCAACTACCTGGTCGGTAGCGCCGACAACGTCGCCGCCCGCATACTCGAGATGAGCTCCTCGCTCGGCATCGACATCTGGATCCTGTCCGGGTGGCCGCTGATCGACGAGGCGAAGACCGTCGCGGAACTGCTGTTCCCGCGACTCGGAATCACCCCGTCTGCCTGAGGTTTCGATGACTCGCACGTTCACCGCCACGCGCGGCTATCCCCCGTTCGCCGTGCCGTGGACCTCGATCCGGGAGCGGTTCGAGGCGGTGGCCGACGCCCTCCCCGACGACGTGGCGGTGGTGTGCCGCGGCGAACGGATCACCTACGCGCAGCTGCGGGACCGCGCGCTCGCCGGGGCGCGCGCCCTGACGGCCGAACTCGGCGACACCCGTCGCCCCGTGGCGCTGGACACCTCGTGCAGCCTCGCCTGCGTGGTCGCCGTCGTGACGGTACTGGTCTCGGGACACCCACTGGTGCTGCTCGATTCCCAGCTTCCGGAGGAGCGGCGCGCCGACATCCTCACGCGCAGCGGTGCCCGGCGGTACCGCCCCGACGATCTCGCGGCGACGACCGCCGCACCGACCCCCACGCTGCCCGCCGTCGACCCCACCGACACCGCGGTCCTGCTGTTCACCTCCGGTTCGACCGGCCGCCCGAAGGCGGTCCGTCAGGGGCAGCGCCTGTGGCTCAACCAGGCCGCGGACTTCCACACCACGCTCGGCATCGGTGCCGGCGACCGGGTCGGGATGGCGCTGCCGATCAGCTTCGGCGGCGGCATGGACGTCGTGGTGTTCACCCTGCTCAACGGCGCGACGCTGCACTTCCTCGACCCCCGGGAGGTGGGGATCGAGGAAGTGCCGCAGTGGATCTCCGGCGAGGCGCTGACCACACTGCACGCCACCCCCTCGCTGCTGCGGGCGGTGGTCAAGGTGTGCGCGGACACCCCGACGCTGAGCGGCCTGCGACTGGTCACCACCTGCGGCGAGGCGGTCCACGGCGACGACGTGACGCGCCTGCGCGCGCTGCTCGGCCCGGAGTCCACCTACTGCAACCTGTCCGGTTCCTCGGAGACCGGCAACCTTGCGTTCAACGAGTTCCCCGCGCAGCGGCCGGTGCCCGACCGGGTGCTGCCGGTCGGGGTCGTGGCCGCCAACAAGGTGGTCCGCCTGATCGGCCCCGACGGCAGGCCGGTCCCGATCGGCCAGGTCGGTGAGATCGTCGTCGAATCCGACTATCTCGCCGAGGGATACCACGTCACCCGCGACGGCGAGGCGACGGCGGACGTCACGAAGTTCGGCCGCACCCGCGAGGGCGTCCGGTTCTTCCGGATGGGTGACCTCGGCCGCTTCGACGAGTTCGGCCACCTACACCTGGTCGGCCGCGGCGACGATGCCGTCAAGGTGCGCGGGTATCTTGTCGAGCCCGCCGACGTCGAATCCGCGCTCCGGAAGCTGACCTCCGTGGACGACGCCGTCGTGGTGGCGCACCGCACCGAGACGGCCGCCGCGCTGACCGGGTACGTCGCCGTCAGCCCGGACGGTCGGGCGCCCTCCGCTGCGGACCTGCGGCGGGAGCTGCGGGACACGTTGCCGGACTGGATGATCCCCGCACACATCGTTCTCCTGCCCGTGCTGCCCCGCAACGAGCGCGGCAAGGTGGACCGGGCGGCTCTGCCCGCGCCGTCCCCGCGACCGGCGCACGTGCCGCCGGCGGTCGGCACCGAGACCACGCTGGCCGAACTGTGGGCGGAGATCCTCGGCGTCGACCGGGTGGGACGCGACGACGACTTCACCGCGCTCGGCGGCGACTCGCTGCAGACCCAGCAGATGCTCACCCGGGTCGGTGCGCAGACAGACGTCGCGCTGTCGTCGGCGACACTGGCCAACTTCCCGACACTGCGGCAGTTCGCCGCTCACCTCGACGAGGCCGCCGGTGCGACTCCGGTGGACCGCACCTCGGTGCTGGTCCCGCTGCGCCCCGGCGGCTCCGGTGAGCCCGTGTTCGCGTTCGCCGGGGCGGGTTCCACCGCTCTGGCACTGCTTCCGTTGGCCAGGGAACTCGACCCCCACCGGCCCGTCCACGGCCTGCAGGCGCACGGCCTCGAACGCCGCGGTGTGCCCGACTGGACCATCGGGGCGGCGGCGCGGCGCTACCTGCGGGAGATCCGGCGCGTTCAACCCCACGGTCCGTACACCTTCGTCGGGCACTCGCTCGGCGGGGTGATCGCGATGGCGGTGGCTCGGCTGCTCGAGGCCGACGGCGAAACCGTTCGCGCGGTCGTCTGCCTCGACACGATTCTCGGCGGCCCCCTGTCGGTCGGGGGCCCCGACCTGCCCCGGACCCTGGCCACGCCTCCCGCCGTCGCCGGTCCACCGCCCTCACGGAGCGACCTGTGGCGCACCCGTTTCCGACTGCTCACCGCCGGTGTGGTGCAGCGGCCCGCGCAGGAGCAGTGGGATCTCTTCCACGAACTGGGCCGTCGGGTGTCCCTGCTGCACCGGCTGAAGCCGTGGCACGGCCGGGTCGCGGTGGTGATGGCCGAGGACAACCCGGACGAGCCGTCGTGGTGGCCGGTCGTCGCCCCGAACGTCGTCTCGGTCGAACGCGTGTCCGGCGATCACGTCGGGATGCTGCGTGCCCCGCACGTCACCCGAACGGCAGCGCTCGTGCGGGCGGCGTTGGAGCACACCGCATGACGGATCGGTTCGCGGTGCTGGTGCTCGCGCACCACCAGCCGCGGGTCCTCACCGCGCTGCTCGATTCGCTCCGTCACCCGGCGATCGACGTGTTCGTGCACGTCGACGCGAAGTCGGACCTCGCGCGGTTCCTCGCGGCAGCGCCGGAACGCGACGGCCTGACCTACCTGCGTGACCGCCGCGAGGTGCGCTGGGGCGGACTGAGCATCGTGTCCGCGACGCTCGACCTCCTCGCGGCCGCCCGGGCGACGGGTCGACCGTACCGCCGGTTCGCACTGCTCTCCGGCGCCGACCTGCGCATCGCCCCGCTCGACGACGTCCTCACGGCGTGGTCCGGGGACACCGAGTACATCCGCATCGACTGGCACCTCACCGGCCCCGGCGCCCAGCGCATGCACGTCGTCAACCGCAGACACTTCCCCGACGACCGGTTCCCCGTGCGGGGACGGTGGTCCGGCCGCATCCCGCGGCGGGTGGACGAGACGCTGCCGCTCGTCCAGGGTTCGACGTGGTGGGCGCTGACCGCCGAAGCCGTGGAGCACGTCCACCGCTTCCTGGCGGCGAACCCACGGTGGCTGCGATTCCACCGGCACACCCTGTGCGCCGACGAGATCGTCTTCCACTCGATCCTCGCGGCGTCGCCGCTCGCCGACCGCATCGCACAACACGTCGACCGCGAGTCCGACGTCGACGCATACCTCCTCCATCCGGTGCACGCGCTGCACCACATCGACTGGTCGGATCGGAACGCCATCAACCCCCGCACGTTCACCATCGACGACGAGGTCGAGTTGCGGCGCTCCCCGGCGCTGTTCGCCCGCAAGGCCGACGAGTCGTCGTGGGAGCTGATCGACGCGTTCCGCGCCGGCGAGCAGGTGGCCTCGTGATCCGTCTGCCCAAGCGCCTCACCGCGCCGGGACTCGAATCCAACGCCGCGGCACTGATGCTGGCGTCGGTCGCCACGGGCGCTCTCGGCCTGGTGTACTGGGCGGTCGCGGAACGGTTCTTCGACACGGCCGACGTCGGTCGCGCCTCCGCGGTGATCAGCACCGCCACCATGCTGGCGTCGCTGTCGTGCCTGTCACTCGGCGGCGCATACCAGCGCTTCCTTCCGGTGGCCGGCCGGTCGTCGACGCGGCTGATCGTCGGCGGTCTCGCGTTGACGTCAACCGTCGCCCTGGTTCTCGGCTGCCTGTTCCTGCTGGTGTACCCGTCCCACGATCGGCTCTTCACCTCCTCCGCCGAGTACGCGCTGTTCCCCTTCATCGTCGTCGCGTTCGCGGTCTACGCCCTGGCCGATCCGATCCTGACGGGTCTGCGCCTCGCGAAAGCGGTTGCGGTCAAGAACATCGCCCTCTCGGTCCTCAAGATCATCCCCGTCGTCGTGCTCGCGAGCACCGGTTCCGCGCTGGCGCTCAGCGGGTCGTGGGCGGTGCTCGCCTTCGGTGTGACCGCGATCGCGGTGGTCTATCTGCTGCGGTCGGTCCGGGAGCGCCGGGACGTCGAACCGGAACTGCCGCCGGTGCGGGAACTGTGGGCGTTCCAGGGTGTGTACTTCACGATGACGCTCGTCATGACCGTGATTCCCCTGGTGCTGCCGCTGATCGTGGTGTCCGAGTTGGGCACCGAGCAGAACGCCTACTTCAACCTGGCGTGGACGATGTGCTCCGCTGTCGGGCTGCTGCGCGCCGGCGTGGGTTCCTCGTTCATCGTGGAGGCCTCCGCACCGGGTGCGGACCAGCCTGCGCTGCTGCGCCGCCTGGTCCGGATGCTCGGCGCCGTCGCGGTGGTCTCGGCGACCGGTCTCGCGGTCGGCGGCCCACTCGTGCTGTACGTGGTGAGCCCGGACTACTTCCACGCCGCGGCCGGCCTGGTGCTGGTGATGGCGGTCGACTCGCTCGTCGGCACCGTGGTCATCGTGTACTTCCTGCTCGCGCAGATCCTGCGACGACTGCGCCTGATGCTGGCGATCCAGATCGTCATCGTCGTCACCACCCTCACGGTGACGCTGCTGCTCGTCCCACGGGTCGGGCTGATCGGCGTCGGTCTCGGCTCGCTGACCGCACAGCTGGTCGCCGTGACGGTGATCGCCCTTCCCCTGCGGCGGGCGATCGCCGACCTGACCGCGCCCGCGGACCGGGAACCGGAGCCCGTCCCCGCAGGCTGAGCGCCGCAACGCAAGCAGGTCAGCGCGCCGCCCGCACCGCGGCCAACGCCTCGACGAGCTTGCGCCCGGTGAACCGGACCGTCTCGACTCCGGGTCGCCGGGCGACGGCGGAGGCGACCGGACCGGCCATCGACGCCAGCACCCGCGACGCCGCCACCGGCAGCGGTGCCTGCGGGATCGCCGGCCAGAGCAGGGCCGCGAGTGACTCGTCCGGCAGCGGCCGGCATCCGGCGGCGTGCGCGTGCTCGCGGGCGATCCGCAGGTGCGCCTGCCGCTGCTCCACGGAATGCACAGCACTGACCTGGGATTCGTCGATCCGGTACCGGTAGCCGGGTAGCGGCAGATTGCCCATCCGGCCGTACTGGGACAGTTCGGCGAACATCCGGTAGTCCTCTGCGTGCGCGAACTCCGGCCGGAAGCGCAGTCCGCTCAGCTCGAGAACGGACGCCCGGATCATCACCGACGGCCCGCAGTGCGGACTCGACAGCAGCAGACGTTGCCGGCACGCGGTGTCGGTGCGCGGCATCCGGACCCGCCCGGTCGCGGCACCGAACAGTTCGTAGTCGGTGCCGCACACGACGAGGTCGGGGTCGCCGTGCATCGCGCGCAGCTGCGCCGACAGACGGCCGGGCGCCATCACGTCGTCGGCGTCCATCCGCGCCAGGAACCGCCCGCGCGCCTCGTCGAGTCCGTGGTTGAGTGCGCCGACGAGTCCGGTGTTGTCCTGCCGGACCACCCGCACCCGGGGATCGTCGATCATCGCCAGCACCGTGGGGGTGTCGTCGGTCGACCCGTCGTCGATCACCAGGAGCTCGAAGTCGCGGAGGTCCTGCGTCAGTACGGAATCGAGCGCCTCGCGCACGAACCGACCCGCGTTGTACACGGGCACCAGGACGGTGACCAGTGGAGCGTTCATCGGTACCTCAGAATCGTCGAGTACAGCGCGGGAGCGAATTTCAGCAGCACCGCGAACACCGCCTCACGAAGGTGCCCGGTGCGCAGCAGAGGCGTCACGTCCCGCACCGACACCGCGGCCCGGACCCGTCGGATCGCGTCGTCGTACAGGTCGGGCCGTGACGGCGACGCGTGATCGGCGCGCATCGCGACGTGCGCGACGGACCGGAAGATCTCCCGGTAGCGGAAGCCCAGCAGCGCCCGTTGCCACCGGTCGGCGAGTCCGGCTCCCGCGACGGTGGCGCGGACGTCGCGCTCGACCTTGAACAGGTCGAAGGTGCGCGGGCCGAGCGAGGTGCTGATCGAGCCTTCCCGATAGAGGTACCGGTACAGCGGCTCGTCGACGAGCGCGACCCGCTCGGACGCCAACGCCATCCGCAGTGCGGGTGCCATGTCCTCGTATCCCTGGCCCTCGTCCCACGGCCGCTCCCCCAGCAACTCCCGGCGGAACAGCTTGGTGCAGGCGTACGCCTTCGCGCTTCCCAGCACCAGATGCCGTGCGAAGTCCTCGCCGGAGATCACCAACGCACCGAACGGCGGCTCGTCGATCTGCAACACCCGGCCCGCCTCGTCGACCCGTCGGGTCCGGGTGCAGGCGAAGTCGGCGGATCCGGATTCCAGTGCATCGGTGAGCAGTTCGAGGAAACGCGGATCGGCCTCGTCGTCGCTGTCGAGGAACCACACCAGGTCGCCGGTCGACGCCGCCAGCCCGGAGTTGCGGGCCCGGCCGAGACCGCGGTTCTCGTCGTGCACGACACTGCGGAAGTTCGCTCCCCGAGCGGTGAGGTACCGCTGCGCGACCGCCATCGACTCGTCGCCCCCTCGGTCGTCGACGAGGACGATCTCGTGGGCGGGTCGGGTCTGCGCCAGTACCGACCGCAGGCAGCCCTCGACGTGAGGGAGGCAGCGGTACACCGGCACCACGACGCTCACCCGGTTCACTGCGAAACCTCCGTGGTGTCGAATTCCGGTGTCAGAGTGGCGAAGAGTCCGTGGTGGTCCGATCCGGGCAGGTCGACGCGTTCGTACTCGCCGACCACCGTGTCGCGCAGGACGATCCGGTCGATCGCGATCACCGCGGGATACCAGCGGTCTGCCGGGTAGGTCGGCACCAGGCCCGCGCCCGCCTGCTCCCCCGCGTCGACGAAACCGTCGGTGAGGATGTCGCGGTACCGGCTGTGCGAGTACGTCGAGTTGAAGTCCCCGCTCACGATCATCGGGGTACCGTCGGCCGCCCGCTCGTGCAGCAACGCCGCGAGCTTCTCCATCTCGGCGGCCCACATCCACGCCGGCGACGGGTACGGCGGCATCGGATGGACGGCGGCGAGGGTCACGCTGCGGCCATCCCCGAGATCGAGTGTGGTGACGAGGTTGGCCATCGAGAACCGGCCCAGCGGCTCGGGGTCGCGGAGCTCGAATCGGCTGTAGATGCCGGTGCCGCCGCCACCCGACTCCTTGGGTGACAGGTAGGTCATCGGCAGCAGGTCCTCGAGGCCCGCGTCCCGTAGTCGGCCCACCGCGTCGTCGGTCAGTTCCTCCACGGTCAGTACGTTCACCGACCTGGACCGCACCAGCTCGACCAGGGCATCCGGCTCCGCCTCACCGAGACGGATGTTGGCCTGCAGCAGCCGGATCGGTGCCTCGGACGCACCCGCGTCCGGGACGTTGCGCACGTACAGCGGCGCCTGTGTGGCCAGGCCGGACAGCACGACGACAGTCCCGACGGCCAGCGTCCGCCAGGCCCGCACCGCGGCGAGCACGAGCAGACCCGCCAGCCCGACCACCAGCAGGAGCGGGACGAACGAGGATGCGACGGCCAGCTTGTTGCTCTCCGGGCCGACGAAGTGCACCACGGCCCCGAGAGCGGCCCCCGCGACGGCCGCGACGCCGACCCCGTACGCCACCCGGCGCGCCGCCTGACGCGGCGACGCAGCCACGACCGGCCCCGGGACGGGCCTCATGTCCGGGTCTCAGCTCGCACCGACGACCTCGAACCACGCGCCCAGTTGGGGATCCGACGCGAGATCGACGAAGTCGACGACGGCGCCTTCGGCGCGCCACCGCTCGACCAGCGACATCAGGCGCACCGAGTCCAGGCCGAGGTCGAGCAGGTTGGTGTCCTCGGTGAGTTCGGCGGCGGGCAGGTCGAGCATGCCGGCCAGGTCGGCAACCATGCGATCGCGGGTCAGGGTGGAGGTCATCGGTGAAGCCTTTCGATTCGGGTGAGGGGGAATTCAGGCCGCGACTGCGGAATCCGCAGGCGACGGCGCGGCGACGGCCCGGCGCAACGTGCCGAGGACGAGGAGGGAGACCAGGGCGACGGCGCACATGGTCAGGCTGTAGGTGACGACCGCGGAGGAGGCCGAGACTACCCCGCCGAACGCCCCGGCGATCAGGGCGCCGATCGAGACCCCGGCGACTTCCTGCGCCGACCACAGCCCGTTCACCCGGCCGAGCATCGACTCCGGTGTGTGGGTCTGGATGAGCGCGTACCGCAGCACTTCCTGCACGGAACTGATCGCGCCGACGACGACGAGCAGCAGCAGAGCGAGTGCGAGGACACCGGTCAGGCCGACGAACGCCTGGACCGCGAACCCGGCCGCCAGCGCCACGAGCAGCACCAGCCCGGGACGGGCGAGCCGGGACAACCACCCGCTGGTGACCGTCGCGATCACCGCGCCGACGGCGGTTGCCGCGTACAGCAGGCCGGCCGCCCACGAGTCGCCACCGAACCGCTCGTCGACGAGGCCGGGCACCAGCACCAGGACGCCGCTGCCGAGCATCGCGACGACACCGGCGATCATGACGCCGCCGACCACCCGCTCCCGCGCCACGAACTGCGCCATCGACTCGGGCGGGCCGCCGGCGGCCGCGTCGTGGTGTTGCGGTGCGGGCGGCGGCAGCGCCGGCAGCCCCGACAGCAGCACGATGGTGACGACCGTGCCGAGCGCGGCGACCCAGTAGTTCCAGGACACCGCGAACGCCGCGATCACCACACCGCCGAGTGCCGGCGAGATCACGGCACCGACGCGGGCACTGAGCACGTTCAGCGCCCCGACACCGACCAGCTGCTCCCGCGGCACGAGGGTGGGTACCACCGCGAACAGGGCTGCGATGCTGATCGATCCGATCAGTCCGTTGATCACGGCCAGGGCGATGATCACCTGCCAGGACGGCCCGTCGACCATGGCGTTGACGGCCAGCCCGACGAACGTCAGTCCGGACACGGTGCGGGCGAACAGGATCAGCTTCTTGCGGTCGTGGCGGTCGGCGAGCGTGCCGCCGATCAGCATGCCGCCCATGGACGCGGCACCCTCGACCGCGGCGACGACACCGACCAGGAACGACGACCCGGTCAGGTCGTACACCTGGATCGGGACGCCGACCATCAGCATGCCGATCCCGAGGATCGAGATGGTCCGGGCGACGAACACCCGGCGGAACGCCGCGCTCTCGCGCAGCGGCCGCAGATCGAGGAGTACTCCGCGTTCGCTCATGGTCAGCTCGCGTCGCTCTTGGCGACCGCGTCGCTGATCAGCGGCATCACCTGGTCGGTCGCCCAGCCCAGCGAGAGCGCGGACGGGAAGCCGATCGCGTTCGGGAGACCGGTGTTGCGGGCGAGGGACACCACGGCGCCGTTCTGGACGGCGGGCAGTGCGTTCCACGTCGGGAACTTGGTGAGGTAGCTCAGGTCACCGGTCGGGGAGACGACGAATTCGACGTCGGCGTTCATCTCGCCGATGTTCTCGTACGACAGCACACCGCGACCGTCGGCGTCGACGGGCAGCGTGGTCGCGTACGGGCTGAGCACCAGGCCGAGGGAGGTGAGGAACTGACCGATGCCGCGCTCGTCCGAGGCCAGCACCGACAACTGCCCGCCAGTGTCGCCGATCACCGCGTTGTACGTCTTGCCCGCGATCGTCGGGTTCGCCGCCTTCGCGTCCTCCAGACGGGTCTGCGCCTCGGCGATCACCTCGTCCGCCTTCTCCGGGATGCCCAGTGCGGCCGCGACCTTGCGGGTCGAGTCCTGCCACGGCTCACCGTTCGCCTGGGTGTCGAAGTGCACCACCGGGAACTGCTTGCTCAGCTGCTCGTACGTGCCCTGGTCCAGACCCCAGAATCCGGTCGAGACGATGATGTCGGGCTGGAGCACCGCGAGCTTCTCCGCGATGGAGTCGGCCCCGGTGTCCAGGTCGAGGGTCTCGGGCGTCGCGCCACCGAACGCCTCATGCTGCCACGGCCAGATCCCGGTTCCGCCGGTGGCGGCACGGTTCTGGGCGTCGACCGGAATGGCGACGGGGGTGACGCCGAGGGAGAGGAGGATGTCGGCGTCCTGCGGGGACAGTGGCACCGCACGGGTCGGTGCGGCCTCGATGGTGGCGTCACCGAACTTGCCGGACACCGTCACCGGGAACTGCCCGGCGTCCGCGGTCGCCGAGGACGTGGTGTCGGTGCTGCCGGAGTCGGAGCCGCACGCGGCGACGCCGAGCATCACGGTCGCCGCCGCCAGCGCGGCGCCGATCCGCCTGGTCCATCGAGTGTTCATCTGCGTCCCTTCGTTCTTCGTGCTCATGCGTGCGTTCGGTTGTGGTCGATGTCGGCCGCGAGGTCGCCGAGGGAGGCCGCGGCGAAGACCTGCGCGGCATCGACCAGGGCGCCGGCGGCGCGCAGCCGGCCCATCAGCGCCATCACGCCGATGCTGTCGCAGCCCAGCGCGAAGAGGTCGTCGTCGACGCCGACCCGGTCGAGCCCGAGCTGGTCGGCGACGACGGCGCACAGCAGCACCTCGGTTTCCGTGACCGGCGCCCGGTACTCCCCGGACGGCGTGACCTCCGGTCGCGGCAGCGCGGCCCGGTCGATCTTGCCGTTCGGCAGGGCCGGCATCGCGTCCAGGACGACGAGAGCCGACGGCACCATGTAGTCCGGCAGCGTCGCACCCACCCGGCGGCGTAGCGCGGCGACGTCGACCGTCCGGCCCGGGGCGGGGACGACGTAACCGGTCAGCGCCGTGTTCGCGGTGTCCCGGCGCGCGAGGACCACGGCCTCCCCGACGGCGGCGTCCGCGAGCAGGGCGGCCTCCACCTCGGCGGGCTCGATGCGATGGCCGCGCACCTTCACCTGGTCGTCCGCGCGGCCGCGGTACTGGATGTGGCCGTGCCGCGTCCACCGGGCGCGGTCGCCGGTGCGGTACATCCGGGTGCCCGGTCGTCCGAACGGGTCGGCGACGAAACGCTCGGCGGTGCGGCCGGATTCGCCGCCGTAGCCGCGCGCCAGGCCGTCCCCGGACAGGTACAGCTCGCCCTCGACGCCGATCGGCACCGGCCGCAGCCACCGGTCCAGGATGTGGGCGCGGGTGTTGCCGACCGGCCGCCCGGCGACGGGCACGTCGCTGTCGGACACCCGAGCCACCAGGGCGTCGACGGTGCTCTCGCTGGGGCCGTACAGGTTGTACGACTCGGTGCCCTCCTGGCTGCGCAGCAGGTCCCACAGGGGCTGGTTGACGGCCTCGCCACCGAAACCGAGCGAGGCCGGTGCGTTCTCGAGCAGGCCGGCGTCGATCAGCTGGGCCAGGTGGGACGGGGTGACCTCGACGAAGTCCCACTGCTGGCTTCGGGCCTGTTCCACCATTTTTCGCGGATCCCGCTGGGTCTGCTCGTCGACGAGGCACAAGGCGTGCCCGTCGAGCAGCCACAGCTGGGGCTGCCACGACGCGTCGAACGCGAACGACCACGCGTGCCCGACGTGCAACCGCTCCCGGCCGGACCGCCGCTGTGTCGGCCGGTACAGCGCGGCCCGGTGACTGTGGAACAGCGTTCCCAGGCCACGGTTCACCGCGACCACGGCCTTCGGCACCCCGGTGGACCCGGACGTGTGGACCACGTACGCCGGATGCTGCAGCCGAAGCGGCCGGGTCCGGTCCAGGTCGGTGACCGGTGCCGGGTCCTGCGCGGCGGCCGCCGCCACGAGATCGGGATCGTCGAGCACGAGCACCGGCGCCGTGGTGGTCGGCAACCGGTCCGCCAGTGGGGACGTGGTCAGGACCACCGCGGGTGGGGTGGTCGCGAGAATCGCCTCGGTCCGCGCGGCGGGGGCCTGCGGATCGCACGCCAGGTAGGCGCCGCCCGCGGTCAGCACCGCCAGCATCGCGGTCACCGCGTCCGCGGTGCGGGGAAGCATCAGCGCCACCGGCACTTCCGGGCCGACGCCGTGGGTGACGAGCAGCCGCGCCAGGCGGTTCACCCGGGAGGCGAGGTCACCGAACGTCCAGGTGATCTCCCCGGCGATCAGTGCCGGGTGCGCCCGGTACCGGTCGGCGGCGGACGCGAACAGCGCGGCGACCGTCGTGTCCGGCACCGCCATCGGGTTCGTGTTCCAGCGCCGGGTGATGTCGTTGCGTTCCGCGACGGGGATCGCGTCGATCTCGGCCAGCCGGCGCGTGTGCGGGCCCGTCGCGAGCTCGCGCAGGACCTGACCGAGACCGGCGGCGAGCCGCTCGGCGGTCTCCCGGTCGAAGAGGTCCGCGCTGTACTCGACCATGCCGACGATCGTGTCCGTGCCCGCGTACTCGACGAAGTCGAAGGACAGGTCGAACTTCGCGGTCGTGACCTCGATCGGTTCCGGCGTCAGTCCGGCGGTCCCCGCGAATCCGTCCGCGGGGCTCGGCTCGGTCAGGTACACGACCATCGTCTGGAACAGCGGATGCGTCGACCGGGATCGGGCGCTCGCGCCGAGGACCGCGTCGACGACCTGCTCGAACGGCAGGTCCTGGTGCTCGAACGCGGACAGATCGGTGTCCCGGATCCGGGCCAGCAGGTCGCCGACGGTCGGGTTGCCGGACAGGTCGGTCCGCAACACCAGGGTGTTGAGGAAGAACCCGACGAGGTCCTCGAGGCTGGACTCGGACCGGCCGGAGACCGGGGTGCCCAGCGGAATGTCCTCTCCCGCACCGGACTTGTGCAGCAGCACCGCGACCGCGGCCTGCACGAGCATGAACATGCTCACCCCGTGCGTGCGGGCGGTCTCGCGCAGCCCGGACACGACCTCCGGGTCCACGGCCAGGTAGACCGCACCGCCGCGGTAGGTGAAGCGGGCCGGGCGGGTCCGGTCGGCGGGCAGCGTCAGTTCCTCGGGGAGTCCCGCGAGCGCGTCCCGCCAGTAGCCCGCCTGCCGGGCCGCGACACTGTCCGGCTCGACGACGTCACCGAGCATGTCGCGCTGCCACAGGGTGTAGTCGGCGTACTGCACGGGCAGCGGCGTCCACTGCGGCGCGGACCCCCACTGCCGCATCGCGTACGCGGTCATCAGGTCGGTGAGCAGGGCCCGGGTCGACCACTCGTCGGTGGCGATGTGGTGGACGACCAGGACCACGACCGTCTCGTCCCCGGTCTCGAAAACCGAGACCCGCACGGGTGCCTGCGTTTCCAGGTCGAACTGGAACCGCGCCGCCTCCGCGGCGAGGGCGGCGACCTCGTCCCCGCGCACGGTCCGCCGGTCCAGGTCCACCTCCACCGCGTCGACGGGCAGGATCACCTGCTGCGGCGCACCGTCGACCTCGGGGAAGACGGTGCGCAGTGCCTCGTGCCGGATCATCAGGTCCCGCACCGCCTCCGCGAACGCGACGACGTCGACCGAGCCGGGCACCCGCCACGAGATCGGCACGTTGTAGGCGCCGCCGCCGGCGCCGAGCCGGTCGAGCACCCACATCCGGCGTTGCGCGAACGACAGCGGCAGCACGTCCGGCCGCGCACCGGCGGTCAGCGCGGGACGTGCGACGCCCCGCGCCCGCTGCGCGACCTCCGCGAGCTGAGCGACCGTCGGTGCGTCGAACACGCTGCGGATCGCGAGATCGACGCCGAGTTCGGAGCGCAGCGCGTTGACCAGACGGATCGCCGTCAGCGAGTGCCCGCCGAGAGCGAAGAAGTCGTCGTCGACGCCGACCGTCTCCACGCCGAGCGCGTCGGCGAACGCCGCGCACATGGCCGCCTCGAGTTCCGTGCGCGGGGCGCGCGACTGCGGTGCGCCGTCGAAATCTGGGCGCGGCAACGCCTTCCGGTCCAGCTTGCCGTTGAAGCTGACCGGGACGGTGTCGATAGGGATGATCAGCGCCGGGACCAGGTGGTCCGGAACGGTCCCGACGAGCGCAGCGCGCAGCGCGGCGGGATCGGCGCCGGGCGCGGCGGCGTCGACGCTCGCAGCGGGCACGACGTAACCGACGAGCACGGGTGCACCGGCGTTGTTCGTGGCGACCGCGGCGACGGCCCGAGCGACCTGCGGCAGCGCCTCGAGCGCGGCCTCCACCTCGCCGAGTTCGATGCGCAGGCCACGGATCTTGACCTGGTCGTCGATCCGGCCGAGGAAGTCCAGTTCGCCGCCCGCGGTCCACCGCACCAGGTCGCCGGTGCGGTAGAGCCGGGTGCCGGGGGCACCGTACGGGTCGGCGACGAAGCGCTGAGCCGTCAGTCCCGGACGCCCGAGGTAGCCGCGGGCCACCTGGACACCGCCGAGGTAGAGCTCACCGGCGACACCGGGCAGGGTCGGACGCAGACCCGGATCGAGCACGTACAAGTCCACGTTCGAGCCGGGACCGCCGATCTCGGTGGCCCCGGTCGCGCCGTCCAGTCGCGCCGTCAGGTCCGCGGCGAGGGTCACCTCGACCGCCGCCTCGGTGGGTCCGTAGAGGTTGTCGAGCGTCGCTTCCGGGACCGCGGCGGCGAACCGCTCCACGGTGCGGTACTGCAGCGCCTCACCGGAGCACACCACGCGGCGCAGCGCCGGCGCGGCGACCTCCGGCAGGGCGAGCACCTCCTCGAGCATCGACGGCACGAAGTGCGCGATCGTGACCTCCTGCTCGCGCAGCAGCGCGAGCAGGGCACCGGGATCGCGGTGGTCGTCGGGACCCGCGACCACCGTCACCGCGCCGTTGACGGTGGGCCAGAACAGTTCCCACACCGACACGTCGAACGTCGCGGGCGTCTTGAGCACCACCCGATCGGACGGGGCGAGCGGCAGCCGCTCCTGCACCCAGACCAGGCGGTTGACGACGGACTCGTGCGCGACGACGACGCCCTTCGGGTTTCCCGTGGAACCGGACGTGTAGATCACGTACACCGGGTGGGCCGGGGTCAGTGCCGTGCGACGGTCGGCGTCGGTGATCGGTGCGGGCGAGATGTCCGCGAGCCGTGCCGCGACCGCATCGTCGTCGAGGTCGGTGCGACCCGCCCCCGCGGGCAGCGCGGTCGCCGTGGTGCTGAGCACGCGCACCGGCTTCGCGTCGGCGAGCAGGTACTCGATCCGCGCCGCGGGCAGGCCGGTGTCGATCGGCAGGTACGCCGCACCGGACTTGACGACCGCGTGGATCGCGACCACCTGCTCGACCGAACGGGGCACCGCGACCGCGACCAGCTCGCCGGGTCCGGCGCCGTCGGCGATCAGCAACCGGGCCAGCCGGTTGGACCGCGCGTCGAGGTCCGCGTGGGTCAGCGTCCGGGTACCGGCGACGAGCGCGGCGGCCCCCGCGTCGAGTTGCGCTCCGCACGAGAGCATCTCGGCGACGGTCACCGGCGGGACGGGCGTCCGCTCGCCGACGCCGGTGGCGAGCAGGCGCTCCCGCTCCCCCACCCCGAGCAGGTTCAGCGCCCCGAGCCGCACGTGCGGGTCGGCGCCGACGCCGTCGACGGCCCGCAGCAGCGCCGCGAGGATCGTCTCGATCACCGGATGGTCGAACAGGTCGGTCGCGTACTCCGCGACGACGGTGACCTCGCCGGTGTCGGGGGCGTCGACGAAGGTGACGCTCAGGTCGAACTTCGCCCGCACGTTCGTCAGCGGCTCCCACCGGGTGGGCACACCGAGCAGGTCCGGCAGCACCGCCGGCCGCTGGAGGTAGCTGACCATCACCTGGAACAGCGGGTTCCGGCCCTCGACCCGCGTCGGGGCGAACTCCTCCACGAGGCGCTGGAACGGCACGTCCTGCCGCGACATCGCGGCCAGGTCGGCGTCGCGGATCCGGTCGACGAGATCGGCGAAGGTCGGGTCGCCGGAGAGGTCGGTTCGCAGCACGACCGTCCCGACGAAGAATCCGACGAGATCGTCGAGCGCGCTGTCGGATCGGCCGGACACCGGGCTGCCGACGACCACGTCGTCACCCGCACCGAGCCGGGACAGGACCGCCGCGATCGCGGCGTGCAACACCATGAACAGCGTGCCGCCGTGCGCGTCCGCGAGCCGCCGCAGCCGGCCGGCCGCGGCCGCGCCGATGATCACCTGCGCCGCCGAAGCGGCACCGGTCGGGTGAACCGGGCGGGGTCGGCTGGTCGGCAGCGCGATCTCCTCGGGAAGCCCGGCGAGGTTCTCGCGCCAGAAGTCCAGCTGCGCTTCGATTCCGTTGTCCCCGAGTACCTCCCGCTGCCACAGCGCGTAGTCCGCGTACTGGACGGGCAGCGGCTCCCAGCCGGGCTCCCGGCCGGCGGTGCGGGCGAGGTACGCGCGGGTGAGGTCACCGAGGAGCGGGGCGTCGGAGCCCTCGTCGGTGGCGATGTGGTGCAGCAGCACCACGATCACGTGCTCGTCCGGTGACGTGCTGAGCAGGCTCACCCGCAGCGGCACGTCGGTGCGCAGGTCGAAGTTCGCGGTCAGCCGCTCGATCACCCGGGTGTCGACGGTCGCCGGGTCGACGGCGAGGGCGTCGAGTTCGCCGCCCTCCGGACGGATCGACTGGTACGGCACCCCGTCGATCACCTCGACCACGGTCCGCAGGCTCTCGTGCCGCGCGGTCACGTCCCGCACCGCCTGGGCGAGCGCGTCGACGTCGACGGCGCCGCTCAGGCGTGCGACGTGCGCGTAGTGGTAGGTGAGGCTGTCGTCGGAGAGTTCGGCGAGCATCCACAGCCGTTCCTGGGCTGCGGAGAGCGGAATCCGTTCCGGGCGCGGCCCGGCGGTGATCGCGGGCAGCGCGCTCGCGGCGTCCGGGAGCAGCCGCGCGATCTGCGCGGGCGTGCGGGCCTCGAACAGGTCCCGGATGGTCAGCTGCACGTCGAACTCGGCGCGCACCCGGCTGACCATCCGCATGGCGATCATCGAGTGGCCGCCGAGTTCGAAGAAGTCGTCGTCGGCGCCGACGGTGTCCAGTCCGAGCAGGTCCGCGAACACCGCGCAGAGCACGCGTTCCGCGTCGGTCTCCGGCTCCCTGCCGCCTGCGGTGGCGCGCATCTGCGGTGCGGGCAACGCCTTCGCGTCGAGTTTGCCGTTGACCGTCATCGGGATCGCGTCGACGGTCTGCAGGCTGGCGGGCACCATGTAGTCCGGCAGCTGGGCACGCAGGTGGTCGAGGAGGACGCCGACGACGTCGCCGGCGGTGGCCGGAACGACGTACGCGGCAAGCCGTTTCATGCCCGCCACGAGCGGGTCGTCGACCGCCACCACGGCGGCGGAGGCCGCGGCCGGATGCGACTCGATCACCGACTCGATCTCGTGCAGTTCGACCCGGTAGCCCCGGATCTTCACCTGGTCGTCGATCCGGCCGAGGTAGTCGACGTTGCCGTCGGGACGGCGGCGCACGAAGTCGCCGGTGCGGTACATCCGGCCGCCCGACTCGAAGGGGTCGGCCACGAACCGGTCGGCGGTGAGGTCGACGCGGCCGAGGTAGCCGCGGGCGAGACCGGCTCCGGAGATGTACAGCTCGCCGGCGACGCCGTCGACGACCGGTCGCAGCCACGGGTCGAGGATGTGTCCGCGGGTGGCCCGGATCGGGGTGCCGACGGTCGGCGTGACGCTGTCGTCGGTGCCCGCCCCGAGGGTGTTGATGGTGTACTCGGTCGGGCCGTACAGGTTGTAGCCGAGGGTGCCGTCGGTGTCGCGCAGGCGATTCCACACCGAGTCCGGTACGGCCTCGCCGCCGAGCAGGACGAGCGGGGGCCGGTGTGCGGCGCCGCCGTCGGGCCGGGCGCCCCGGTCGAGCAGGCCCTCCGCGAACAGGGCGGTCGCATAGGTCGGGGTCACGTTGACCACGTCGATCCGCTCACGGTCGCAGTACCGGACCAGTGCCTGCGCGTCGCGTCGCAGGTCCTCGTCGCAGATGTGCACCTCGTGGCCCTCGACGAGCCAGAGCAGCTCCTCCCACGACATGTCGAACGCGAAGGAGACGGTGTGCGCCACTCGCATTCGCCGACCACCGTGCGCGGCGACCACCGGGTCGAAGATCTTCTCCTGGTGGTTGCGCTGCATGTTGGTCAGACCGCGGTAGGGGGTGACCACGCCCTTGGGCCGCCCCGTCGATCCGGAGGTGTAGATCACGTAGGCAGGGTGCTCGAGCCGGCGCCGGGTGCCAGGTGCGAACGCTCCGAGCTCGGCGTCGGTGAGCCGAGCGCGGTCCCGGTCGTTCGGCTCGTCCGGCCGGATCGCGATGCCGGGGTCGATGCCCAGTCGCTCCGCGACCGCCGTGGTGGTGACCACCAGGGCGGGTCGGGCGTCCTCGAGCACCACCTTCAGCCGCTCGTCGGGCTGGTCCAGTTCGAGCGGCAGGTACGCGGCGCCCGTGCGCAGCACCGCGAAGAGGGCGACGACCATGTCGACCGAGCGGGGCAGGCCCAGCGCGATCACGACTTCCGGCGCGGCGCGCCGACCGACCAGGTGCCGGGCCAGCGCCTCGACGCGCCCGGCGAGTTCGCCGTAGGTGACGCGCTCGGCGCCGAACACCAGAGCGGTCTCGTCGGGCGTCTTCTCGGCCCGGGCGATGAGCATCTCCGCGATCGTGGTGTCCTCGACCGCGGGCAGCGGCGTCGCCCAGGCGACCCGGGCCGCCGCCGTCTCGCCGGCATGGAGCGCCGGCACCGAGGCGACGAGCCGGTCGCCGTCGCGGGCAACGGTGTCCAGCAGGTCCACGAACCGGTCGTGCAGGCCGTGGGCGCGGACCGGGTCGACGACGTCGGGCCGGTAGTCGATCTTGACGTGCAGCCGCTCGCCCGGCGACACCACCACGGCGAGGGGGTAGTGGGTGTGGTCGAGGCTGTCCTCGCCGACGATGTCGTGCTTGGCGGACTGGGCCGCCATCTCGGAGGCGTTCTTGAAGTTCTGCAGGACGAACAGGGTGTCGAACAGTTCGGTGTGGCCGGTGGCGCGTTGGATCTCGCCGAGTCCGAGGTACTCGTGCTCCATCCGCTCGACGTACTCGTCCTGCATCCGCCGCAGCAGCGCGGCGACGGTCTCGTCGGGCCGCAGCGTCACCCGCACCGGCACCGTGTTGAGGAACATGCCGAGAACCCGGTCCAGACCGACGATCTCGGTGGGCCGTCCGGCGACGGTGGACCCGAACACCACGTCGGTGCGACCCGACTCGGCGGACAGCAGCAGGCCCATGACCGCGTTCATCAACGCGTTCAACGTGACTCCGCTGGTACGGGCCCGGGCGCGCAGCGCCGCGGTGAGGTTCTCGTCGACGTACGACTCGATCCGCGTCGGCACCACCGGGGCCCGGCCCTTGACGGATCCGGCGACGAGGGTCGGGGTGTCGAAGCCGGTGAAGGCGTCACGCCACGCCGCCGCGGCGGCCTCGGGCTGCCGGTCGGCGAGCCACGCCAGGTAGTCGGTGAACCCGGCCTCGGCGGGCGCGGGGAACTCGCCGGCGTACCGGGCGAGCAGCTGATCGACGAACAGGGCGCCGGACCAGCCGTCCCACAGGATGAATTCGCGGTTGACGACGAGGCGGTCGACGCCGTCGCCCAGGTGGATCAGCAGCATCCGCCACAGCGGCGGCGCGGCGAGGTCGAACGGCTGCGCGCGGTCCGCGGCCATCAACTCCTGTACCCGGCCCTGCTGCTCGGCGGCGGGCAGGGCGGACAGGTCGACCTCGGCGAACGGGACCTCGAGGTCGGCCCCGATGAACTGGACCGGTTCCGCGAGTCCGGCGTTCGTGAAACCGGCTCGCACCGTGGGGTTCTCGGCGAGCAGTGTCGCAGCGGCGGCGCGCATCCGTGCGACGTCGATGCGGTGCCCGAAGTCGAGCGAGAACTGTGCGGTGTAGATGTCGGCGGACTCGTCGAAGACCGACTGGAAGTACAGTCCCCGCTGCAGCGGCGACAGCGGCCAGATGTCCTCGACGAGAACCGGGCTGACCGCCACGACGCGGTCGATCTCGTCCTGGCTCAGGTCGATGTGCCGCAGATCCGACGGGGTCAGACGGGCCGCGCCGGAGTCGGCGATGCCGATCAGCTCGGTCACCGCCTCACGCCACAGGGCGGCGAGGCGTTCGACTCCGCCGTCGCCGAGACCGTGGTCGGACTCGAATCGCACTCGGGCCCCGCCGCTTCCGTCGGGGCGGACACAGATGTCGAGGGCGTAGCGGCCGATCCGGTCCCCACCGGTGCGGATCGACACCTGCGGCGCGGGCAGTGCGGCCAGTGCCGGTCCGGCCTGCACGTTGGCGTACCGCAGCATCGGCCAGCCGACCCGTTCCACCGAGCGGAGCCGCTCCTTGCTGGTCCGCAGTGCGGTGAGCGGGTCACGGTCGAGCCCGAGCCGCGCCGGTGCGGTCCAGCCGAGGGGGCCGACCGTGCGCGCGAGCCCGACACCGTCGCGCCCGTCGGACCAGAGGTCGACCGTCAACTCCTCGGCGCCCGCGACGCGGTGTTCCCAGCGGGCGACGGCCATCGCGGTCGCGGCGGCCCACACGTCGGTGGCCTGCCCCTTGACGAGTGCGGGCACCGCGGTGGTCGCGGCCGCGAACTCGGCTGCATCGAGGGTGAGTTCGGCGCTCGCGGCGACCCCGGGTGCCTCGGCCGGGACCAGGTCGGCGCCCGGTGCGAGCACCTCCATCCACGACACGAGGTCGGCCAGTCGCGTCGGTTGCGCGGCCTCGGCCGTGAACTTCCGGGTGTGCGCGGCGAGCGAGACCGGCACCGCGGGCAGCGTCACGGGCCGGCCGCGGCGCAGGGCGCGCAGGGCGGTCGCGAGGTCCTCGCCCGCCACGGCCAGCGACCGCTCGTCGACCAGCCCCGCGGGGGTGACGAGCACCAGTTCGCCGGCACCACCGGTCAGCTGGAGGACGACGAGGTTCCGGCCCGCCGCCGAGTCCGGTGCGGGAGCGTCCGCGAGCAGGTCGGCGGTCGCGGTGCCCGGCTCGGCGTCGACGACGTGGACGAGTGCGTCGGCGTCCGCCGAATCTGCGATCGCGAGCAGCCACAGGATCGGCGCCGGAGCGGTGAGTGTGGCGCGCAGCGCGTGGTGGTGACACACCAGGGCGTCGACGGCCGACACGAGCAGGTCTCGCGTCAGTCCGAGGGGTGCCGGAACCCGCAGGCTGCGCAGGTCGGTGAGGTCGACCTGGGCGTCGCGGCGGCGGGCCAGCGCCGGCGGGAGCGCGAGCGGTCCCGTCCCCTCCTCGTCGTGACCCGCCGCGTCGGGCGCACCCGCGGGCAGCCGCCACACGGACGTGTCCGCGTCGTCGAGGAAGGCGTCGACGAAATCGGTGAGTTCGGCGGCGATCTCGGCGCACCGCGCGCCGTTGTCCGGGTGGCTGCGCAGTCCGATCTCGATCGGCTGGCCGGACTTGTGCAGCAGCACGATGAACTCGAGCTCGCCGACCGGCCCGGACGCGAGCATGTGCGCGGTGGACTCGCGGCCGATCAGGAACCGGGAGGTGGACGCGGGCATGATGTTGATGCCGACGGCCGGTGGCCGCCAGTCCGGGTTCCGCGCGGCCAGCGCCTGTCCGATCGCCTCGCCGCGGAACCGCCCGTGCTTGAGCAGCGCCCACATCTTGCGGTCCGCGGCGGCGGCCACGTCCGCGATCCGGTCCCCGGCACCGACGTCGAACCGCATCGGCAGCACGCTCGCGACCATGCCGGGCACGGCCCGCAGTTCGCGGGTGCCGCGGGCGGTGGTCGGCAGCGCGAGCACCAGGTCCGAGCGGCCGGTCGCCCGGGCGACGTATCCGCTGAGCAGTCCGACCATCAGCGTCGCCAGGCGCAGGCCGTGCACCTTGCCGTGGGCCTCGAGCCGGCTCCGCTGCTCGACGTCGAGCGTGACCGCGGTGTGGGTGACACCGGGCGCCGGTGCGTGCTCGGCCTCGATCAGCCGCGGCACCTCGGGGAGGTCTGCCATCTCGCCGAGCCAGTACTCGCGGTCGGCGTCGATCTGCTCGCCCCCGGTGTAGTCGAGGTCGGTGTCGACGAACCGGGCGAGGGACCACTCGGCTGCGAGGTCCGGGACCACCTGCTCGACGTAGGCACGCTGGATGCGCGCGATGACGAGAGCGATCCCGTAGCCGTCGTTGACGATGTGGTGATACTGCTGGTAGAGGCGCATCCGGTCGTCACCGACCAGGTGGACGGCGAACGTGAACAGCAGGTCGGTCGCGAGGTCGACGGGAGTCGCCATGGTCTCGCGCATCCAGCGCGCCGATGCCGCGTCCGGGTCGTCCTCGCCGCGGAAGTCGAGAACCGGGAGCACCCAGTCCCGGTCGGCGCGTGGGATCTGCACGAGAGCGCCGTCGGCGTCGACCTCGAAGTTGACGTGCAACGTCTCGGCCTGGTCGAGGACCGCCTTCGCGGACGCGACGATCCGGTCGATGTCGACCTCACCGACCGTCTCGGTGTACATGCCCGTGTTGTAGAGGTGCCCGACGGGGTCGAGCTGGTGACCGAAGTAGATGCTGCGCTGGGCCGCTGTCACCGGAAACGCCGACTGCACTGTTGCTTCTCCACCATCTCACGTCGCTGCGGACGTCCACAGCGTCCCGATACCGTGGTTAGCCTATCCAAACTACCGAGCGGTGCTCAATCCAGCCTGGTCGAGTGTCCGAATTGCGGCGGCCACGCCGTCGACGATCGTCCGGGCGTCGGCCGCGGTCACCTGGGCCGGATCGTGGTCGACGGTGACGTGTGCGCTCGATCCGTCGGCCGCGAACGCGACGGTGACCTCGAGCTGCCGTGGATCGACCACCGCCTGCACCGGCGCATTCGCGTCAACGACACGCAGCGCCACCTCGGGTCGCGCCAGCGTCACGAACACCGGCGCGGTCTGGGCGCCCAGGTACCGGAGCAGGCCGTACCCGCTCGGTGTCGCGTCGAGCGCCGACCGCACGGCCGCCACCGACGGGTCGCCGACACGGACGGGGACGCCCGACACGAACGGACCGACGGTCCGGGTGGCGTCCGGATCCTCGTCACCGCCCCGCTCCACGACCCGCTCGACCTCGACGGCCAACTCCCCCGGCTCACCTCGCCACTGCGCCACCGCGGTGGCGAGGGCGGCCAGCGCGAGCGCCGAACGGTCCGGACCCGGCACCGCGTCCAGGACGACGGTGGCGTCCACGGCCGCGCGCGCCGGATCCACCGAGGGCAACGCCGGGACGCCGGCGCGCAGACCCGCACCGGGTGCCAGGACCTGCGACCAGTGCGCGAGTTCCGCCATCAGCGCCGGATCCTGGGCGCGGTCGTTGATCCGGTGGGCGAGGCCGTGGGCGGTCGCCGCGGGACGCGCGACGGTCCGCCCGTGCACCAGTGCGTCGAGGTCGGCGCGCAGCACACCGAGCGAGCGGGTGTCGGCGGCGAACGCGTGCACCGCGACCACCAACACACCCGGCCTCCCGGCCGCGTCGATCCACGTGGCGGCGAGCGTCCGGCCGGCCTCCGGGTCGAGGCCGGCCACGAGAGCGGCGGCCTCGTCCGAGACCTGCTGTGCCGGTTCGTCGTCCGTGGCGTCCTCGCGGTGCAGGATCGACTCGACGTCGACGGCCGCACCGGTGTCGAGCGACCACAGCACCGACGCCACCCGGGTCAGCCGCAACCGCAGCGCGTCGTGGGTGTCGATCAGCGCGCCGAGCGCGGCACGGACGCCCTCGGCGCTCGCCCCCACCGGCGTCGCGACCGTCACCGCGGCGCCGAGCCCGGCCGGCTCGCGTCCGGTCTCGCGGGCTCGGTGCACCAGTGGCGTCAGCGGAACGGGACCCCACTGCGCCGGGTCGCGAGGTCCGGACGCGGAGCCGACATCCTCTGCGGCGGTGTCGAACTCCGCCGCCCGGGCGAGCGCCGCCGGGGTACGCCACTGGAAGATCTCGCGGGGCCCGAACGTGACTCCGCGCCGGGCGGCGGCGTTGACGACCTGGATCGAGACGATGCTGTCGCCGCCGAGCATGAAGAAGTCGTCGTCGGCGCCGACCTCGTCGAGTTGCAGCGCCTCCGCGAAGAGCTCGCACATCGCCGTCTCGGCGGGACCGTCGGGCGCCCGCCGGGTCTCGGCGCTCGGGGTCTCGGGTTCCGGCAGTGCCCTGCGGTCCAGTTTGCCGTTCGCCGACAGCGGCAGCGCATCGAGCACCACCACCGCGGCCGGGACCATGTGGTCCGGCAGGGACATCGACGCCGAGGCGATCAGCGTCGGGACATCCACGGCCGCACCGGCGGCGGGCACCACGTAGCCGTACAGGCGGCCGGAGCGGGCCACGACGGCACTCTGGGCGACGGACTCGTCCGCGAGCAGCACCGCCTCGATCTCGCCGAGCTCGACCCGAAGCCCGCGCAGTTTGACCTGCGTGTCGGTGCGGCCGAGGTACTCGAGCGCCGGTCCGCCGGTGGCCGGCCGCAGCCGGACCAGATCGCCGGTGCGGTACAGCCGCTCGCCCGTCGCCGTGTACGGGTCGGCGACGAAACGGTCCGCGGTCAGCGCGGGCCGGTCGTGGTACCCGCGCGCCAACTGCACACCGCCGAGGTACAACTCGCCCGCGACACCGGGCGGCACCCGTCGCAACCGTTCGTCGAGGACCAGGACGCGGGTGTTCCACACCGGCCGTCCGATCGGCACCCACCCCGGTCCGTCGCCGCGGTGCGGCTCGATCGGGGTGGCGGTGACGTCGACCGCCGCCTCGGTCGGTCCGTACAGGTTGTGCAGCTGCGCGTCCACCAGTGCGTGGAACCGGTCCCGGTGCTCGGTCGCCAGTGCCTCACCACTGCACAGCACCCGCGTCAGGGTGGGGCGCGGACCGCCCGTCTCGGCCACCGCGTCGAGGAAGGCGGCCAGCATCGACGGCACGAAGTGCGCGGTGGTCACCGACCGCCGGTCGATCACCTCGCGCAGGTACTGCGGATCCCGGTGCCCGTCCGGGCGGGCCATCACCAGCGCGGCGCCGGTGATCAACGGCCAGAAGAACTCCCACACCGACACGTCGAAACCGGACGGCGTCTTCTGCAGCACCCGGTCGGCGGCTGCGAGGCCGTACTCGGCCTGCATCCACGCCAACCGGTTCGCGATGGCGCGGTGGCCGACCAGTACTCCCTTCGGGCGGCCGGTGGATCCGGACGTGTAGAGCAGGTAGGCGGCCGCATCGGGATGCACGCGCGGAGGATCCACGGGCGGTGCCGCCGGGCCGGGCACCCGTCCGGCGGCGTCGATCTCGAGTACCGGAGCGTCTCCCGAGACGGCCTGCACCCCCGGACCGACCAGCATCAGCGCGGGCCGCGCGTCGGCGACCATGTACTCGAGACGTTCTCGCGGGTAGCTGTCGTCGAGCGGCAGGTACGCGGCACCCACCCGGTGAATCGCCAACAGCGCCACCACGAGTGCGGCGCTGCGGCGCACGGACACCGCGATCACGGATCCCGATGCGACGGTCAGGTGGGCGGCCAGTGCATCGACGGCCGCGTCGAGTTGGGCATACGTGAGCTGCTCGCCGGTCTCGTCGACGACCACCGCGAGCGCGCCCGGCGTGGTCCGCGCCTGACGCGCGAACAACTCGGGCAGCGTCGCCTCGTCGACGGCGACGGTCCGCCCGGACTCGCCGAGGGCGAGCGCCGCGCGGTCGCCCTCGGTGAGCAGGTCGTGCTCGGACAGCCGGGTGTCCGGGTTCTCGGCGATCTGCTCGAGCAGCCGGACCAGGCGACCGGCGAACGACTCCACGGTCGCCCGGTCGAACAGGTCGCTCGCGTACTCGATCCGGCCGCGGACACCGCCGACGGCCGACGGGTCGCGGGGGTCGGCGACGGCCTCGGCCAGCTCGAAGGTCAGGTCGAACTTCGAGGTCCCCGTCTCGACGAAGACCGGGGTGACGTCCAGACCGGCCATCACGACCGGGTCGATGCGGTCCCGGTACTGCACCAGGACCTGGAACAGCGGCTGCCGGGAGAGCGACCGCGCCGGAGCCATCCGTTCGACCAGCTGCTCGAACGGAACGTCCTGGTGCGCATAGGCGTCGAGGTCCGCGGTGCGCACGCGGCGGAGCACCTCGGCGAAGGTGGGGTTCCCACCCAGATCGGTGCGCAGGACGAGGGTGTTGACGAAGAACCCGACGAGCCGGTCCAGGGCGGCGTCGGACCGTCCGGCGACCGGAGAGCCGACCACGACGTCGTCGCCGGCGCCGAGCTCGCGGAGCAGCACCGCGACGGCGGCGTGGGTCAGCATGAACATCGTGGCCCCGGAGTCGGCGGCGACCGAACGCAGCGCCCGGGCGGTCTCGGAGCCGATCTCGAACCCGACCGCGGAACCACGGTAGGTCGACACCGCGGGCCGGGTCCGGTCCAGGGGCAGGGCGATCTCCTCGGGCTGCCCGGTGAGCACCGACACCCAGTGGTCGAGTTGCCCGGACACCACCGAGGCCGGGTCCGCGGCGTCGCCGAGAACCTCCGGCTGCCAGGCGCTGAAGTCGCGGTACTGCACCGCGAGTGGCCCGGGCAGCTCCCCGGCGCCGGTCGCGACATGGGTGTACGCGGCGGCGAGGTCCGCGATCAGCGGACGCGCCGACCACTCGTCGGCGGCGATGTGGTGCACGAGCAGCAGCAGGTGCGCGTCGTCCGGGGACGTCCGCAGCAGCACCGCCCGCACCGGGAGTTCGGTGGTGATGTCGAACGGGTACGCGGTCTCGCGGACGAGGCGGTCGCCGAGTGCGGCCGGATCGACGTCGGCGACCGTCAGCGGTACGTCGCCGTCGACAGCGAGATCCGGTGCGGGAAGCACCTTCTGGTAGCCGATGTGGCCGTCGTCGGTGTCGCCCGCGGTGAACACGGTGCGCAGACTCTCGTGCACGCCCAGCACGTGCGCCAGGGCCGCGCGCAGCGCGGGAACGTCGACCGTCCCGCGCAGCCGCATCGTGAACGGGATGTTGTACGTCGGGCTCGGTCCCTCGAGCTGGTGCAGGAACCACAGGCGGCGCTGCGCCGCCGACATCGGTACGAGTTCCGGGTGCTCGCGCCGCAGCAGCGGCGCGCGGGTGGACAGCGCCGCGGTCTCCGCGGCCAGGAGCGCGGGGGTGCGCAGGTCGAAGACCTCCCGGATGCTCACCTCGCGGCCGGTCCGCGACCGGATCGCCGAGCAGAGGCGGGTCGCGAGCAGGGAGTTGCCGCCGAGCGCGAAGAAGTCCTCGTCCGGCCCCACCGAGGGCAGCCCGAGCAGGTCGGCCACCGCGGAACAGAAGTGTTCCTCGATCTCGGTGGCCGGTGCGCGGCGGTGCTCGGCGCGCGTGGGGGCGGGCAGTGCGTCGCGGTCGACCTTCCCGTTGGGCAGGGTCGGCAGCGCCGGCAGGACCACGAACACCGACGGAATCATGTAGTCCGGAAGGAGATTTCGAAGGTGCGAGCGCAGATCCGCATCGGTGGGCTCGGCGGCGGTGACCACGTACCCGACCAGCTGATCCCCCCGGACCGTCACCAGCGCCCGCTCGACGTCGGCGCGGGTGGCCAGCGCGGCCTCCACCTCGCCCGGCTCGATCCGGAATCCGCGCAGGCTCAGCTGGTTGTCCGCGCGGGAGACGAAGGCGAGTTCCCCGGTCCCGGTACGGCGCACCAGGTCTCCGGTCCGGAACAGGCGCCGTCCGCTGCCCGCGGGGTCGGCGACGAACCGGGCGGCGGTCAGGCCGGGACGGCCGAGATAGCCGCGGGCCAGCTGGACACCACCGACGTACAGTTCGCCGACGACGCCGTCCGGGACCGGCCGCAGGCGCGCGTCGAGGACGTACTCGCCCACCCCGGGCACCGGCGCACCGATCAGCACGCGGCCGGAACCGGCGGCGGCCCAGACGTTCACATCCCCCGCGACCTCGGAGGAGCCGTACGAGTTGTGGACGGCGGCGTCCCCCAGGGCGCGGACCACCCGGATCTCGAGGGGTTCACCGCTGAGGAACCAGCGCGGCACGTGCGCCCCCGATTCGGCGAGCGCGGCGGCCAGGCTGGGGACGGCCGTCACCAGGTTCACCCGGTGCTCGGCGATCAGACCGGCGAGGGCCGCGACGTCCCGGGAGTCCGCGTCGTCGGCGAGGACCAGTCGAGCACCGGACAGCAGCCCGGCCAGCAGTTCGGTCGAACCGTCGATGAAGCTGAACGAACTCTTCGCCAGCCGCACGTCCGCATCGGCACCGCCGAGCAGATCACGCTGCCAGGACAGCCGGTTCGTCAGTGCGGCAACGGTTCCCGGAACACCCTTCGGCTGCCCGGTGGACCCGGAGGTGTAGACCAGGTACGCGAGGTTCGCCGCGCCGACCCTGCCGGTGCGTTCGGAGTCCTCGACCGGTCCGGCGGACCGTGCGAGCGACGCCGCCGCGAGGTCGGCGAGCACCGCCACCGGTGCCTCGGTCACGATCCGCGCGGCACCGACGGCGTCGACGAGCACCAGATCGGGCGCGGCGTCGGCGAGCATGTAGCCGATCCGCGCCTGCGGGTAGTCGAGGTCGATCGGCAGGTAGGCCGCACCGGCGGCGATGACCGCGCGCAACGCGACGACCAGGTCGAGTGAGCGCTCGGCCGCGATCGCGACGATCGAGTCGGGTCCGATCCCGCGGTCGATCAGTGTGCGCGCCAACCGGTTCGCGCGGTCGGCGAGCTCACGGTAGGTGCGGCGGTCCGGGCCCGCGACCACCGCGACGCGGTCGGCGAACTCCCGGTCCGCGTTGTCGAGGAGGGCGGGTAGCAGATGCCGGGGCTCCGTCTCGGCGACCGGCGCGAACGCGGCCCGCTCGGCCGGCAGCAGCACGTCCACGTCGGAGGCCGCCCCGTCCGGGGCTGTCACGAAGGCCTCGAGCACCGCCCGCAGCCGCTGCGCCAGCGCCTCGGCCGTACCGCGGTCGAACAGGTCCAGCGCGTACTCGAGGCGGACGTTCAGGCCGTCCTCCGACTCCACGAACTCGAAGGTGAGGTCGAACTTCGCTGTCCCGGTCGACACGTACGACGGGTCGACCTCCAGTCCGGCGAACACCGGTGCCACGTGCGGGGTCCGGTGCTGGACGAGGGTCTGGAACAGCGGGTGCCGCGACAGCGACCGCGTCACTCCCGCGGCGTCCACGACGTCCTCGAACTGGGTGTCCTGGTGTGCGAACGCGTCGAGGTCGGTGCGGCGCACCCGGTCGAGCACCGACCGCAGGGTGGGGTCCCCGGACAGGTCGACGCGCAGGGCGACGGTGTCGACGAACAGGCCGACCAGGTCCTCGACCCCGGCCGCCCCACGGCCCGCGACGGGGGCGCCGAGGACGATGTCCGCTCCCCCGCCCACCCGGTACAGCAGCACCGCCACGGCCGCCTGGACCGCCATGAACACCGTCGTGCCCGTCTCGGACGCGAGCGCCCGCAGACCGGCGGCGAGGGCGGCGTCGGTGTGCAGCCACACCTCGGCGCCCCGCTGACTCGGCACCGGCGGTCGCGGCCGGTCGTACGGCAGCGCCAGTTCCTCGGGCACTCCTGCCAGCGCCGTACGCCAGAAGTCCAGGGAATCCGGGGAAGTCGGCCGCGCGTGCTGCCACGCCGCGAAGTCCGCGTACTGCAGCCTCCCGGGATCGTCGGGCAGGTCGGCGCCCGCGTACGCGGCGGCCAGGTCGGACAGCAGCGGCCCAGCGGACCACTCGTCGCCGGCGAGGTGGTGGATCACCAGCAGCAGCACCGATTCCAGCGCCGAGGTGCGCAGCAGGTGGGCTCGCAGCGGGGTCTCGGTGGCGAGGTCGAACGGGACGGCGGCGGCCTCGACGAGTGCCCGGTCCAGGTCGTCGGCGGGGACGTCGGCGCACCGGAACGCGACCGCGGTGTCGGACGGCAGGATCCGGGCCACCCCGAGACCGTCCTGGTCGACGACCACGGTGCGCAGGACCTCGTGGCGGGCGACGACCGCTGCGAGCGCCCGACGCAGGGCGTGCTCGTCGACGCGACCCCGGATCCGCAGGGCGAAGGGCACGTTGTACGTCGCGGACGGCCCGTTCACGTTGTGCAGGAACCACAGTCGCTGTTGGGCGGCGGACAACGCCATCGTCTCACCACGGGGCACGACGGTCATCGGAGACCGCGCATCGACGGCCGCGTCCACCAGGACGGCGAGACCCGAGATCGTCGGGTGGTCGAAGACGTCCCGCAGCGACAGGTCGGCACCGAGGGTGCCGGCGATCCGGGCCACCAACCGCGTCGCGGACAGCGAGGTGCCGCCGAGGGTGAAGAAGTCGGCGTCCACTCCCGGCGCGTCGAGCGCCAGCAGGTCCGCGAACATCGCGGACAGCGCGAGTTCGGTGGCACTGTCGGCGCCACGACCGGTGTCGACGTCGCCGAAGTCGGGCGCGGGCAAGGCCTTGCGGTCGACCTTGAGGTTCGGGGTGAGCGGGAACTCGCTCAGCACGACCAGCGCCGACGGCACCATGTACGCCGGCAACTCCGCGGCGAGGAAGTCGCGCAGCGCCGCCGTGTCGACGACGTCGCCGTCGACGGCGGTGACGTAGCCGACCAGGTGCACCGTCCCCGCCGGATCGGGGCGCGCCACCGCGACCGCCGCCGCGACCGCCGGGAAGCGGGCCGCGACGGTCTCGATCTCGCCCAGTTCGATCCGGTGGCCCCGCACCTTGACCTGGTCGTCGCCACGGCCGAGGTACTCGAGCTCGCCGTCGGCCGACCAGCGGACGAGGTCACCGGTGCGGTACAGCCGTCCGGGACCGAAGGGGTTCGCGACGAATCGAGCGGCGGTGAGGCCCCCTCGGCCGCGGTAGCCGCGCGCGAGTTGCGCTCCGGCGACGTACAACTCGCCGACCACACCGGCCGGGACGAGGTGCAGGAACCGGTCGAGGACGAATGCCGCGGTACCGGGAAAGGGTCGTCCGATCGAGCCGGTCCACGCGCGGTCGGCGTCGACCGGGGTGCTGGTGCACCAGACGGTCGCCTCGGTGGGGCCGTACATGTTCGTCACCGACCGGGCGCGCGCGGCCAGCCCTGCCGCGACCGGTGCGGGCAGCGCCTCACCTCCGACCAGGACCGCGACCGAGGACAGGTCCGCTCCGGGCTGGTCCAGCACCGCGCCCCACAGCGACGGCGTCGCCTGCACGGCGGTGACGGACTCCGCGGAGAGCAACGCGGCGACCGCGGCCGGGTCCCGGGCCGCGTCGTCGTCGGCGAGGATCACGGTGCCGCCGGCGCACAGCGGCACGAACAGCTCGAGCACCGCGATGTCGAACGACAGGGTGGTGACGGCGAGCAGCCGGGTGTCGGAGTCGATCCCGGTCGAGTCGGTGGCGGCGGACACGAACCGGGCGAGGGCGCGGCGGTCGAGCACGACCCCCTTCGGGTTTCCCGTGGAACCGGACGTGTAGATCACGTAGGCGGTGTTGCCCGGACCGACGGTCCCGGCCACCGGCACCCCCGGCTCGACGGCCCACGTCGGGTGACCGTCCGAGAGGACACCGGTCACCGTGTTCGCGGGCACCGCGACGCGGTCGGTGAAGCCGCCGGTGGTCAGCAGGATCGCCGGCCGCGCATCGGCGAGCATGTACTCGAGCCGGGCGGCGGGGAACTGCGGGTCGAGCGGGATGTAGCCCGCACCGGTCCGCAGTACGGCGAGCAGCGCCACCACCACGTCCACGGTTCGCGGCAGTGCCAGTGCGACAAGCAATTCCGGACCGGCGCCGTGGGCGGCGAGGTCCGTGGCCAGCGCGTCGACCCGGCGGGCGAGGTCGGCGTAGGTCCAGCGATCGGGGCCGCAGACCAGCGCGGTGGCGTCCGGGCGGGCGGCGACCTGTCGGTCGACGGCGTCGAGCACGTCGGGACACTCGTCCACGGCAACCGCTCCGGACCACCGCGCCCCGACGCGGTGCGCCTCGTCGAGCAGGTCCACGCGCGCCAGCGCGGGGTCGCCGCCGACGGCGGACTCGAGCAACCGCGTCAGGCCCCGCGCGTGCCGCTGCAGGTCCGCGGCGGTGTAGCGGTCGGCGTCCGCGTCGATCTGGATCTCGAGTGCGCGGGTCTCGTCGAGTCGGCGCACCACGAAGGAGATGTCGCGGATCGGGCCGCGCGCCAGCGAGTGCACCGTCGCGGTGGCGCCGTCGAACCGCAGTGTGTCGCCGAACGGCTTGATGTTCACCGCAGGCCCGACCGGACCCGGCGCTGCGGCGGGCAGCCGCAGGTCCCGGTGCATGTCCTCCGACCGGTACCGCGTGTACGGCTGGGTGCGGGCGACGGCCTCGCGCACCGACCGCGTCAGGTCCGCCACGCCGGCGCCGGGGTCGACGGTGACCCGCAGCGGAGCGATGTTCACCGCGACGGTGAGCACCCTCGCCGCAGCGGAGCCCATCCGGTTCATCGACGGGAATCCGAGAGTGATGTCGGTCTCGCCGCTGGTACGGGCGAGGTAGCCCGCGATGGCGGCCGTCACCGCGTCGGCCCAGCCGCCCCCGGCGGCGCGGCCGAGCTCGTCAAGCCGGTCCGCGATCTGCGCTGTCACCGCGACGGTGTCGTGACGCAGGTCGTGCGCGAGGGCCGCGGCGGGCGGTGCCGGCGCGAGCGCGAGCGTCGGCGCATCCGGTGCACCACGGGTGTCGGCGATCCAGAACTCGCGGTCGGCGGCGAACCGCGCGGACGCCGCGTAGTCCGACTCCTCCGCCACGACCGCACCGATCGCGTCGAATCGGGGTGCGGGAGGCTCCGTCCCGGCCTTCAGTGCGTTGTGGACCGCGGCGATCCGACGACCGAGCAGGCTGTAGCCGTAGACGTCGAGCAGCGCGTGGTGGGTGCGCAGCAGCAGCGCGTGGCGGTCGGGGCCGAGGACGTAGACGGCGGCGCCGAAGCCGGGCTCGATCCTGAGGTCCACCGGCACCCGCAGCCGGGACCGCATGTCCGCCAGCGCGGACTCCCGATCGGCGGCGGGGACGATCCCCGTCGGGGGGATCCGGTGGCCGCCGGGGACCTGGACGGGCTCGCCGTCGACGACGTCGACGCGGGTGGACAGTTCCGGCGACTGCGCGGCGACCAGGTCGACGGCACGCGCGAGCAGTGCGGGATCCAGCTCACCGACGATGTCGATGCACTGTCCCGTGACGAAGTTCGGATTCCCCGGGTCGAGTTGCTGCGCGTACCAGACACCGGCCTGCGCGGCCGACAGGGTGCACTGGTCAGTCGACTCCACCGGACACTCCTCGCTCGGGCTCCACCGTTCGCCCGAACGGACGGACGACCAAATGGTTAGGGTAACCTACCCTTCAGAAAGTGGTATCAGCCCCCTGAAAGGACCAGCAACATGCCGGTGACCAGCCCGTCCCGACGGCTCGACCTGCCGATCGTGTTGCGCGAACTGCGCGTCCTGCGGACCACGGAGGTCACGCCGCGAATGCGCCGGATCACCGTCGGCGGTGAGCAACTGCGGGCGTTCCGCTCCGGCGACCTCGACGTCACGGCCTTCCGCACCGAGGCCGCCGACGACTACGTCAAGGTGTTCCTGGCCGAGGAGGGCGAATCCGAACCCGTCCTGCCGGAGCAGCACGACGGTCACCTGCACTGGCCGCGCAAGCCCGCACCGGTTGCCCGGGCCTACACCGTGCGCCGCTTCGACGCGGATCTCGGTGAGCTCGACCTCGACTTCGTGGTCCACGGTCACGGTGTCGCCGGGAACTGGGCTCGCGACGCGAAGCCGGGCGACGTCCTGCACCTCGCCGGACCGAAGGCGTCCACGATTCCGCCGGTCGGCGCCGAATGGTGGCTCCTGGCCGGCGACGAGACCGCGCTGCCCGCCGTCGGCCGCTACGTCGAGACGCACGAGGACTCCGCCGCCCTGCACGCCGTCGTGCTGGTCGACGGACCCGCCGAGGAGCAGTCCGAGCTGCCCGGTGTCACCTGGGTCCATCGCCGCCCCGGCGTCAGCGACGCCACGCTGCTCGCCGACGCGGTCCGCGCCGCGGCCCCCAGGTCGGGCGACGGCTGGATGTGGGTCGCGGGCGAGGCCGCGATCGTGCGGGAACTGCGCTCGGTGGCAAAGGAACTCGGCATCCCGAAGCACCAGCTCGACGCGTCCGGCTACTGGCGTGCACCGGTCGTCGGAGCACTCGCCCGCGTGCGCGCGCTCCGCGACCAGGCCGTCGAGTCGCTCGAGACGCGGCGGCGCTAGCCGGCGCGAGATGACCTGCTCAGCGAGTGGCCAGCTGGTCCGGCGCCCCCGGCACCGGCTCGGCCGGGTCCGTCCCGAGCTCGACGATCGCGTTGTCGCCGTCGACGTGGACGACCCGCGGCACGAACTGCGCGGCTTCACGGTCGTCGACGTGCCGGTAGGCCATGATGATGACCAGGTCACCGGGCGAGATCAGATGCGCCGCAGCACCGTTGATACCGATCACCCCGGTGCCGCGGGCGCCGGCGATGGCGTAGGTCTCGAGCCGGGCACCGTTGTCGATGTCGACGATGTGCACCTGCTCTCCCTCGAGCAGGTCGGCCGCCTCCATCAGGTCCTCGTCGATGGTGACGGACCCCACGTAGTGCAGGTCCGCCTGGGTGACGGTGGCCCGGTGAATCTTTCCCGAGAGCATGATGCGGTTCACGTTCAATAGGTTAGCCTAAGCGAAGTAAAGTGCGACAGGGGACGGCACGGCAGGCCCGTCCGCCCCGGCGAGGAACAGCGAGAGATGACAACCGTCGCAGCCCCGGATCCGGCGACATCCCAGGGCGAAATCGGCTCCGCCGAGCCGCATTTCGTCCTGTCGCGACCCCACGGAACGGTCAGCGGCCACGGCGTCGCGGACACCACCACCGATCCGGACGCCGCCGTCGCGCTGCTGCGCAGCGGCCGGGCCCGCGCCGTCGTCGGCGCCCTGCCGTTCGACGTCCGCGAACCCGCGGCACTGACCGTGCCGCACCGGCTCGACGTCACCGCATCTCCCCTGCCGGTGTCCCGCCGCCCCGCGCCACTGCCCGCCGTCGCGATCCGGCGTCGTCTCCCGGACCCCGCCGACCACGCCCGCCGCGTGGCGGACACGGTCACCCTGCTGCGCGAATCCTCGTTGCGGAAAGTCGTTCTCGCGAGGGCCGTGGAACTCGACGCCGACGCCCCGCTCGACCATCGGGTGATCCTCGACCGCCTGGTGGCGGCCGATCCGACGGGCAACGGCTTCTCGGTCGACCTCGGTGCCGCCGGCGCGGCCCATCGCGGGGTGCGGCTCGTCGGGTCCAGCCCCGAGGTGCTGATCCGGCGGCGCGGCAACGAGGTCACGTGTCATCCGCTCGCGGGTTCGGCCCCCCGCGACGCGGACCCCGACACCGACCGCGAACTCGGACGGACACTTGCGAACTCGGCCAAGGACCTCACCGAGCACGCCTACGTCATCGAATCGCTGCGCGCCGCACTCGACCCGCTGTGCACCGACGTCGACGCCCCGGCCCGGCCGATCCTCACCAGCACCCCGCAGCTGTGGCACCTGGGCACCCCGATCCACGCGACCCTGCGCGATCCGGCCGTCACCGCCCTCGAACTGGCTCTCGCCGTGCATCCCACCCCCGCCGTGTGCGGCACCCCGACCGCGGAGGCGATGCGCACCATCCTCGCGATCGAGGGCAGCCGCGGCTTCTACGCCGGCGCCGTCGGCTGGTGCGACGAGAGCGGCGACGGGGAATGGATGGTGACCATCCGGTGCGCGCAGATCAGCGCCGACGGGCTCGCCGTGACCGCCCACGCCGGCGGCGGCATCGTCGCGGCCTCGGACCCGTCCAGCGAACTCGCCGAGACCACAACCAAGTTCGGCACCATCATGGCCGCACTCGGCGTCCGACGCTGACCGCCGGGGCGACGGTTCGGACCGCTCAGACCGCCACGGCCTCCGCGGCGCCGAGCGCGGCGACCACGTCGGCCGTCGTCGGGACCACACCGGACCGCTTGGCCACGTAGTCCAGGGCCATCAGGTGCTCCTCGCGCGTGAAGTCGGCGGTGGCGTCCGACACCATGAACGGGGCGACGTCGCTCATGAACGCCTCCGTCGCGCTGATCATGCAGCCCATGTGGGCGTAGACGCCGGTGACGATGAGCTGGTCACGGCCGAAGTGACCGAGCAGCTGTCGCAGGTCGGTGCGCTGGAACGCCGAGTACCGCCACTTGGTGACCTCGATGTCCGACTGCCGCGGAGTCAGTTCGTCGATCACCTCGGTGTCGCGGCCCGACGTCATCCCGTCGCCCCAGAAGTCGGCGAGAATGCCACGCCGGGACGGATGCTGGTCGCCCGGCTGCATCGTGTAGACGACGGGAATCCCGGCCTGCGTGCAGGCATCCCGGATCGCGGAGATGTTCGCGACCACCGTGGAGATCGGTTCGCGATCCGCCTGGTAGGCGTCGATGAAGTACTTCTGCATGTCGTGGATCAGCAGCGCGCAGCGCGACGGGTCGAGAACCCAGTCCACCCGGTCGGCGGCCACCTCGTCGCGGCGGGGCAGGTCGTAGGGAGCGATCGGCGGAATCGCCATGCGGGTCTCCTGTTCGTTGTCGAAAGGTGGTGCCGGGTCACATGTCGAGCGTCGCGCCGCCGTCGACCCGGAGGTCGTGCAGCGTGACGTGGCGGGCGGCGTCCGAGCACAGGAACAGCGCGGTCTGCGCGATGTCCTCCGGCTGCGCCAGCCGGCCGAGCGGGATGCCGAGGCGGAACGCGGACGCGTCGCCCGCGATCACGTCCGCGGACTCGTCGTCGCCGGTCCACATCCCGCGCAGCATCGGGGTGTCCGTGGACCCGGGCGAGATGACGTTGCACCGGATGCCGTGCGGCGCGAGTTCGAGGCCGAGGCTGCGCAGGTAGGCGGTCGCCGCCGCCTTGGAGGCGCCGTAGGCGGCCATCGAGGTGCGCGGGGTCGGTGCCGCGTTCGACGAAACACCCACGATCACACCGGGATCCGCGCCTGCGGCGCGGGCCGCCACGAGGCGGCGGGCGGCTTCGCCCGCGACGTTGCGGGTTCCGGTCGCGTTGACCGCCATGCACGTCGCCCAGTCGTCGCCGCGGTCCATTCCGGAGCCGGTACGCAGGACACCGGCGGCGTGCACCAGAATGGAGATCGGTCCGACCGCCGCTTCGGTGGCGTCGAATGCGGCGGAGACGGCGTCGGCGACGGCGACGTCGACGGCGAGCACCTCGCCCGCCTGCACGTCGGCCGCCGCGCTGCCGTCGAGATCCCAGCGGACCACGGTGGCCCCGGTCCGGTCGAACAGGCTCGCCACCGCGCCGCCGATACCTCCGGCCGCGCCGGTCACCAGGACCGTCCGCCCGGTCACTCCATCCACGTTCATGAGCATAGGCTATCCTTATGGACGATTGGTTCGTGCGACCGGGCACGGCCGGAAGGGGTGTGCAGCAGTGTCCGACGAGTCCGGCAGCCCGGTCGAGTTCACCCACTGGCCCGCGGCGGACGCGAAGTACTACCGCAGCGAAGGCATCTGGGCCGGAAAGACTTTCGACGACGTACTACGGGACACCGTGACCACCCGAGGCGACGCCGTCGCCGTCGTCGACGCCGACACGACCTGGACCTACACCGAACTCCACACCCGCGTCGACGAACTGGCCGCCGGACTCGCCGACCTCGGCGTCCGGCCCCGCGATCGGGTGATGGTCCAGCTACCCAACCGGGCCGAGTACGTCGCGACCGTCTTCGCACTGTTCCGCCTCGGCGCACTGCCGGTGTTCTGCCTGCCCGCACACCGCTGCGCCGAACTCTCCGCGCTCGCGGCCGCCTCCGAAGCCGTCGCGATCGTGATCGCACACCACCACGAGGGCTTCGACCACGCCGCACTCGCGGTCGAGGTCGCGTCGAGCACACCGAGCCTGCGGACCGTGATCTGTGTCCCCGACACCGACTCCCCCGCCCCGGAGGGCACCGTCGACTTCAGCGCCGTCCGCGGCGACTCACGCGACTTCACCCCGTCCGACCCGGCCGCCGTCGCGTTCCTGCAGTTGTCGGGCGGCAGCACCGGCATCCCCAAACTCATTCCCCGCACCCACGACGACTACCTCTACAGCGTGGTCCGCAGCAACGAGATCTGCGGTGTCACCGCGGACACCGTCTACCTCGCCACCCTGCCCGCCGGACACAACTTCCCGATGAGTTCGCCGGGCATCCTCGGCGCCGTCGTCGCGGGCGGCACCGTCGTGCTGACGCTCGCCCCGGCCCCGTCGACCGCTTTCCCGATGATCGAGCGGACGGGTGTCACGATGACCGGCCTGGTGCCCCCGCTGGCCAGGCTCTGGACGGAGACCGCCGAACGGGGCCACCCCCACGACATCTCCTCGCTGACCACCGTCCTCGTCGGCGGCGCCCGATGCCCGGACGAACTCGCCGCCCGCATCGAACCGGCGCTCGGCGCACAACTGCAGCAGGTCTTCGGCATGGCCGAGGGGCTGGTCTGCTACACCCGCCTCGACGACCCCGCCCGGGTGATCACGACGACCCAGGGCCGGCCGATGTCCGAGCACGATCGGATCCGCGTCGTCGACGACAACGACGAGGACGTCCCCGCCGGTGCCGAGGGACAACTGCTGACCCAGGGCCCGTACACGATTCGCGGCTACTACCGGAACCCGGAGGCCAATGCCCGCTCGTTCACCGCCGACGGCTGGTACCGCACCGGGGACGTCGTCCGCTTCGACGAGGGCGGCAACATCGTCGTCTGCGGCCGCGCCGTCGACCGGATCAACCGGGGCGGCGAGAAGGTCTCGGCGGAGGAGGTCGAGGAACACCTGCTCGCCCACCCCGCGGTCCGGGACGCCGTCGTCGTCGCGATCGCCGACGAGTACCTCGGCGAACGCACCTGCGCGTTCGTGCTCGCCGCCGACGAGGCGAACCCACCGACCACCGCGCAGATCCGGGCGTTCGTGCGCGAACGCGGGCTGGCCGCATGGAAGATCCCCGACAAGGTGCAGGTGCTCGACGCCTTCCCCGAAACCGGCGTCGGGAAGACGAGCCGCAAGGACCTGCGTCAGCTGCTCACCGTCCGCTGAGTCACGCCTCGATCGCGATCACAGCTCCGGGCTGCAGCCAACGGATCAGCCAGGCCAGGGACGTCTCGTCGATCGCCACACACCCCAGCGTGGGCTCCCCGTTGGCGACGTGGAGGAAGAACGCGCCGCCGTCACCGGGGATCCGTTCCTTGTTGACCCCCATCACCACCGCGTACGTGTAGGCCGGGATCTGCAGCTGCTCGGCGGAGTCCTCGTCGAACGCGCACGTGCCCGGCGCGCAGACCTGATGGGTGTTGTACGTGGCGCTGTCCGGGTCCCCGTCCCACCAGTCGTCGGGGCCCACCGTGCTGTAGGGCAACCCGCCACCCGGGTTCGGCGCGGTGCCGAACGCGGCGTCGAGGCTGAACACCCCGGTCGGGGTCGCCGGGAACCCGTCCCGGGCCCGGTCCGTGAACCCGGCCTCACCGACCAGGGCCGGCAGTGACGGGGAGACCCTGTGCCACCCGACCGGTGACCGCTGCCAGGCCTCGAGTGTGGCGTTCGAGCCGCCGGTGCCGTTGACGGCGACCACCTGGGTGGCGACGCCGACGCGGCCGGCGAACCAGGGGCCCTGCGCGGCCGCGTGCGGGACGCAGAGCAGCGCGAGCACCGTCGCGACCATGGTCGAAAATATGACTGACATCACATTTCGCACACTGCATCCTGACCTGCTCCGGCGTCCCCGTCAAACGCTGGAGGAATCCGAGACTTCCCGAATCGGCGAACCTGCGACGCCGGGACTGACAGGATCTGCCGCATGACCACGCACGCCGACACCGACTCGGCCACGATCGTCGAGTCCTTCCTCGCCTCGCTCGCGCGGGGACACGCCGACGCGACGGTGGCGATGCTCACCGACGACATCGTGTGGACCAACGTGGGATTCCCGACACTGCGGGGCAAGGCCCGCGTGGCACGGTCCATCCGCGCCCTGGACTCGCCCCGGTTCGGGTTCGACGTGATCGTGCACAACATCGCCGCCGACGGCGACGTGGTGCTGACCGAACGCACCGACCTCCTGCGGATCGGCGCGGTGAGCCTCGAGTTCTGGGTGTGCGGCACCTTCGAGATCCGGGACGGCCGGATCGCGGTGTGGCGCGACTACTTCAGCATTCGCAACCTGCTCCGCGGCACCGCGGTCGGCATCGCACGAGCCGTCCTGGGGCGCCGCGGGGGCCGCTCCGCCGGCTACCTGTCGGGCGCCTAGCGCCTGTGCACGAGTTCGGTAGCCAGGACTACCGAACTCACGCACAGGCGGCGGAGCCGTCTACGCCGGGCCGAACTCCTCGAGCATCTCGGTGACCAGGGCGGCGATCGGCGACCGCTCGCTGCGGGTCAGGGTGATGTGCGCGAAAAGCGGGTGCCCCTTGAGCTTCTCGATCACCGCGGCGACACCGTCGTGTCTGCCCACCCGCAGGTTGTCGCGCTGCGCGACGTCGTGGGTGAGGACCACCCGCGACCCGCTGCCCAGCCGGGACAGCACCGTCAACAGCACGTTGCGTTCGAGCGACTGCGCCTCGTCGACGACGACGAACGAGTCGTGCAGCGACCGGCCACGAATATGCGTGAGAGGCAACACTTCCAGCATCCCGCGGCTGATCACCTCGTCCATCACCTCCGGGCTGGCGAGGCCGTCGAGGGTGTCGAAGACGGCCTGCGCCCACGGCCCCATCTTCTCGCTCTCGCTGCCGGGCAGGTAGCCGAGCTCCTGCCCACCGACCGCGTAGAGCGGCCGGAACACCACGACCTTGCGGTGGGTGCGGCGTTCGAGGACCGCCTCGAGACCGGCGGTCAGCGCGAGCGCCGACTTGCCGGTACCGGCCTTGCCGCCGAGGGAGACGATGCCGACGCTCTCGTCCAGCAGCAGGTCGAGCGCGACGCGCTGTTCCGCCGACCGGCCGTGCAGACCGAACGCCTCCCGCTCGCCCCGCACCAGCTGCACCCGCTTGTCGGGGGTGACCCGGCCGAGTGCACTGGACCGGCCACCGAGCAGGCGGATACCGGTGTGGCACGGCATCTCCCGCGCCTCGTCCAGATCGATCACACCGTCGGCGAACAACTCGTCGATGCGCTCGGACGCGACGTCGAGTTCGGCCATGCCCGTCCACCCGGAGGTGACGACGTCCTGGGCGTGGTACTCGTCGGCGGGCAGACCCACGGCGCCCGCCTTGACCCGCAGCGGGGTGTCCTTGCTGACGAGCACCACGTCACGGCCCTCGGCGGCGAGATTCAACGCGCACACGAGGATCCGCGAATCGTTCGAGTCGGTGCGGAATCCCACGGGCAGGACCGCCGGATCGGTGTGGTTCAGTTCGATCTGCAGGGTTCCGTTGTCGGAGCCGATCGGTACCGGTTGATCCAGCCGTCCGTGCTCGAGTCTGAGGTCGTCGAGCATCCGAAGCGCCTCGCGCGCAAACCATCCCAGTTCGTGGTGGTGGCGCTTGCCCTCGAGTTCACTGATCACGACCAGCGGAAGCACCACGTCGTGCTCGGCGAACCGGGTGACAGCCCACGGATCCGAGAGCAGGACGGAGGTGTCGAGAACGTAGGTGCGGACGGAGCGAGTTGCGGTCACGGTGGCTCCTACACTGTCGCGGCGCCCGCGCAAGTGGCGGTTCGCTGGGCCGGTCGGTCCGGATGGGTCTGCGACCCACAGGGACCGGGCGCCGGTCCCCTCGCCCTGAGCTGCGTCAGTCACGACTCGAAACCTCCCGGACGGGCGACGTCCCCTGTCACCCGTTGACTGCACGCTACGTCCGCGACGCACCCGAGCGCGCGATCAACACGGTGAACGTTGCGTTAACCCATGACTGCCGTCACGCTGCATCCCCGAATACGCAGAACGGCCCGCACCTTTACCAGGTGCGGGCCGATCTCGCTGGGAATCAGACGTTCTTGGACAGCAGGCCCCAGTCCTCGAGGCCGTCGTAGAGCGGGAAGTCCAGCGCCAGCCGGGACACCCGCGCACGCAGCGCGGGCACGTCGGCGTCCGCACCCGCGGCGAGGGCGGTGGCGATGATGTCGGCGACCTCGGTGAACTCGGCCTCGCCGAAACCGCGGGTGGCCAGCGCCGGGGTGCCGATACGCAGGCCGGACGGGTTCATCGGCGGACGCGGGTCGAACGGAACGGCGTTGCGGTTCACGGTGATTCCGATCTCGTGCAGCAGATCCTCACCCTGCTGGCCGTCGAGCTCGGAGTTGCGCAGGTCGACCAGCACCAGGTGCACGTCCGTGCCGCCCGTGAGCACCGTGATGCCGTTGCCCGCAACGTCGGAGCCGGTGAGACGCTCGGCGAGGATCCGGGAGCCGGCGAGGGTGCGCTCCTGGCGGTTCTTGAACTCCTCGGTGCCCGCGATCTTCATCGCGACGGCCTTCGCGGCGATCGCGTGCATCAGCGGTCCGCCCTGCTGGCCGGGGAACACCGCCGAGTTCAGCTTCTTCGCCCACTCCTGCTTGGCGAGGATCATGCCGGAGCGCGGCCCGCCGAGGGTCTTGTGGACGGTGGTGGAGACCACGTCGGCATGCGGGACCGGCGACGGGTGCAGCCCGGCGGCGACGAGTCCGGCGAAGTGCGCCATGTCGACCCACAGCTTGGCACCGACCTCGTCCGCGATGGACCGGAACGCCGCGAAGTCGAGGTGGCGGGGGTACGCGGACCAGCCGGCGATGAGGACCTGCGGACGCTCCGCGAGGGCGATCTCACGCACCTGGTCCATGTCGACGACGTGGGTGTCCTCGCGGACGCCGTAGGACGCGACCTGGTAGAGCTTGCCGGAGAAGTTCAGCTTCATCCCGTGGGTGAGGTGACCGCCGTGGGCGAGGTCCATGCCGAGGAGCTTCTCGCCAGGATTCATCAGCGCCATCAGCACCGCGGCGTTGGCCTGCGCGCCGGCGTGCGGCTGCACGTTCGCGAACTCGGCCCCGAAGACGGCCTTGGCGCGCTCGCGCGCGAGGTTCTCGACGACGTCGACGTGCTCGCAGCCGCCGTAGTAGCGGCGACCGGGGTACCCCTCGGCGTACTTGTTGGTCAGGACGCTGCCCTGGGCCTGCAGCACCGCGCGCGGCACGAAGTTCTCCGACGCGATCATCTCCAGGGTGTCGCGCTGACGGGCCAGCTCACCGTTCATTGCCGCGGCGACCTCGGGGTCGAGTTCGGCGAGCGAAGCGTTGTTGACGTCGGTGCTGGGCACAGCGGTCATCGAGGGATCTCCAAGCGGAAGGCCGGGCAGGGGCACTCTTATTCTAGGGCCAGGTCACCGACCCCCGGCCACGGGTGTCCCCAGCTGCACGAGCGGGACCTCAGGCCACCCGTAGCGTCGACGGGACGAGCGGTTCGTCCAGGAGCCTGCCGAACAGCTCGGCCCGTTCCTGGGCGTCCTGCGCGCGGTCCAGCCACGACCCCAGCAGGCGGTAGCCCTCCACGTACGTCGAGGTGTACGCCCGCCACAGCGGCGAGGACAGGAACCGCAGCGACTGCCGCGCGCGTTCCGGCGTCGCGAGCGTCCACGTCTGCAGGAACTGCGCGACCTCGTCGTGCGAGCGACCGCGGTCGTGGAGCAGCAGCGCCGCGTCCTGCCGCACCCCGAGCAGTTGCGCCGACGCCGTCGACAGCGCCTCCGCGCGTTCCCCGTCGAACCGCAGCCCGAGGTCGGCGTAGATCTCCTGCGCCCACTTCCCCCAGCCCGGACCGACGATCGCGCCGAGCGCCAGATCGGCGAGCCCCTCCGCCATCAGGCACTGCGGGGTGTTGACCAGGAAAAGGGTGTGCTCGACCTGCCCGGAGTCGACCAGACCGGCTTCCTTGCGGCAGTGTTCGGTGTGATGCCCGGGATACGCCTCGTGCGCGATCAGGTGCGGCAGATTCGCCATGTGCTGCTTGAGATCCGAGTTGATCGCGACCTTGGACCGGTAGTCGCCGAGGTAGTAGTTGAACCCGGACCACGGCTTGTCCCCCACGACCTCGTACTCGACCCGTTCGGTCTCGGGGAGCGGATACCGTGCCCGCACCAGGTCCCGCAGCGCCGACGAGAACGCCTCGACGCATTCGGCCAGACGTTCCGGCGGGATCTCGTCGGCCGCCCGGTGCGCGTGCAGGCGTTGGGCGAGCGGCTGCGATCCGTCGCCTGCGAGCACCTCGTCCATCGCCCGGTGCGCGGCGCGGTAGTCGTCGACCGATCCCGGCTCGATCCGCACGTCGAAGTAGGCGTGCACCTCGTCGACGAAACCGATTTCCTCACCGGCGAACTTGCGGGCGGAGCACTCCAGGGCGCGCAGGTGCACGTCGAGGAATTCGGCGCGGTCGGCGGAGAACTCCACGTTCGGCAGTTCGGCGCGCAACCCGGCGGCTCGGCGGGCCAGTTCGCGGGGCTCGGGGGGCGGGGCGTCCGCCACCTGCCGACGCAACGCCGGGTCACCGGTGAAGGCGTCGACGAACCCGTCCTCGATCCGGTCGAAACCGAGCCCGAGCAGCAGATACTCGCGTACGAAGGTGGCGGCGTCCATACCCGACAACCCTAGTGCCCGGACCCGGCGAATCGCCCGAGGGTGCCGACGCGCACAATTCCCCTATGCAGATCGAGGCCGGGGCGCGCGCATGGCGAGGGTGAGCGAAAGCAGCCCGTACGTCGAATTCGACCGGAAGCAGTGGCGGACACTGCGCAAGTCGACTCCGCTCGTGCTCACGGAGGAAGAGCTCCAGGGCATGCGGGGACTCGGCGAGCAGATCGACCTCGACGAGGTCGCCGAGGTGTACCTCCCCCTGTCCCGACTGATCCACCTCCAGGTCGCCGCCCGGCAGCGACTGTTCGCCGCGACCGCGACCTTCCTCGGCGAAAAGCACCCGGACCGCCAGGTGCCGTTCGTGATCGGTGTCGCCGGCTCCGTCGCGGTCGGCAAGTCGACCACCGCCCGAGTCCTGCAGGCACTGCTGGCACGCTGGGATCACCACCCGCGGGTGGATCTGGTGACCACCGACGGATTCCTGTATCCGACGGCGGAGCTGACCCGGCGAGGCATCATGCACCGCAAGGGATTTCCGGAAAGCTACGACCGCCGCAAACTCCTCCGCTTCGTCACGGAGGTCAAGTCGGGCGCGGAAGAGGTTGCAGCGCCGGTCTACTCGCACCGGTCGTACGACGTCGTTCCGGGTCAGTACCATCTCATCCGGCAGCCCGACATCCTGATCATCGAGGGCCTCAACGTCCTCCAGACCGGCCCCCGGCTGATGGTCTCGGATCTGTTCGACTTCTCGATCTACGTCGACGCCCGCATCGAGGACATCGAAGCCTGGTACATCAAGCGTTTCCTGGCGCTGCGTCGGACCGCGTTCGCGGATCCCAACGCCCACTTCCACCACTACTCGAAGCTGTCGGACGAGCACGCGACGATCGCCGCCGAGGAGATCTGGCACTCGATCAACCGACCGAACCTGGTCGAGAACATCCTGCCGACGCGTCCCCGCGCCACCCTGGTGCTGCGCAAGGACGCCGACCATTCCATCAACCGGCTGCGACTGCGAAAGCTGTGAGGCGCTCCGCCGCTCGTACGCGCGTTCGGGGCCCCTGGACCCGCACACCGCGCACGAGCGCGTCCGCGCCTACGTGCCGAACCGGCGGTGCCGCGCGGCGTAGTCGCGCAGGGCACGGAGGAAGTCGACGCGGCGGAACTCGGGCCAGTAGGCCTCGGTGAACCAGATCTCGGAATAGGCGCTCTGCCAGAGCAGGAATCCGGAGAGCCGCTGCTCGCCGGACGTGCGGATCACCAGGTCGGGGTCCGGTTGCCCGGACGTGTACAGGTGTCCGTCGATGCCCTCGATCGTGATCGCGTCGACCAGGTCGGCGCCGCTGCGCCCCTCGGCCAGTTTCTGCCGCACCAGCGACCGCACCGCGTCGGTGATCTCCTGGCGCCCGCCGTACCCGACGGCGACGTTGACGTGCGTGCCGGTCCGACCCGCGGTGCGGTCGGCGGCCTCACGCAGGCGGCGAGCGGAATCCTCGGGCAGCAGGTCCAGCGTGCCGACGATCTTGACGGACCAGTTCTGATCGGGCCCGGAGATCTCCTCGACGACGTCGGTGATGATCTCGATCAGGGTGTCGAGTTCCTCGGGGTCGCGGCGCAGGTTCTCCGTCGAGAGCAGGTAGATGGTGGCCATCTCGATGCCGGTCTCGTCACACCAGCGCAGCAGCTCGGCGATCTTGAGGGCACCCATCCGGTGCCCGTGGGCGACGTCGGTGAATCCGTTCTCGCGCGCCCAGCGACGATTGCCGTCGCACATGACCGCGACATGCCGGGGTCGCTGCATCCCGTCGAGCTGCCGGGCCAGGCGTCGCTCGTAGATGCTGTACAGCAGGTTCGAGGCCTTCACCTGGACATCACCACGGGACGTCACATTACGCCGGGTGTCCGAGGCGGCGGCGGGTGCCGGGTACAGTGGCCGCAGCACCGCAACCTACGGTTGCGTAGGTTACGTTCCGTCGACCTCCGGGGAGCACCGCATGACCGTCCTGGCCGATCCGCTCCTACCGGTCCGGCCCCGCCTGCGGGGATGGATCCACCTGTGGGCGTTCGCGGTGGCGGTGTTCGCCGGCGCGACCCTGGTCGCCTGCTCCACGACGGCGTCCGTTCCCGCGGCGTTCGCGACCGCGGTCTACGCGACGACGGTCTGCGGCGTGTTCGGCGTCAGTGCCGCCTACCACCGGGTGCACTGGCCGACCGCGCGGGCCCGCACGTGGATGAAGCGTGCCGACCACTCGATGATCTTCCTGTTCATCGCGGGGAGTTACACACCGTTCGCGCTCCTGGCACTGCCCGAGGCCACCGGCCGCGCCCTGCTCGCCGTCGTGTGGGCGGGGGCGCTGGCCGGTGTGGCGTTGAAGATGTTGTGGCCCAGCGCGCCTCGCTGGGTGGGCGTGCCGCTGTACCTGCTGTTGGGGTGGGCGATCGTTCCCGTGGCCGGCGACCTGGTGCAGCAGGTGGGCTGGCCTCCACTGATCCTGCTCGCCGTCGGTGGTGTGCTGTACAGCGTCGGGGCCGTCCTCTACGCCACGAAGTGGCCGGACCCGTGGCCCGCGACGTTCGGCCATCACGAGTTCTTCCACGCGGGCACCGTCGTCGCGGCGCTGTGCCACTACGTCGCGGTGTGGATCGTCGTGTTCGCCTGACGGGCCGCGCCGACAGCCGCGATCAGCGTGCGGAGTTCGGCCGCGAACTCCTCCCCCGACACCGGCTGCGCCACGACCCGGTCGCCGCCGCGGACGAGGTACCGACCGTCGGCGAAGTCCATCCAGTGCACCACTTCGCCGCCCTCCGACGGCCGCCAGTCCGCGGCGGGACCGGGAAGAACGCCGATCTCCCCGACCGCGGTGCGGGGCCGGCCGAAGAACACCCGAGAGGCCTCGTCCGGATCGAGCCGCCCCGCCCGCCGCATCAACGACCCCGGTCCGGCCCCCGGCCGCGGCACCACCACCCCGCGCCCCGCGCCCCTGGCGACGACGGGCAGCGCCGCCACGATCGTCGCGGCGAGACCGGATGCCGGTCCGGCCGTGATCCGCACATCCCCTCCGCGGTCGGGGTCGGCTCCGGGCAGTTGCCGGGCCGCCACACCGACACCGGCGCGGATCCCCGCGTGCAGGCGGATCGGGGCGATCACGCCCGCGTCGTGGAGGCCGAACACCTCGACGCGCACCGCGGGCACGAACAGCGCGGACAGCGCCCCGTGCAGCGCGTCGTCGAGACGCGTTGCGATCCGCCGGGCGGCGGTACGGCGCGCGGCGCGATGTTCGTCCTCCGTTGCCGCGTCGCCCCGGTACACCAGCGGGTACGGCAACCGATCCCGCCCGAGCAACCGCCACAGCACGTCGAACTCCACGGCCGTGAGGCACCAGGTACCCGGCGCCGGCCGGCCGCCGCTCCCATCGGGAAAACGTTCCATACCCGAGTCGGACGCACACCGGTCCCGATCGGTTCCGCCGGATCTCCCGGCTACGCCGTCGTCGCGGGCGGGTGCCGACGCCCCAGTGCCTCGATCAACTCGTCGGCAGTGGTGACCGGCCGGTCACAGACGAATCCGCGGCACACGTAGGCGGCGTCGTGCCCGTCGACGCGGGGACGGTCGGCGAGCAGGGGCGCCGAGTCCGGCCTCCCGCCGACCACCACGACCCCACCGGGCGCGTGCCTGCGGGCCGTGTCGACCAGCGCGGAGTCCCCGCCGTCGGTGGCGACGGCGACCTGGACCGACCCGCGGATCGCGGCCTCCGCCACGGCCAGCCAGTGCCCCGCCGAGCGAGCGGCCTTCTGCAGCAACGGAACACCACGGTCGAGAGTCGCGGCCGCGGACTCGGCGTAGCGGGCGGCCCGGTCGGGCTGCGACAGCGCCGACGCGAGCAGCAGTGCCTCGGCCATCGTCGACGCCCCCGCCGGGGTCGCCCCGTCGAACGGATCGCGTGGCCGCGCGATCAACGTCTCGGCGTCGTCGGCGGTGTCGAACCAGCAACCCGGCTCGTCCGGGTCGGCGAAATGGTCGAGAGCGAGGTCGATCGTCTCCTGTGCGCGCGTGAGCCATTCGATGTCGCCGGTCACCTGGTGCAGGGTCAGCAGTCCGGTCGCGAGCGCTCCGTGGTCGTCGAGGACCGCCGCGGACGCCCCGACGACGCCGCCGAGCGAGGCGCGACGCAGGCGACCGTCGACGACGTGCAACGCGAGCAGTTCACGCGCGCACGCCGCGGCCGCCTCCACCCAGTCGGCGCGGCCGAGACCGGCGCCCGCCTCGGCCAGTGCGGTGACGGCCAGACCGTTCCAGGCCGTGACCACCTTGTCGTCGCGGGCGGGTTGCGGTCGGGTGGAACGCACGTCGAAAAGACTGCGCCGCACCGTGTCCCAGCGCGCGTCGTCGTCGGGGTCCGCGGGCAACTGCAGCACCGACGTCCCCGCCTCGAAGGTGCCTGCCGAGCTGACCCCGAGCAGGCCTGCCGCCCACACACCGTCCTCGAATCCGAGGGCGTCGATCAGTTGTTCCGGGGTCCACGCGTACGTCAGGCCCTCGACCCCGTCGGTGTCGGCGTCGAGCGCGGACGCGAAACAGCCTGTTTCGGTGCGCAGTTCACGCAGCAGGAAGTCGGCGGTCTGCTCCGCGACACGCAGTGCCAGCGCGGAGCCGGTCCGCCGGCCGAGGTGCGCGTAGAACCGCAGCAGCTGGGTGTTGTCGTAGAGCATCTTCTCGAAGTGCGGGACCACCCACTCGGCATCGACCGAGTAGCGGGCGAATCCCCCGGCGAGCTGGTCGTAGATGCCGCCGCGGGCCATCGCCTCCGCCGTCCGCACCACCGATTCCAGGACGAGCGCGGAGCCGGTGCGTTCGTGACTGCGCAGCATTCCCTCGAGCAGTGCCGACGGCGGAAACTTCGGGGCGCGACCGAAACCGCCGCGTTCGACGTCCTCGTCGGCGCGGGCCGCGGCGACCGCCCGGTCGAGCAGCGTGGCGTCCAGTGGCGCCACCCCCGAGGGCAGGCCGCCACCCGCCGCGCGCAGTTCGGCGGTGATCGCCGCCGACGCCGTCGTCACCTCGTCGCGGCGGGAACGCCAGGTGTCGGTGATCGCGGTGAGCAACTGGGTGAAGGACGGCATGCCGCCGCGCGGGGCGGGCGGGTAGTAGGTGCCGCAGTAGAACGGTTCGGCGTCGGGCGTCAGGAAGCACGTCATCGGCCACCCGCCCTGCCCCGTCGTCGCGACCGTCGCGTTCATGTAGATCGCGTCGAGATCCGGCCGCTCCTCACGGTCCACTTTGATGCAGACGAAGTGTTCGTTCATCAGCGCGGCGGTCGCCTCGTCCTCGAAGGACTCGTGCGCCATCACGTGGCACCAGTGACATGCCGCGTAGCCGATGGACAGCAGTACCGGGACGTCCCGTTCCCGGGCCCAGGCCAGCGCCTCGGACCCCCACTGCTGCCAGTACACCGGATTGTCGGCGTGCTGACGCAGGTACGGGCTCGTGGCCTCGCCCAGAGTGTTGCGCGACCGCGTGGACATGCCCTAGCTCGAGGCCTGCGTCGGCGGCTCGGCCGTCTTCCCGGACTGCGCCGGGTCGGTCCGCGTGCCCGGGCGGGGGGTCCCGGCGCCGCCGCGGTCGGTGCCCTCGTCGGCCGCCTGATCCGCCTCCGGGTGCTCCGGCTCGAAGGTGTCGGGCAGTTTCCGCAGCTGCTTGTTCATCGACCGGATCAGCAGCACGGTGCCGACCAGCAGCGCAACGATGATGAGAAGGCCGACCGGGGACGCCTTGCCGAACTCGGGACCGGTCGGGGTGCCGGGGGTCTGCGCCAGCCAACCGACTGCCGCACTTGCCAGAATCACTTCGTCTCCTCTTGCCGTCCCGGGGTCACACCGACGTGGTCGAGCCCGGCGAACAGGTCGGTCTCCGGAATCGCGGTCGTGACTCGGGTCTTGGCCAACTCGAACTCCTCGGTCGGCCAGATCTTCTGCTGGATCTCGAGCGGCACCACGAAGAACGAGCCGTTCGGGTCGATCTGGGTCGCGTGGGCCCGCAGGGCGTCGTCGCGCTGCGGGAAGTAGTCACCGCAGGTGATCTGGGTGGTGACGCGACCCATGATGTCGCCCTGCTCGGTCTTCCACTTCTTCAGCCATTCCGCCATCGGGAACTCCTCACCGCGGCGGTTGTACTCGTCCTGGAACTGCAGCAGGCGCTTGCGGATGAAACCGTGGGAGTAGTACAGCTTCTTGACCTCCCACGGCGGACCCGCGTCGGGAAACCGTTCGGGGTCGCCCGCCGCCTCGAACGCGGCCATCGACACCTCGTGACAGCGGATGTGGTCGGGATGCGGGTACCCGCCGTTCTCGTCGTACGTCGTCATCACGTGCGGGCGGAACTTCCGGACCACGCGGACCAGCGCCTCCGTCGACTCCTCGAGCGGAACCAGCGCGAAGCACCCGTCGGGCAGCGGGGGCTTCGGGTCGCCCTCCGGCAGGCCCGAGTCGACGAACCCCAGCCACATCTGGTCGACACCCAGGATGCGGGCGGCGTTCGCCATCTCCTCCTTGCGGACGTCGCTGATCCGGTCCCGGATCCCCGGCACGTCCATCGCGGGGTTGAGGATGTCGCCGCGCTCGCCGCCCGTCAGGGTCACCACCAGCACGTCGTTGCCTTCGGAGGCGTAGCGGGCCATCGTCGCAGCACCCTTGCTCGACTCGTCGTCGGGATGGGCGTGCACGGCCATGAGACGCAATCCGCTCACAGTCTTCCTTCACCTCAGCTTCGCCTGGAACCTACGTGTGGTGGCCGCCCGTCGGGTACGAATGGCCTCCGGACACCACCCGACCCGTCACGTCGACCGCACGGGCGGAGCCGTGATGTCCTTCCCCTATAGTTCCACCCGACACCTCCAGCGTCACCGTGACCCTGTCCGGATCGGACGCAGGAGGGCGCCCAGCCGGGCGACGCGCAGCGCCCGGACCTCTGCACGAGAGCCGAGTTGATGACCGAGACGATCCCCTCCGACCGCTATCCGACGCCGAAGGGCAGCGTGCGAGGGTCCCGGATCACCGCCGTCGTGCTCACCATCGGTGTCGTCCTGCTCGGGCTCGCGCTCGCCTTCTACGCCTACAACCGGCTCGGGACCAAGGACATCGAGTCCGAGATGCAGCAGTACTCGATCGTCGACGACTCGACGATCACTCTCAGCTTCACCGTCACCCGCGACGACCCGTCCCAGCCGGCACTGTGCATCGTGCGGTCCCGCTCCCGGGACGGCTCCGAAACCGGTCGTCGCGAGATCGTGATCCAACCCTCGGAGAACGGCACCGTCCAGGTGGACACCGAGATCGTCGCGTCACAACCGCCCGCGGTCGCGGACATCTACGGTTGCGGTTCCGACATCCCCGCGTATCTGGACGTCGACTGACCGGACCATCCGCTGTCGTGCCACGCAGACCTCGATTCTCGATGGAAAATCCCAGCTCGTGCTAAACTACGGCGATACACGGTTCCGGTTTGGAACCGTGTATTGCTGCATTTGCATCCTGATGTGCGCGTCCGACGCACCGGGATGCATCGGCGGCCAGCTGCAGAGGGCGGCGGGGCGCGTGCTCACCACCCGGTGAGCCGACCGGGGGATGAGATTCATCCGGACGAACGCGTGCTCCACCGCCGCCGACCACCGGATCGGTGGTCCGTCCAGGGGACCCCCAGGGGTTCCGACTACGAGGAGTGATCGAGCATGACCGAGACCCAGGTGACCTGGCTGACCCAGGAGTCACACGACCGGCTCAAGAGCGAACTCGACCAGCTCATTGCCAACCGTCCGGTCATCGCGGCCGAGATCAACGAGCGACGCGAAGAGGGCGACCTGAAGGAGAACGGCGGCTACCACGCCGCCCGCGAGGAGCAGGGCCAGCAGGAGGCCCGGATCCGCCAGCTCCAGGAGCTGCTCAACAGCGCGAAGGTCGGCGAGGCCCCCACCCAGTCCGGCGTCGCGCTGCCCGGTTCGGTCGTCAAGGTCTACTACGACGGTGACGAAACGGACACCGAGACCTTCCTCATCGCCACCCGCGAGGAGGGCTCGCGCAACAACCAGCTCGAGGTCTACTCCCCGAACTCCCCGCTCGGCGGCGCGCTGCTCAACGCCGCGGTCGGCGACACCCGCGAGTACATCCTGCCCAACGGCAAGACCATGAAGGTCACCCTGCTCAGCGCGGAGCCGTACCACTCCTGAGTCGTCACGACGACGAACGAGACCCCGGTCGCGAACAACTCGGACCGGGGTCTCGCCGTTTCTCGCCCGGTGAGGCAGCCACCCCCTGCCGGACTGCCCCACCGGAACGCGGAGCCGACGCCCACCCGACCCTCCCCCGGTCGAGCGCACTTTCGGCCCACAACAAGTCAGACGCGGCGATGCCGCGATCGGTTCCACCGGAGTCCGAGTGGATCCTCGGATCAGGCGTCGGCGAACCTCTCACTGAGCAGTTCGACGAGATCCTCCGGTTCGGCGTCGTCGTCGGCGAGCAACTCGAGCACCTCGGCGCGGAGTTCGGCGCTCACCGGCTCGACACCGCCGAGGACCTGCAGCCGGCTGCCGGTGGGGACCACGCGCGCGCAGATCAGCTCCCCGACCTCGAGCGGCACCTCGACCGTGACGTCGACCTCCTCGCCGGTGCGCAGGTCCTTCAGCCGCACCGCGGCGCCGTCCACCGCGACCACCTCGTGCACGGATCGCCGCGCCAGCAGCCACCGCCCGGCGAGGTCGAGTTCGTCGGCGGGCAACAGCACGCCACGGCGGGCGACGAACAGCTCGAACAGCCTGCCCTCGAAGAGCGCCACGTCGAGCACCAGCGGGTCCTCGAAGGCCCGGGCGACCGCGTCCTCGTCGTCCCAGTACGTGGCGCGCAACTCCGCCAGCCCGAGCACCAGGTCGAACAGGGACGTCGACTGCGCGTAGAGCCGCGCCTTCTCGTACAGCCAGTGCGCACGGTCGTCGAGCGTGGTGTCCGACTTGCCGAGGTGACAGACCTTGTACTTGCGGCCGGAACCGCACCAGCACTTGTCGTTCCGCCCGAGCTCGGGGTGTTCGGCCGGCGCGAACCGCTGCAGCACCGCGTGGAGTCGTTCGCTGTCGCCGCCCTCGATGCGGCTCAGCAGCGACAGGCCGCGTTCGGCGTCGCCGCGGTCCGAGGCGATCTGCGCGAGTTCGAACAGCGCGGGCGTCCACTCCTCGTCCATCGCGGCCGCGTCACCGAAATGCAGTTCGGCCTGCCGCACGTCACCGAGAGAGTCTGCGGCCATCCCCGCCAGCCAGTGCGCGGACGCCTTCGACCGGCGCGCGCCCCGGTCCGCGACGGCGAGCGAGGCCGCGTACAGCGCCGGGACGTGGTCGCCGTCGAGCCCGTAGACGATGTCGAGGGTGGCCGCGGCGGCCGCCGGATCCTCCAGTCCCGCATAGCGACTCGGGTCGCGGTCGACGACCTCCCGGACGGCGGCAGGGTCGGGTTCGTCGACACCGGCGAACCCGACCAGTTCCAGGAACGCGAGCACCCCGTCGACCTCGTCGGGGTGCAGGTCGTGCTCCCGCGCGACCATCGCGACGTGGGTACCGAGGTGGTGGGCGTCGAAGTCGAATCCGCGGGCCGCGACGTAGCCGCCCTCGCGAACGTAACCGGCCGCCTCGACGAGCTCGCCGAGCGGCACCGTCGGAGCCGTGCACAGCGTCGCGTCGTCGGCGAGCAGCTGCCAGGACACGGTCTCGAGATTGTCGGCGTTGTCCGCACCGACAATGCGGTCCAGCGCCTGCGTCAGGTCGGGTGCGTCCGCGAGATCGCCTGGTACCGACTGTAGTTCGATCGCACCGCCCCGCACCGCGACCGCGACGACGTCGCCCTCCGAAAACTGTTGCAGCGTTTCGGTTCCGAACTGCATGGCCGCGCCCTCGGGGAAGTCCTCGTCGGCGAGACCCAGCGCTGCCAACTCGTCGGCGTCGAAGTCCGAGTACAGCACGCGCACCGGCGCGTCGTCGTCGGCCATGGCCGACAGCACCAGCGGCGCCAGGTCCGGCTCGGCGTCGAGCAGTCCCGATGCGATCTCGGCTGCGGTGAGGCGGTGGGTGAACACCCGCCCCTCGAGCAGTACGTCGAGCGCGACGTCGCGGCCGTCGACGAGCCGACCCACTCTGGGGTCGTCGAGCAGTTCGACGAGTTCGGTCAGCTCCGTGACCGTCCCGTGTCCGGCGTCCGCGAGCATCTCCGCCCAGTCCTCCGACGTCAACGGCCCACTCTCGCGCAGCACGGCGACCGCCGCCTCGACCGTCGGGGCATGGGTATCCGGGTTGTTCACACTCACCCCCTGATCCTAGGCACTTCGTGCGTGTGCGCGGCGTTGGTAGCGGGGGCTACCAACGCCGCGCACAGGCGGCGGAGCCCCATCAGACGATCCGACGAACCTTCATGCCGTCGAACACCGGCGCGATCTTCACGACGTCGCCGGTCTGGGGGGCGTGCACCATCTGCCCGTTGCCGATGTAGATCGCGACGTGCCCGGGGCCGCCGGCCTGCCAGTTACCGAAGAGCAGATCGCCGGGACGGGCTTCGGACATCGGGATCTCGACACCGATGTCCCACTGCGTCTCCGAGGTCCTCGGCAGGGCCAGGGTGTCGGACGTTCCGGAGTAGACGGCGTAGGACGTCAGGCCGGAACAGTCGAAGCCGCCACCGGACGGACCGTTGATGTTGCCGCCGCCCCAGACGTACGGCAGCCCGAGGTAGCGCAGCGCCGCCTCGACCACCTTGCTGCCGATGCTTCCGTCGGACCCGGACAGCGGGGCGAGGATCGCCGCGAACACCGCCTCCGAATCACGGATCTTCTTCACGTAGGGCTGGGTCTGGTGCTCGTAGTCGTAGGCGCCGCTGGGCATCCCGCCCGCGCGACGCACCGCGTCGACACCCGCGTTGTACCCGGCGAGGGTCAGATCGAGGGTGTCGCCCTGGACGACACCCTGCCTCTTCCACTCCTCGATCTGCCCGTACATGTCGCACAGCAGGTGCCCGGACGCCATGACCGGGTCCGCGACACCGAGGATGTCGGCCTTCCCGTCGCCGTCGGCGTCCTTGCCGTACTTCTCCCAGGTGCCCGGCATGAACTGCCCCGGGCCGCGCGCGCCGGTGCGTGACACCGGCGCGGTGGGGCCGTACCGGAAGCCGTTCTCGGCGTTGTACAGGGCCGCGATGATCGGCGGCGTGATGCCGTCGCAGAGGGCGCCTGCCTTGTTGAACCACGGCACGAACACCGCGATCGAACCGATCGGTGCGATGTTGCCGCCCGGGAACGCCGCGTCGAACGATGTCACGGCGCGGGAGGCATCGCCGCCGAACGGAATGTCGGCGCCGTCGTCGCCATAGGCGTCCTGATAGGTGTCGCGAAACGGCGGGGCCTCGACCACCGGCGGCGGGGCCGGGGCGGGCACGGGAGCGGGTGGTTCGGGTGGTGGCGGCGGGAGGTAGGGGTCGATCGCGTCCGTCGCGGCGTTCGACGCGCCCTCGACCGCCTGCTTCGCCGGCTCCTGCAGCTGCTCGGGCAGCATCCCGATCACGTCGTCGACCTGCTGGTTCGTCGCCGGCGCCGTGGCCTGGAAGGATTCGATCGCCTGTGTCGCCTGGTCCTTGACCGGGGCGGGTAGGTCTGCCCCCTGTACGAGACCGCCAAGTGCCGTCGCAACGGCAACGATGACCGCCGCTGGGTCAACCGCCATGCGTGTCCTCCCTCTTTCGGCCGAGCCGCCTCAGCGCCCCGACCGCCCCCTGTATGTGACTCGCATTACCGTATGACGCTTCCCGGGATAACGGGTCTGTTTCAAGCGAACTCTCAGACAGCCTTCAGAATTCGCGGTACTCGGGGTACCGCTAAAATCGGGGGCCGTGTTACATGCGCCCACTCCTACCGCTGGACCCGAACCGGAAAACCGGCGTCGTCGACGGCGCCGAGCACCTCGTCGCGGTGCCGAGGGCCCCGCGTCTCCACCGTCAACAGCACCTCGACCTCGTCGAGACCGAGGTCGTCTGCGGTACGCGCGTGCACGACATCGACGACGCTGGCGCCGGTTGCTCCGACCACCGTGAGCAGCCCCGCGAGACCGCCGGGCCGATCCGGGATCCGGACCCGCACCGCAAGGTACCGACCGGAGGCCCGCAAGCCGTGCGTGATCACGTGGGTGAGCAGGAGCGGATCGATGTTGCCGCCGGACAGAATCGCGCACACCGGCCCGTCCAGATGCGGCGTCGAGTCGGTGAGCGCGGCCACCGCGGCAGCCCCGGCAGGCTCGACGATCACCTTGGCTCGTTCCATGCACAGCAGCAGTGCATGCGAGAGCGCGTCCTCGCTGACGGTGAGGATGTCGTCGACCTGCTCGACGACGTGCGCGAAAGGCACCCGGCCCGGCAACCCGACCGCGATACCGTCGGCCATCGTCGACATCGACTCCGCCGCCGCCGGTTCGCCCGCGGCGAGGGACGCAGGCCAGGCCGCTGCCTGCGCCGCCTGCACTCCGACCACGCGCACGCCGGGCCGCTCGGCACGGATCGCGGCGGCGACACCCGCGATCAGGCCCCCGCCGCCGGTCGGGACCAGCACGGTCCCCACGTCGGGGAACTGGTCGAGGATCTCGAGTCCGACGGTGGCCTGGCCGGCCACGACGTCGACGTGGTCGAAGGGGTGGATCAGGACCGATCCCGTCTCGGCCGCGAACTCCTCCGCCGCCGACAACGCCTCGTCGACGGTGTTGCCCCGCAGGTGCACGGTGGCGCCGTAGGCACGGGTCGCGACGAGCTTCGGCAGCGACGCGCCGACCGGCATGAACACCGTGGCGGCCACCCCGAGTTGCCGAGCCGCCCAGGCCACTCCCTGCGCGTGATTGCCCGCACTGGCCGCGACCACACCGGCACGGAGCTCCTCCGGGGTCAGCTGCACCATCCGGTTGTAGGCGCCCCGCGGTTTGAACGAGCCGGTGTGCTGCAGGTTCTCGCACTTGAGCCGGACCTCGTGACCGGTCCGCTCGGAGAGCACCCTCGACTCCAGCATCGGCGTCCGGCGGATCACGGGAGCGAGGGCACGCTCGGCCGCCGCGATCCGGGCGGGCGTCACGAGCTCCACACCCGTCAGCCTAAGGCGGCCGCGCTGCTCGTGCGCGCCGATCGCGCACGAGCAGCGACGCTGCCTACTTCAGGGCCTGCTCGATGTCGGCGAGCAGGTCGGCGGCGTCCTCGATGCCGACCGACAGCCGCACCAGATCGTCGGGTACCTCGAGCTCGGAACCCGCGGTCGAGGCGTGCGTCATCGCACCCGGGTGCTCGATCAGGGACTCGACGCCACCGAGCGACTCGGCGAGCGTGAAGAGCTGCGTGCGCGAGCAGAAGTCGAGAGCCGCCTGCCTGCCTCCCTCGAGACGCACCGACACCATCCCGCCGAACCGGCGCATCTGGCGCGACGCGACGGCGTGACCGGGATGCGAGGCCAGGCCCGGGTAGATCACCTGCTTGACCGCGGAGTGACCGGACAGCAAATCCACGACCTTCTCCGCGTTGTCGCTGTGCCGCTCCATCCGCAGCGCCAACGTCTTGATGCCGCGCATCGTCAGGTAGGCGTCGAACGGTCCGGGCACCGCACCCGCACCGTTCTGCAGGAACGCGAACGCGGTGTCGAGTTCCTCGTCGTTCGTGATCAGCGCACCACCGACGACGTCGGAGTGCCCGCCGAGGTACTTGGTCGTCGAGTGCAGGGCGATGTCGGCGCCGAGCGCCAGCGGCTGCTGCAGGTACGGCGAGGCGAAGGTGTTGTCCACCACGATCTTCGCCCCGGCGTCGTGCGCGACCGCCGACAGTGCCTCGATGTCGCCGATGTTGAGCAGCGGATTGGTCGGCGTCTCGACCCACACCAGCTTGGTGTTCGGACGGATCGCCGCACGCACGGCGTCGACGTCGTTGATCGGAGCCGGAGTGTGCTCGATCCCCCACTGCGCGAACACCTTGTCGATCAGCCGGAACGTGCCGCCGTAGGCGTCGTTCGGGATCACCAGGTGATCACCGGGCCGCAGCACCGACCGCAGCACACAGTCGGTGGCGGCCATGCCCGACGAGAACGCACGCCCGAACGTGCCGCCCTCGATCGCGGCGAGGTTCGCCTCGAACGGCCGCCGCGTCGGGTTGCCGGTGCGCGCGTACTCGAATCCGTCGCGCATCCCGCCGACCCCGTCCTGGGCGAACGTGGAACTGGCATAGATCGGCACGTTGACCGCGCCGGTCTGCGGATCCGGCTCGTAGCCGGCGTGGATGGCCTTGGTGGAGAATCCCTGCTGGTGCTCGCTCATGGCGACAGCCTAGCGAGCAGAGGACTACGCGCCCGCGCTGAGGAACCCGAGCAGATCCTGGCGGGTGATGACGCCGACCGGCTTGCCGTCGTCGACGACCATCAGCGCATCGGTGTCGCCGAGCGCCTTCGTCGCGGCGCTCACCGGCTCGCCGGAACCGATCAGCGGGAACGCCGGACTCATGTGCTTCGAGACCGGGTCCGCCAGCTGCGCGCGACCTTCGAAGACCGCGGAGAGCAACTCGCGCTCGGTGACGCTGCCCGCGACCTCGCCCGCCATGACGGGGGGTTCCGCGCCGACCACCGGCATCTGCGAGACGCCGTACTCGCGGAGGATCTCGATCGCGTCGCGCAGCGTCTCGGTCGGGTGCGTGTGGACGAGGTCGGGCAGTTCGCCGGACTTGCCGCGCAGCACGTCCCCGACGGTCGGCTCGGCGGCCTTGCTGCCGTCGAGCGCGGTGCGCAGGAAGCCGTACGACGCCATCCACTTGTCGTTGAAGATCTTCGACAGGTAGCCGCGGCCACCGTCCGGAAGCAGCACCACGACCACGGCGTCCGGGTCGCGCTCGGCGACCTTGATCGCCGCGACGACGGCCATGCCGCAGGAGCCGCCGACGAGCAGACCCTCCTCACGGGCCAGGCGACGGGTCATGTCGAACGAGTCGGCGTCGGAGACGGCGATGATCTCGTCGGGGATCGACGGGTCGTAGGCACTGGGCCAGAAGTCCTCGCCGACGCCCTCGACCAGGTAGGGACGGCCGGTGCCGCCGGAGTAGACCGAGCCCTCCGGGTCCGCGCCGATCACCTTCACCTTCCCGCCGGAGACCTCCTTGAGGTAGCGCCCGGTGCCGGTGATGGTTCCGCCCGTGCCGACGCCGGCGACGAAGTGCGTGATCTTGCCCTCGGTGTCGCGCCAGATCTCGGGGCCGGTGGTCTCGTAGTGGCTGTCCGGACCGCCGGGGTTGGAGTACTGGTCCGGCTTCCAGGCGCCGGGGATCTCCTGCACGAGACGGTCGGAGACGTTGTAGTAGCTGTCGGGGTGCTCGGGCGCGACCGCGGTCGGGCACACCACGACCTCGGCACCGTAGGCCTTGAGCACGTTGCGCTTGTCCTCGCTGACCTTGTCGGGGCAGACGAAGACACACTTGTAGCCGCGCTGCTGCGCGACGAGGGCCAGGCCGATTCCGGTGTTGCCGGAGGTCGGCTCGACGATCGTGCCGCCGGGCTTCAACGCTCCCGACGCCTCGGCCGCGTCGACCATCTTGACGGCGATCCGGTCCTTGGAGCTGCCACCCGGGTTGAGGTACTCGATCTTCGCCGCGACCAGGCCGGAGCCGGACGGGACGACCGAGTTCAGCTTGACCAGGGGGGTGTTTCCGATGAGGTCGACGACATGATCCGCGATGCGCATGCCTCCATCGTCCCAGAGTGCGCGGTGTCGGCAACATCTGGTCCACGGACCTCGGCAACGGACGCGGGTTGGCACTAGATTCGGGTGGTGTCAGCTGCCATCACGACCGGAAGGTGCGTGCGGTGCCCACCAGCGGATGGAAGACGGCCGCGAAGGCGGGAGCGGCGGCCGCGGTCGCCGGCTCCTCGGCGGGGACGGCGTCGTGGGCGGTCTACACCTACCTGATGGGGCAGGCCGGCGCGGCCCGCGGCGTGATCGGCCGCAACGTCGCCAAACCACCCGAGGCCGACGGCGTCTACACGGCGGGCTGCGGCGCACCGACCCGCTGGCACCCCGGGGTCCCGTACGACCAGCACCTGATGGTCTTCGGGGACTCGACCGCCGCGGGCGTGGGCTGCGCGGTGCCGGACGAGGTGATCGGCGTCCGCCTGGCCCGGGGCCTCGCCGAGGAGACCGGCAAGCGAATCCGGTTGAGCACCAAGGCGATCGGCGGCGCCACCTCGAAGGGACTCGAGAGTCAGGTGGACGCGATGTTCGTCGCGGGCCCGCCTCCCGACGCCGCAGTGATCCTGATCGGCGCCAACGACGTCACCGCGAAGAACAGCATCCCCGCATCCGCCCGACGACTCGGCGACGCCGTCGCACGGTTGCGGGCGAGTGGCGCCGTGGTGGTCGTCGGCACCTGTCCCGATCTCGGCGTGGTCACCGCGATCCCGCAGCCGCTGCGCACCGTCGTCCGGCGGTGGGGTCGGGTACTGGCACGCCTGCAGCGGGCGGCGGTGCTGGAGGCGGGCGGACATCCCGTGCCGCTCGCGGACCTGATGGCCCGCGAGTTCCTCGCCGCGCCCGACACGATGTTCTCCGCCGACCGGTTCCACCCGTCCGCCGCCGGGTACGAACTGGCGGCCCGGCAGTTGTTGCCGGTCCTCGCGACCGCTCTCGGTGAGTGGGACGGCGGCCCGCTCCCGTCCCTGCCCACCGTGTCCGAGGCCGCCGACGCCAACGACCTCGGCCACCGGATCCGATTCGCCGCCAATCGCTTCCGCCGCCACCAGGCCAGCGCCGCCGAACCCGTCGCACGGATCCGGTCCGGTACCCCGCAGGCGAATCTCACAGAACGTCCCGGTGGGTGAGCTACTGCATGGTAGGAACGGCCGCACCACGACGTAACGTCAGCCCGACGCCATCGCTGTCGCGTTCGACACGACAGCACACAACGAAGGAGTTCTCATGCCCGAGGCAGTAATCGTCTCCGCCGTGCGGTCGCCGATCGGCCGTGCCGGCAAGGGATCGCTCAAGGACGTCCGACCGGACGACCTCGCCGCGCAGATGGTCGCCGCCGCGCTGGCGAAGGTGCCCGAGCTCGATCCCGCCGAGGTCGACGACCTGATGCTCGGCTGCGGCCAGCCCGGCGGCAAGGCCGGCTTCAACATCGCCAAGGTCGTCGCGACCACCCTCGGCTACGACTTCATGCCGGGCGTGACCGTCAACCGCTACTGTTCGTCGTCGCTGCAGACCACCCGCATGGCGATGCACGCGATCCGTGCCGGTGAGGGCGACGTCTACATCTCCGCCGGCGTCGAGTCCGTCTCGAGCTTCCCGTCCGGCAACGCCGACGGCTGGCCGAACACCCACAACGAGCTGTACGCCGACGCCGAGGCCCGCACCACCACCCTCGCCCAGGGCGGCGTCGCGTGGTCCGACCCGCGCGAGGACGGCAAGCTCCCCGACATCTACATCGCGATGGGCCAGACCGCCGAGAACGTCGCGTCCCTGACCGGCATCTCCCGGGAGGACCAGGACCGCTGGGGGGTGCGCTCGCAGAACCGCGCCGAGGACGCCATCAAGCGCGGCTTCTTCGAGAAGGAGATCACCCCGGTCACCCTCGCCGACGGCTCCGTCGTCTCCACCGACGACGGCCCGCGCCCCGGCACCACCTACGAGGCGGTCAGCCAGCTCAAGCCGGTGTTCCGGCCCGACGGCACCGTCACCGCCGGCAACGCCTGCCCGCTCAACGACGGCGCCGCCGCGCTGGTGATCATGTCCGACACCAAGGCCAAGGCCCTCGGCCTGACGCCGCTCGCCCGGATCGTGTCCACCGCCGCGACCGGCCTGTCCCCGGAGATCATGGGCCTCGGCCCGATCGAGGCCGTCAAGAAGGCCCTCGGCTACGCGAAGATGTCCACCTCGGACATCGACCTGTTCGAGATCAACGAGGCCTTCGCCGTGCAGGTGCTCGGCTCCGCCCGGGCCCTGGACCTCGACGAGGACAGGATCAACATCTCCGGCGGCGCGATCGCCATCGGCCACCCCTTCGGCATGACCGGTGCCCGCATCACCAACACGCTGCTCAACAATTTGCGTGAGCAGGACAAGACCTTCGGCGTCGAGACCATGTGCGTCGGCGGCGGCCAGGGCATGGCGATGGTGCTGGAGCGTCTGAGCTAGTGTCCTGAGTCTTTAATTCGGGTGCAGTAGCTGGCGATGGAGTCGAGAATCTGGTCGGCGGTCTTCACCCAGACGTACGGGCGGGGGTTG
>NZ_JBIAOU010000013.1:102838-142593 GCF_042879035.1 Rhodococcus sp. NPDC003318 | reverse complement strand
GGGGGGGGGGGGGGGGGTGGCGGGGGGGGGGCGCGCCGGGGGGGGGGGGGGGGCGGGCGGCGCCCCCCCCCCCCCCCCACCACTGCGGCGAAGCCGCATAATGGCTGACATGGTCATGGTCACCGTCACGACCGAGCTGCCGATGTCGGCGGACGCCGCCTGTGCGCTCGCGACGAAGCCCGAACTGTTCCGGTACCTGGTCCAGCCCATCCTGCGGATCCCCGCGCCGGATCTCCCCGACCGCATCGAACCCGGCGCGCAGGCAGCGGCCCGACTGTGGTGGTTCGGCGTCGTCCCGACGTGGATGCACCACCTGACCGTCGTCCGGCTCGGGCCCACGGAGATCTACACGAACGAACACGGCGGGCCGGTCCGGACCTGGAACCATCGCCTCACCTTCACCCCCACCGGCGAGAATTCGTGCCGCTACACCGACGAGGTCGAGATCGAGGACGGGTGGCGCGGCATCCCGATCCAGCTGTTCGCCGCCCTGCTCTTCCGGTACCGGCAGCGTCGTTGGCGGGCCCTCGCCCGCGTCCTGGCCTGAGCGGCGCGGAGCCTAGGCTGTCCCATCATGGAATCGCACGATGACATCAGGGAAGCCGCCCGCCGGATCGGCGAGGTGTTCGGTGAGGTACCGCAGGTGCTGCTCTACCGGGCGGCGGTCGACCCGGAGGCGAACGGAGAGGAACCCGACGAGGTGTCCATCGCCGTCGGCGACGGCTGCCCAAGCCCGGGATACGCGTCGTACGCGACGCTCGACCTGGTGCGGTACCCCACGAACGTCACCACCGACGACGGCCGGCCCATCCGGACCGAACTGATCACCGTCGGACGCTCCGACTACCGGGGCCTCGCCGACGTCCTCGCGCAGTGCGCGTTCGCGGTCGCGTCCGGCTCGTTCCACGTCACCCCGAACACGATCGTCCCGAACGCGGTCAAGGAGGCCGACCCCGGCCGCACCACGAAGCACCTCCTGCTGGTGGTCCCGTTCATCTGGCCGGACCTCGAGATCCTCGTCGACCGCGAAGAGGACGTCACCACCTGGTTGCAGGCCGTGCCGATCACCGACACCGAACTGGAATTCGCCTCCCGCCACGGCGTCGACGAACTGTTCGGACGGCTCGAAGCCGCAGCGGCCGACGTCACGGACATCGACCGCGACTCCGTCGTCTGATCCGGACCGGTCGACTGTCCGAACCTCCTGCACTCGGGGCGTCACAAGGCATACGATTTCGGACATGGATCGGCCGTGGCCGCTGATTCAGCGGCAGCTCGAGCTGGACACACTCAAGGCCGCACTGACCTCCGACACCGGTGCCTGCGGCGTCGTCCTGACCGGCGACGCCGGGGTCGGCAAGACCACTCTCGCGCGCGTGGCAACGCAGTCGATCCCCGGCGAGGTGCGCTGGGTCGCCGGCACCGAATCCGCGCGCAGCATCCCGCTGGGGGTGTTCGCCCACCTGGTCAGCTCCTCCACGTCCCGGGACCCGGTCGCGTTCATGTCGGCGGCACGTGAAGCCCTCCTCGGCACCGGCGGCCGGGTCGTGATCGGGGTCGACGACGCGCATCTGCTCGACCAGCTCTCGGCGACCTTCCTCCACCAGTTGGCGATCGACCGAGCCGCGCACATCGTGGCGACCGTCCGCAGCGGCGAGTCCACGCCGGATGCCGTCAAGTCGCTGTGGAAGGACGGGCACCTGCTGCGCCTGGAGCTGCCGCCCTTCACCCGTGAACAGAGCGTCACGCTCATCGAGTCGGCGCTCGGCGCTCCGCTGGAGGAATTGAGCGCGAACCTGATGTGGGAGGCATCCGGCGGTAACGCGCTGTTCCTGCACCACCTGGTGGAGGGGGCAGTGGAGGCCGGGACCCTGCGGGAGCGGCGCGGGGTGTGGCAACTGCGGGGGCGGGCGGCGATCACCTCCGAGCTCGCCTCGCTGCTCGAGGACCGCATCGAGCACCTGCCGTCCGACGTGATGCGGGTGCTCGAACTGCTCACCTTCTGCGAACCGCTGGCCCTCGACACCCTCGTCGACCTGGCCGGGGAGGACGCGGTGGAGGACGCCGAGCAGCGCGGCCTCGTCCAGATCGTCGAGGACGGACCGAAGGTCGACGCCCGGCACACCCACCCGATGTTCGGCGAGGTGGTCCGGCGCCGCGTCGGCCGTGCCGCCGCCCGCCGCTTGCGCGGCAGCCTCGTCGAGGCCCTGCGGACCCATCCGATCACCGGGCCCAGCGACCGGATCCGCCTTGCCGAACTGGCCCTCGACAGTGACCAGACCGTCGACGCCGATCTGCTGGTCACCGCGGCCAAGGACGCGATTGCGCTCGCCAACGTTCCCCTCGGGGAACGGCTGGCACGAGCCGCGGTCGATCGGGGCGGCGGGTTCCGTGCGGCGAATCTGCTCGCCCGGTCCCAACTCTGGCAGGGGCGCGTCGCCGACGCCGAGACGGCCCTGAGTCGGTTCGACCCGGACACCCTCGACGAACGGCAACTGGTCCGCTGGGGCGTGACGCGGATCTCGAACCTGTTCTGGGCGGCCGGGGACACCACCACCGCCGACGCGGTGCTCGCGGAGGTCCGGCAGCGGGTCCGCGACCCCGTGGCGGTCAGCGTGGTCCGTGCCCTCGGCGCGACCTGTGCGGTGTTCGAGAACCGTGTCGAGGAGGGGCTCGCCGACGCGGAAGCCATTCTTTCCGAGCAGAACCCGGCACCGTGGGCGGAGGAGTGGGCGACGTTCGCCGCCGCGATGGCGCTGGCGTTGCAGGGGCGGGGTTCCGAGGTCGCCGCTGTCGCGGCGCGTGGGGACGCCGTGATGAACAAGGTCGACGGGCTGATGCGGTACCCGGCGGCGATGGGGCCGATCCTGGCCCTGGTGCTGACCGGGGACTTCGATGCCGCGGACCGTCGAGCCCGGATGTACCTCGATCACGCGGGGGCGACCGGCCAGTACCTCGGATGGGGACAGGCCACCATTCTCTGCGCGCCCGTCGACCTGGCGCGCGGGCGGTTCGCGGACGCGGCGCGACGTCTCGGGCAGGCGACGGCGGCACTGGCCGTCGGCGACACCGGGTCCGCGACGTCGTGGGTCTTCCCCGCGTACCCGTTTCTCGCGCAGGCGTATTCGGTGCTCGGTCGGGTGGAGGACGCCAAGAACATCGTCGCGGCGGGAACCCGGCGCCGAGGCCGCCACACGGCGGTGTTCGGTCCGCTGTTCGACATCGGCCGGGCGTGGGAGGCCGCCGGGCAGGGTGAGACGTCCAGGGCGATCGCCGCGGCCACCGACGCCGCCGACAACGCTCGCGAATCCGGGCAGTTCGCCGTCGAGGCCGCTGCCCTGCACCTCGCCACACGCTTCGGGGATTCGTCGACGGTGCCCCGGCTGGCCGAACTCGCCGAGCGGTGCGACGGCGTCGTGGTGCCGCTGGCCGCCGCGCAGGCCGCCGCCTTCGCTGCCGGGGATGGTGACGAACTCTATGTCGTGTCACGGGAATTCGAGCGGATCGGCGCCCTCCTCGACGCCGCCGACGCCGCGGCGCAGGCCGCGGTCGTGTACTCGGGTCGGGATCGGCGACGCGAATCGCTCGACGCCGCCGCGACCGCGAACTCACTCGCGCAGCGGTGCGACCACGCCGTCACCCCGGCGATCCTGGAGGCGGCCCGACCGCTGCCGCTGACGAGCCGGGAACGCGAGGTGGCCTCGATGGTGGCCGTCGGGATGTCGAATCGGGAGATCGCCGAACGCCTCGTCGTGTCCGTGCGCACCGTGGAGGGGCACATCTACCGAGCCTGCACGAAACTCGACGTCCCCGACCGCATCGGGCTGGCGGACTCGCTGCGCCATCGGCACGCCGATTCCGCCGACCGGCGCGGGTAGCGCACTACTCGTGACGCGCGTGCGAGCGCAGGCACTCCTGCCACAGCGGCACTGCCGCGGAGGTCACGGGGCCACGGGTAGGTGCGGGATCGGGATGGGCGGATTCACGTCCCGGTGCACCGGAAAACCCTTGCTTCCGTGCAGGAGACGGTCTCCGGTCGCCAACGACAGGTCGAGTGTCAGGGACCCGGCCACGCAGTCGACTGCCGCGATCTCGCCCTTCCGCACGGCGAGCGACGTCTCGCCCATCGCGAAGGTGACGTCGAGGTCGAACTCGACCGTGCCGACCTCGGTTCCGTCGACGAGCACCGCCACCTCCGGATGGTGCCTGGAGGTGACGCGATACGGCTCGACGAGCGTGACGACGACGTCCTTCTCCGGTGCGGCGAGGGTGGCGCGGGCGGCGTCCGTGAGGGCGCGGTAGCGCGCCAGCCCCGTCAGGAGCAGCGGGTGCGGGTCCTGGTCGAGGAACCGCAGGGCGGCTTCGAGAACGCGCGCGTCGAGCAGTCGGGAGGCCGATCGCGGCAGCGGGTGTGTGCGGGGCACTCGGCCGGACACCAGGCCGGTCGCGGGGATCTGCGGCCGCATCCGGCCGGTGAGTTCGCCGTCGGGTGCCTGTTCGAACACCGCGGTGCGCAGGCTGGCGTCGTGATCGATGTCAGTCCTGGTCGTGGTCATGACGGTCCTCCTCGAAATTCTGGACGCCGGCGTCGCCGCGCGGATCCAGTCGGACGGTGTGGCCCGGTGCAGCGTCGGCGGGTTCGGCCCCGGACTCGGCGGGGCCCAGGGTCGGCCGGGTGTCGACGTGAGCGTTCACCCACCGGCGGCCCCGGCCGGTCCGGGTGGCCACCGCCACGGCCACGGTGGAGACGGACGCGACCGCGGCCACGGCCATGGCGTCGACGGGCGGGGCGCCGTCGTCGTTCGCGGAGTCCTCGTCGCTGGTGGCGGGCTCGGACGTCGTCCCCGGGTCGGTCGTGGACCCTCCGGTGGACGGGTCGGACGCCGTCCCGGTGGCGTTCCGCCCGGGCTCCGCGGTCGCGGCGGTGGTCGTCGCGTCCGCGTTCGGCGTGGTCGTCGCGGCCGGTGTGGTCTGGCCCGCCGGTCGATCGGATCCGCCGTTCCCCGGTGCCGTCTGCTCCGCTGTCGGTTCGACTGCCGCGCCGACCGGAGGGCCCGTCGGTGGCTGCGTCGGGTCGATCCGCCGGGGGATGTACGACCATGTGGGGACGGGCACAGTGCCAGGCTGGACGGGGGGAATGTCCCCCGGGATGCGTGGCAGGTCGTCGGGATTCGGCAGGTCGGGATCAGGCAGGTCGGGATCCGGTAGGTCGGGATCCGGTAGGTCGGGGAGCTGCAGGTCGGGGTCCGGTAGGTCGGGGTCCGGTAGGTCGGGGAGCTGCAGGTCGGGGTCCGGCAGGCTCGGAATGTCCGGCCAGTCCGGATCCTCAGCTACGGCCGCACCGGCCGCCGGTGCGAGCAGGACGAGGATCGGGGCGGTGGAGGCGAGCAGGAGCGCGGAAGGCCGGAAGGGCCGATGCTGCGACGTGGCGGTCCGCGGCGTCGGGGCAGCGCCCTGAGCACGTGTGTCGCGGGGGGACATTGTCGGCCTCGTTCGTCGTCGAGTGCGTGGTGTGGACACAGACGACGGTGCCACCGGTGAAGGCTCGTGCCATGCGTAGCCGGATACCCGAATCCGGATGTCCGCATCCCGAGGATCGGCGTGGTCGCGCTCTAGTCTGGTCGCATGGCAACCGCGGCGTCGGCAGTGTCCAGCTTCTACATCGCGTCCCCGGAGGGTGACACAGGCAAGTCGACGATCGCGCTGGGAGTGCTCCAGATGCTGTGCGGGTCGACGGCGAGGGTCGGGGTGTTCCGGCCGATCGCCCGGTCCGGGAACAAGCCCGACTACATCCTCGAACTGCTGCTCGACCACACCACCGTCGACCTGACGTACGAGGAGTGCCTCGGCGTCACCTACGAGCAGGTGCACGCCGACCCCGAACTGGCGCTCGCCGAGATCGTGGCTCGCTACCACGCCGTCGCCGAGCAGTGCGACGCGGTGGTGATCGTCGGCAGCGACTACACCGACGTCGCCAGCCCGAGTGAACTCGGATACAACGCCCGCATCGCGGTCAATCTCGACTCGCCGGTGCTCCTCGCCCTGCGGGGTTGGGGCCGGGCGCCCGACGACATTCTCCAACTCGGGCAGATCAGTGCGTTCGAGCTGCGGTCCCAGCACGCCCACCTGGCCGGTGTCGTCGTCAATCGTTGCGCCCCCGACGATCTCGATGCCGTCGCCGCCGCGATGGCCCCGATGCGGGTACCGGTGTGGACGCTGCCGGAGATCCCGCTGCTGGTGGCCCCGACGGTGGCCGAGCTCCTCGACGCCGTCGACGGCGAGCTCTACAGCGGCGACACCGAACTCCTGCAGCGCGAGGCCCTGAGGGTGATGGTGGGCGGCATGACCGCCGAGCACATTCTCGAACGCCTCACGGACTCCACCGTCGTGATCTGTCCGGCGGACCGCTCCGACGTGCTGCTCGCCGTGGTGAACGCCCATGAGGCGGAAGGATTTCCGTCGATCGCGGGCATCATCATGAACGGCGGCCTGCGTCCGCACCCCGCGATCGCGAAACTCATCACCGGCCTGCGGCCCAGCCTGCCGATCCTGACCACCGACCTCGGTACCTTCGACACCGCCTCGGCGGCGGCGACCGCCCGCGGACGGATCGCGGTCGGTTCCCAGCGCAAGGTGGACACGGCGCTGAGTCTGATGGAGCAGCGGGTCGACTCGTCCGACCTGCTGCGGTGGCTGCAGGTCGACCGTCCCACGGTGGTGACCCCACAGATGTTCGAGTACCAGCTCGTCGAACGGGCACGCGCACAGCGCAGGCACATCGTGCTGCCCGAAGGCGGTGACGACCGAATCCTGCGCGCCGCCGGACGGCTGCTGCAGCGCGGCGTCGCCGACCTGACCCTGCTCGGGGAGGAATCCGCGATCCGGCGTCGTGCGGCCGAGTTGGGCCTCGACCTTGACGGCGCGGTGGTGCGCAATCCGCCGGACTGCGAGTACACCGATCGGTTCGCGGAGGAGTACGCGCGGTTGCGGGCGCACAGGGGTATGACCGTCGACCGGGCCAGGGAGGTGATGACCGACGTCTCGTACTTCGCAACGATGATGGTGCACACCGGAATCGCCGACGGCATGGTCTCCGGTGCCGCCCACACCACCGCGCACACGATCCGCCCGTCGTTCGAGATCATCAAGACCGAACCCGGGGTGTCGACGGTGTCGAGCATCTTCCTGATGTGCCTGGCGGACCGGGTCCTCGCCTACGGCGACTGCGCGGTCGTGCCAGACCCGACGGCGGAGCAGCTCGCGGACATCGCGATCTCCTCGGCGGGCACCGCCGCCCGGTTCGGCATCGACCCGCGGATCGCGATGCTGTCCTACTCGACCGGCGACTCCGGCTTCGGAGCGCACGTCGACAAGGTGCGCAAGGCGACCGACCTGGTTCGGTCGCGTCGCCCGGACCTGTTGGTGGAGGGCCCGATCCAGTACGACGCGGCGATCGAGCCGACCGTCGCGGACGCGAAACTTCCCGGCTCCGACGTGGCGGGACGCGCGACGGTGTTCGTCTTCCCCGACCTGAACACCGGCAACAACACCTACAAGGCGGTCCAACGCAGCGCGGGGGCCGTCGCCGTCGGTCCGGTGCTGCAGGGGTTGAACAAGCCGGTCAACGATCTGTCCCGCGGCGCGCTGGTGCAGGACATCGTCAACACCGTCGCGATCACCGCGATCCAGGCGCAGGGCGTCTCCGCGGGGAGGAGTGGAGCGTGAAAGGTGCGGTGCTCGTTGTCAACTCGGGATCGTCGTCGATCAAGTACCAGCTCGTCGACCCCGACAGCGGTGACGCCGTCGCGGTCGGGCTCGTCGAGCGGATCGGGGAGCCGGACGGGCTGATCACCCACCACCATCGGGGTGTGGAACGGGAGCGCCGGGGCCCGATCACCGATCACGCCCGCGGACTGCGCCTGGCCTTCGGCATGTTCGCCGAGGACGGGGTGGACCTGGCGACGGCGGGGATAGCCGCGGTGGGGCACCGGGTGGTGCACGGCGGGGAGGTGTTCTACCGGCCGACGCTCGTCACCGTCGAGGTACTCGCCGAGATCCGCCGCCTCTCGGCGCTCGCGCCGCTGCACAACCCGGCCAACGCGATCGGAATCGAGAGCGCGATGGCCGCACTGCCGGACGTGCCGCACGTCGCCGTCTTCGACACGGCCTTCTTCCACACCCTGCCCGCGCCGGCGCGGACGTATGCGCTCGACCGGGACGTCGCGCGCCGACACAATGTGCGCCGCTACGGATTCCACGGCACCTCCCACCAGTTCGTGTCCGCCCGGGTGGCCGAGTTCCTCGGCCGCGACCTCGGCGAGCTGAACCAGATCGTGCTGCACCTCGGCAACGGCGCGTCGGCGTCGGCCGTCGCGGGCGGCCGGGCCGTCGACACCTCGATGGGGCTGACACCGCTCGAGGGGCTGGTGATGGGGACCCGCAGCGGCGACATCGATCCGGGGATCGTCATGCACCTGCGGCGCAGCGCCGGCCTCGACGTCGACCAGATCGACGACCTGCTCAACCGGCGGTCCGGCCTCAAGGGGCTCAGCGGCGTCAACGACTTCCGGGAACTGCGCAGGCTGATCGAGGCCGGCGACGCCGACGCCGCACTGGCCTACGACGTCTACATCCACCGCCTGCGCCGGTACATCGGCGCCTACCACCTGAGCCTCGGTGGCGCGGACACCATCACGTTCACCGCCGGGGTGGGGGAGAACGCCCCCGACGTCCGCGCCGACGCGCTGGCGGGGCTGACCCGCCTCGGCATCGAGATCGACGCCGACCGCAACGCCGTCCGCAGCCACGAACCGCGCGTCGTGTCCACCGACGACTCCGCCGTCACCGTGCTCGTCGTCCCCACCAACGAGGAGCTGGCGATCGCGCGGTTCGCCCGGGAGTTCGCGGCGTAGCGCGTCTCGCGAAAACCCCTGTGCACACGGGGATCGTCCCGTGCACACGGGTACTCGGCGCGCAGAGGCCGTGTGCGCGGCCCAACGGGGGTGTGCACAGGGGTTCTCGCACGGCCGGTCGGGGTGACGGTCAGCGCCAGGTGCGCGGGCGGATCCGGTTCGCGGTGTCGACGAGGGTGTAGCGGTGCAGCGGGTCGTCGGTCGCGCGGGCCAGCGCCCGCAGAGCCGCCTCGGTGCCGGTGCGCAGGCCGCGTTCGGTGAACGGGACACCGAGGATCGGTCCGCCGTCCGGACTCGGCGCGCGGCCGGCGGACTCGGCGCGCGGGACGCGGCCACCGGATTCGGTGCGCGGGACGGGGCGGGCCCGCACCCAGTCGAGCGCCACACCGAGAACGAGGGTGCGCATCTGCAGTGCCCGGCCCTCGTCGGCGGGCAGCAGGGCGACGCGGCGGGCGGCGTCCCGGATCGCGTCCTCCTCCAGCTCCGGGATCGGTGCCCCGGACAGCCGCGTCAGCGCCGCCGTCATCTGCGCGACGGTGAACAGCCGGGACGTCGGCGGGATCTGGTCGAGGGCCGCGACCGCGCCCGCGGTGTCGCCCCGGTCGGCGAGCTGACGGGACAGTCCGAAGGCCGCACTGACCACCCCGCGGTCGGTGCGCCAGACGACGCGGTAGTACTTCTCCGCGAAGGACCGCCACTGCCCGGGGTGGTCGGTGTCCCAGAATTCGAGGATCAGTTCGGCGGTCGCGGCCAGCGCCAGCTTCGGCGCGATCTCCCCGGGCAGGGCCGCCAGCGTCACGTCGAAACAGGCGACCGCGTCCTCGTACTCACCGGCGAGGAGCGCGACCATGCCGCGGTACCAGTCGACGCGCCAGTTGCCGCCCGTCGCCGGGGTGATCGTCGCGAGGACCCGTCCCGCCGCCTCGCCCTCGTCGAGGTCGAGCAGGGTCCGCACCTCGGCCAGCGCGATCTCCGTGGCCGAGCCGGGACTGCCGTCCACCGTCCGCTCGAGCCCGTTGGCGCGGGCGCGCCTGATCGCCTCCAGGGTCTGCTCCGGCTCGGCGTGCACCGTCGCGGCCAGCAGCGGCGCGCTCGGATCGTTCGGGTCGACGAGCGGAACCGACAGCGCGGCAACGACATCGTGAGCCGTGATCGCGCTGTCCTGCGCGCGTCCGCTGAGGTACACGTCGGTGGCGCCCACCGCCCAGTCCGTGCCGAACACGGTGCGGCCGGGACTGAACACCTCCGACAGCCCGGCCCGCTCCACTCCGCTCTGCTGCGCGAGTACCTCGCGCAGTACCCCGGTGAGCTGCCCGGCCGCGGCAGCAGCGCTCGGGAACCGGTGGTCCGGGTCGGGATCGGTGGCGCGCAGCAGGAATCGGTACAGCGACTCGTACTCCGCCAGCAGCGGGGCGTCCTGCGGGGTGGGGATGCCGTCCCGGTAGCGACCCCGCTCCGACGGCATGTTCAGGCACAGGACGGCGAGGGTGCGGCCGACGGTGTAGATGTCGCTGGCGACGGTCGGTCCCGTCCGGACGATTTCCGGCGCCTGGTAGCCGGGAGTGCCGTACAGGTACCCGAAGTCCTCGATCCCGGCCACCGCACCGAGGTCGATCAGCTTGACCTGGTCGTCGGTGACCATGATGTTCTCCGGCTTGAGATCGTTGTACGCCAGGCCGATCGAGTGCAGGTGCTCCAACGCGGGCAGCACCTCCAGCACGAACGCGATGGCCTGCTCGACCGGCATCCGCTCGGATCCGCGGCCCCGCAGCAGGTCCCGCAGCGAGCGGCCGCCGACGAACTCCATCACGATGTAGCCGACGCCGTCCGGCTGCGGATGCTCGACGAAGTTGAAGATCTTCACGATGCTCGGGTGTTCGACCTCGGCGAGGAACTGACGCTCGGCCAACGCGACCGCCTGCGCCTCGGCGTCCCCGGAGTGCAGCAGACCCTTGAGCACCACCCACCGGTCGCTGACGTTGCGGTCGACGGCGAGGTAGATCCACCCGAGCCCGCCGTGCGCGATGCAGCCCTGGACCTCGTACTGGCCTGCGACGATGTCACCGACCGCGAGACGGGGCGCGAAGTCGAACGCGGCGCCACAGGAGGGGCAGGTGCCCGAGGGCGCTCCGGCGCCGGACGGACCGCTGCGGCCCACCGGCTCGCCGCATTTCCAGCAGAATCGTTTTCGTTCGGCGACAACGGGTTCCGTCATCACCGCCGTCCTCGGGTCCGGCATCGGCACGGCCGGGACCTCGACGAGCCCGGCGCCGATGCGGCGTCGTGTGGTGGTGCGGGAGCGTTGCGTGCGACTGCGACGCCCGCTGCTGCGCGCCGAACCACCCGACGCGGCGGACGTGGCACCGGCCGCGGTGGTCGCCGTCTCCGGTGTGCCGGGTTCGGTCCGCGCGGGGCGAGCGGCCAGGGTCGGCTGCGGTGCGCGCGGATCCGGCGCGTCCGGTGCCGCGTCGTCCCGGTCCGGAGTGTCGGTCATCGGCGAGCTCAGTCCTCGTAGTGGGGGGTCGGGGGCGGCGGAGTGGGCCCGAAGGTCCCGAGCCAGCGGTCGTGGATCTGCTGCCAGGTGCCGTCGGCGCGGATCCGGTCGAGTGTGCCGTTCACCTGACGCACCAGGTCGGAGTCGGCCAGATTGACGCCGACGCCGTACGGCTCGGAACTCAGACTCGGCCCGACGAGTTCGAGATTCGGGTCCTGGGTGGCCAGGCCCGCGAGGATGGAGTCGTCGGAGGTCACGGCCTCGACCTGACGCTGCTGGAGCACCACCAGGCAGTCGGCCCAGTTGGGGACCGTCAGCACCGTCGCCTCCGGCTCCACCTGCTGGATCCGTTGCAGCGACGTGGTTCCCGCGGCCGCGCACACCCGCCGTCCGGCGAGGTCGCTGGCGTCGCGGATCCCCGACTGCTTCATCGCCAGCACCCGCTGCTGCGCCTCGAAGTACACGGTGGAGAACGCGACCTGGGTGCGCCGCTCACAGGTGATGGTCATCGTCTTGACGACCACGTCCACCGTCCGATCGGTCAGTGCCCGAACACGATCCGCCGAGGACAGCACACGGAACTCGATGCGGCCGGGGTCGCCGAGCAGGTCGCGAGTCACCTCGCGGGCGATGTCGACGTCGAAGCCCGCGATCATCCCCGTCGCCGGATCCCGGAAGCTGAACAGATTGCTGCTGGTGTCGATTCCGACGACCATCCGGCCGCGGGCCCGGATCCGGTCGAGCGTCGGCGTGGGGGCCGCGGTGCTCGGCGGCAACGGTCGCAGGCTCGCGGTCGGATCGCCGCAGTCCTCGGGCGGAGCCGACTCCGCGGGCGGCGGCGCGACCGCCGCCCCCGCGGGCAGCGGTGGATCGGTGTAGACGGTGTGCGCGGGCTCGGCGGGCGGCGACGTCGTGGCGCATCCGGCGACCGCGGCCACGGCGACCAACGCCACCACCGATCCCCGCAGGTGCCTGCGCTCCCGTCCGTGCCGCCTCACTGGTACTCCCGCAGTCGTGGCCAGAAACCGATCACGACCCCCGCGACCGCAATCGCCGCCAACACCAGTGTGCCCGGTGCCAGGGCGGTCAGGGTCCCCACCGCGCGCTCCACTCCGCCGCGCAGTTCGGTCCGGGTCCGCTCGATCGCGTCGGTGAGTTTCGCGTCGGCGACGGCGTACAGCGCGGCCGAGTCCGTCACGGACGGGCCGATCGCGACGACGGACGCACCGGCCCAGTCGCCGCGCCCGAGGAGCGCCATCAGTCGCCGGTGCGCGTCCGCCCAGGCGGTACGCGCCTGCTCGGCGTCCGCGACCTCGCCCGCCGCTGCTGCATGATCGTCCCGCGCGTAGTCGTCCAGCACCGTCCCGAGGGCGGCGAGATGCTCCCGGAACTGGGTGTCGTAGCGGCCGGTGAAGTCGCGACGCACCAGCCCGAGGGTCTCGTCGGCGCGCGCCTGCTGCGCCAGGATCCGCCCGGTCGTCAGATCGCTCAACGGCCGGGCCCCCTCGTCCAGCGCCCGACCCGTCGCGGACGCCGACAGCAGCCCGGCGATCACCAGCCAACCCAGCGACGACGCCACCGCCAGCGACGCCAGCACGACGCCGAGACTGATCCTGCGCCGCGTCCACCGGGCGAGCAGCACCTGCGCCGCCACCAGCGCGGCCAGCGTCACGATCAACAGGGCGATCGCCGGCCACGGCGGGGTCGCGAACTCGTTCTGGATCCGCACCACCAGTGCCGTCTGCACGGTGTGCAACCGTTCGGCCAGCGGCAGCAGCGTCGCCTGCATCAGCGCCGACGCCTCACTCAGGTACGCCGACCCGACCGGATGCCCGTCCCGGTTGTTGGTGCGCGCCGTCTCGACCAGACCGGTGTACACGGGAATGCCCGCCGACAACTGGGCGAGCAGATCACGCGAGAGCGCGTCGGAGTGCTCGAGGCCGGCGGCCGCGTCGACCAGGTCCGCGGACGCCTCCCCGATCGCCTGCGTGTAGCGGTCCCGCACCGCCGGCGGTTCGACGCCGCCCGAGATGAAGGCCGTCGTCGCGGAGGCGTCGGCGATGGACAGGGCGCTGTAGAGGTCCTGCGCCGCGTACGCGCGCGGCTCGACCTCGGCGTGCAGGAGGTCGAGCGTCTGTTGCCGGTCCGCCACCTGGATCGCGGCGACCGCACCGGAGACGATCGCCGCCGCGATCAGGCCGGCCCCGAGCGCCGTCATCCGGGCCGGAGTGGTGCGCAGGAACGAGCGGATCCGGGTCGCGGCAGTCGGCTCGCCGCCGGACACGGCACCGGGCGGCTGCGTCGACGGGACCACCCGAACAACCACCCGCGGATCCCTTCGCATCTGGCTCGATCGGCTGACAGAGGGCAGCATATAAGCAGTAAACGCGCTTCGGGTTCCGTGACTGGCTATCTTCGAGGGCACATGGTTCGTCTCACGTACGGCGTGAGGCCGGTGGAACACGGATGGGTGAGCGAAGTCGATGCGCGGTGACGGGGACGGCTGGGCGACGAGCGGGGACGGCAGTCGCTACTGGGGACGGTTCGGTGCAGCCGGGCTGTTGCTTCGTGCGCCCGCGCCCGACGGGGGATCGGCGGTGCTGCTCCAGCACCGTGCGGCCTGGAGCCACCAGGGCGGAACGTGGGCGCTGCCGGGCGGTGCCCGCGACTCCCACGAGACCACCACCCACGCCGCAGTCCGGGAGGCGGAGGAGGAGGCCGGGATCGCCGCCGACCTCCTGCGGGTGCGGGCCGAGCGGGTCACCGCCCGCGCGGGCAGCGGCGACTGGACCTACACGACCGTCGTCGCGGACGCCGACACCAGGCTGCGCACGGTGCCGAACGGCGAGAGCACCGAGCTGCGCTGGGTACCCGAGGACCGGGTCACCGACCTGCCGCTGCACCCCGGCTTCGCGGCCAGTTGGCCCACCCTGCGCGCCACTCCGATCCGTCTGCTCCTCGACACCGCCAACGTCCTCGGGTCGCGGCCCGACGGCTGGTGGCGTGACCGCGCCGTCGCGACGGGCCGGCTGCTCGCCGAACTGGCCGCCACCGTGCCGCGCACGATCGAACTCCCCGACGGCGGCTTCGGATGGCTGCCCCGTGTCGAAGCCGTCCTCGAGGGACAGGCCGCCGCCGTCGCCGGGGTGGACACGCGGGTACCCGTCCACGTCGCGGCCGGCAGCGGCGACGACGCCCTCGCGCAGCTGGCCGGCGGCGCGGGGATCGGCACCACCCTCGCCGGCATCGTCGAGGAGCTGACCGCGGTGGTCACCGCCGACCGCGAACTGCGGGACCGGCTGCCCGACACGGTGCTGCGGCTGTCGCCGTCGACCGTCCTGTCCTGGCTGGGCTGAGGGTCGACGGCGACCGACCCCGGGCGGTCAGGCCGTGGCGGCGGCGTTGCGGTCCAGGGCGTCCGCGAGGGAACGCGCCGCGGCCTGCGGGTCACGGGCCTCGGTGATGGCCCGCACGACGACGATCCGGGTCCCGCCCGCGCCGAGGACCTCCGGCAGCCGCTGCTCGTCGATGCCGCCGATCGCGAACCACGGCATCGTCGGCTGGGACTCGGACACCTGACGGATCAGGTCGAGCCCGGACGCGGCCCGGCCGGGCTTCGTCGGGGTCGCCCACACCGGTCCGGAGGCGAAGTAGTCGACCCCGTCCTCGATCGCGGCGAGCTGGGCCTGGGCCCGGCTCCCGGTGGAGCGGCCGATCACGACGTCCGGCCCGACGACGCGACGTGCGTAGTGCACCGGCAGGTCGCCCTGCCCGAGGTGCAGGACGTCGGCACCGGCCGCGAGCGCGAGGTCGGCGCGGTCGTTGACGGCGAGCAGCGCCCCGTGCCTGCGGCACACCGCGGACAGTTCGGCGAGCGCCGCCAGTTCCTCCCGGGCCTCGAGCCGGCCGAACTCGCGTTCGCCCGCCGACCCCTTGTCCCGGAGCTGGATGATGTCGACGCCGCCGGACAGTGCGGCGTCCGCGAACTTCGCGAGGTCGCCGCGTTCGCGGCGGGCGTCGGTGCAGAGGTAGAGGCGCGCAGTGGCGAGACGCTCACGCGGCGTCGGGCGTGGACCGGCATGCGAGGTGGGCACCCGTCCAACGGTAGTCTCTTGAGTGATCGAAAGTGACACGGGAGTCCCGGCGGACGCGGGGCTGAGAGGGGGCACGCGGGCCCCGACCGTCAGACCTGACCCGGATCATGCCGGCGCAGGGAGTGAGGTGGAGTGGTGAGCAGAACCGTTGCGGTGGTCGGCGGCGGCGTGATCGGACTCGCGGTCGCGTGGCGCGCCGCCCGATCCGGGTGGGCCGCGACCGTGTACGACCCGCGCGTGGGGTCGGGTGCGTCCTGGGTGGCCGGGGGCATGCTGGCACCGCTGTCCGAGGGCTGGCCCGGTGAGGACGACGTCCTCGCCGTGGGTGCGGCGTCGCTGGACCGGTGGCCGGAGTTCGGGACGGAACTCGAACGGGCGACGGGCGAGACGCTGTTCACGTCCCAGAGTTCGATGACCGTCGCCCTGGACGCCGCCGACGCGTCGGACCTGCGCACCGTCGCCGAGTGGCTGGACGGCCGCGGCTACCGGCTCGACCTGCTCACCCGGGCGCAGATCCGGGAAGCGGAACCGTCGCTGGCCCCGACCGTCCGGCTGGCGTTGCTCGCCGCCGCCGAGTTCGCCGTCGACAACCGCGCGCTGGTGCGGGGCCTGCGGTCGGCGGGCGAGGCGGCCGGTGTGCGCTTCGTCGCGGAGACCGTCGCCGACGTCGAGGCACTGCCCGCCGACCAGGTCGTGATCGCCGCCGGGACGGCGTCCACGCGGCTGTGGCCGGGGCTGCCGGTCCGTCCCGTCAAGGGCGAGGTGCTGCGGCTGCGTCACCGGCCGGGTGTCGCGCCCGCGCCGACCCGGACGATCCGCGCCAGCGTCCACGGCCGTCCCGTCTACCTGGTGCCGCGCGGGGACGGACTGGTGGTCGGCGCCACCCAGCACGAGTCCGGGGACGACACCGCGGTCACCGTCGCCGGGGTCCGGGACCTGATCACGGACGCGCAGACGCTGATGCCGAGCATCGGCGAGTACGAGCTGTACGAGACGGCCGCCGGGCTGCGGCCGATGAGCCCGGACAACCTGCCGATCCTGGGCCGGGTGTCGGAGCGGGTGGTGGTGGCGACCGGGCACGGACGCAACGGCATCCTGCTGACCCCGCTGAGCGCGGACGCGGTGGTCGCCGCGCTGTCCGGCACCGACCTTCCGGAGGCGGCGGCGAGCCGACCCGACCGGTTTCGGCACACGAGTGCCGACGCAGCAGTGCACGCGAATGCCGACGCACCAGTGAGGAAATGATGACGAACAGGGTGAACATCGGGATCACCGTCAACGGCGAGGACCATCAGCTGTCCGAGGAATTGACGGTCGCGCAGTTGCTCGAACACCTCGGACTGCCGCAGAAGGGCATCGCGGTCGCTGTGGACGGGGCGGTGTTCCCGCGGGCGTCGTGGGACCGGACCGTCGAGAAGGGTTGGGAGATCGAGATTCTCACGGCGGTGCAGGGTGGCTGAGGGCAGCGTGGCCGACAAGCTGACGATCGCGGGCCGGGTGTTCGGGTCGCGTCTGATCATGGGCACCGGCGGTGCCGCGAACCTGACGGTGCTCGAGGAGGCGCTGGTCGCGTCCGGCACCGAACTGACCACGGTCGCGATGCGCCGCGTCGACGCCGCGGGCGGCACCGGGGTGCTCGACCTGTTGCGACGGTTGGACATCGCGCCGCTGCCGAACACCGCCGGCTGCCGCGGGGCGGCGGAGGCGGTGCTGACGGCGCAGCTCGCGCGGGAGGCACTCGAGACCGACTGGGTCAAGCTCGAGGTCATCGCGGACGACCGCACCCTGCTGCCCGACGCCATCGAACTCGTCAGTGCCGCGGAACAACTGGTCGACGACGGGTTCACCGTGCTGCCGTACACGACCGACGACCCGGTGCTCGCCAAGCGGCTCGAGGACGTCGGTTGTGCCGCGGTGATGCCGCTGGGTGCGCCGATCGGGACCGGGCTCGGGATCTGCAATCCGCACAACATCGAGATGATCGTCGACGCGGCCGGGGTTCCGGTTATCCTCGACGCCGGCATCGGCACCGCCAGCGACGCGGCGCTCGCGATGGAACTCGGCTGCGACGCGGTGCTGCTGGCCACCGCGGTCACCCGGGCGAAGAATCCGGTGCTGATGGCGTCCGCGATGGCGTCGGCCGTCGCGGGCGGTCGACAGGCACGGTTGGCGGGCCGGATACCGAAGCGGTTCTGGGCGCAGGCGTCCTCACCGGAACTGTAGGGCGCACCGCGAGCCGGTCGGTTTTCGTGACCGTGGAGCCCTGCCGGGAGGGCCGCGCGGCGGTAGGCTCGACCACGTGAGCGATCAGCACAGTGGCAGCGACGGCGCCGGTCGGGAACCGGGCGCATTCGAGCTGGCCGCACCCGAGACCATCGACGTCACGCCGGAGATCGACGAGATCGGCGAGTTGCTGCGCAAGTCGGGGCGTGCCCGGCCCGACGACGGGCCGGAGGCGCCGTGGCGGCACGGCTACCCGTACGACAAGAAGATGACGCGGCGTCAGTACGAGCACCGCAAGCGGGCGCTGCAGATCGAACTGCTGAAGCTGCAGGCGTGGGTCAAGGAGAACGACGAGAAGATCGTCATCATCTTCGAAGGCCGGGACGCGGCGGGCAAGGGTGGCGCGATCAAACGGTTCACCGAACACCTCAACCCTCGCGGCGCCCGCGTGATGGCGCTCGAGAAACCGACCGAACGCGAACGCACCCAGTGGTACTTCCAGCGGTACGTCGCACACCTGCCCGCGGGCGGGGAGATCGTGCTGATGGACCGGTCCTGGTACAACCGCGCCGGGGTCGAGCGGGTCATGGGTTACTGCTCACCCACCGAGTACCTCGAATTCACCCGCTCCGCACCGGAATTCGAACGGATGCTGGTGCAGTCGGGCATTCACCTGGTGAAGTTCTGGTTCTCGGTCGGGCGCGAGGAGCAGCACGCCCGGTTCGTGGCCCGCAGCACCGACCCGGTCAAGCAGTGGAAGCTCTCGCCGACCGACCTCGCGAGCCTCGACAAGTGGGACGCCTACACCGAGGCCAAGGAGAACATGCTGTTCTACACCGACACCCCGCACGCGCCGTGGACGATCGTCAAGTCCAACGACAAGAAGCGGGCCCGGCTCGAGGCGATGCGCTGGGTACTGGCGAAGTTCGACTACACCGGCAAGGACCCCAAGATCGTCGGGCACCCGGATCCGCTGCTGATCGGTCCGCCGCAGACCGTCTACGACGAGGGTGAGGACCCGACGAGCAAGTTCCCCCGCATCCCCGCTCCGGTACCGGGCACGCCGAGCGGTAACGGTCAGGTGCGGTAGACGCACCGACCCAGGGGCCGTTCGCGTCGCTCGCCGAGACGACACGGCGCGCGACCTGCGAAAAATGTGCGCGCCCGATTTTTCCGGAATGCTGGCGGTCATGATTGAAGTGAGGGGACTGACCAAGACCTTCGGGGACGTCAAGGCGGTGGACGATCTGACCTTCACCGTCCGGCCCGGAATCGTCACCGGATTCCTCGGGCCCAACGGCGCAGGCAAGTCGACCACCATGCGGATGATCCTCGGCCTGGACCGGCCGACCGCGGGCACCGCGCTGATCGACGGCACGGCGTACCGTGACCTGAGCCAACCGCTGCGCACCGTGGGCGCACTGCTCGACGCGAAGTGGGTGCACCCCAACCGCTCCGCGAAAGCGCACCTGCAGTGGATGGCCGCGTCCAACGGGATTCCGTCCTCCCGCGTCGACGAGGTGCTGCGGATCGTGGGTCTGACCGAGGTCGCCGGGAAGCGGGCGGGCGGATTCTCGCTCGGTATGTCGCAGCGGCTCGGGCTGGCGGGCGCGCTGCTCGGCGACCCGAAGGTGCTGCTCTTCGACGAGCCGGTCAACGGCCTCGACCCCGAGGGCATCGTCTGGATCCGCAAGTTCATGCAGCGACTCGCCGCGGAGGGCCGCACCGTCCTGGTGTCGAGTCACCTGCTGTCCGAGATGGCCCTGACCGCCGACCATCTCGTCGTGATCGGCCGCGGGCGACTCGTATCCGATTCGCCCGTCAAGGAATTCGTCGACCGGTCCTCCGAAGCGTCGGTGCGTGTGCGCAGCCCGCAACTGGACGCGCTGCAGACCGCGCTCGTCGCGCAGGGTCTCGCGGTCGAGGCCGACGGCCAGGGCGAGGACGGCAGCGCCGCCCTGATCGTGCGGGGCACCACCACCGACGCGGTCGGGCAGATCGCCGGCGGTCACGGCATCGTCCTGCACGAGCTGTCGGCGAAACGCGGATCGCTCGAGGACGCGTTCATGAAGATGACCGGTGACGACGTGCAGTACCACACCGACGTGATGGGAGGGGCGCTCTGATGGGTGTCGTGGCAGCGGAGCGAATCAAACTCACCTCGACGAAGTCGCCGTGGTGGTGCACCGTCGCGATCATCGTGCTCGGTCTCGGTCTCGCCGCCGTCATCGGCCTGACCGCGAAGGTGAGCCTGAACGCGTACAACGACCAGATCGCGAGGGGCGAGACTCCGGGCGTCGACCCGTTCCTACCGACCCTGGCCGACTCCGTCGGCGGCGTCACCGGATTCGGTGTGCTCGTCCTGATGATCATGGCCGCACTCGCCGTGACCAGCGAATACCGGTTCGGGATCATCCGCACCACCTTCCAGGCCGTGCCGAAGCGCGACTCCGTGCTGGTGACGAAGGCCGCGCTGATCGGGATCTTCGGTGCGGTGCTGACGTTCGTGCTCACCTTCGGTGCGTACGCCATCGCGAAGGCCGCCGCCGGCAGCGAGGCCGGCGCTTTGCTGACGCTCTCCGGCGCGGAGGCCTGGCGGGCGATCTACGGCGTGCCGATCTACGCGCTGCTGTGCGTCGCGCTGGCGGTCGGGGTCGGCTCGCTGGTGCGGCAGTCGGCGGGTGCGATCACCCTGCTGCTGTTGTGGCCGCTGCTGATCGAGTCGCTGTTCGGCCTGTTCGGCAAGGTCGGGCGGGAGATCCAGCCGTTCCTGCCGTTCGCGAACGCCAACCACTTCCTCGGCTCCGACCAGGGCATCGACTGGCACTGGGGTCCGTGGGGGAGCCTGGTGTACTTCGCGGTATTCGTCGCGATCGTGTTCGGGGCGTCGCTGTACGTCGTCAACCGCCGGGATGCCTGACGGCAGTGGTGCACTTCCGGATGCCGGAGCATCCGAAAGTGCACCACTGCGCCGTAGGCGCCCCATTGCCACCCGCCCGTCGCGCGCGGACACTGGATGCATGGTTGATCGGGAACAGCGAACACCCTTCTACGGAATCGTTCTGATCCTGGCCTCGATGCTCGGCGCGTTCGCCGTGAACTACTACGGGGTCGGTCCCTACTGGTTCCGGATCGCGGTCTACCTCGTCGCTGCCATGGTGATCCTGGTCGGTGCCGTGATGACCTTCAGGGACTATTCGCGCTGACCGTCCGCGGCGTCCGTGTGCAGGCGCCACAGCGGGGAGACGGGCCCGTGCCCCGCCCCGAGGTCGTACGACGCGGCGAGGCAGCGCGTGACCCACTGCTTCCCGAACTCGACGGCGTCGGGCATCGGGTACCCGTGCGCGAGGGCGGACGCGATCGACGCGGCGAGGGTGTCGCCGCCGCCGTGGTCGTTGCCGGTGTCGATGCGGGGACTGGTGAACTCGTGGAAACGCTCCCCGTCGAACAGCAGGTCCGTCGACTCGGTCGACGTGCGCAGATGCCCGCCCTTGACCAGTGCCCACTGCGCACCCAGTCCGTGCAGCGCCTCCGCCGCCCGCCGCGCCGTCGCGTCGTCGACCACCTCGATGCCGGTGATCAGCCGGACCTCGTCGAGATTCGGGGTGACGAGCGACGCCAGCGGGATCAGCGTGTGCCGGACCGCGTCCAGGGCCTCCTCGTGCAGGAGCGGATCACCGTGCATCGACGCGCACACCGGATCGACGACCAGCGGCACCGGGGTGCCCCGGCCGATGCCGACCTCGCCGCACACCTGCGCGACCGACTCGATGATCGCGGTCGACGCCAGCATCCCGGTCTTCGCGGCGCTCACCCCGATGTCCTCGACGACGCACCGCACCTGGTCCGCGACCACCTGCGGCGGAATCTCGTGAAAACCGCTGACCCCCACCGAGTTCTGTACGGTCACGGCCGCGACCGCGACGCAGGCGTGCACGCCGAGCAGCGCCATCGTGCGCGAATCGGCCTGGATGCCCGCACCGCCGCCGGAGTCGGTTCCGGCGATGGTGAGGACGCGAACGGGAGTCTGACCATCGGGGGTCAGCGGCAGCAGCTTCACAACCGGTGAGCCTAACGACCCGTGGGAACGACGGGCAGGTACACCTGGCTTCCGCTGCCCGCGAACTCCGCGGACTTCTCCGCCATGCCCGCCTCCAACGCCACCGCGTCGGTGAGCCCGTGCTCCTCCGCGTAGGCGCGGACGTCCGCCGAGATGCGCATCGAGCAGAACTTCGGGCCGCACATCGAGCAGAAGTGCGCGGTCTTCGCCGGCTCGGCGGGCAGCGTCTCGTCGTGGTACTCGCGGGCGGTGTCCGGGTCGAGCGACAGCGCGAACTGGTCGTGCCAGCGGAACTCGAAGCGCGCCGTCGACAGCGCGTCGTCACGTTCCTGCGCCCGGGGGTGGCCCTTGGCCAGGTCCGCCGCGTGCGCGGCGATCTTGTACGCGATGACGCCGACCTTCACGTCGTCCCGGTTCGGCAGTCCCAGATGCTCTTTCGGGGTGACGTAGCAGAGCATCGCGGTCCCGGCCTGGGCGATCATCGCGGCACCGATCGCCGACGTGATGTGGTCGTAGGCGGGCGCGATGTCGGTGGCGAGCGGTCCGAGGGTGTAGAACGGCGCCTCCTCGCACCACTCCTCCTCGAGTCGCACGTTCTCGACGATCTTGTGCATCGGCACGTGGCCCGGTCCCTCGATCATCACCTGCACGCCATGTGATTTCGCGATCGTGGTGAGTTCGCCGAGGGTGCGCAGTTCGGCGAACTGGGCCTCGTCGTTGGCATCCGCGATCGACCCGGGACGCAGTCCGTCGCCGAGCGAGAACGTCACGTCGTAGCGCGCGAGGATCTCGCAGAGTTCCTCGAAGTGCGTGTACAGGAACGACTCCCGGTGGTGTGCGAGACACCAGGCCGCCATGATCGAGCCGCCGCGGGAGACGATCCCGGTGACCCGCTTCGCGGTGAGCGGTACGTACCGCAGCAGCACACCGGCGTGGACGGTCATGTAGTCGACGCCCTGCTCGCACTGCTCGATCACGGTGTCCCGGTACAACTCCCACGTCAGCTTGGTCGGATCCCCGCCGACCTTCTCGAGTGCCTGGTAGATCGGCACCGTGCCCACCGGCACGGGGGAGTTGCGCAGGATCCACTCCCGGGTCTCGTGGATGTTCTTCCCGGTGGACAGGTCCATGATGGTGTCGGCGCCCCAGCGGGTCGCCCACACCATCTTCTCGACCTCCTCGGCGATCGACGAACTGACCGCCGAGTTGCCGATGTTCGCGTTCACCTTGACGGCGAACCGCTTGCCGATCACCATCGGTTCGAGCTCGGGGTGGCGGCGGTTGGCCGGGATCACCGCGCGACCCGCGGCTACCTCCTCGCGCACGACTTCGGGTGAAACACCTTCGCGGGCAGCGCAATAGCGCATCTCGTCGGTCACGACACCGGCGCGTGCCCAGCCCAGCTGCGTGGTGGCGCCCGCGGGGCGCGGCCACGCCGAGCGCACCGGCGGCAGGCCCGCTTCCAGGTCGATCGTCGCGTTCGTGTCGGTGTACGGGCCGGAGGTGTCGTACAGGTCCAGGTGTGCCCCGGTGGTCAGGTGGACGCGCCGGACCGGGACCGACAGCCCGTCGACGTCCAGGTACTGCTTGCTGCTCCCCTCGATCGGCCCGGTGGTGACGGACGGCTCGGTGGTGACAGAGGTGTGCCTCATCGAGAATCTCCCTACGCCGGCATTACCCGGTCAGGTTCATACGGTCGACGGCCCTGAGCGCTCGACGAAGAGCTAGCCGTCCTCTCAGCCCGCTGGTGCGAGCCCCCGTGGGTTGTTGAGTTGTCGCCCGAGACCATAGCGGGCTGTCGCGCGCGACCGCCAGTGGGGGGCGGTTGCGGGCCGGTTCGGGCGCCGTCCGGTCGGCAATTTCCGGGTAGCCCTGTTGCCCGCCGCGACACCGCACCTATAGTGGCGTGCATCACATTTTGTTACGGGTGTAGGGAGAGGCTGATGATTGCGGATACGCCGACTGCGGAGGTGGCGAACAATGCGTCCCAGAGTCGCTTCGAGTTGTGGCTGAACGGCGACCTCGTCGGCATCCTCGGCTACTACGACATCGATGCGAACAGCGGTTCCACCGGCGCGCAGCACCGGCGTGGCGCACCCATCGTCTCGTTCCTGCACACCGTGATCGTGGAGGACTTCGGTCATCGCGGACTCGCCGCCGTGATAGTGCGGGGAGCGCTCGACGCGGCCCGTCGCTACGGGTGGCGGGTCCGCCCGGTCTGCACCTACGTGCAGCGGTTCGTCGCCGCCCACCCCGAGTACCGCGACATGCTCGTCGCGGTGTGACGACGCCTACTTGACCCCCGGGCGGCGATTCGGCCACGATTCGACGAAGGATGGGCGACAACTTGTCTCCACCGCGCTGTGCGGGCGGTGCCGCGGCGGGCCGGCTGCTTGCATGAACGACATGTTCAGAAGGCACAACGGTCCGGTGCGCGCACCCGTCACGGTGCGGCGCGCCGATCCCGCCCGGGCGCAGGTCGAGGACGATCCCGCGCACTCGCGTTTCGACCTGTGGGTCGACGACGAACTGGTCGGGATCCTCGGGTACCGCTGCCTCGGCGTCGGCGGCGTCGGCGGCGTCGACGGCGCGCCGGAGGACGGCTGCCGCGTCGCACTGATGCACACCGTGATCAAAGAGGAGCACGGCGGCCGCGGGTGGGCGGCCGTCCTCGTCCACGAGGTGCTCGAGGAGGCACGGGTCCGGCGGTGGCGAGTGCACCCGGTGTGCACGTACGTGCAGCGCTACCTCGGCACCCACACCGAGTACCTCACCCTGGTCGACGACGCGCCGTGACGCGTCGCGCGCTCAGCTCAGCTCGACGACGACCGGGGCGTGGTCGCTGGCACCCTTGCCCTTTCGCTCGTCCCGGTCGATCGACGCGGAGGTGACCCGCGCGGCGAGCGCCGGCGAGGCGAACTGGTAGTCGATGCGCATGCCCTGTCGCTTCGGGAACCGCAGCTGCGTGTAGTCCCAGTAGGTGTACACGCCGGGGCCGGGGGTGTGCTGACGCGTCACCTCCGTGAACCCGATCTCCTCGAATGCGAAGAACGCGTCGCGTTCCGGCTGCGAGGTGTGCGTCTTGCCCACGAACAGCGCCGGATCCCACACGTCCTCGTCGGTGGCCGCGACGTTCCAGTCGCCGACCAGCGCGATCTGCGCGTTCGGGTCGTCAGCCAGCCATTTCGCGGCATCGTCCCGCAGCGTCGCCAACCAGTCCAGCTTGTACGCGTAGTGCGGGTCCGCCAACTCGCGGCCGTTCGGCACGTACAGGCTCCAGACCCGCACTCCGCCACACGTCGCGCCGATCGCGCGGGCCTCCACGACCGGCGTCGCGAGGTCGAGGGTGTCCGCGGCCGCCTTCGCGAATCCCGGCTGGCCCTCGAACCCGACCTGCACGTCCTCGAGTCCGACCCGGGAGATGATCGCGACACCGTTCCACTGGCTCAGTCCGACATGCGCGACCTCGTAGCCGAGGTCGGTGAAGCGTTCGGTCGGGAACTGGTCGTCACGGCACTTGGTCTCCTGAATCGCCAGGACGTCCGTCTCGGTCCGCGTCAACCAGTCCACCACCCGGTCGGTCCGGGCCCGCACCGAGTTCACATTCCACGTCGCCAATCGCATGCCCGCAGCGTAGTTCGGCCCCACGACACCGAACCCCACCGGGTGAAGGTGCCCTTCGTGCGATCAGGCCGCACGAAGGGCGCCTTCAGCCGAAAGGGGGTGGGGGTCAGGGGGTGGGTGCGGTGGCGTACCGGTAGCGGTGGTGGTCGACGAACCCGAGGGCGCGGTAGAGCGCGATCGCGCCGGCGTTGTCCTCCTCGACCTGGACGTAGGTGTGGGTCGCCCCGCGGTCGCGGCCCCAGCGGATCATCTCCCCGCAGATCAGGAACCCGAGCCCGCGACGTCGGTGCGCCTGCGCCACCTCGACCGCCGCCAGCCCGACCCACCGGCGGTCGTCCGGGGCGTCGGTGATCGCTGCGCGGGTGATCGCCAGCGTCTCGGCTCCGCCGCGCACCGCGCCGAACGCGACCCGGCCGTCGCGGACGGCCGAGAGCACCGCGAGGGCCGGCTCCGGAAGTAGCGCACCGCGATAGTGGTAGGACGCCAACCAGTCGGGGCCCGGCCGATCGGTCACCTCGACGATCGAGGTGCCGTCGGGCAGGGTGAGATTGCCGATGTCGGCGGCCATGACCAGCGTCTCGCCACCCGTGGTCCAGCCCTCGGGTGCCGTGCCGAGCCGGTCCGGCAGCAGCAGCGTCAGCGCCCGGCCCCGCTCGGCGTACCACGCCCGCAACCGTTCGAGGGTCTCACCGGAGTACAGGTCGCCGATCCGGTGCGCCCGACCCAGCGGCGCCGCCGCATTGGCCCGGCGGGTGAAACCGTCGCCGTACCGCAGCAACCACCCGTCGATCCAGGTCTGCTCGGTGCCCGGCCAGGCGTCCGCCGCGGCCAGTTCGAGCGCGCGGATCTCCCGGGACGCCACCGGACGCGCGCCCAGTGTCTTGAGCGCGACGACCTGGTCCGCAGACACCTGCACGACGCGTCCGTCCGGCGCCCGGACCACCACGGCGGGTGACAGGGCGACGAGCTCCCCGATGATGTCGGTCAGCGGCTGCGGATACCCCGGCGGCAACTTGTACCGCAGGACCACGCGGTTGCCCGGGCGCGGCGGGCGGTGTCCCGCCGCCGCGATGCGGACGGTCTGCGCGTCGTGTTCGTCCCCGGCGGGGACGTCAGTCATCGTGTCCGAACGGATCCTCCACCGTGCCCGGAACCCAGCTCAGGCCCGGAACGCCCCAGCCGGACCGCTTGATGATCTTCTTCGCGGCGCGGGCGTGCCTGCCGATCAGCACGTCCGTGTAGAGGAAACCGTCCAGGTGCCCGACCTCGTGCTGCAGCATCCGCGCGAAGAAACCGGTGCCCTCGATCTCGACCGGATCGCCGTTCGCGTCGACGCCCGTGACCTTCGCCCAGGTCGCCCGGCCGGTCGGGAACTGCTCACCGGGCACGGACAGGCAGCCCTCGTCGTCGTCCTCCGGATCCGGCATGGTCTCCGGGATCTCCGACGTCTCGAGAACGGGGTTGATCACCTCGCCGCGGCGGCGGGCACCGTCCCGATCGGAGTCGTAGTCGGGGCAGTCGTAGACGAACAGACGCAGGCCGACACCGACCTGGTTGGCGGCCAGCCCGACCCCGTTCGCGGCGTCCATGGTGTCGTACATGTCGGAGACGAGCTCCGCCACCTCGGACAGGGGCTGCGTCACCGGCTGGGTCGGCTCGTGCAGCACCGGGTCGCCCACGATCCGGATCGGAAGAATAGCCATGGTCACAGAGAATAGTGGGACTCGCCGCGGGGTCCGTCCCCGGTGGTCGGCGAACCCGCTGACGGTCGGGGCAACCGGCGGGTGAACCGCCGAACGACGCGCCCGTTGGAACCGGCGATCCTGTCGGGGGACCGTGGTTGAATATCCGGAGCACACGGTTGTAATTCGCCGCCCGGTCCGCGGAGCCGACCGGGCGGACGGGGAGTTTTTGGCTTCGCTGAGCCTGGGCGGGAGCTCGACGTTGAGGAGTGAGATGGACGGCGCAGCCGCGCGTAGCCGGAATTCGGAGCCGACCGACCTGCAGGACGCGAACGAGGTCGGGGAGGACGGCCTCACTCGCCGCGACCACGACATTCTCGCCTTCGAGCGGCAGTGGTGGAAGTACGCGGGCGCCAAGGAGGACGCCATCAAGGAGCTCTTCGGGATGTCCGCGACCCGCTACTACCAGGTTCTCAACGGCCTCGTGGACCGTCCGGAAGCCCTCGCCGCGGACCCGATGCTGGTCAAACGTCTGCGCCGCCTGCGGGCGAGCAGGCAGAAGGCACGCGCGGCACGCCGGCTCGGGTTCGACGTCACCTAGGGGATGTCGGATGCCGGCAACCATGCGCGGACCCGTAAGGTCGAGACAGTGAGCACCCCGCAGCCAGCATCGTCGGGACCGCCCCTGCGCGCGCTCGCGATGGTCCTCATCGCCCTCGCGATCGCGTTCGCGGGTATCGGTGCGATGAGCCTGTCCAACTCGGACGCCGAATCCCGGGCCACCGAGGTCGTACCCGGTGTCGCCCCCGTGTCGGCCGTTCCCAACAGCCCCGGTGCGTCGGCCCGGCCGACGACGACCACGCCCGCCGCCAGTGCCGTCCCGCTCGCCGCGGCAAGCTCCCAGTCGGCGTCGAGCGGCACCGTCGACCGCTCGTCGGTCTCGGTCCGCGTGTTCAACAACAGCACCGTCAGCGGGCTCGCCGCGGAGACGGCGAGCACCCTCGAATCGGGCGGGTGGACGGTGTCGGAGACCGGCAACTACAGCACCGGCAACGTCTCCCGGACCACCGTTTACTACAGCGCCGGCTCGGCGGCGGAGAAGCAGGCCGCGCAGGAGATCGCCGACGAGCTCGGGATCGTCTCCGAACAGCGCTTCTCCGGTATCGCCACTGCCTCCCCGGGCGTGATCGTCATCGTCACCTCGCCCTAGGGAAGTCCCGTCCGCGTGCCGCGCGCACGTCAACTATGCCCCGTCGTAGACCACCGGTCGGCCGGCAACTCCGGCTGGCTATGATCAGTGCACTTCCAGCCCATCTCGAAGGAGCGGTTTGATGGCCTTGCTTACCCGACGCGATTCGCAGACGACCCGGTCCCGCCGCGTTTCCCTGCGCGTGGTCACCCCGATGGTTGCGATCGCGGCAGCGGGCCTGACCGCGTGCAGCCCGCCCAACCAGGAGGCGAGCGACGTCGAGGGCACCACTCCGGCGGTCTGGACCGGAGCCGCGGCACCGGCGGGCGAGCACAGCGAGGGCACCTCCGGCAGCTCCGAGCATGTCGAGCGGATCAACGTCGTTCTGCAGGGTGCGGACGGCAAGGCTGCCGGCACCGCGACCTTCGTCGGCTCCGGCGACGGCGTTGTCGTCACGGTCGCCGCGAACGGTCTCGCGCCCGGTTTCCACGGACTGCACATCCACTCGGTCGGCACCTGTGAGGGCGACTTCACCTCCGCGGGCGGGCACCTCCAGGTCGAGGGTCACACCGGCCACCCGGCCAGCGGCGACCTGCCGTCGCTGTTCGTGGGACAGAACGGCACCGGGAACCTGACCACCACCACCGACGCGTTCACCATCGAGGACCTGCAGAACCACGGTGACGGCCGGGCGATCGTCGTGCACGCCGGTGCCGACAACTTCGCCAACATCCCCACCCGGTACGCGCCGGCACCCGATCAGACCACCCTCGACACCGGTGACGCCGGTGCGCGAGTCGCCTGCGGTGTGATCAAGTAACAGGTGTGATCGAGTAACACCCTCCTTTCGTCGCGGCGCCGCGACCGGACGACCAGGCCCCCGGCCGGTTCCGGTCGCGGCGCCGTCGTCGTCTCTCTGTGATTGGATTCCGCTGTGGCAGTGCACTTCGCCGGTTCGCCCCGGCCAACGATCGGCGTCGAGTGGGAGGTCGCGCTCGTCGACCCGACCACGCGCGACCTGTCCAACACCGCTGCGCAGGTGCTGGCCGCCGCGGACGAGTTGGCCGGTGACCACGAGGCGCGGCTGCACAAGGAGTTCCTGCGGAACACCGTCGAACTCGTCACCGGGATCTGCGCGACCACCGCGGAGGCGATGGACGACCTGCGCGAGACGATGGCGTTGCTGCGCCGGGCCGCGGCGCGGGAGAACGTCGAACTGATGTGTGCGGGCACCCACCCCTTCGCGCAGTGGTCCACCCAGCAGGTGACACCGAACCCGCACTACGACGAGATGATCAACCGCACCCAGTGGTGGGGACGGCAGATGCTGATCTGGGGCGTGCACGTCCACGTCGGGGTGTCGTCGGCGCACAAGGTGTTCCCCATCATCAACGCGCTGCTGGTGAAGTATCCGCACCTGCTCGCGCTGTCGGCGTCGTCCCCGATGTGGGCGGGCACCGACACCGGATACGCCAGCAACCGGGCACTGATGTTCCAGCAGCTGCCGACCGCCGGCCTGCCGTTCCAGTTCGAGACGTGGGCGCAGTTCGAGGGGTTCGTGCACGACCAGATGAAGACCGGCGTCATCGAACGGCTCGGCGCGCTGCACTGGGACATCCGGCCGGCTCCGCAGTGGGGGACGATCGAGGTCCGGGTCTGCGACGGCGTGTCCACCCGCGCCGAACTCGAGTCGCTGGTGGCGCTGATCCACTGCCTGGTGGTCCACTTCGACCGGCAGCTCGAGGCCGGGGTCGAACTGCCGGGTATGCCGCCGTGGCACGTGCAGGAGAACAAGTGGCGCGCCGCCCGCTACGGCCTGGACGCGGAGATCATCCTCGACGCCGACAGCAACGAGCGGCTCGTCACCGAGGACCTCGACGACCTGCTCGAGCAGCTGGCGCCGCTGGCGGTCGAGCTCGGTTGTGCGGACGAACTGGCCCGTGTGGCCGACATCCCGCGGCGCGGCGCGTCCTACCAGAGGCAACGCGCCGTCGCGGCGGACAACGGCGGTGACCTGACCGCCGTCGTCGATTCCCTCGTGGCCGAATTGAAGCGTTAAGGCGCAGTTCACGCACCGTTTACTATGTACAGGTGCTGATCGACGACTCGTCCGTCTCCGCGCCCCGGCGACGCGCGGACGGGGCGTTTCCCGTCGCGCTCGTCGCGACCCTCGCTGTGGCCGTCGCCCTGGTGTTCCTGCAGTTCGTCGCCACCCGCTCGGGCTTCGAGGGACCGCTGCAGTCGCTCACCCGGGACTTCGTCGGTACGCCCAAGTCGATGTCCGTGCCGTGGGCGGCGCTGGCGCTCGGCCTCGTCGGACTGATCAACCGGCAGCGGCTGATCGCCGTGGCCGTCGCCGTCGGCATCGACGTGGTGGTCCTCGGGGCGCGTCTGCTGGGCGGTGCTCCCGTCGCGGTCGGCAACGGTCCGACGTGGGTGCTGCTCGGTATCGCCGCGGTCGCCGCGGTCCGCTGGACCGGCGACCTGCGCCGGAGCGCACTGCTCGGCGCGGGTCTCGGTGCGATGCTGGCCGTCGCGATCAAGATCGGCGACGTCTGGCTGCAGATCACGGTGATGACCCGGCCCGCGGTGCTCGACCAGTACGTCGAACTCGCCGACCGCGCGTTCGGCCGGCCCTCGTGGATGATGGGGCAGGTCGTCGACGCGCTCGGCCCCGCCGGATACGGCGTCCTGCACTGGGTGTACATCCAGCTGCCCGTCGCGGCGATCGCGGTCGCCCTCTACCAGCTCCGCAACGGCTGGCCGTCGCATCACCTCGTACGGACCTTCCTCGCGATCGGGATGATCGGCCCGCTGTTCTACCTCGTCTTCCCGGTCGTCGGGCCCGACTTCGCCTTCGGCGGCGAAGGGAACGGCGCACAGCTCGGCGACTTCTGGCCGACGCTCCTGCCGACCGGCACCGACCCGGCGTCGTTCGTGTTCGACTCGCCGGCACCCCGCAACTGCATGCCCAGCCTGCACACCGCGTGGGCGTTGGCGATCTTCGTGCACACCCGGCGGGGACCGTTCTGGCTGCGGTGGGGCGGCACGGCGTGGCTGGTCTGCACGCTGGCGGCGACGCTCGGCTTCGGCTACCACTACGGTGTCGACCTCGTCGCCGGTGTCGTGCTCAGCCTCACCATCGAGTCCGGTCTGCGGGACCCGGAGCGGGGCTGGGACCGGTCCCGGATCCGGCTCGTGTGCAGCGGGACCGCAGCGTTCGTCGCGCTCCTCACGGGCTACCGCTACCTCGCCGGTCCGATCGCCGCGGTCCCGCTCCTGTCGGTGCCGGTGATCCTCGGGATGATGCTCGCCGTGGTCGTCGGCTTCCACGCGACGTTCTTCGCGGCACCCGAGTCGACGCTGGGCCGGTTGGCGGGGCGCGGCCCCGAGGACGAGTTCGCCCGTATGTGAGGCGGCGGGTCTACCGCGTGGGTGGGCTCTGGTCGTCGAGATCGCCGACGATGCCCATCCCGTCGCGACTGCGCTGCTCCCGATACGCGACCCGGCCGACGGTGTGCGCGATCACCGGCGCGGTGAGCAGTGTGAACAGGCCGACGAGGACGAGCATCCAGATGTCGACGTTGCCGCGCAGTCGGATCACCGCCCCGGCGAGGACCAGGACCAGGCCGACCACCTGAGGCTTCGTCGCGGCATGCATCCGCGAGAGGGTGTCGGGGAAGCGGACGATGCCGATCGCGGCGGTCATCGCGAGCAGCGCGCCGAGCAGGATCGACACGGCGGCGAGGACGTCGAGTGCGGTGCTCACTGGTCGTCACGCACCCGGAACCGGGCCACCGACACCGAGCCGACGAAACCGACCAGCGAGAGCGCGACGATCGCCGGCACCAGCGTGGTGTCCATGCTGAAGGTCGCCCACACCGCCAGCCCGCAGATCGCGACCGCGACGAGGGTGTCCATCGCGACGAGCCGGTCCAGGGTGGCGGGGCCGGCGAGCAGGCGGTACGAGGTCAGCACCGCGGCGACCGACAACATCACCCCGGCGATCACGAGAACGGTCGTCACGGGAGCTCCCTTCGGACGGCGGGGTCGACGGCGTCGTGCAGCGGGGACGGCGTCCACTCCGAGTCCCGCTCGAACGACGCGATGAACAGCGCCTCGAGCCGGCGAACGGTCCGGTAGAACTGCCGGACCGCCCTGTCGGTGCTGACGTCGAGGACGTGGACGTAGACCATGCGCTTGACCTGGTCGACCTCGAGCACCATGGTGCCGGGGATCAGGTTGAGCACGTCGACGCACAGGGTGAGCACGAGGTCGGACTTGATGGCCAGCCGGCACCGCAGGACCCCGGTCACCGGGGGAGGTCCGGGTCGCACGGCCAGCCACGCGACCTGCGCGCTCGACTGCGCCGCGTACCAGAGGCTCAGACCGATCAGCTTCACGATCGACCACGGGTGGATGCGTCCCTCGACGGGCACCCGCGGCAGCGGCAGCAGAACGGTGATGAGGATCGCGACGATCAGCCCGCCGACGATGTTGGCGACGCTGACGTTGCCCCACAACAGGATCCAGACGAGGGTCAGCCAGGCCAGTGTCCCGGCCCGCAGCGCGACTTCCCGGGTCATCGTCCGCCTCCCGCCGCCGTGGCCTGTTCGACGTACCCGGGACCGAGGACGGCGTCGATGTAGATCGACCGGTCCTGCAGATCGGTCGCGGCCCGGTCGGTGACCGCGATGATCTGGCCGGCGAACACCGTCAGCGCGACGCCGACACCGACGAGGGCGATGGTCGGTCCCAGCATCAGCGCGGGCATCCGCCCGACGTCCTCACGGTCGACGAACGCGATGTCCTCCTCCGACTCGTCGATCAGCGCGGACGGGCTGACGTCGGCGAGGCCGCCCTCGGGGGCGTCCGCGCGGGCCCGCCAGAACGCCTTGGTCCAGACGCGGGCGACGACGTAGAGCGTCAGCAGGCTGGTGGCGGTGCCGCCGGCGACCAGCACCCAGGACAGCACGCTCGGGTGGGCGGCGCCGGCCTGCAGCAGCGCGATCTTGCCGATGAAACCGGAGAACGGCGGGATCCCGCCGAGGTTCAGTGCCGGGATCAGGAAGACGACCGCCAGGACCGGGCTGGCGGCGGCGAGACTGCCGAGCCGGCGCAGCGACGACGATCCGGCCTGCCGTTCGATGAGCCCCACGACGAGGAACAGTGTCGTCTGCACGATGATGTGGTGCGCGACGTAGTAGATCGCGCCCGACAGGCCCTGCTGGGTGGACAGCGCGATGCCGAACACCATGTAGCCGATGTGACTGACCAGGGTGAACGAGAGCAGTCGTTTGATGTCGGACTGGGCGATGGCGCCGAGGATGCCGACGATCATCGTCAGCAGACCGCACACCATCAGCACGTCGTCCAGCTCGCCCTGCGGGAACAGCAGCGTGTGGGCGCGGATGATCGCGTACACACCGACCTTGGTGAGCAGGCCCGCGAACACCGCGGTCACCGGGGCGGGCGCGGTCGGGTAGGAGTCGGGCAACCAGGTCGACAGCGGGAACACCGCCGCCTTGATGCCGAACGCGACGAGCAGGACGCCGAAGATCGCCATCCGGGTGCCGTCCGGGATGTCGTCGAACCGCAACGCCATCTGCGCCATGTTCAGGGTGCCGGTGGCGCCGTAGGCGAGGGCGATGCCGATCAGGAAGATCAGCGACGACACCATCGACACCATCACGTACGAGACGCCCGCGCGGACCCGGTCGGCGCTGGCACCGAGGGTCAGCAGCACGAACGACGCCGCGAGCAGCACCTCGAACCCGACGTACAGGTTGAACAGGTCCCCGGCGAGGAAGGCGTTGGAGATGCCCGCCGTCAGCGCCAGGTAGGTGGGTAGGAAGATCGACACCGGCTGCCGTTCGGTGCCGTCGTGGATACCCTGCCCGACGGCGAACGCCATGACGGCGAGCAGCACGACGTACGAGACGACCAGCATGATCGCCGACAACCGGTCGACGACCAGGGTGATGCCGATCGGGGAGTCCCAACCGCCGACCTGCAGCGCGGACGTGCCGTCCCGGTCCGCGAGGTACAACAGCAGACCGGAGACCGTCAGCCCGGCGACGAGCGCCGCCATCGTGATCGCACGCTGGAACCGGGGACGGCGACCGCCGATCAGTGTCACCGCGGCGGCGAGCATCGGGATCAGCACCGGCAGCGGTGTCAGGGTCTGCATCACGTCGGGGGAGATCGTCATCGGCGATCACCACCCGGGGTGGGCACCGACTCGGCGTCGGGATCGTCCCGCGGATCGTCGTCCCCGGACGCACCGACCGGGGCCTCGCGGGGCTCGGCATCGCCTTCGGGATCGAACTCGTCGAAGTCGCCTTCGCGCAGGTCCTCGTACACCTCGAGGTCCTCGAGGTTGGTGAGCTGTTCGAGTGGGATGGGGTTGCCCTTGTCGTCGAAGGCGTCGCCGCCGAACGTGGAGTCGCCGGTGATCGGGTCGTCCGAACGGTCGTGGTCGGGGGCCTCCGCGGGGGTCCGGCGACGCTTGACCTTGGTGTCCTCGGCGTCGTCGTCGACGGAGTCCTTGGTGTTGATCTTGTAGGACCGGTACGCCAGCGCCATCACGAACGCGGCGATGCCCATCGTGATGACGATCGCGGTCAGGATCATCGCCTGCGCGAGGGGGTCGGCCATCCGCTCGTACACGGCGTTGGTGCGGCCGACGATCGGAGCGCTGCCGGGCGGGCCGCCGACCGAGAGGATCAGCAGGTTGACGCCGTTGCCGAACAGCATCAGGCCGAGCAGCATCTTGGTGATCGACCGCTCCAGCAGCAGGTACACGCCGCACGACACGAGCACGCCGATGACGACGAGGAAACCGATGTTCACGCTCACCGGACCAGCACCTGCTCCCCGGTCTCGGGGCGGTTCTCGACCTCGGCGTCGAGTCGGGCACCGAGGCTGCGCAGCACGTCGAGGACGAGTCCGACGACGATCAGGTACACGCCGAGGTCGAAGAACAGCGCGGTGACCAGCTTGATGTGGCCGAGCACCGGGAGGGTCAGCTCGATCGTCGCCGACGACAACGCGGGGGCACCGAGGAACAGCGACGTCAGCGCCGTGCCCGCGGAGAAGATCAGACCGAGGCCGAGGATCTTGCCGGCATCGATGGGAACGGCCTCCCCGAGCTCGTACCGCCCGCCCGCGAGGTAGCGCAGTACCAGCGCCAGGCCCGCGGTGAGGCCGCCGGCGAAGCCGCCGCCCGGCGCGTTGTGCCCGGAGAAGAAGAAGTACACCGACAGCACCATCATGGTCGGGAAGATCATCCGGGTGGTGACCTCGAGGACCAGCGAGCGGTGCCGCGGATCGATCAGGTCGCCGCCGCGCAGCCACGTGGTCTCGGTCGGCGACGGCTCGAACGAGGGCACGTCCGCGACGCGGGGGGCGGTGCCGAACCGGCGGGTGCGGAACACCAGCGACGCGACGCCCGTCGCGGCGACGAGCAGCACGGAGATCTCGCCGAGGGTGTCCCAGGCGCGGATGTCGACGAGCAGCACGTTGACCACGTTCTTGCCGTTGCCGACGTGGTAGGCGAGGTCCGGCATGTGCACGGAGATGGGCTCGGCGGAGCGGGCGGTCATCGCGACCGCGGCGAGCGCGGTCACCGTCGCCCCCACCGCCACACCGAGCAGCGCCCGCGCCGGCTTGAACCCGACGGACTGACGCTCGTCGATCTCGGCGGGCAGCTTGCGCAGCACCAGCACGAAGATCACCAGCGTGAGGGTCTCGACGAGGAACTGGGTCAGGGCCAGGTCCGGTGCGCCGTCGAGGGCGAAGATCACACCACAGCCGTAGCCGGTGACGCCGACGAGGATGACCGCGGCGAGCCGGTTGCGCATCACCGTCGCGGCGAGCGCGGCGGCGATCATGATCAGGCCGACCGCGAACTGGATCGGCGACTCCCACAGGTGCAGCCGCATCCCCGAGTCCGTGCCGGCGACCAGCAGGATCGTCGGGAGCAGCACGAGGGTGACCAGGATCGTCGCCTGCGTCAGCGGAAGCGAACCGCGCTGGGTGGTGCCGGTCAACCGCATCGACAGGGTGTCCATGCCGCGCAGCGTCGCGTCGTAGATCCGCTCGGCGTTGCCCAGCGGCGGGTGTTCGAACCGGAGCCGGCTGATCCACCGGTGCGCGAGGTACAGCCCGACACCGGCGACGACCACCAGGATCGTCAGCCACAGGGCGAGCCCGAACCCGTGCCACAACGCGAGGTGGTAGTCGTGGCCGTAGCTCGGGAGGCTGTCCGCGTACGCGCTGAGCAGGGTGTCCATCACCGGGGCGATGAGGCCGGTGGCCAGACCGGCGACGGCGAGCAGCGCCGGCGACGCCAGGAACAGCGGTCCCGGCGTGTGCATCGACGCCACCGCCGGGCTCGGCCGCTTCAGCTGTTTGCGGCCGAACGCACCCCAGACGAAACGGATGCTGTACGCGACGGTGAGGATCGAGCCCGCCACGATGCCCGCCAGCTCGAGGCTGCGGACGGTCGGGTCGAGCACGGACGCCGTCGCGATCGCCTCGAGCGCACTTTCCTTGCCGACGAACCCGAAGAACGGGGGCAGCCCGGCCATGCTCGCCGCCGCTGCGACCGCGATCCCGCACAGCACCGGCGCCGCCTTGCCGAGGTGCGCGAGTTTGCGGATGTCGCGGGTACCGGTGGTGTGGTCGATGACGCCGACCACCATGAACAGTGCGGCCTTGAACATCGCGTGCGCGACGACCAGGGCGATACCGGCGAGCGCTGCGTCGTGGGTGCCGGTACCGACCAGGATGGTGAGGAAGCCCAGCTGGCTGACGGTGCCGAAGGCGAGGATCAGCTTGAGGTCGAAGGCGCGCATCGCCCGCCAGCCGCCGAGGAGCATCGTGGCGAGTCCGAGGGTGAGCACGGTGATGCGCCACGGCGCGGAGTCGGAGAAACCGGGTGCCAGCCGGGCGATCAGGTAGATGCCCGCCTTGACCATTGCCGCGGCGTGCAGGTAGGCGCTGACCGGTGTCGGCGCGGCCATCGCGCCGGGCAGCCAGAAGTGCATCGGGACAATCGCCGACTTGGACAGGGCGCCGACCAGGACCAGCACCACACCGACCGCCGCGGCCCAGCCTCCCGGTGGGTTCGCGAGCAGCACCGAGAGTTGGTAGCTGCCGCCGACCTGGCCGAGAATGATGAACCCGACGAGCATCGCGAGGCCGCCCGCGGTGGTCACCAGCAGGGCCTGGGTGGCGGCGCGGCGACTGGACGCGCGTTCGGCGTAGTGCCCGACCAACAGGAACGACAGGATCGTCGTCAGTTCCCAGAACGTGTAGAGGATCAGCATGTTGTCGCTGGTGACCAGACCGAACATGGCGCCGGCGAACGCGACCATCTCGGCGGCGAAGATCCCGAGCCGGGTTTCGTCGCTCTGGAAGTACCGCGAGCAGTAGATCAGCACCAGGGTGCCGATGCCGAGGATCAGGGCGGACATGATCGCGGCGAGGGAGTCGAACCGCATGTCGATGTCCATCGACAGCCCGGGCGCCCAGGCGATGTGCAGTGACTGCTCGGTGTTCCAGTTCGCGATCACCCAGACCAGCGACGCCGCGGGCACCAGCGACAGCGGCAGAAATGCGTTGCGCCCCATTGTTCGCACGGCAGCAGGCGCCAGAAGGGCGGCGAGTGCGTGGGCGAACAATATTGCGAGCAAGGGCACTCCGTCGTGGTCGTGTGCCGGTGGCGGCGGGGTGTCGATACGCCCGGGAGTATCCGGGCGACCGATGTCCAGTTTAGGGGATGCGCACTTTTCGTCACCAGGCGGCTCCGCCACCCGTGTGCGATTTCGGTGGCTCCGCCCACCGAGAGCGCGCACCGGCACGAAGCGCCCTACCCTGTGTGAATGGCCGAGATCAGGACCGTCGCCCTCGCCCACATCAAGGACCGCCGCATGCTCCAGGCCCGGTCCGCCGGCAAGTCCGCGTTCTACATGGCCGGCGGGAAGATCGACCCGGGGGAGACGCCGGAACAGGCTCTGCACAGGGAGATTCGCGAGGAGCTCGACGCCGGGATCCGGGGCGGCACCCTCGAGGAACTCGGGATCTTCGAGGCCGAGGCGTTCGGGCATCCGCCCGGCACCCGGCTCCACATGACCTGCTACCTCGCCGACCTGACGAGCGAGCCGACGGCGACGAGCGAGATCGCGGAACTGCGGTACTTCACCGCCGACGAGTACGCGGCGATGCCGGAATCGGCGCCCGGATCACGGTTGGTGTTCGAGCACCTGCGTTCCCGCGGGCTCGTGGACTGACGACGTGATCTTCACGGCCGCGACACTCGACGGGCTCGTCTCCGGTGCCGTGACGCTGGCTTTCCGGCGGTGGGACCGGCCGCGGGTCAGAGCGGGCGGCAGACAGCGCACCCCGGTCGGGGTGATCGCGTTCGACACGGTCGAGGAGATCGCACCGGACGAGGTGACGGACGACGACGCGCGGGCGGCGGGATTCGACTCCGCCGCCGCACTGCTGGTCTTCGTCGACAGAAAGGCGCACGGCCCGAACCTCTACCGGATCCGGTTGCGGCGCGCCGGCCCGGACCCGCGTGCGGCGTTGCGGGAAGACGCGGCACTGACGGACGACGACCTCGAGGCGCTGCGCCGCCGGTTGGCGCGGATGGACGCGAACGGCGCGTGGACCGAGGCGACGCTGCGGCTGATCGCGGAGCGGCCCGCGGTCGTCTCGACGGAACTCGCACCCGTGGTCGGGCTCGACCGGCCGACGTTCAAGCAGAGGGTGCGCCGCCTGAAGGAGCTGGGGCTGACCGAGAGCCTCGACGTCGGATACCGGATCAGCCCCCGAGGACGGGCGTTGCTGGACCGGTGGGCGGGCGGCGGCTGAGAGGCCCGTTCGGCGGAAAACCGCTGTGGCGCTGCTCACGCGGGACTGGATTCGGCAGTCATCGCAGACACCCGACGCAAGTCCATCTCCGTCGCGGAGGTTCCGCACGGCATCAACTCCGGCGCAGAGAACAGCGTCGACCACAACCACCTGCCGCGTGCGGAGGCGACGGGGAACGTCACGGTGCGTCCGCTGCACGAGGTCACGGAGATCCGGGAGGTGCGGGGTGGCAACACCTTCGAGGCGATCGCGACCCGGATCGACGGGGATCCCTCGACTGGAACGCCGCCACCTCTCGCGTCGAGCTCGACCATCCGTACGCCGAGGGCGTCAGCGACCTGGACGTGCGGGCGGCGCGGTTCGCGGGCCGCTTCCACGAGCGGGCCGACGTCCGGTACGGGCGCCCGGCGAACGGGGTGCCCGTCCATTCCAGGGCCTTCGGGTTCGGCAGTGCCGCAACGTATCACGGACTCGGAGGACTGGGGTGGCGCTGACGCGCCAGTGGTGGGCGGTGGGGGGCGGGGGGGGGGGGGGGGGGCCCACAACGGCGCACACCCCACAAGAGAGCGGGCACCACGCCCCCCCCCCGGTGCGGG
>NZ_JBIAOU010000013.1:92665-102828 GCF_042879035.1 Rhodococcus sp. NPDC003318 | reverse complement strand
CGGCCCCCCGCCCTCCCCCCCCCGGGGCCCCTGGTGGTGGCCCGCCCCGCGAACCCCCGCCGCGGTGCGCCCCCCCCGGGGGGGGGGGGCGGGGGCGCCGCCCCGGCCGCGGCCCCCCCCCCCCCCCCACCACTGCGGCGAAGCCGCATCTAGTGCGCGGCGACGACGGCAGCTCCCGGTTCGGGTGCGGGCAGCTTGCCACCGGGCAGGAGGAACGCCGAGGTGATCGCTCCACTGACGAAGATGGCAGCCGCCCACCAGAAGGTGGTGGTGTAGCTCTCGACCGCGGCCAGTGCCGGGGTCAGCGGACCGGGTGTCGCGTCGGACAGGTAGTTCGCCGCCGCGGTGGCCGCGACGGTGCTGAGCAGCGCGGTACCGATCGAGCCGCCGACCTGCTGCATGGTGTTCACGGTCGCGGAGGCCACTCCGGAGTCCTCGGGTTGCACGCCGGTGATCGCGCCCTGCATGGCGGGCGCGAAGACCGTGCCCATGCCGAGCCCGAGCAGGACCAGTCCGGGCAGGATGTGCGGCGCGTAGCTGCTGTCCACCTCGAGCTGTGCCAGGTAGGCGAGGCCGGCCGCCCCGAGGACGAGGCCGGTGACGATCAGCAGCCGCGGTCCGACACGTGGGAGCAGCACGCCGGTCGAAGTGGTGGCCGAGACCACCATGGCGACGACCATCGGCAGGAAGGCGACGCCGGTGACGATCGGCGAGTACTGCAGCGTGGTCTGCAGGTAGTACGTCAGGAACAGGAACACCGCGAACATGCCGGAGCCGGTGAGGAACATCGCCAGGTACGACCCACCGCGGGTGCGGTCGAGGACGATCCGCAACGGCAGCAGCGGATGCGCGACACGGGTCTCGATCACCACGAACGCCGACAGCAGGACGGCGCCGGCGACGAGCCACGCGATGGTGGCGGCGTCGGACCAGCCGTGCGACTCGGCGTGGGAGAAGCCGTACACGATGCTGAACAGCGCGGCCGAGACGGTCACCGTTCCCGGAATGTCCAGGCGTGGACGGTGTTCGGCGCGGTGAGGTGCCATCATCGTCAGCGCGCCGACGAGGGCGACGGCAGCGAAGATCAGGTTGACGTACAGGCTCCACCGCCACGACGTCCACTCGGTGAGCACGCCGCCGAGGAGCAGGCCGATGGCACCGCCCGCACCGGCGATGGCACCGAATATGCCGAAGGCCCTGGCTCTTTCGTTGGGCTCGGTGAACGTGGTGGCGAGCAGCGACAGGGCGGCGGGGGCGAGCAGGGCCGCGAACACACCCTGTCCGGCGCGGGCGGCCACCAGCATGCCGAAGTTGACGGCGGCGCCGCCGACCGCGGACATCGCGGCGAATCCGACCAGGCCGACGACGAAGGTGTTGCGGCGGCCGAACAGGTCACTGAGGCGGCCGCCGAGCAGGAGCAGGCTGCCGAATGCGAGGGCGTAGGCGGTGACGACCCACTGTCGGTCGGCGTCGGAGAATTCGAGGGACCGCTGTGCCGCGGGCAGTGCGATGTTCACGATGGTCGCGTCGAGCACGACCATCAGTTGAGCGAGGGCGATGACCGCCAGGACGAACCAACGCAGGCGGTGTTCCCTTCCGGTGGATTCCGATCCGGCGCCGCGCCGGTCGAGGGTGGATGTGGTCATGAGGGGGCCCTTCGGTCTGACGTGGCTTCACAGCTCTATGACTGAAATGGAGGAGTAAGCTCCACTTGGACGACCATACGCCCAAACGGAGAAGATGTCTCCACTTATTTCGGCGGATGGCATCGGGTGTCCGATTTCGACCGATTTCGGGCCGTGTTTGTCGGATTTTCGGGGATGGCAGAATGAGTTTCGTGAGCACCGTCACAGGAGGGCGCAAGCTACGCGCCGACGCCGAGCGCAACCGCCGCAAGATCCTCGACGCCGCAGCCGAACTGTTCGCACTCCGCGGGATCGACATCACCCTCGACGACGTCGCCCGGCACGCGCAGGTCGGCGTCGGCACCGTCTATCGGCGCTTCAGCTGCAAGCAGGAACTCGTGGACGGCGTGTTCGAGCAGCACATGGCGGACATGGCCGCCGGTGCGAGTGCCGGCCTCGAGAACGACGACCCGTGGCAGGGCCTGGTCGACTTCGTCGCCTTCACCTGCGAGCAGATGGCCGCCAGTCGCGGGATGGGCGAGGTGTTCTTCAGCTGCGACGAGGGCCGCGAACAGATCGCGTGCGCCCGCGAGCGCATCGTGCCCCTCGTCGACCAGCTCGTCGCCCGCGCCAAGGACGCTGGCGCGCTGCGCCCCGACGTCGACGCCAACGACCTGCTCACCCTCGGCAAGATGGTCGGAGCCGTGATCGACTTCGCCGGTCCCGTCGCCCCCGACGCCTGGCGGCGCTACCTGGCGCTGGCCCTCGACGGCATGCGCGCCGAGGGCCAGGCGCGCACTCCGCTGCCCGAGCCGCCACTGACCTCCGACCAGATCGAGGCCGCCAAGATCGCCCAGGCTACGAAGCCCTACCGATCGTCGCGCTGACGCAACACCCCCGCCGCCGCGATCGTCGCCAGCACCGCCATCGTCATCGCCAGGGTCAGCCACTGGACGTCCGATTCGAGCGCGGCGCCGACACCGCGCGGCAGCGATCGCAGGGGGGACGCATCGCCGAGCGGGTCGGACGTGACGGCCTGACCGGCCACCGTCAGCGCGCTCGGCACGAACAGCACCGACAGCCCGGCGACCAGTCCGCTCGACGCCGCTCCGCCGCAGGACCCGAGCGCGTACCCGGCGACCGCGGCCAGCACGAGCCAGCGCGTCGCGTCGAGCAGCTCCGTGCGGATCCCCGGCACCAGTCCGATCACGGTCAGGGCGGCGAGCACCGTCAGCGCGACGACGACACTCGGCCACCGCACTCCCGCCACCACGCCGGCGGCCACGGCCACACCGAGCACCGCCAGACCGATCACCGTCGTGTCCGAGGGGACGCCGAGTGACGCTGCCGCAGCGACGATCGCGGTGGTGACCAGCAGCAGCGGACCGTCGCCGGGCCCGAGCACGAACGCCGCGGCGAGCGCGGCCGCCACGAAGACGGCGAGGAGCACCGCGGTGCGGGTCCTCTCGTCCGGGGCCGCGACGATCACCGCGTTGGTGACCAGTGCGGCCACCACCACCGCCGCCGTGGTCGCGAGTCCGCGCCCGGACACCCCTGCGACGCGCCCCCCGCCGACCAGCAGGGCGAGCACGGTCGCCGCCGCGGCAGGGAACAGCAGCCACCACGGCGGGGCGACGGTGAAGGCCGCGCCGCCGCCGTCCGGGGAGCCGGCGACCGAGACGACCAGCGGTGCCAACGCGAACGCCGCGAACGCTCCGCCGGTCAGCGCGACCCCGGTGTCGACCGCGACCGCCGCGGCCCCGCCCAGGGCGAGCCCGGCCGCGATGCCGGTCACGTAGTTCGCCGCGACCAGCCATTCGAACTGCGCCGCACGTTCATTCACGAACACCACGCCGACGATCAGCGCGAGCCCCAGCAGCACCACCACCCGCGCGGTGCGCGTGGACCTCCTGGGCGCGAGCGATCCCGCCACTGCGGCGGCGAGCACGATCCCCACCGCCGCGGCCAGTGGGCGGCTCGTCGCCAGCAGGGTGAGCTCGCGTTCGCTGCCGCCGACCGCGAAATTCGTGGCGAGCGGCGCGAGCAGCGCCCAGCCCGCCGTCACGCCGACCAGCACTGCGGCGAGAAGGTCGAGGGTGCGTCGCGCCGTCGTCATCGGGACCGCCTCAGGCCGTGGACACCCCACGCGCAGAACACGACCGCCAGCGCCAGCACGACGCCGGCGATGCGGTCGTCGTAGTGGGGGAGTCCGAGCATCAGCGTCGTGAACTGCTCACTGCCGAGGAAATCGATGCCGCCATCGGCGTTGGTCAGTGGCGCGTATCCCCACTCGGTGGGCACGATCACCGTCGCCGCCGCGTGGAAGACCGTGGACACGAACGGAACCGCCAGCCCGACGGTCGCCACGGCCGCGGAGCCGGGCAGTGCGCTCCCGACCGCGATCCCGGCCCCGACCGTGACCACCGCGAGCCGCACCAGCAACCACGGTCCCTGGGCGCCGAAGTCGGGCCAGAGCGTTCCGGCCGCCGGGACCAGCGCCGCGACAGCGAGACCGACGACGGGGAGGGGGCGCCGCGCCGCGACGGCCAGGCCGACAGCCACGGCGAGTCCGGCAACCGCGACCGCCGCCCAGGGCGACACGTCGCGCAGCGGGCCGCGCAGGTCGACGAGCACCGGCATCGCGGCCGCGGCAATTCCGGTGGCGGCGAGCACGATCGCGGCGTTGCCGGGGTCGGTGCGCCGGGCGAGGAGCCTCGCCGCGACCTCCGTCACGACCAGGACCACCACTGTCGCGATGACCACGATCACCCACGTGTGCAGTCGCGATTCGCCGGTGTCGCGGCCGATCCAGGCGATCAGCAGCCGGTTGGTCACCGCGACCGCTGTGATCGTCACGAGTGCGTCCCGGGCCTCGATGCCGGTGATGTGGGGGATGCGGGACGACGGGTTCGCGAGCGCCGCGGCTGCGATCGTGGCCGCGAGGGTCAGGGCCAGAACCCACTGTGACGGCTCACCGAGCGTCGACGTGCTCTGCGTCGCCGTTGCTGCGCCCCACGAGGTTACCGACAGGAAGCCGGCCACCGTGCCCAGTGCGAGCGCGATCTGCGGGATGCGGTGCCCCCAGGATCCTGCGGCCGCGGCTCCGAGGAGTGTGCCCGCGGCGAGGGATTTCACGACGTGCAGCGCGACGAGGGTGTCGACTCCCGCGACCCCGGGCACCGCGACGCGGATCAGCACGGTCACCGCCGTCGCGGCGGCCGCCGTCAGCCACGCGATCCGTCGGGAACCGCCCCGCTGCATCAGCGCGCACACCCCGACCGCGACCACCGCGCCGGCCGCGATGCCGGTGGGTTGCGCGGTGAGCCAGCGGTCGAGTTCGCGGTCCGACGTGGACACCGCCCATCGGCCGCCCGGCGGATCGGTCAGGACGAACGCAGCGAGGGCGGCGCCGAGCAGAGCGGCGAGCACAGCCGGGGCGCTGCGGAGCGAATCGGGCATTGGCCGACGCTAGCCGACGACGCCGCCCGAACCGCCGAGCGTCGGCCCGGCGGTTCGCCCACGCGGTGGTGGCGTGGAGTGGTGCTCAGCCCGCCGTCGTGGTGGCGGCGTCGACGATGACGGCGGTGACCTCGCCGGGCCGGGAGACCAGCGAGGCGTGTGAGGCGTCGATCTCGGTGGTGTGCGCGCGGGCCCGCTGGGCCATGAAGCGCTGCGCGTCCGGCGGGATCACCTGGTCCTGGGTGGAGACGAGGTACCAGTTGGGGCGCGTCGTCCACGTCGGGGTGTCGCTGGGTTCGAGGTTCGCCCACAGCGCCGCGGATTTCTGGTGCGCGAGCATGTCCGCGGCGGTGGAGTCGTCGACGTCCTGCGCGAAGATGCCGTGGAAGTACTCGTCGGCGATGTAGCCGTCGACGTTCTTGCCGCCGATGGCCTGCGCGTCGTCGACGACCTTCAGCTGCAGCGCCGGCGGCAGCAGCTTGCTGCCGGGGAACCGCAACGGGTTGAGGATGCCCTGTACGAACTCCCCGCGGTCGGGGGCGAAGGCGGCGACGTAGACGTTGGCCTTGACGTCGGGGTCGTCGGTGTTGCTGATGACGACACCGCCGTAGGAGTGTCCGACGAGGACGATGGGCCCGTCGATGGTGGCGAGTTTCTGCTCGAGCAGGGCGGAGTCGTAGGCCGGGCCGCGCAGCGGGTTGTCGAACGTCTCCACCCGGTAGCCCTGTGCGGTGAGGTTGTCGGCGACCTCGTTCCAGCCGGTGGAGTCGGCGAACGCGCCGTGCACGAGCACGATCGTCGGTGTGGCCTGCGCGGCGGCGGGAGCGGCCACCAGCGCGGTCGGGGCGAGGGCGAGGGCGGTGGCGACGGACAGCGAGGTCAGCAGGGACCGGGCTCGACCGGAGAATCGCGGGGACTGGTCGGACATGCGCGGGGTTCCCGTTCTGTGAGGTGAGCGGCTCCCGGGTCCCGGGGTCGCCGGACGACCCCGAGGTTAGGGTGGCGGCGCCGTCGGTGATCGGCCGAGAGCGCAGACTTCTAGCCCGACGGTGCGCCGGGCGCCTCGGTCGGCGACCGTCGCAGCCGGCCGGGCGTGACCCCGTACGCGTCCCGGAACCGTCGGGTGAAGTGGGTGACGTCGGTGAAGCCGTGCCGCTGGGCGATCGCCGCGATCGTGAGGTGACGACTGCCGTTGTCCACGAGGGTCTTCCGGGCCTCCTTGAGCCGCCGGGTCACGATGTGGTTGCCGAGAGTGGTCCCCGTACCCGACCACAGGGAGTACAGGGACCGCACCGAGATGTTGTGGGCTGCGGCGACCCGGTGCGGGCCGAGGTCGGGGTCGGTGAGGTGATCGTCGATGTAGCAACGTATCCGGGCGATCAGCCCGGAGTCGGCCGGTCGTCCCGCGTGCGCCGCCGCACCGATGATCAGTGCCCGGGCGCGGTCCACCGTGGCGTCCACGAGGTGGGTGAGCGAGGCGGGGGAACGCTCCGCGACGTCGACGAGGTCGCGCAGGAAGGTCCGGAACAGGTCGTGGCGGGTCGCGTCGTCCCGCAGGAGCCGGGCGGCGTCGGGCAGGTCGGTGGCGGGCACGTCCAGGACCCGGCGGTCGAACGTGACACTCGCCGCCGATCCGGCGTCGTGCCTGCGGAAGTCGTGCGGCGCTGCGTGGTCGACGAGGATCAGGGTGTGATCGTCGGGCAGTGGGGTGACGGTGACACCGCGCTGGGTGAAGGCCCAGTCGCCGGGGCTCACCGACGCCAGCGTCACCGGGTGTGCTGAGGTCCGATCGGCGTCCCCGCTCCGGGCGCGTCCCACCGCGACCGCGCTGCCCGCGCCGTGCACCAGGACTCCGGAGCCGAGCCTCCACGTACGCACCCGCGCCCACCCGGCGGCGTCGGACCGCAGCGGCGCGATCGTCACCGGCACCCCGGCCCGCGACAGCGAGTCGCGTTGCGCCGGGCCGGGTCCGGCGGCGTCGGGTGGAGGGCTCGGCAGCATGCGCCGCTCAGGCGGTGGGTTCGCTGGCCTGCGATGCCGGATCGGCGTGTGCGAGAGCCCAGTCGAGGGCGTGGTCGGCGACGGCCTCCCAGCCGGGCTCCGCGCAGGTCCAGTGCGACCGGCCCTCGAACTCGAAGTACTCGGTGAGGGCGGCGGACTTCCGGTAGTGCTGCGCGTTCGACTTGTTCACCGACGGCGGCATGATGTGGTCGGCCCCGCCCGCGATGAACAGCAGTGGCGCGCGGTCGTCCCGGTCGTAGTCCACCCACGTCTCCTGGTGTCCGGGTTTGAGGTTCGCGATCAGCCCGTACGCCCAGATCCAGTTGCCCGGCGCCGGAATGTGATAGCGCTCCCACACCGCGTCGGACTCGGCGCGGGTGAGGGTGTTCGCGAACGCGTAGTGGAATTCCTCGGCGGTGAACCCGACGGCCCGGTGCCGGTTCGCCGGGTTCTTCAGCGCCGGGAACAGGGACCTGACCTGGGAGAGCGGGGTGACCCGGACACCTTCGGTCGGCGCGGAGTCGACGACGACGGCTGCGGCCCCGAGGCCTCGGGCCAGCAGCAGCTGGGTCAACGTGCCGCCGAAGGAGTGCCCGATGATGATCGGCGGCCGGTCGAGTCCCTCGATCACCCCGGCGAGGTGATCGACCGTCTCGGGGACGGTGAGGCGCGCGATCACGTCGGGATTCGCCCGCAGGGCCTCGACCTCGATGTCGAAACCCGGATAGGCCGGGGTGAGGACGGTGAAGCCCTTGGCCCGGTAGTGCGCCACCCAGCCTTCCCAGCTCCGGGGCGTCATCCACAGGCCGTGGACGAGGACGATGGTGTCGGGGGGTGTCGACGAAGGCATGTCTCACGGCCCTTTCCTGTGGTGGATCGACTCGTGGGGTGGATCGACTCGTGCGGTGGGACGGACGGTCAGCTGCACCGTAGTCGCGTGACGCCCGGCGAAACCGGATGCCGCTGCACGGTTCTGTCCCCTGGGCGCACCCGCGTCAGGGGTCGCCGGTCAGCGCCGAGATCTCCCGCCACTCGCGGGGCGTGACGCCGAACAGCGCGCGGAAGCGGCGGCTGAAGTGCGCATGGCTGGTGAACCCGCAGCGCCGCGCGACGGTCGCGATCGCGATCTGGCGGGACCGCGGCCGCGCCAGCTGGTCGCGGGCGCGGTGCAGGCGTTCGTCGATGATCCACTGCTCGAGACGTACATCGGCGGCGGCGCACAGCTCGTAGAGCCGCCGCGTCGAGATACCGTGCGTCGCCGCGATCGACTCCGGCGACAGGGTGGGATCGGTCAGGTGCTGGCGGACATGGGTGCGGATCCGCGCCATCAGGCTGTCCGCCGACGTCCGGCGCATCCCGTCGCCGTCCGACAGCGAGGCGAACAGTGCCCGGGCGAGGTCGATGCTCGCCTCACCGAGAGCGTGGGCGTCCGGGCCGCCGCTGAGCCGGTCGCCGTCGACGGTCAACGCGGAGATGTGGTTCGCCACCAGGGTGGCGACCGGGCTGTCGAGCGGTCGGGTCGACGCCGCACGGATCGCGTCGTAGGGAACGGCGAGTCGGTCGATCGGCACGTGCAGGCACCGCGAACTGCCGAAGGTGCTCCACGCGTAGTCGTATTCGGAGTTCAGATCGACGACCATCAGTTCACCGGGCGCGACGAGCCGCTGCACGCCGCGCTGCTCGTAGCGCGCGATCGCCGTCTCCTGCACCGCGATCGCCACCAGCGGCGACGGTGCGCGGGTCGTCTGCCTGTGCGTGCGCAGCAGCTGCATCCCCGACATCCGGGACCGGAAGACGCTCGTCGCGCCGTACGACCACACCTCCATCAGCGACGACACCGACGTCGGGTCCTCGAGGACCACGTGGGACGGTGCCGAATTCTCCTGCATGGCGGTACAGGTCGCGTCGGCTCGTTCCTTCGACGCGAACTGTGCGGTGTCGAACACGACGGTCATGCCGGCTCCTCGGGCGGGCGCACGGAGGCAGGGCCGAGGGTCACCGGCCCCGCACAGACGTATCGCCGTCCACGGTAGTGAGGATCCCCGGCGGTTCCCGTCGGATTTCGCCGAAGTTCACACGGTTGTGACACGTTCCCCGCGTCGGGCCCCGACATCGAGGTCGTCTGCACCGATCCGAACGTCCCGGCGTGCCACGATGTTCGGCAACACCACACGAGGCGAGGAACCACCATGGCATCGATCACCGAGAAGGCCACCACGTTGCTCGAACTGCACCGGCCCGGCGACCCCGTGATCCTTCCGACCGTCTGGGACGCCTGGTCCGCGAACCTGGCCGCGCAGGCCGGTTTCGCCGCCCTGACCGTCGGTTCCCACCCGGTCGCCGACTCGGTCGGCCGCCCCGACAACGAGGGCATGACGTTCGCCGAACTGCTCACCCGTGTCGAGCAGATCACCGGGGCGGTGGATCTGCCGGTGTCGGTGGACATCGAGTCCGGGTACGGGCAGAGCCCGGAAACGCTGATCAACGGGCTCGTCGACGTGGGCGCCGTCGGACTCAACATCGAGGACACCGTGCACGGCGAGGGCGGTCGGCTGCGGGAGGCGCAGGAGCACGCCGATTTCGTCGGCGGGCTGCGGCGCGCGGCGGACGCCGTCGGCGTGCACGTGGTGATCAACGCCCGGACCGACCTGTTCCTCAAGCAGATCGGCGACGAGTCCGACCGCGTCCAGCGCGCCGTCGCGCGGCTGAGGCTGTGCGCCGAGGCCGGCGCCGACTCGCTGTACCCCGTCGGGTTCCACACCGACGAGGTGTACCGCGAACTGACGGCCGCGCTCCCGTTGCCGGTCAACGCGATCGCCGAACCCGCGAGCGGCGAGCGCGCGAACTACGCGGCACTCGGCGTCGGCCGGGTCAGTTTCGGCCCGCTGCTGCAGGCCGCCCTCGCCGTCCGCGCGAACGAGATCCTCGCCCGCTGGGCGTAGGGCGCTCCGCGCCAGTGGTGGGCGGTGGGGGGGGGGGGGGGGCGGCAGTCGCCCCCAGCGGGCACCGGCCGGGGGGCGCGCGCGGGGGGGGGGCCTGGGAGTCGCGGGGGCGCGGGGCGGGGGGGACGGCGGGAAG
>NZ_JBIAOU010000013.1:0-92655 GCF_042879035.1 Rhodococcus sp. NPDC003318 | reverse complement strand
ACCCCCACCGCCCCCCCCTCCCCCCCGGCCCCCGGCGCCTCCCCCCGCGCCCCCCCCCCCCCCCGCCCCCCCCCCCCCCCGGGGGCCCCCCCCCCCCCCCCCCCCCCCCCCACCCCCCACCACTGCGGTCAGCGCAGGTAGGTCGCGCTCTGGGCGGCGACGAGGTCGACGAGGTCGCGCTGGGCGATGTTGACGTCGAGCAGGTGCAGGCCCCAGCTCTCGTTCGGCAGCGCCGGCAGCAACGCCGCACCCGGTCCGTCGACCATCAGCACCCGCGGGCCGTCACCGTCGGTGCAGCGGCCGTGGAACGCGTCGACCTCGACTCCGCCGATCCGGGCGTGCAGCGGCGCATCGGAATTGTCGTGCAGGGAAGCCGGATTGGTGCACAGCACCTCCAGCCCCGGCGCCGTCGACAGGCCGTACCGGGTGTCCGGCGGCGGGGTGCGCGAGAACGCAGAGTACGCGACGACGCAGCCCGTCTGCCCGACGTTCGTGCACGCGGGCACGGAGGTGAAGTCGCCGCCGACGACGTCGCCCTCCCGGACCAGGACGTTGCCTCCCAGCAGCAGCGCCGACACCAACTGCGACTGCACGGGCCGCCCGTCGACGTGGTCGCGGATCAGGGACCGCAACATCCGGGTGCCCTGCGAGTGCCCGATCAGCACGACGCCGCGGCCGTCGTTGTGATGGGTCAGGTAGTCGTCCCAGGCGCGTTCGACATCTGCGTAGGCGACCTCGAGGGCCGCGGCCCGCTCGTCGGGGGTGCCGGTGAACAGCGCGCGCAGCGTCACCTGCCGGTAGACTGGCACCCACACGTTGCAGTGCGCGCCGAACGGTTCCGTGTGGGCGCGTGCGACGGCCTGCAGTTCGGGTGACCTGTCGTGGTTCGCGTTCGTCGACAGCTGCAGCGACGCCGTCGGATACAGATAGAAGCAGTCGATCGGGGCGCCGTCGCGTCCACCGCACGGGTCGTCCGGCTGTCCCGGCCGGCACAGCCACGTGGTGCCGGAGTCGGCGGTCGCGGGCGGGGCGATCACCAGGGCGGAGAGCAGCGCCGCCCACACGAGAACGACCACGGTGCGCGCCCGACGGGAGATCGCCATGCCGGGCAGCGTAGCCCCAGTGGTGCACCGTCGGACCCCGGAACGTCCGAAAGTGCACCACTGCGCGTCAGCGCCCCTCCGCATACGCCTGCAGGTGCGCGACCTGGTCCGCATCGAGGGAGGGGCGGACGGCCTCGCGGGCGGCGGCGACGTCCGCGGCCGTCACGTCGGCGGCGTCGACGCTGCGCCGCATCGCTGCCAGAGCCGACTCCCGCAGCAGCGCCGAGCAGTCCGCCGCCGAGTACCCCTCCAGTTCGACCGCGAGCGCGTCGAGGTCGACGTCGTCGGCCAGCGGCACCGACCGTCCCGCGGTCCGCAGGATCGCGCCGCGCGCGTCGGCGTCCGGCGGCGGCACGAACACCAGCCGTTCGAGCCGTCCGGGACGCAGCAGCGCGGGGTCGATCAGGTCGGGACGGTTGGTCGCCCCGACCACGACGACGTCGCGCAGCGGTTCGACACCGTCGAGTTCGGTCAGCAGCGCCGCCACCACCCGGTCGGTGACACCCGAATCGGTGGACTGCCCGCGCCGCGGCGCCAACGCGTCCACCTCGTCGAGGAAGATCATCGACGGCGCGGAATCGCGTGCGCGCTGGAACAATTCGCGTACCGCCCGCTCCGACGCGCCGACCCACTTGTCCATCAGTTCGGCGCCCTTGACCGCATGCACGGACAGCTGCCCCGAACTGGCCAGTGCCCGAACCAGATACGTCTTGCCGCATCCGGGTGGCCCGTACAGCAGCACCCCACGGGGCGGGTCGACGCCGAGCCGGGCGAACGAGTCGGGATGCTGCAGCGGCCACAGCACGGCCTCCGTCAGCGCCTGTTTGGTCTCGACCATGTCACCGACGTCGTCGAGGGTGACCGACCCGACCGCGAGTTCCTCGGCGCCCGACCTCGACAGCGGCCGGATCACCTCCAGCGCCCCGATCAGATCCGACTGCTCGAGGCGCGGTTCGCTGCCCGCGGAGCTCGCCCGGGACGCCGCCCGCAGTGCCGCCTCCCGCACCAGCGCCGCCAGGTCTGCGGCCACGAATCCCGGTGCTCGCAGCGCGATCTCCCCGAGATCGAGGGTCGTGGTCGGGACCTTGCGCAACATCAGTTCCAGCAGCGCCCGGCGGGTGCGCCCGTCCGGCAGTGGCACCATCAGCTCCCGATCGCACACGTCCTGCGCGCGGGCCCGCGAATCGAGGGCGTCCGGGTGCGCGGTGGTCGCGACGAACGCCACCCCCGGCGTGTCCACCGCACGCCGCAGTTCGTCGAGGATCAGCGTCGACGCCGGCTCCGGGTCGGCGGGCAGCAGCGCGTCGAGGTCGGTGACGAGCAGGACGCCGCGCTCGGTGCGCAGCCCCGCCACCGCGTCCGCGACGCGCTGCAGCCGGGCGCCGGACTCGAGTGCGCCGACGGTCGGACCGTCCAGCTCGACGACGGTCCGCCCGGCGAGCACCGCGCGTGCCAGTGTCGCCTTGCCGACCCCGGCGGGACCGGTGATCAACACCCCGAGATGCGGTGACGCACCGAGGGTGTGCAGCAGTTCCGGCTCGTCGAGCGCCAGCTTGAGCCATTCGGTCAGCTTCGCGGACTGCGCGGACACCCCGACGAGGTCGCCCACCGGCACCGGCTCGGGATGCTGGTGCGTCGACGCCGGCTGCACCACCGCCGCCTGCGCCGGGACGGCGGCCGGGACCCCCCAGCCGATCGCCGAATTGGGTTGTACGCTCACCGGACCCGACGGATCGACGGAGGTCACGGTCAGCAGCTCGGACGTCCACGCCACCCCGAACGTGCGCGACAGCGACTGCGTGGCGCTCGCCGTGGAGGTGCCGGGGCCGAGGTCCCGCGGCAGCAGCGACACCGTGTCGCCGACGGTGAGGACCTTGCCGAGCAGTGCCTGCCGCAGGGTCGACTCCGAGATCGACTGCACCGCCAGCGCCGACCCGCTCACCGTCGCGGCGCGGGCGCCGTACACCGTCACCGGGGACACGACGACGCGCGCATTCTCTTTCAACCCCGCGTTCGACAGGGTGACGTCGTCGAGCAGGGCGGTCCCCGTCGGGGTGCCCGCCGGAGCGAACGCGACGACCGCGGCGGTCCGGCGGCCGCCGATCACGGCGATCCCGTCCCACTCGCGCAGCCCCAGCGCGGCCAGGGCTTCGGGATGCAGCCGCACCACCCCGCGGCGGGCGTCGGCGGCGGACGTGTTGAGCCGGGCGGTCAGCGCGAGTTCCGGGGAGGTCACCCGACCAACAGTAGTGGGATGTGTCCCGGCCGCCGGGGGTGTCCGGGACCCGTCAGCGGGCCTTCGGGCGCCGCAGCCCCAGACGGCTGTAGGAGCGGCGGTCGGAGCTCACCCGCCGGATCGCCCGCCGCTCCGCGGGTTTGACGTCCCACACCTCCGGGCGGGCGGCGACCCAGCGTTTGGAGCGGACCGCGAACGGGATGTGCACGAGGTACGCGCACACCAGCACGATCAGCAGGATGTACGGGTAGGTGATCAGCGCGGCCGCCGTCAGCGCGACCCCGACCAGCAGTGCCGCCGCCATCCGGCGCGGCACCGAGAACGTCTTCATCGCCAGCGTCGGGATCCGGCTGACGATCAGCGCCGCCGACAGCACGGTCCACACGGTCACCACCCAGAACGACGACCACCAGCCCTCGCCCCACTGCTCGAACGCGGCGATCGGGGCGAGCGCGATCAACGCCCCGGCCGGGGCGGGGACGCCAACGAAGAACTCGCTGGTGTACGACGGTGCCGTGTCGTCGTCGAGGAGGGTGTTGAAGCGTGCCAGGCGCAGCACGATGCTCACCGCGAACACGAGCGCGACGATCCAGCCCGCGTTGCTGCCGTCGAGGAGCGTCACGTAGAGGACGAGCGCGGGGGCGACGCCGAACGAGATGGCGTCGGACAGCGAGTCGAGTTCGGCGCCGATCTTGGTGGTCGCGTCGAGCAGTCGGGCGATGCGGCCGTCGAGTGAGTCGAGGACCGCGGCCGCGCCGATCATCGCCAGCGACACCCCGGCCTGCCCCTCGAGCGCGAACTTGACCGCGGACAGGCCGCTGCACAGCGCCAGGATCGTGAGCGTGCTCGGCAGCAGCAGAAGGCCACTGCTCGCGACGCGGCGGGGCGCGCTGCGAGTCCGGGTGGACACGATCTCGCGGGGACTCACGGCAGCTGGGCGAGGACGGTCTCGGCGCCGACGGCGCGCTGGCCCCGCTCCACCATCGGCGTGCTGCCCGCGGGGAAGTAGGTGTCGACGCGGGAGCCGAAGCGGATCAATCCGTAGGTGTCGCCGATCGGGAGCCGGTCGCCGACCTCGGCGTCGCACACGATGCGCCGGGCGATCAGGCCGGCGATCTGGACGACCGCCACCTCGTGGCCGGAGTCGGTGCGCAGGAGCATCGAGTTGCGCTCGTTGTCCTCGCTCGCCTCGGCGAGGTCGGCGGAGAGGAACTTGCCCGGTCGGTGCACCACCCGCAGGACCTCACCCGCGACGGGGCTGCGCTGCACGTGTACGTCGAGCACGGACAGGAAGATGCTGACCCGGGGAACGGGCTGGTCGCCCATGTCCAGTTCGGCCGGCGGTACCGCGTTGTCGACGAGTGCGACCTCGCCGTCGGCGGGGGAGACGACCACGTTCGGCCGGTTCGGCGGCACCCGGTGCGGATGCCGGAAGAACGCGGCGCAGGCTCCGGCGGCGAGCAGTCCGCTGCGGCGGATCCACGGCCGACGCCGGCCGAGCGCGGCCACGGCGAGGGGTCCGAGGACGAACGGCAGACCGGCCGGATGCAGCGGCGGGATCGTGGTCCGGACCAGGTCGGCTACGTGCGCGAGGCCGGTCGGTTGCGGAGTGCCAAGGGGGGTGGGGCGGCGGGCCACGAGCTCCTCTTACGGTCGGTGACGGCTTCGACGCGCGCGAGGGGTCGCTCGCGGGCACTCACAGGCTAGCCGAGTACGGCGCGAGTACGGCACCGAAGAATCCGTCCGTTCGAGCGGGTGGGGCCCTCGGTCAGCGTGCGGGTGCGGCGGCGGCCTCGACCTCGGACTTGATCCGGGACAGCGTGGTGTTCATCCCGGCGATCATGTAGACCTCGAAGTCGGCGGTGCCGCCCATGAACTTGTCGACGAGGAAGGACGAGATCTTCGTCGTTCCGGTCGGGGCCTCGCGACGTTCGGTGACGCGGGTGCCGGTCTCCGTGGGGGTGAGTTCGTAGGTCCAGATGGTGTGGTTCTCGGTCACGCGCCACGCGATGGCCCGGGCCGGCTCGAAACGGATCACCTTGGCGCTGGTCGGCCACACCAGGCGGCCCTTCCTGTTGACGTTGACCGTGCGGCTGCCCCGACGGATCGGTCCGCCGAAGACCTTCATCGTCTTGCACTGCGGACTCCACCTGCCCATGCGTTCGAGGTCGGAGACCACCTGCCACACCGCGTCGGGGGTGGCGTCGATGTCGACGCTCGCTTCGAGGGTGTTCGTCACGGGGCCTCCGGTTCGAGAGTTAGCGGTACTGTCAGTCACATATGATTTCCGGACTCGGCGGCGTTCGTCAAGAGTCCTGTCCATGCTGTAATGCGCGGCGGTCCGCGAGCGATGTCCAGGGTAACCACATCGCCGCCGGTCGCCCCTCGGTCGGCGCCCTCACCCGGAGCTCGTCGTGAAGATCCCAGACGCCCTGCACTCGACCCCTCGACCCTCGCTGCCACTGCTGCCGATCCAGCGCAGTCGCGGCCGGCGACCGGTGTGGCCCAGCGAACGTCTCGAGCGGCTGCTCACCCCGCGCGAGGTCGACGACCTGCTGCGAGGGCGGTTCCTCCGCTGAGGCAGCGTCCCGCGGTGCAACGATCCGAGCGCGTCCTGTTCGGGGGCGGCGGCGAGCCGGGCATACTGATCCGGTGAGCGTCGACGGCGTGCTGTTCGACATAGACGGGGTCCTCGTCACGTCGTGGCGACCGATACCGGGTGCTGCGGACGCCCTGCGTGCGGTCCGCGACCGGTCGCTGCCCGTCGCCTTCCTCACCAACACCACGTCGCGCACCCGCGCCGACATCGCCGCGACGCTGCGCGAGCGGGGAATGGACGTCGACGCCCGCGAGATCGTCACCGCCGCCGCGCTCACCGCCGAATACCTGCGGGTCACCTACCCGGGGGCTCGCTGCCTGGTGGTCAATCACGGGGACGTCGGCGAGGACCTCACGGGCGTCGTGCTCGACGACGCGGACCCCGAGGTGGTGGTGCTCGGTGGCGCCGGCCCCGAATTCGACCACGTCACCCTCAGTCGGGTGGTGGAGTTGATGCAGCGCGGCGTCCCGGTGGTCGCGATGCAGGGCGGCCTGACCTGGGCGACCGAGGACGGACTCCGCATCGACACCGGCGCCTACCTGTGCGGACTCGAGGCCGCGGGGGACGCGCGGGCCACGGTGATCGGCAAACCGGCGCCGACCGGGTTCACCACCGCGGCCGCACTGATGGGCAGCGATCCCGAACGGACCGTCATGATCGGCGACGACCTCGTCAACGACGTTCTCGCCGCGCAGTACGTCGGATTGATCGGGGTACTGGTCCGCACCGGCAAGTTCCGGCCCGCGGTCCTGGTGTCGGCGCCGCGGCCGCCCGACCACGTGATCGACTCCGTTGCCGATCTCCCCGCCCTGCTCGACGAACTCGATCCGTAGGCTCGACCCGACGCGGCGGTTGCCGGGTGTTCCCGCGTCGGGCGACGGCGGCGGTGAGCGGACGAGAAGCGGAGGAAGCCGTGCAGTGGGATCCGGTCCAGTACTCGCTTTTCGAGTCGGAGCGCAGCCGTCCGTTCTTCGACCTGGTCGGCCGCATCGGCGCCACGGACCCGCGCCGCGTCGTCGACCTCGGGTGCGGTGCGGGTGACCTGACTGCGACGTTGGTGGCGCGCTGGCCGGGGGCGAATGTCCTCGGGGTGGACTCCTCGCCGGAGATGATCGCCGCGGCCACCGCCCACGATCTGCCGAACCCGGAGTTCGTGCTCGGCGCCGCGGAGGAGTTCTCGGCGGTCGGCACCGACGTCCTGGTGAGCAATGCGCTGCTGCAGTGGGTGCCGACGCATCGCGACCTGTTGCGGCGCTGGGCCGACGAGCTCGAGCCGGCGGGCTGGCTCGCCTTCCAGGTGCCCGCCAACTTCGATGCGCCGTCGCACCGGTTGCTGCGGGAGGTGGCCGAGTCGACCCGCTGGCGTGACCGCCTCGGTGGGGTGCAGCGCAACGAGGGTCGGGTCGCGGAGCCGTCCGACTATCTCGAGTTGCTGATCGCGGCCGGGCTGCGGGTCTCGGCCTGGCGTACGGAGTACCAGCACGTCCTGTCCGGGCCCGACCCCGTCCTCGACTGGGTGCGGGGCACCGCGCTGCGGCCGGTGGTCGGCCTGCTGTCCGCCGCCGACGCGGCCGAGTTCGAAGCCGAGTACGGCGCGAAGCTGCGGGCGGCGTATCCGCGCCGCGAGTACGGGACGGTGTTTCCCTTCACGCGGATCTTCGTGGTGGCGGAGAAGCCCGCGCGGGGGTGAGCGCGTCCTCCGGGCGCCCGAGATCACCGGGCGCGTCGCCGCCGGAGATCCGTTTCCTTTTCGATGCTACGAATCGCTGTCATCCTGGCCGTTCGCCGACCGGATTTCGGCTACGGTCGACGGCACAGTCGTTCACCGCTGCCCGAGGAGTTCCGTGCGCACCGTGTCCCGTTCCCGTTCCCTGTCCTTCTTCCGCGGCCGCGCCGCGCGGATCGTCGCGTCGATCGCAACCGGTGTGGCGGTGACAGGTGGACTCGCCGTCGCGGGTACCGGTGTCGCGTCGGCTGCGCGGGTGGACTGCGTCTCGCCGCCGTCGGCCAACGACATCCGCGTGATCGGTGACGCCAGCTGCGGCGCCACCGCGACCAACGGGGGCAGCGCGAACGCCGGCGCAACCGACAGCGGGACCGCCGTCAGTGTGTCGGAGGGCGGCGCCGCCGACACGTTCGCGACGGGTTACGGCGTCGCGCTCAGCTCGTCGAAGGTCGCGGGTCAGGCGCATGCGTACGCCATCGGTGGCGGTATCGCGCACGCCCGCACCGACAACGGTGACGTGACGTTCGCGCTGGCCGGTTGGGGGTCGGGTGCCACCGCCGCGTCGGCGGGGGTGAACTGCGTGGGCCCGCTCTCGTTCGCGGTCAACCTGAACACTGGCGCCGTCTGCCTGATCCGCTGACGCGGGGGCTCGCGGCGGACCGCCGAAACCTTGCACTCGACCCGGGCGAGTGCTAAAAATGCACTTGGCACTCGCAACACGCGAGTGCCAGGTCGGGACGGTGAGACCGGGATCCATCGACACCCCCGGTCGTCCGTCGCGGGCACCGAACCTGGCCGAGTGAACAGGGCGCAACCCCAGCGGTGGCCCCTGCGCGCAAGTGAGGTGACCCGACGAGCGGTCGCCTTGTGTGTCACCCCCAATCCGGAGGATCACTTCGCAATGGCCAAGATCATCGCGTTCGACGAAGAGGCCCGTCGTGGCCTCGAGCGTGGCCTCAACAGCCTCGCCGACGCCGTCAAGGTGACGCTGGGACCCAAGGGTCGCAACGTCGTGCTCGAGAAGAAGTGGGGCGCCCCCACGATCACCAACGACGGCGTGTCCATCGCCAAGGAGATCGAGCTCGAGGACCCCTACGAGAAGATCGGCGCCGAGCTGGTCAAGGAGGTCGCCAAGAAGACCGACGACGTCGCTGGCGACGGCACCACCACCGCCACCGTCCTCGCTCAGGCGCTCGTCCGTGAGGGTCTGCGCAACGTCGCTGCCGGCGCCAACCCGCTGGGTCTCAAGCGCGGCATCGAGAAGGCCGTCGAGGCCGTCACCGCCAAGCTGCTCGACACCGCCAAGGAGGTCGAGACCAAGGAGCAGATCGCTGCCACCGCCGGTATCTCCGCCGGCGACGCGTCCATCGGCGAGCTCATCGCCGAGGCCATGGACAAGGTCGGCAAGGAAGGCGTCATCACCGTCGAGGAGTCCAACTCCTTCGGCCTGCAGCTCGAGCTCACCGAGGGTATGCGCTTCGACAAGGGCTACATCTCGCTGTACTTCGCGACCGACGCCGAGCGTCAGGAAGCGGTCCTCGAGGATCCGTACATCCTGCTCGTCAGCTCCAAGGTGTCGACGGTCAAGGACCTGCTGCCGCTGCTCGAGAAGGTCATCCAGGCCGGCAAGCCGCTGCTGATCATCGCCGAGGACGTCGAGGGCGAGGCCCTGTCGACCCTGGTCGTCAACAAGATCCGCGGCACCTTCAAGTCCGTCGCCGTCAAGGCTCCCGGCTTCGGTGACCGCCGCAAGGCGCAGCTCGCCGACATCGCCATCCTCACCGGTGGCGAGGTCGTCAGCGAAGAGGTCGGCCTGTCCCTCGAGACCGCCGGCATCGAGCTGCTCGGTCGCGCCCGCAAGGTCGTCGTCACCAAGGACGAGACCACCATCGTCGAGGGTGCCGGCGACGCCGACGCCATCGCCGGTCGCGTCAACCAGATCCGCGCCGAGATCGAGGCGTCGGACTCCGACTACGACCGTGAGAAGCTGCAGGAGCGCCTCGCGAAGCTGGCCGGCGGCGTCGCCGTCATCAAGGCCGGCGCTGCGACCGAGGTCGAGCTCAAGGAGCGGAAGCACCGCATCGAGGACGCCGTCCGCAACGCGAAGGCTGCCGTCGAGGAGGGCATCGTCGCCGGTGGTGGCGTGGCTCTGCTGCAGTCCGCTCCGGTTCTGGACGACCTCAAGCTCGAGGGCGACGAGGCCACCGGTGCCAACATCGTCAAGGTTGCCCTCGAGGCTCCGCTCAAGCAGATCGCGTTCAACGCCGGCCTCGAGCCCGGCGTCGTCGCGGAGAAGGTCCGCAACCTGCCCGCAGGCAGCGGCCTGAACGCCGCCACCGGTGAGTACGAGGACCTGCTCGCCGCCGGCATCAACGACCCGGTCAAGGTCACCCGCTCGGCGCTGCAGAACGCGGCGTCCATCGCGGCCCTGTTCCTGACCACCGAGGCCGTCGTCGCCGACAAGCCGGAGAAGGCCGCGCCCGTCGCGGACCCGACCGGTGGCATGGGCGGCATGGACTTCTGAGTCCAGGCCCGCACGGGACGACGTGATCGTCCCACCCGGTTCCCTGCGAGGCCGGTCCACCGAACGGTGGGCCGGCCTCGCGGCGTCCGGTGCACGGGACGTCGGTCGGTCGGGTGAGTTCCGTTCCTCACTTTGACGATTCCCGTGACAACCCGGCACACTCTCGGTGAGACTGTCCGCGCACTGCACGTTCGGGGCCCCACGGGTGTAACGGTGGGGCCACGATGCTGTATATACGCAGGGCGAGCCATTTCCGAATCGAGACCTTGTGCACGACTGGCTCGAGACATACGAACGACAAGCTGACGGCACGACGTCAACAGATCAAGGTGGGAAGATGCCCAAGTTTCGTGGATCCGGCCGACGTTTCGGCCGCATCGCGGCCGTCACGGCCGCGCTGACCGTCCTCCCGCTGCTCGGTGTCGGCGCCGTCGCGAACGCCGAACCCGAAGCGGTTGCGCCGAACGGATCCAAGCTCGAGCGCATCGACGGCACGGGCCGTGAGGTCACCGCCTACGTCTACTCCGCGTCGATGGACAAGACCATCCCGGTCAAGATCCAGCTGCCCGCCGACACCAGCGTGCCGCGTCCGACCCTGTACCTGCTCAACGGTGCAGGCGGCGGCGAGGACTCCGCGACCTGGCAGCGCCGGACCGATGTCGCCGAGTTCATGGCCGACAAGCCCGTCAACGTCGTCACCCCCGTCGGCGGTGCGTTCAGCTACTACACCGACTGGCGTAACGACGATCCGAAGCTCGGCCGCAACAAGTGGACGACCTTCCTGACCGAAGAGCTCCCGCCGATCATCGACACCGCGTTCGACGGCAACGGCGTGAACTCGCTGGCCGCGATCTCGATGACCGGAACCAGTGTCCTGAACCTGGCGATCAAGGCACCGGGCCTGTACAAGAGCGTCGCCGGCTACAGCGGCTGCGCCGAGACCAGCACCGAGGCCGGCCAGACCTACATCAAGCTCGTCGTCGAGTCCCGCGGCGGCGGCGACACCCTGAACATGTGGGGACCGACGGACGACCCGGCGTGGGTCGAGAACGACCCGGTCGTCAACGCCGAGAAGCTGCGCGGCACCCAGATCTACGTCTCGACCGGCAACGGCCTGCCCGGCCCGCACGAGACCGTCGAGCAGGCAGGCAGCCCGGCCGCGCTGGCCAACCAGATGCTGCTCGGCGGCGCCATCGAGGGCGCGACGCTGCTGTGCACGACCAACCTGGCCAAGCGCCTCGAGGAGTTGCAGATCCCCGCGACCTTCGACTTCCGCCCGAACGGCACCCACTCGTGGGGCTACTGGGAGGACGACCTGCACAAGTCGTGGCCGTGGATCGCCAACACGCTCGGCATCTGACGCACTGACGTCCGGCTGACCGCCAACGGCGCCGATCCCGCGAGCAGCGGGGTCGGCGCCGTTGCGCTGAGCGGAGTCGGCGGCGGGGTGAGAATGGTGCCGTGGACCGGACGGATGCGGCTCCGAAGCGTGTGGACGCCCCCACGAGTGCGGAACTGCTCGCGGCGCTGTCGCTGGCGATCGACCTCGGGCTCGGTCAGCCGATGGAGCACATGCTGCGCTCGTCCCTGATCGCGACGCGGCTCGCGGACCGGATCGGGGTCGGCGCCGCGGACCGCGGCGCCGCCTACTACGGCACCCTCGTCGGCTGGATCGGATGCCACGCCGACTCCCACGAGCTCGCCGCGCTCGTCGGCGACGACATCGCGTTCCGCGCCGACACCTATGACATCGAGATGGTCGGTGTGCCGATGCTGCGACTGATCCTGCGGCACGCCGGCGAGGACGCGTCGGCGTGGACGCGGGGGCTGCGCGCCGTCGCGTTCACCGTGACCGCCCGGTCCCGGCTCACGGACCTGATCTCCTCGCACTGCGCCTCGGCGCGGGTGCTCGCCGACCGCGTCGGGCTGGACGGGCAGGTCGGCGAGGCGCTCGCGTTCACCTTCGAGCGGTGGGACGGCAGGGGGCTGCCCGCCGGCGTCCGCGGTGACGCGATCCCGCTGCCGTCGCGGATGGTCGCGGTCGCCGACGTCGCCGAGGTGCACCTGCGGGCCGGGGGACCGGTCCGCTCGGTGGAGGTCGTCCGGGCCCGCCGCGGCAGCCAGTTCTGTCCGCGGGTGGTCGACGCGTTCGTCGCCGACGCCGCGGAGATCACCGGCGGCCTGCTCGACTGCGACGTGTGGTCGGAGGCGCTCGATCAGGCCCCGGACCGCGACCGGAGGCTGAGCGGCGACGAGCTCGACGCGTTCCTCGGCGCGATGGGGGAGTTCGTCGACCTCAAGTGCCCGTATCTGCTCGGCCATTCGCGGGCGGTCGCGGAGTCGGCGCGCGCGGCCGCGCGGCATCGTGGGATGTCGGACGGGGAGCAGCGGCGGCTGTACCGGGCGGGGCTGGTGCACGGCCTCGGGCGGATGGGGGTGTCGAACCGGATCTGGGAGAAGTCGGGGGCGCTGACGGCGTCCGAGTGGGAGCGGGTGCGGCTGTACCCGTATCTGACGGGGCGAATCCTCAGCCGGGTCGAGGGCCTCGCGGACGTCGTGGCGGTGGCGGCGGCGCATCGGGAGAGGCTCGACGGCAGCGGGTTTCCGCGGGGTACCACCGCGGCGGACCTGGATCCCGCGGCGCGGATGCTCGCTGCGGCCGACGCGTACCAGCGTCTGCGCGAACCGCGACCGTACCGGCCGGCGTACACCCCGGACGAGGCTGCGGAGGTGGTGCGCGGCGACGCCCGGGCGGGTCGACTCGAGCCCGAGGCGGTGGACGCCGTCCTGGCCGCCGCCGGCCATCGTGCCGCGCGCCGCAGCTCGTGGCCGGCCGGGCTCACCGACCGGGAGGTGCAGGTGCTGCGGTTGGTGGCGCAGGGATACACGAACCGGGAGATCGCTGCGCAGTTCGTCATCTCGGAGAAGACCGTGCGCAACCACGTCGAGCGGATCTACGGCAAGCTCGGTGTCCGCAACCGGATCCAGGCGTCCCTCGCGGCGATCGACCACGGCCTGGCGCGCTATCCGGCGGGCGTCGGCCCCGGCGAGTGAGTGCCCGAGAATGAGGCGGATGCCTCATGACCGGCGTCCGTCCGCGGCGAATGCTCGGATGCATGAACGAGAACACGAACGGCAACGGCGACAACGGCAGCTCCGGCAAGGCTGTGATCAGCCTGACCACGGGCCTCGAGGACGCGGAGAAGGTGACGGTGGCGTTCCTCGTCGCGGTCGGCGCCGCGGAGGGAGGTCGATCGACCCTGATGTTCCTGACCAAGGAGGCGGTGCGGCTCGCCGTCGAGGGCACCGTCCACGGGGTGGCGTGCAGCGGCTGCCCGCCGCTGCCGGATCTGGTGAAGCGGTTCGACGCAGCAGGAGGGCGCCTGCTGGTCTGCCCGATCTGCTTCGAGGCCAAGCACCTCGACGAGGCGGCACTGGTGTCGAACGCCGAGATCGGCGGCACCGTTCCGATGTGGCGGTGGATCGGCGACGGGGGAGCGGTCACCTTCAGCTACTGACAATCCACTGTCGGTGCGGTCCCCGCCGCGAGAGTATGGAACTGTGGAGACGATTCCGATTCAGGTTCCGGACGGCAGCACGGTTCCGGTGCGACTGTTCGCCGGCCGGGAGGCGGCGCCGGTCGTGGTGATCTTCCCCGGACTCGGGGTGCCGGGCGGCTACTACGACACCGTCGCGCAGGCGCTGGTGGACGGCGGGTTCAACGCGGCGATCGGCGAACTGCGCGGGCAGGGCGACAGCCGTCCCCGGCCGGGGCCGGACAGCGCCTACGGCTACCAGGAGCTCGTGTCGGTGGACTACCCGGCGATCTTCGAGGTGGTGCGGGAACACTTCGACGAGAGCACGCCGTACCTGTTGGGGCACAGCATGGGTGGGCAGTTGGGCGTCATGTACGCGGCCCGCGCCCGCGGTGGTCTGGGTGGGCTGATCCTGGTGGCGTCGGGCTCGCCGTTCCACCGCGGGCACGGTGTGGTGCGCGGCGCGGGTCTGCTGGTCGGGTCGGCGGCGATGTCGGTGACCGCGAACGTCGCCGGATTCTGGCCCGGTGACCGGCTCGACGTCGGCGGGTTCGGCAGGCAGTCGAAGGTGCTGATCTCGGACTGGTCCAGGTTCGCGCGGACCGGACTGATCGAGCCGGCCGGCGCCGACATCGACTACGAGGAGCGGATCGGCCGGCTCACCCTGCCGGTCCTGTCGATCTCGGTCGAGGGCGACGACCTGGCCCCGAAGTCCGCGATCCGCAACCTGGTCCGCAAACTCCCGAAGGCGGACGTCACCACGTGGCATCAGCAGGAGCCGCTCGGACACAACGGCTGGATCCGGCAGTGCGGGAGCACGGTCGACCGGATCGTGGCGTGGCTGCGCGATCGCGAGTGACGTGAACGCCCATGTGTCCGGAGCGCGATTCTCCCGATGACGCGACCGTCGCAGGCGGCCCGCTCACCGAACTCGGTGTGGCCGCCCGGTTCGCTCCCGGGGGCACCGGGTCCGAACCGGCGTCGCGGTCGGGCGGCCCCAGCGCGGGGGTCGTCGTCGACACCGGCGTCGCGCGGCTGGTCGCGGAGTGGGAGGAGGACAACCGTCCACCCGACGACCTGCGGGACTACCTTCCCGACACCGACGCGATCCGGCGTGCCGCACTGATCGAACTCGTCATGGTCGACCTCGCGTACCGGTGGATCCGGGTGCGCAGGCCGAAACGGATCGCCGACTACTGCCTCGAGTTCCCGGAACTGCTCACCGGCCCGATTCCGCCCGAGTTGATCTACGAGGAGTACCGCGTCCGGCGCCTCGCCGGTGAGGACGTCCGCGCCGACGACTACGTCGCCGAGTTCCCGGAGCAGGCGGAGCGTTTCGCGTGGCTGCTCGAGCACGACCCGCGGTCCGGCGACAGCGGCCCGTCGGCGCTGCCGGACAGCGGGGAGCTGCAGGTCGGCGAACGCCTCGACGACTTCGATCTGGTCGCCGAACTCGGGCACGGGGCGTTCGCCCGGGTGTTCCTCGCGCGGCAGACCGCGATGCAGCGGTGGGTGGCGTTGAAGCTGTCCCGCAACGTCGGGGCGGAGCCGCAGACCCTCGCCCAGCTCGACCACCCGTACATCGTGCGGGTCTACGACCAGCGGGTGCTCGAGGACCGCCGGCTGCGGGCGCTGTTCATGGAGTACGTGCCCGGTGGCACGCTGCTCGACGTCGTCCGGATGGTCCGGGCGACGCCCCCGCAGCGCCGAACCGGGCAACTGCTGCTCGATTCGATCGACCGGGAGCTCGCCCGCAAGGGCGTGACCGGTCCCGGGGAGTCGAGCGTGCGGGCCGAGGTGGCGGCGTTGTCGTGGCCGGAGACGGTGGCGTGGATCGGGTTGCGGCTGGCGGAGGCGCTCGAGTACGCCCGCGAACAGGGGGTCCTGCACCGCGACGTCAAACCCGCCAACGTGCTGTTGACGGCGGAGGGGATCCCGAAGCTCGCCGACTTCAACGTCAGTTCCGGAGACACCGTCGCGGTACCGGGGTCGACGGGCGTGGTGGCCGGGTCGCTGGCGTACATGTCGCCGGAGCAGCTGGCCCTGTCGGCGGGCGCGACGTCGGGTGCCGATCCGGGCGTCCGGATCGACACCCGCAGCGACATCTACTCGCTCGGCGTGATGATGTGGGAACTGCTGACGGGCGAGCGTCCCTTCCCGGACGCCGAGACGCCGGCCGAGGCGCTGGAGCGGCGCCGATCCGGTGTCGACGAGGCGACCGCGGCGCGGCTGCCCGAGGAATGTCCCGTGGCGTTGCGCCGGGTGCTGCTGACCGCGCTCGAGCCGCAGCCGGACCGGAGGTGGTCGACGGGGCGCAAGTTCGCCCGCCAGTTCGCGTTGTGCCTCGACCCGCGGGCCCGTGGCCTCGTCGACCCGAGTCCCGGGAGCCGACGGTCCGCGGCGGTGCCGTGGGCACTGCCGATCGTGCTCGCGGCGATCGGCATCCCGAACCTGCTCGCGACCGCCTTCAACTACTACTACAACCGGGAGACGATCATCCGCACCCTGAGCCCGGCGGCTCAGCAGAGCCTCGAACAGGTGCACCTGCTGATCGGGGTGGTGGCGTTCCCGCTCGGGGCGCTGCTGATCCTGTGGTGGTGCCGGCTCGCGATCACCGTGCCACGGGACGTCCAACGGGGCGTGGTGTACGACGAGCGGACCCTCGGCCGGGCCCGGCGGGCCACTCTCGCGCTCGGGCATCGCGCCGTCGTCGTGGCGTTCACGCTGTGGGTGGTCGCCGGTGTGCTGTATCCGGTCAGCCTGCAGCTCGTGGCCGGGGAGATTCCGCCCCGTACCTTCACACAGCTGCTGACGTCGCTGGCGGTGTGCGGGGCGGTGGCCGTCGCGTACCCGTACTTCTTCCTGACGCTGTACGCCGTCCGCAGTCTGTATCCGGTCCTGTTGTCGCACGGGGAGATTCACAGCGACGACGGCCGTGACCTGCGCGCGCTCGGGGTGCTCAGCACCCGCTACCTCGCGGTGGCGGCGTCGGTCCCGCTGATCGGGGTCGCGGGACTGAGCTTCGCGGGCGCCGATCGGCCCGGCTACGTCGATCTCACGGTCCGGCTGCTGTGCCTGGGCGGCATCGTCGGCTTCATCGCGGTGTACCAGCTGTTCCGGCGGATCGACGCGGACCTGCGGGCACTGCGCCGCGTCGTGACGCTCGGCTGAGCGCTTGTCGCCGAGTGTCCGCCTACCGACGCCACCACCCCGGGCGACGCACCCGTAGGTGCACACTCGGCGGTCAGCTCAGGGTGCGCCGGAGGAACTCGTACGCCAGCGCCGACTTGAACGCGAGCTGCGCGTTGTCGGCGGCGCCGCCGTGCCCACCCTCGATGTTCTCGTAGTACCAGACCTCGTGCCCCTCCTTCTCCAGCTGCGCCGCCATCTTGCGGGCGTGGCCGGGGTGCACCCGGTCGTCGCGGGTGGAGGTGGTGATCAGCACGGGCGGGTACGCGCGGTCGGGGTCGGTGTTCTGGTACGGCGAGTACTGCCCGATGAACTCCCACTGGGCGGGGTCGTCGGGGTCGCCGTACTCGGCCATCCACGACGCGCCCGCGAGCAGCAGGTGGTAGCGGCGCATGTCCAGCAGCGGCACCTGGCAGACGACGGCGCCGAACAGCTCCGGGTAGCGGGTGAGCATGACACCCATCAGCAGTCCGCCGTTGCTGCCGCCCTGCGCGCCGAGTTGCGCGACCGTGGTGACGCCGCGGTCGACGAGGTCGCGGGCGACGGCGGCGAAGTCCTCGAACGCCTTGTGCCGTCCGGCCTTCAGTGCCTGGGTGTGCCACGACGGTCCGTACTCGCCGCCGCCGCGGATGTTCGCGACGACGTAGGTTCCGCCGCGTTCGAGCCAGCCGAGGCCGAGGGCTCCGCCGTAGCCGGGGAGCATCGAGTTCTCGAAGCCGCCGTAGCCGTACAGCAACGTCGGACCCGGCCCGGCGCCGTCGCGGCGCACCACGAAGTAGGGCACCGCGGTGCCGTCGTCGGAGGTCGCGAAGTGCTGCGCGACGGACAGATTCGCGGTGTCGAAGAAGGCGGGTGCCTGCTTGAGCGCCTCGATCGGTGCGCCGACGTACCCGTGCAGCAGCGTCGCCGGCGTCAGGTATCCGCTGGAGTTGAGGAAGAACTCGTCGGACTCGACCGGGTCGACGTCGATCACGTCGGTCGAGGTGAGCTCGGGGACGCCGTCCAGTGGGGTGTCCGTCCAGCCGTCCGCGCCGGGGGTGAGCACCCGCAGCCTGGTCTGCACGTCCGACAGCGTCACCAGCAGCAGGTGGTTGCGGGTCCACACGTACTGCTCGAGCGAGGTGTGCGCATCGGGCGCGAAGAGCACCGTCAGGTCGCGGGAGCCGGCGAGGTGATCGGCGTAGCGGGCCGCGAGCAGGGTGCCCGCCGGGTGGGTGATCCCGTCGACCGTCCAGTCCGACCGCACCCGGATCAGCAGCCACTCGCGGTGCACCGACACCCGGGCGTCCTCGGGGGCTTCGATCCGGACGAGGGTGCCGTCGGACGCGATCTCGTACCGCTGCGAGGTGAAGAAGTCGACGGACCGCTCGGCGAAGCTGCGCTCGAATCCGGGGGTGCGGTCGTACCAGGCCGACACCGCGACGTCGGTGTGCTCGCCCTCGAACACCGGGTCCGCCGAACCGATGTCGGTGCCGCGGCGCCACCGCAGCGCGATCCTCGGGTAGCCGGAGTCGGTGAGCGTGCCGGGCCCGGTGTCGGTGCCGACGTAGACGGTGTCGATGTCGATCCAGTCGATGTCGGACTTCGCCTCGGGCAGGAAGAAGCCGCCCTCCTCGGCCGGGACGAACCGCCGGTTCGCGAGGTCGAACTCGCGGATCACGACGGCGTCGGCTCCGCCGCGCGACAGGCTGACCAGCGCGCGGGTCTGGTCGGTGGCGTCGTCGGCCCGCAGCACCAGCGCGCCGGACCACACCCAGTTCTCGCCTTCGGCGTCGGCGATCGCGTCCAGGTCGGCGAGAACCTCCCAGTCGGGGGAGTCCGTGCGGTACGAGTCCATCGTCGTGCGCCGCCACAGGCCGCGCACGTGGTCGGCGTCGCGCCAGTAGTTGTACAGCCACGCACCGCGGCGTCGCACGTAGGGGATGCGGGCGTCGGTGTCGAACACCGCCCGGATCCGGTCGCGCAGGCCGGTGAACTCCGGGTTGTCGGTGTACTCGGCGACGGTGCGGGCGTTGCGTTCGCGTACCCAGTCGAGGGCGTCCTCGCCGGTGACGTCCTCGAGCCAGAGATGCGGGTCGGTGGGGTCGGATGCCATGCGTCATTGATACCCCGCGGCGTCTGATGAGGCGCGGCGGGTCGAACTCGTCGTCGATCGTGCGACCGCACACTCGACGTCCGGGTACGCCGGGACCGGCCGACGAGAAGGGCCCCGCACGGACGGTGCGGGGCCCTTCTCGTGGTGGCGCAGCGGAACCTACGCGCCGATCGACGCGGCCAGCATCGGCCACGCCTCGTGCAGGGCGTCCTGCCAGTAGCCCCACGAGTGGGTGCCCGCCGGGCGGAAGTCGAAGGTGGCGGGGATCCCGAGGTCGGAGAGCCGGTTCTGCAGGTTGTGGGTGCACTGGTTCGCGGCGGCCTCGATGACGCCGCCGAGGATCACCTGGTTGGCCAGGACGGCCGCGTTGCCGTTGATCCCGGGGGAGGTGAGGGTGTCGTGGTCGCCGGGCAGTCCGGACGAGGAGGAGATGAACAACTGCAGGCCGCGCAGCTTCTCCGCGTTGACGACCGGGTCGTTCGCCGGCCAGCCCGGGCCGTCGTACGGGCCCCACATGTTGGTCGCGTCGCCGCCGCCTCGGGACTCGACCACGGCGCGGACGTAGAACTGACCGGATTCGGTCGAGGTCTCGGCGCAGCCGCTGAAGGCGCCGACGCTCTCGTACAGGCCGGGTGCGTCGATCGCGAGGTTCAGCACGGAGGTGCCGGCCATCGAGATGCCGGCGATCGAGTTGACGCCGGTGGTGTCGAACGCGTCGTCGATGATCGGCGGCAGTTCCCGGGTGAGGAAGGTCGTCCACTTGTTGCGGCCGAGCTCCGGGTCGTCCTTCTCCCAGTCCGTGTAGTAGCTGAACGCGCCGCCGATGGGGGTCACCACGTTGACGTTCTTGTCCGCGAAGAAGTCCATCACGTCGGTCCGCTGCTGCCAGGTCGCGGAGTCCTCGCCGCCGCCCGCGCCGTTGAGGAGGTACAGCGTGGGCCGCGGTGCGCTGGTGTCGGCGGGCAGGATGACCTCGACCGGGATCACGCGGTCCATCGCCGCGGAGTACACCTGCGCGGTCACCAGGCGGTCACTGTCCCGGTCGATCCGTTCGAGGTACGACGCGTCGCCGCTCACGGCGGTGCGCACGGTCGGTGCCGCCGTCGCGAGGGCCGGTGCGACGAACAGCGGCAGGGTGGTCAGCGCGGTGACCACGGCGAGCGTGCGCGCGCGGGTGGAGATCCGAGGCATGAGGAAACCTTTGACAGTCGTGGGATGGCGTCGGAGCGACGACGGCCCTGGTCCTGCAACCTTTGTACCGGAGCCCCGGGTGCTTAGCCAGGTTAAGGTTGCGGGGCGCCGATCCCGGCGTGGAGGGTGGTCGTGGACCCGGTCCTGACGGGCCCACGACCACCGGTGACGATTCTCGTCGCCCGCGACGCCGTTGTGCCCGGTTCCGTGCAGGATTCGTCGACAATGTGGCCCACGCGGACGACACCGGGGCCGAACACCGGTCCCTACCGGCCGGTAAGGGGACCGTGCCGGGACAGCGAATCGGGGCAGGACTACGCTGGTAGCTCGTGACCTCACACTATGACGTCGTTGTCCTCGGTGCCGGTCCCGGTGGGTATGTCGCAGCCATCCGCGCGGCGCAGCTGGGCCTGAAAACCGCCATCATCGAAGAGAAGTACTGGGGCGGTGTCTGCCTGAACGTGGGCTGCATCCCGTCCAAGGCCCTTCTCCGCAATGCCGAACTTGCGCACATCTTCACCAAAGAGGCCAAGACCTTCGGCATCTCGGGGGAGGCGTCTTTCGACTTCGGCGCGGCATTCGACCGCAGCCGCCAGGTCGCGGACGGCCGCGTCAAGGGCGTCCACTTCCTGATGAAGAAGAACAAGATCGACGAGTTCGACGGCCGCGGCACGTTCACCGGCCCGAACGCCATCGACGTCGCGCTCAGCAAGGGCGGCACCGAGTCGGTCACCTTCGACAACGTCATCATCGCCACCGGCAGCACGACCAAGCTGCTGCCCGGCACCTCGCTCAGCCGCAACGTCGTCACCTACGAGGAGCAGATCCTCACCCGTGACCTGCCCGGTTCCATCCTCATCGTCGGCGCGGGCGCCATCGGTATGGAGTTCGGCTACGTCCTGAAGAACTACGGGGTCGACGTCACCATCGTCGAGTTCCTCGACCGCGCCCTGCCGAACGAGGACGCGGACGTCTCCAAGGAGATCGCCAAGCAGTACAAGAAGCTCGGCGTCACCATCAAGACCGGCGCCGCTGTCCAGACCATCGAGGACGACGGCGCCAAGGTCACCGTCGCGATCAAGGACAACAAGTCCGGTGTGGTCGAGACGGTCGTCGTCGACAAGGTCCTGCAGTCCGTCGGCTTCGCTCCGAACGTGACCGGCTTCGGCCTGGAGAACACCGGTGTCGCGCTCACCGACCGTGGCGCCATCGCGATCGACGAGCGGATGCGCACCAACGTGCCCGGCATCTACGCGATCGGTGACGTCACCGCCAAGCTGCAGCTCGCGCACGTCGCGGAGGCGCAGGGCGTCGTCGCGGCCGAGACCATCGGCGGAGCCGAGACGCTCGAGCTGGGCGACTACCGGATGATGCCGCGCGCCACGTTCTGCCAGCCGCAGGTCGCCAGCTTCGGTCTGACCGAGGAGCAGGCGCGGGCGGAGGGCTACGACGTGAAGGTCGCGACCTTCCCGTTCACCGCGAACGGCAAGGCGCACGGCCTGGCCGACCCGACCGGCTTCGTCAAGCTGATCGCGGACAAGACCCACGGCGAGCTCATCGGCGGCCACCTGATCGGCCCCGACGTCTCCGAGCTGCTGCCCGAGCTGACCCTCGCGCAGAAGTGGGATCTGACCGTCAACGAGCTGGCCCGCAACGTGCACACGCACCCGACCCTGTCGGAGGCGCTGCAGGAGGCCATCCACGGCCTCGCCGGTCACATGATCAACTTCTAGGCGTTCGGCCGCTTTCTCCCCACGAGCCGCCCACCACGACATTCCGTGGTGGGCGGCTCGCTTTCGCCGAATTCTCGGCTACCACGGCTGCCGCGTCAGGATCCAGACGACCCGCCGGAGGACCCCGACGAGCCGCTACTGCCGGTGGGAGGCAGCGGGTTGCCCTCGTCGTCGCCCGGGAACGAGATCGGCGCGCCGGGACCGCATGCGCCCGGGTTCGGCTCGTTGGTGGTGACGAAGTAGAGAACACCGTAGTAGGGGAATACGCACCCGTAGAACGTCACGGGCTCAGCTGAGGCCTGACCGCCACCGAACGTCATGGCCGTGGCGACTCCGCCGCTGACGGCGAGCCCGGCTGCAATCTTCTTGAGATTCATGATTCAGCTCCTGATGGGTCGAATTGACGATCTCGGAACAGATCAGTGATCTGTACCGCGTGGAGCCGCGCCTTCGGTGACGGTTCGAATGCACTGAAACCCCTTCGTGATCTACCGTGATCGACCCCACCGGTGGCTGGCCGGCGGCGTCGCCCACCCGTGCCGGGGACTCCCCGTGAGGGCTTGTTTACGTCGTAGAAATCTGTGCAACCAACTGGTGATCGACAGACATTCCGGGGCAACAACTTCCGCCTAATGTCTGCACTCGTCGCGAATACCTCGCTGTATACGCCGACCGGATACAGGCTTCACCAGCAGGTCCTCCCCTCGCACGTTCTCGACCGAAAGGCCCGTACATGCGTCACCTCTCGAAGCGCGCCCTCGCGACTCCCGCCGCCGTCGCCGCGCTCGGCCTCGTGCTGACCGGCTGCGGCAGCAAGGCATCCGACACCGCGTCCGGCGAGTCCACCGCGACCTCGTGCGTCGACACCTCCGGCGACACGATCAAGGTCGGCTCGCTCAACTCCCTGTCGGGGACGATGGCGATCTCCGAGGTCACCGTCCGCGACTCCATCGCGCTGGCCGTCGAGGAGATCAACGCCTCCGGCGGTGTGCTCGGCAAGCAGATCCAGGTCGTCGGCGAGGACGGCGCGTCGGAGCCGACGGTGTTCGCCGAGAAGGCCGAGAAGCTGATCAGCAGCGACTGCGTCGCGGCCGTCTTCGGCGGCTGGACGTCGTCGAGCCGCAAGGCGATGCTGCCGGTGTTCGAGGACAACAACGCGCTGCTCTACTACCCGGTGCAGTACGAGGGCCTCGAGGACTCGGAGAACATCTTCTACACCGGCGCCACCACGAACCAGCAGATCATCCCGGCACTGGACTATCTCGAGGAGAAGGGCGTCAAGTCCCTGTACCTCGTCGGCAGCGACTACGTCTTCCCGCAGACCGCGAACCGGATCATCAAGGCCTACGCCGCGGCCAACGGTATCGAGATCAAGGGCGAGGACTACACCCCGCTCGGCTCCACCGACTTCTCGACGATCGTCAACAAGGTCCGCACCGCCGACGCCGACGCCGTGTTCAACACCCTCAACGGCGACTCCAACGTCGCGTTCTTCCGCGAGTACAAGAACGTCGGTCTGACCGCGCAGGACATGCCGGTCGTGTCGGTGTCCATCGCGGAGGAGGAGGTCGGTGGCATCGGTGTGCAGAACATCGAGGGCCAGCTGACCGCGTGGAACTACTACCAGACCATCGACAGCCCCGAGAACAAGACGTTCGTCGAGGCGTACAAGGCCAAGTACGGCCAGAACAAGCCCACCTCGGACCCGATGGAAGCGGCGTACACCTCGGTCTACCTGTGGAAGAACACGGTCGAGAAGGCGAACTCCTTTGCCGTGGCGGACATTCAGGCCAACGCGGACGGCGTGACGTTCGACGCGCCGGAGGGCACGGTCACGATCGACGGGTCGAACCACCACATCACGAAGACGGCGCGGATCGGTGAGATCCGCGGCGACGGCCTGATCTACACGGTGTGGGACTCGGGTCAGCCGATCACCCCGGACCCGTACCTCGAGTCGTACCCGTGGGCCGCGGACATGAGCAAGCAGTAGTGGTGGGCCGCGACGAAGCCGACCGGCGGGGAGGGAGTACATCGTGGATGTCGTGATCGGACAGCTGTTCACGGGTCTGAGCATCGGGTCGATCCTGCTGCTCGCGGCGCTGGGGCTGTCGTTGACGTTCGGCCAGATGGGCGTGATCAACATGGCCCACGGTGAGTTCATCATGGCGGGCTCGTACACGGCATACGTGGTGCAGCAGGTGATCTCGAGTGCCACCGGCTCGCTGCTGGTGTCCCTGCTGGTCGGGTTCGTCGTCGGTGGCCTCATGGGCGCACTGCTCGAGACGACGCTGATCAAGCGCATGTACCACCGCCCACTGGACACGCTGCTGGTGACCTTCGGTGTGGGGTTGATCCTGCAGCAGCTGGCGCGGGACATCTTCGGGGCGCCCGCGGTCAATGTTGTTGCTCCCCAGTGGCTCTCGGGTGGTGTGGAGATCCTCGGCGCGGTGGTGCCGAAGACCCGCATCTTCATCCTGGTGCTGGCGGTCGTCGCGGTGACGGTGCTGGCGACGGCGGTCAAGCGGTCGCCGATGGGCCGGCGGATGCGGGCGGTGGTGCAGAACCGGGATCTCGCCGAGACCAGCGGCATCTCGTCGCGGCGCACCGATGTGACGACGTTCTTCATCGGGTCGGGTCTGGCGGGTGTGGCGGGTGTGGCGCTGACGTTGATCGGGTCGACGAGCCCGACGATCGGGCAGTTCTACCTGATCGACGCGTTCCTGGTGGTCGTCGTCGGTGGTCTCGGTCAGATGAAGGGGGCGGTGATCGCGGCGTTCGCCCTCGGCATCCTCAATTCGTTCATCGAGTACTCGACCACGGCGTCGATCGCGAAGGTGATCGTGTTCGTGATCATCGTGGTCTTCCTCCAGGTCCGGCCGCAGGGCCTGTTCGCTGTCAAGACGAGGAGCCTGGTGTGAGCGTGCTGACGAATCCCAAGGTGCGGGTGTGGGGCGGGTTCGCCCTGGCCGCGGTGATCCTGTTCGGGGTGGCGCCCGCGGCGCTGTCCGACTTCCGGCTCGGTCTGCTCGGCAAGTTCCTGTGCTTCGCGATCGTGGCCGTCGGTATCGGATTGGCCTGGGGCCGAGGGGGAATGCTCACCCTCGGGCAGGGCGTGTTCTTCGGTATCGGCGCCTACGCGATGGCGATGCACCTCAAGATCGCCGACGCGCAGCTGCGCGGGGACGCGGTGCCGGACTTCATGCAGATCGCGGGCATGACGGAACTGCCCGGGTACTGGAAGCCGTTCGCGTCACCGGTTTTCGCACTCGGCGCGGTTCTGCTGTTGCCCGCGCTGGTGGCGCTGGTACTCGGGCTCGGCGTGTTCAAGCGGCGGGTCAAGGGCGCCTACTTCGCGATCCTCTCGCAGGCCCTGGCGGCGGCATTCGCGATCCTGCTGGTCGGCCAGCAGTCCATCGGTGGCAGCAACGGCCTCAACCGGTTCCGGACGTTCTTCGGGTTCAACCTGGCCGACCCGGCGAACAAGCGGATGCTGTTCTTCATCGCCGCGGCGGTGCTGCTGCTGTCGGTGGCACTGATCCGGCAGCTGATGTACTCGCGGTACGGCGAACTGCTCGTCGCGGTACGCGATCAGGAGGAACGGGTCCGGTTCCTCGGTTACGACCCGGCCAACGTCAAGCTCGTCGCCTACGTGGTCGCCGCGTTCCTCGCCGGCATCGCGGGCGCGCTGTTCGTGCCGATCGTCGGGATCATCTCCCCGGCGGACGTGGGCATCGTTCCGTCGCTGGCCTTCCTGATCGGGGTAGCGATCGGCGGCCGCGCGACCCTGCTCGGCCCGGTACTCGGCGCGATCGGCGTGGCGTGGGCGCAGTCCGCGTTCTCCGAGTCGTTCCCGTCCGGCTGGATCTACGCGCAGGGTCTGCTGTTCGTCGTGGTCGTCGGATTCTTCCCGGCCGGCGTCGCCGGGTTGGTGATGATGCTGCGTCGCCGCAGGCCCGGGGCGCAGCCCCCGGCCGATGCCACCGCCGCGACGTCCGCGCGGCCCGAACCGGTGAAGGTGTCCTGAATGAGCGAAACGATGCACGCCCACAAGGCTCCGGAGGCAGGCGGCAACGCCGGCATGTCCAGCGAGTACCTCGAGATCCGCGGTCTGTCGGTCGGTTTCGACGGATTCAAGGCCGTCGACAACGTGGATCTGATGCTGCTGCAGGGTGACCTGCGGTTCCTGATCGGCCCGAACGGTGCGGGCAAGACCACCCTGGTCGACGCGATCACCGGTCTGGTGCCCGCGACGGGGTCCGTGTCCAAGTCGGGTGTCGAACTGGTCGGGAAGAAGGTGCACCACATCGCCCGCCTCGGCGTCGGGCGCACCTTCCAGACGGCGAGCGTGTTCGAGGAACTGTCGGTACTGCAGAACCTCGACATCGCCGCCGGCGCCGGGCGTTCGGCGTGGACGCTGCTGCGGCGCCGCACGCACGTGCTGCCGCAGATCGAGGAAGCGCTGGAGACGATCGGCCTGACGAAACAGCGCGACACGGCGGCCGGGATCCTCGCGCACGGACAGAAGCAGTGGCTCGAGATCGGCATGCTGCTGGTGCAGAACGCGGATGTGCTGCTGCTCGACGAACCGGTCGCCGGCATGAGCCTCGAGGAACGCGAGGAGACCGGCAACCTGCTGCGACGCATCGGCGGTGAACGGACCGTCGTCGTCGTCGAACACGACATGGACTTCATGCGGGCGTTCGCGACGTCGGTGACCGTCCTCGCCGCGGGGAAGGTGCTCTCCGAGGGCACCGTCACGCAGGTGCAGGCCGATCCGAAGGTCCAGGCCGTCTACCTCGGGACCGCAGGGGACTCGGCACATTCACAGGAGGAGGCATGACGATGCTCGAACTCGTCGACGTCCGTGCCGGATACGGCCGCACCGAGGTCGTGCACGGGGTCTCGCTGACCGTCCCCGACGGTGGGGTGGCCGCGGTGATGGGGCACAACGGTGCCGGCAAGACGACCCTGCTGCGGGCCGCGGTCGGGTTGATCAAGACCGACTCGGGCAAGATCCTGTTCGGCGGCGAGGACATCACCGGGCTGCGGCCCAGCGCCCGCGTGGCCCGCGGCCTGGCGTACGTGCCGCAGGGGCAGCAGTCGTTCGGACAGCTCACCACGGCGGAGAACCTGCAGGTGGTCGCCGACGGACGCAAGCGGGGCAAGGCGTTGATCGCCGAGGCACTCGACCTGTTCCCGGCGCTGACCGGGCTGCTCGACCGCCGCGCCGGGCTGCTCTCCGGCGGGCAGCGGCAGCAGTTGGCGATCGCGCGGGCACTGATCACCGAACCGAAGGTGCTGATCCTCGACGAACCCACCGAGGGCATCCAGCCGAACGTCGTCGCCGAGATCGAACGCACCATCGTCGACCTGACCCGCCGCGGCGACCTGAGCGTGCTCCTGGTCGAGCAGCACATCGGGTTCGCGCTGCAAGCCGCCCAGCACTACAGCGTCCTCGCCGCCGGGTACGTCACCTCCACCGGAACCGGGGGCGCCGAGTCCGCCGACGCCGTCCGCGCAGCGATGGCCATCTGATCATGACGGGGAGGGACGTGGACGACAACGATGCCGTCCTCGCGAACCCCGGTGGCACCCTGCGCGAGCGGGTGTACCGGGCGCTGCGCGGTGACCTGATGAGTGGACGGATCGGGCCGTCCGAGCGGCTCGGGGAGGAGCGACTCGCCGAACTGTACGGGGTGTCGCGGACACCGGTGCGCGAGGCGCTGGCCCGACTGCAGGCCGACGGGCTGGTCGAACGCGACGAACACGGGCTGTTCCCGTACCGGCCGCGGCTCGACGACCTCGCGGACCTGTACGAACTGCGAATCACCTTGGAGATGCGTGGGATCAAGCGGATCCTCGGTGGCGGTGCCGGCAGCCACGACCCGGCGGTGCTCGGTCCCGAGTTGGAACTGTGGCACGGATACCGTGACGACATGCCCGAACCGGATGCGGGCTTCGTCGCACTCGACGAACGGTTCCACATCACGCTCCTCGCGTCCTCCGGCAACGGTGCACTCGTCGACGCGCTCGCGGGCGTGAACGCGAAGGTGCGCCCGGTGCGGATGTTCGACTACCTCACCCCCGACCGGATGGCCGCGACGGTCGCCGAGCACATCACCGTCGCCGAGCTCGTCCTCGACGGTCACCTCCAGCGCGCCCACGACGCCCTGCTCGCGCACATCGACGAATCCCGCGCGGTCGTGATCGAGCGCGCACAGCAGGCACTGGCCATGGCGCGCATGGCCAATGCCGTCCGCGACTGACCCGACCTCGAAAGGTACTGACATGACGTCCCTCTCGTTCGACACCCTCCTCGTCGCCAACCGCGGTGAGATCGCCTGCCGGATCATGCGATCCGCCCACATCCTCGGTATCAAGACGGTGGCGGTGTACTCCGACGCGGACGCGGCGGCGGCGCACGTGGAGATGGCGGACGTGGCGGTGCGGCTCGGACCGGCGCCCGCGCAGGAGTCGTACCTGCGGGCGGACGCCGTGATCGAGGCGGCCCTCGCGTCGGGTGCCGGCGCGATCCACCCGGGCTACGGATTCCTTTCGGAGAACGACGCGTTCGCGGCCGCGGCCGAGGCCGCCGGAATCGCGTTCGCCGGCCCGACCCCGGAGCAGCTGCGGGTGTTCGGCAACAAGCACTCGGCCCGCGAGGCGGCCCGCGCGGTCGGTGTCCCGCTGGTCGCGGGCAGCGGCATGCTGGGTACCGTCGACGAGGCCCTGGCCGCCGCCGAGCAGGTCGGCTACCCGGTGATGCTCAAGGCGGTCGGCGGCGGTGGCGGTATCGGCATGCAGGCCTGCTTCGACGCCGCCGAGCTGCGCGGCGCGTACGACCGGGTGCAGCGCCTCGCGGCCGCGAACTTCTCCTCGTCCGGCGTGTTCCTCGAGCGGTTCGTCGCCCACGCCCGGCACGTCGAGGTCCAGGTGTTCGGGGACGGCGCGGGGCGCACCGTCAGCCTCGGCACGCGGGACTGCTCGCTGCAGCGTCGCAACCAGAAGGTGGTCGAGGAGGCTCCCGCCCCCGGCCTGTCCGATGCCGTTGTCGAACAACTGCTCTCGTCGTCCCGGGCCCTGGCAGTGTCGGTCGGCTACCGTTCGGCGGGCACCGTCGAGTTCGTGTACGACGTGGACCGCGGCGAGGCGTCGTTCCTGGAGATGAACACCCGGTTGCAGGTGGAGCATCCCGTCACCGAGGAGGTGACGGGCGTCGACCTCGTCGCGTGGATGCTCCGGCTGGCCGGCGGGGACGCGTCGATGCTCGACGACCTGCCCGACACCGGTCCGGCGATCCGCGGCCATGCCGTCGAGGCCCGCGTCTACGCGGAGGATCCCGGCCGCGACTACCGGCCGTCCGCCGGACTGCTCACCAGCGTCGAGTTCCCCGCGCACACCAGGGTGGAGACGTGGGTGGACACAGGCACGGAGGTCAGTGAGCACTACGACCCGATGATCGCGAAGATCGTCACCTCCGCGACCACCCGTGCGGGTGCGTTCGCGGCGCTCGGGGCAGCTCTCGACGAGACGGCCGTGTACGGCATCGCGACGAACCTGCCCCAGCTGCGCGCGATCTCGGTGCTGCGCGAGGTTCTCGACGCCGCCCACACCACCGGTACCCTCGCCCACCTGCGCGTCGGCGGCGCGCGGCTGGACGTGCTGCGCGCGGGGACGATGACGACGCTGCAGGACCATCCGGGCCGGCTCGGATACTGGGAGGTGGGCATCCCGCCGTCGGGCCCGATGGACGATCTGTCGTTCACCCTCGTCAACGCCGCCGTCGGCAACCCCGCCGACGCCGTCGGCCTCGAATGCACGCTGCACGGGCCGCAACTGGAGTTCTCCGAGGCCGCCGTCGTGTGCCTCGGCGGAGCGCCGGCGCCGGTCACGGTGAACGGGACGCCCGTGCCGATGTGGGAGCCGGTGACGATCCCGGCCGGCGGCGTCCTCGACATCGGCAGCCCCGCGGGCGAGGGTCTGCGCACCTACCTCGCCGTCCGCGGCGGCATCGACGCCCCGCACTACCTGGGCAGCGCATCGACATTCACCCTCGGCGGGTTCGGCGGGCTCACCGGCCGGGCGCTGGCCACCGGCGACGTGTTGACGGTCGCCGTGGTGGAGGGCCTCACCGACTCGAATCCTGTTCTGCCCGAGTGCCGGCCCGTGTTCGCCCACACCTGGCACCTGGCCGTCACGGAGGGTCCGCAGCCTGCCCCGTCGTACTTCACCTCCGCCGACATGGCGCAGTTCTACGACACCACCTGGACCGCCGCCGCGCACGCCAACCGGACCGGGATCCGGCTCGACGGCCCGAAGCCGACGTGGTCGCGCACCGACGGCGGCGAAGCCGGTCTGCACCCGTCGAACCTGCACGACAACCCGTACAGCGTCGGCGCGTTGAACGTGTCCGGCGACACCCCGATCCTGCTCGGCCCCGACGGCCCCAGCCTCGGAGGGTTCGCGTGCCCGCTGACCGTCACCAGCGCGCACCGCTGGAAGCTGGGCCAGATCCGCCCCGGCGACGCGGTCCGGTTCGTGCCCGTCACCGAGTCCGGCGCCGCGATGCTGCGGTCGGCGAACACCGTTCGTGCGGCGATGCTTCCGCCGTCGCAGGCGCACGCCACCTCCTCCGACGGCGGTCTCCTGGCCCGTCGCGGCGCGATCCTGGACCGGCCCGAGGTGGTGTACCTGCGCGGCGGCGACGACAACCTGCTCGTCGAGTACGGCGCGATGGAACTCGACCTGGGGCTGCGGATGCGGGTGCACGCGCTGTCGGTGGCGCTCGCCGAACGGACCCTGCGCGGCCTGATCGACGTCACCCCCGGAGTCCGGTCGCTGCACCTGCACTTCGATCCCGACGTGTTGCCCGTCGGCGCACTCCTCGACGTCCTGCAGGACATCGAGGAACTGCTCCCCGCCACCGGCGATCTGGTGGTGCCCAGCCGCACGATCCGGCTGCCGCTCTCGTTCGACGACCCGTCCATCGCCGAGGCGATCGACCGCTACCGCGCCGGTGTCCGCGACACCGCGCCGTGGCTGCCGTCGAACACCGAGTTCATCCGCCGGATCAACGGTCTCGACTCCGTCGACCAGGTGCGTGACGCCGTGTTCGACGCCGAGTACGTGGTTCTCGGTCTCGGCGACGTGTATCTCGGTGCACCGCTGGCCGTTCCGCTCGACCCGCGGCACCGCCTCGTGACCACCAAGTACAATCCGGCGCGGACGTGGACGCCGTCCGACGCGGTCGGCATCGGCGGAAAGTACCTGTGCGTCTACGGAATGGAGTCGCCCGGCGGGTACCAGCTGATCGGCCGCACCGTCCCGATCTGGTCCGGCTACCGCCAGCAGGGCCCGTTCGAGCAGGGCAAGCCGTGGCTGTTCCGCTTCTTCGACCGCATCGTGTGGGAGCCGGTCACCCCGGAGCAGCTCACCGAGTACCGGGCCGAGGCGAAAGCCGGGCGGTTCGACGCCGAGATCGCCGACGGCACCTTCGCCCTCGCCGACCACCTGCGCTTCCTCGCCGACAACGCCGACTCGATCGCCGCGTTCAACGCGCGGCAGGCCACCGCCTTCGAGACGGAGAAGGAGGCGTGGCGCGCGGCGGGGGAGTTCGACCGCGTCGAGGTCGCCGCCGACCCGGTCCCCGCGACCCCGGAACTGGAGTTGCCGCCGGGCGCCGTCGCGGTCGAGGCACCGATGGTCGGCACCGTGTGGCGGGTCGCGGTCGAGCCCGGCCACGTCGTCGAACCCGGCCAGGACGCCGTGGTGCTCGAGGCGATGAAACTGGAGATGTCAGTACCCTTCACGAGTGCGGGGACCGTGCTCGAGGTGCTCGTCGAACCGGGTGCGCAGGTGCAGCCGGGAACCCCGCTCGTGGTGATTGGAGCAGTGTGAACATGAACGCAGTCAGCAGCGTCGCTGTACTGGACGGGGCGTCCTCGCCCACCGAGCGGGTGGCGCAGGCCTTCCGTCGCATCGCCGAGGTCGACCGGCCCGAGGTGTGGATCACGCTGCGCAGCGAGACCGACGTCCTCGCCGACGCCCGGGCGGTCGAGGAGCGGGTCGCGGCCGGGCAGACCCTGCCGCTGGCCGGGCTGCTGGTGGCCGTCAAGGACAATGTCGACGTCGCCGGTCTGCCGACGACCGCGGCGTGCCCCGAATTCGCCTATCCCGCACAGGAGACGGCCAGCGGCGTCGCGCGTCTCGTCGAGCAGGGCGCGGTGGTCCTCGGCAAGACCAACCTCGACCAGTTCGCCACCGGACTGGTCGGCACCCGCAGCCCGTACGGCGCGGTGCGCTGCTCCTGGGATCCCGAACGGGTCTCCGGCGGGTCGAGTTCCGGATCCGCCGCCGCCGTCGCCCTCGGCATCGCCGACATCGGCATCGGCACCGACACCGCCGGGTCGGGCCGGGTGCCCGCCGCCTTCCACGGAATCGTCGGCCTCAAACTCTCGCTCGGCATCGTCTCCACTCACGGTGTCGTGCCCGCGTGCGTCGACTACGACTGCCTGACGGTGTTCGCCGCCGATCTCGGCTCGGCCGTGACGGCGGCGCGGGTGATGACCGGTCCCGAGCCGCGGGATCCGCGCTCGCGGGTCTGGCCGGCGGACGTCCGGCTCGCCGCCCCGGCCGCGCCGGTCGTCGCGATCCCGCGGATCGAGGACCTGGCGCCGCTGTGCCCCGAATACCTGACCGCCTTCGGGGAGACCGTCGCCGCGCTCGAGGCCACCGGCGTGCGGACCCGGACCGTCGACGTCTCCGGTCTGCTCGCGGCCGCCCGCCTGCTCTACGACGGCGCCGTCGTCGCCGAGCGGTACGCCGCGGTCGGAGAGTTCCTCGAATCCGCGCCCGCAGGAGCGGATCCCACCGTCGCGTCCATCGTCGCCGGCGCCAAGGCGCCCGCGGCGCACCGGTTGGTCGGCGACCTCGACGCGCTGCTGCGCACCAAGCGCGATGCCGCGGCCGTCCTCGCCGGCTGCGACGCGCTGCTGCTGCCGACCTCCACGGAGCACCCGACGATCGCCGCGGTGCAGGCCGACCCGATCGCGATCAACGGACGGATGGGCACCTACACGAACTTCTGCAACCTGCTCGACATGGCGGCCGTCGCGGTGCCGGGAACACCGACCGCGGAAGGCAATCCGTTCGGCGTCATGTTCGTGGTCCCCGCGTTCGGTGACCAGGTGGCCGTCGACCTCTCGGCCCGCCTGCTCGGCGTCGACGCACCCGCTCTCGTCGACGGGGGAGTGGACCTGGCCGTGTTCGGCGCGCACCTGCGGGGACAGCCGCTGCACTTCCAGCTCGAGGAGATCGGTGCCCGCTTCACCGGCACCGTCACCACCACCGACGCGTACCGGTTGTACGCGCTCGACACCGTTCCCCCGAAGCCCGGGCTGGTGCGTCGCGGTCCCGGTCTCGGTGCTCCGATCCGCGGCGAGGTCTTCCGCGTCCCCGCCGCCGGGCTCGGCACCTTCCTCGCTGCGTTGCCGGCGCCGATGGCGCTGACCAGCGTGGAGCTGGCGGACGGCCGCACCGTCGTCGGCTTCAGCTGCACCCACGACGCCGTCGACGGCGCCACCGACATCACCGCCCGCGGCGGCTGGCTGTAGCCAGTGGTGCACTTTCGGAGGCTCCGCCGTCCGAAAGTGCACCACTGCGCGGTAGCGCCGTCCGAACGGTCGAGATCGAGATAGAGTCGGGACAGCGAAGCGAGTCCCGACCATGGCCGCACACGACGAGTTCTCGAGGCTGACGGCCGCCGTTCACACCGCGGCGATCGGAGCGTCGGGAGGTGGAGCGATGAGCGAGGAATATTCCGAACAACCGGTGCGGGTCGAGCGCTGCGACGTCTGCATCGTCGGCGCCGGAATCGCCGGACTGAACGCGCTGTTCGTGGCCAGCCGGTACCTGTCCCGGGACCAGAGGGTGGTGCTCGTCGACCGCCGGGACCGGGTCGGGGGCATGTGGATCGACACCTACCCGTACGTGCGTCTGCACCAGCCGCACTCGCTGTTCACCGCGGGCAACATCGCGTGGACGATCGGGAGGGAACCGTCCTATCTGGCAACGAAGACGGAGGTGCTCGACCACTTCGAGCACTGCCTCGACGTCATCCGGCGGCGGGTGACGGTCGACGAGTACTTCGGCTGGACGATGGAATCGGACGAGGAAACGGACGGGATCGTTCGGGTCAGCTGTCGGTCGGCGAACGGCGACGCGCTGCACATCCGAGCGGACCGTCTGATCAAGGCGTCCGGGTTCTGCATCGAGCCGAACGCGGCGCTGGCCACGTCGAGCACCCGGGTGCGCTCCGTCTCGCCCGACGAGTCCCCGCGTGGGCAGGGCGTGTGGGCGAGTGACGCGCCCGTGTGGATCATCGGCGGCGGGAAGACCGCGATGGACACCGTGCACACGCTCGTCACCGAGCGTCCCGGTCGTGAGGTGAACCTCGTGGCCGGCATGGGAACGTACTTCGTCAACCGGGACCGCTACTTTCCCACCGGTGCGCGGCGCTGGTGGGGCACTCCCATGACGAGCACGGTCGCGGCGCAGGTGTCGCGGCGATTCGACGGAACCAACGAGGCGGAGGTCGCGAACTGGTTCCGCGCCCGGTACGCCACGTCGCCCACACCCGAGGCGGGCAACTTTTTCCTCGGTGTGCTGTCGGAGGCGGAGAACGCGACGATCGTGGGCGGACTCCACGACGTCGTCATGGACCGCTTCGTGGACGCGGTCGACCGAGGCGGTGCGACCGACCTGGTGTTCCGCAGCGGTGCCCGCAGGACTGTCGAGCCCGGGAGCTGGATCATCAACTGCACGGGATACGTTCTGCGGCAGGAGAACCCGTACGAGCCCTACACCTCCGCCAGCGGTGCGGTGATCTCGATCCAGCCGCGGTCGGCGACCTTCCATCTGAGTTCGTTCATGGGCTACTTCACCACCCATCTGATGTTCGCGGGTGAGATCACCGCGGTTCCGCTGTACGAGCTCGACATGTACGCCCTGCGCTCGAAGTCGGTCGCGGCCGGCCCGTACACCCTCATCACGCTCGCCCAGTACAACGCGGGGCTGGTCGCCGACGCCGTGCCGTCCGACGTCTTCCGCGACTTCGGGCTCGATTTCGATCGCTGGTACCCGTTGCCCCGCCGGCTCGCCGGCGCCGCGCGGTTCGCGTTCACGCACCGCCGTTCTCGTGAGCAGCAACGCCGAACCCTCGACACCGTCCGGGAGCGGTTCGGTGTCCGATGCGGTCCGCTCGTGTGACCGGCGTTCGCACGCGGTGTCGCACACCGTGCACGAGCGCGTCAGCGCCTGTCGTAGGCCTGCTGGTCGGTGAGGATCTCGGGCATCTGCGATTCGACCAGGTCGATCAGGGACTGCAGGTGTGCCGCGACCTGCTCGCCACGCGGGGTCAGGCTGTACTCGACCTTCGGGGGGATCGCCTCTAGTACCTCGCGGTGCACGAAGCCGGATCGCTCCAGGGCCTGCAGGTTCTGCGAGAGCATCCGCTCGCTGACGCCGTCCACCCGTCGGCGCAGGGCGCTGAAGCGGTAGGGGCCTTCGCCGAGGGCGACGAGCGCGAGCGCGCCCCATCGTCCGGTGACCGTGTGGATCACCTCGCGCGACGGACATGCACGCTCGAACACGTCGGCCGCGAAGTCGGGGCCGGGGTCGGATTCCGGCAGCTCGGACACGCTCATGAGCCCAGATTACTACCGGCCTACAGGTAAGCGCTAACTGAATTAATTGCACTTACGAAAAATTAGTGCATGATGGGCGGGGAGCGCATCGAGGCGCCAACCTGTCTGTGGAGGAGATTCACCATGACCATCGCCGTCACCGGAGCAACCGGCCACCTCGGCCACCACGTCGTCGACGCCCTGCTCGCGCGTGGCGCGCAGCCGGGCGACCTCGTCGCCGTGATCCGCGACGCCGCGAAGGCCGCCGACCTCGCCGAGCGGGGCGTGCAGGTGCGCGTCGCCGACTACTCCGACCGCGCCGCGCTCGACGCCGCCCTCGCGGGTGTCGACAAGCTGCTGCTGATCTCCGGCAGCGAGGTCGGGCAGCGCCTGCCGCAGCACACCAACGTCATCGACGCCGCGAAGGCCGCCGGGGTCCGCTTCGTCGCCTACACCTCACTGCTCGACGCCGCGAACAGCCCGCTCTCGCTCGCCCCGGAGCACAAGGCCACTGAGGAGTTGCTGGCCCGGTCCGGCATCGACCACGCGCTGCTGCGCAACGGCTGGTACTGGGAGAACTACACCGCCGACCTCGCCGGGACAGCGGAGCGCGGCGTCCTCGCCGGAGCCGGTGGCGACGGCCGGGTGGCCGGTGCGGCCCGCGTCGACTACGCCGAGGCCGCCGCGGTCGTCCTGCTCGCCGACGGACAGGCGGGCAAGGTCTACGAGCTCGGCGGCGACGAGCGCCTCACCCTCGCCGAGCTGGCCGCGAAGATCGCCGAGGCCACCGGGAAGGACGTTGCGTACCAGGATCTTCCGGTCGAGCAGTACCGGGCGCTGCTCGAGGGTGCCGGGCTGCCCGCGGTCTACGCCGAGATGCTCGCCAGCGCCGACGCCGGCATCCAGGTCGCCGCGCTCGACACCGAGAGCGGCGACCTGCAGCGCCTCATCGGCCGCAGTTCCACCCCCGCGGTCGAGGTGCTGCGCGCCGCGCTCTAGCCGGCCGGCGCACCCCCACCCCCGGCTGAAGGCGCCCTTCGTGCGGCTGGGCCGCACGAAGGGCGCCTTCAGCCGCGGGGGCGCGAGGTCGGAGTGTCAGTGGTGCCTGCGGCTGCGGATCCGGCGCAGGGTCGCGACGGTGAGAATCCCCGCGACGGTCCCTCCCAGGAGCGCGGCGAGCTTCGGATCGCGCCGTACCCGCTCCAGTTCGGTGCGTGCGCTCTCCTTGGCCCGTCCGGTCAGGTCGGCCCTGCCGGCGAGCGCCTCCACGGTGCCGGCCAGTTCGGCGCGTTGGTGCTCGGCCGTCGCGGCGAGATCTGCGATCTCGTTCCTGTCGTCCGTCATCGCCAGTGCTCCTTCACCGTCTCCACGTCCTCCTGGACGCTGTGTGTGGTGTCGTCCGGAATGAAGGGCAGGACGTCCTTCGTCTTCCGGCCGCCGAGGGCGGTGAGGGTGCCGCCGACCACGATCAGCACCGCCGCGACGATCAGCGCCGCCACCCAGGGTTCGAGGGCGACGGCGAGACCGAGAACGGCGGCGGCGACCAGGGACCCGAGGCCGTACAGTAGGAGGAGCACCCCGGCGCCGGAGACACCGACACCGGCGCCGATGCGTGCACCCTTGCCCTTCATCTCGGCCGCGCCGTGTCTGATCTCGGTGCGCACCAACGCCGTCACCTGATCGGTGAGCCGCTCCACCAGCTGCACGGTCGACAGGTCGTCGACCTGCCGTGCCGGTCCGGGAGGTTCGCCTGTCCGTGGCGGGGCGTGTCCGGTGTGGCTGATCTCGGCCATGCTCGCTCCTCTCGCCGCACGGTGTGGTCCCGGTCCTCGACAGCGTTCCCAGCGGTCCGTCGGCCCAAACCGACCCCGCAGAACGCCGAGGTCCGCCCTAGTGGATGCCGACGGCACCCTCGGCGGGCAGGTCGTCCTTCCCCGCCCTGACCAGTGCCGGCGCGATCGGGCAGACGATCACGAGAAGGGCTGCGGCCCAGCCGAACACGTGCACGTATCCGGAGATCTCGACCGGGAACGGGTGCGCGGCCGGGTTCGCTTCGGCGTACGACGACTTCGCGGCGACGTAGATCGTCGTGAACAGCGCGGTGCCCAGGGTGCCGCCGATCTGCATGGTGGCGTTGCCAGGGCGCTGGCGGCGCCGGCGTCGTGGTCGCGGACACCGACCAGGGCGACGTTCTGCATCGGCGCGATCATCAGGCCGATCCCGAACCCCGACACGAGCAGTGCGGGCAGCACGACGGTCCGGTAGGAGCTGTCGACGTCGATGCGCGTCAGCATCGGCACCAGCCCCGCTGCCGCGACGACCGGGCCGACGGCCATCGGAATCTTGGGCCCGACACGGGTGCTGACCTGCGCCGCGACGCGGGCGGCGATCGTGATCGCGACCGTCAGCGGCAGCGACGCCACACCCGAGACGAACGGGCTCATCCCGAGCGCGACCTGCAGGTAGAACGTCAGGTACAGGGTGCCGCCGATCAGGACGGAGCCGACAACCACCGACCCGATCAGGCCGGGCGCACGATTGCGGTCCCACGGAATGTGCAGCGGGAGAAGGGGGTGCGACGACCGCTTCTCGACCGCCACGAAGGCGGCGAGCGTGAAGATCGCGATCGGAACGTTCACGAGCAGGCACGAACGGCAGTCGGCGTACTCGGTCAGCAGGCCGCCGAGCAGCAGGCCGACCGCCGCGCCGCCGCCGGAGATCGCGCCGTACACCGCGAACGCCTTCGCACGCTCGGCACGGCCGGAAGATGTCAGCGTAACGACGTCGGTGCTCGCTTCGTACGCGAGCGTCGGCATCCTCACATCCGCTTGCGGCAACCGTCCCCCGGTGTGAGCACGCCGCGCCGCCGCTACCCGCGGGTGTGCACCTTTCGACGCGTGCACCCGCAGGATGCGTCGCCGTACGGCGGGTGGATCAGCGGAAGGTGTCGCGCTCGATGCGGAGGGTGTCGATGGTGGTCGCGAGCATGTCGTATTGCCCTACCAGCAGGACGAATTCGATCAGCCCGCGCTCGTCGAGGTGCGCGGCGAGGGCCGACCAGGTGCCTTCGGCGAGGTTCTTCGTGGTGATCAGGTCGTCGACGCCGGCGAGCAGTGCCCGGTGACGCGGACTCCACCCCGGCGCGTCCGGGCCGGAGAGGACCCGGGCCAGGTGGCCGGGGGTGACGCCCGCGCGGCGGCCGAGCCGCGCGTGGTGGTCCATCTCGTAGTCGCAGCCACGCAGGTGCGCGACGCGCAGGATCACCAGTTCCGTTTCGTGTCGCGAGATTCGGCCGCCGGGACGCAGGAACGTCGCGCCGAAGTGCAGCCATCCGCGGTAGGTGCCGCCGGCGCGACCGAGCGTGCTGAACAGGTGCGCGTCGGGCGTGCCCGACACCAGCGACACCACCTTCCACACGGCCCAGTTGACGGGGCCGAGTCGGCGCAACCGGCCGGGGGTGATCCGCGCGCTCATCGCGTCCGGTTCGAACGTCGTCGGGTGAGTCGGACCGGCGCCCGTAGCGCGTCCCCTCCGAGGTAGTGGATCGGTCTGCGATGCACCGTGATTCCCTTCTCGCGGGCGGAGTCCGCCGTCGGGGACGGCTGCGGGCCGCCCGGTACGCAAACTAACACCACAGCCACCCGTGATGCCCCGGTTCAGGTCTCGGCGATCAGGTACGGCGACACCGAGCTGCGGTGCTCGTTGATGTCGAGTTCCTTGCCGAGCGGCGGGAACGCCCGCTGCGGACAGTTGATCCGCTCGCAGACCCGGCAGCCCGACCCGATCGGGGTCGCCGCGGCCTGGTTGTCGAGGTCGAGGCCGTCGGCGTACACGGTGCGGTGCGCGTGCCGCAGCTCGCACCCGAGGCCGATCGCGAACGTCTTGCCCGGCTGCCCGTACCGGGTGGCGCGGCGTTCGACGGTCCGCGCGACCCACAGGTAGCTGCGGCCGTCGGGCATCTGCGCGATCTGCGTGGTGATCTTGCCGGGGTAGGCGAACGACTCGTAGACGTTCCACAGCGGGCAGGTGCCGCCACTGGACGAGAAGTGGAATCCGGTGGCGGACTGACGCTTCGACATGTTGCCCGCCCGGTCGACGCGGACGAACGACCACGGCACCCCGCGGAGCTTGGGGCGCTGCAGGGTGGAGAGCCGGTGACTGATCGTCTCGTACGACTGAGAGAAGAACGCGGAGAGGCGTTCGATGTCGTACCGGAAGTCCTCGGCGATCTCGTGGAACGGGCCGTAGGGCAGCACCGTCGCCGCGGCGAAGTAGTTGGCCAGGCCGAGCTTGGCCAGCGAGCGGGCCGCGTCGGAGGTGAAATTGCCCTCGTCGACGAGTTTCTCGATCAGGTCGCCGCATTCGAGATAGGCGAGCTCGGCGGCGAACTTGAACACCTTCTGCCCGCCGGAAAGGTGCGGCGAGATCTCGAGGACGCGCGCGTCGGGGTCGAAGCGGTGCAGGACACCCTCGCCGAGGTCGATCCGCTGGACGATCTGGACGTCGTGCACCGACTGCAGCCGCTTGGCGATCTCGCCGGCCACGTCGCCGCGGTGGAATCGCATCTTCGCCGTCAGATCCTCGGCGGCGGTGTCGAGTTCGTGCAGGTAGTTCTGCCGCTGGTAGAAGTAGTCGCGCACCTCCTCGTGCGGCATCGTGATCGAGCCGGAGCCGCTGCCGTCGCTGTAGCGGTCCTCGGTGGCCGCCGCGAGTTGTGCGGTGGTGTTGCGGTAGCGGCGGTGCATGTTGACCACGGCCCGCGCGAGCGACGGGTGCCCGGACACCATGTCCGCGAGTTCCTGCGGGTCCGCGTCGAAGCCGATCTCCTGGTCGAGGGCCACCTCGCGCAGCTCGGCGATCAGGCGGGTGTCGTCCTGGGAGGAGAAGAAGGTGGTGTCGACGCCGAACACCTCGGTGATGCGCAGCAGCACCGGGACGGTCAGCGGTCGGACGTCGTGCTCGATCTGGTTGAGGTAGCTCGCCGAGATCTCGAGCGTCTGCGCGAGCGCGGCCTGACTCATGCCCCGCTCGGTCCGCAGCTGGCGGAGTCGTGCTCCCACGAAGGTCTTGGCCATTACACGAGGCTAGAGCCGGTCCGAGCCCTTCGCAACCATGGGTTAGCAGGATTAGCGGTTCATTGCCGCCGTGAAGTGCGTGGCAGGTGCTGCGTCGAGGTTCTCCCGGCCGCTGTCGGTGGCATTCGTCGCCGTTCCGGCGGTCGCGGTCAACCAGGGCATGTCGATCAGTCGGCTGGTGATCGCGAGCGTCGCTGTGGCCGGGGGTATCCGAATCCAGGTGCCGGCCGGCGCCCCCTGCGGCTCTCGGTTCCCCCGCCGTTTCCACCCCTCAGTTCGACGTGTCCTCCGGCGAGTTCGCCGGGGACGCGCAGCCCGCGACGTCGGGGTCGGGCCACGGCACCCGCATGCAGTCGTCGAACGACGGGATGGTCGCGCCGCCGGACTTCTCGATGAGCAGTTCGATGGTGTCGAGGAGGGCGCCGATCCGCAGGTCGAACGGGGTCGCTGCGTCGTCGAACGCGCCGACCGTCCACAACCGCGTCATGGTCGGATAGCGCGCAGGATCGAAGGTGTTGCGCCAGAAGTCGGTCTGCGCCGCCCAGTAGGTCTCGTAGTCGGTGCCCTGGCTGTGCGCGTCGGCGTCCTCCGCGGCGGCCGCGCGGGCGAAGCCGGACACCGCCTGGTTCAGGATCGCGATCGTCTCGACGACCTGGCTCGCGGACAGTCCGGTCTCGACGAGGATGCGATACCCCGACTCCTCGGCGTCGAACACGTGCGGCGCCAACGGCATTCGCCAGGTGTTCACGGACGTCAGCCAGGGGTGGGCGCGCAGCAGGACGAAGTATCCGTGGGCGTAGGCCTCGAGCGCGGGCCGCCAGGGCAGGCCGCGGGCGGGGAGCTCGAAGTCGGCGTACGCCCGGTCGATCATCGCGTCGACCAGGTGCTCACGGCCGGGCACGTGGGAGTACAGCGTCATCGTGCCGACTCCGAGTGCGCGGGCCACCGACCGCATCGACACCGCATCGAGGCCGTGCTCGTCGGCGACGGCCACGGCGGCGTCCACCACCTGCGTGCGATTGACCCGGGCGGGTCGGCCGCGGGTGGCCGGTGGTGTCGCGTCCTCCCACAGCCGGGCGAAGCGCTGGTTGTCCGCCGGTGGCGGCGCCGGCGCGTCCGCATCGAGTTCGCCCATGGAATCTCCTCGACATGCATTGCGGGCATTTATCGTGCAGCGTACCGTAAATCCTGTGACTCAATCGGTACGGCGTACGGAAAATGCGATTCGGGCGCGAGGGCTCACCAAGACCTTTCGTCGCAAGAAGGAGATCGTCGAGGCCGTCAAGGGTGTCGACCTCGACGTCGCCCGGGGCGAGCTGGTCGCGGTTCTCGGTCCGAACGGTGCGGGGAAGTCGACGACGATGCGGATGCTGACCTCGGTGCTCGCCCCGACGTCGGGCACCGCCGAGGTCGCGGGCTGCGACGTCGTCCGGCAGCCGGCCGACGTGCGGGCCAGGATCGGGTACGTCGGGCAGGGCAACGCGGGCGGTTACTCGTACCGGGTGGCGGACGAGCTGCGCAATCAGGGGCGGTTCTACTCGGTGCCCGGCGAGGTCGCCCGCCGCCGGGCCGCCGACCTCCTCGAAGCCCTCGAACTCACCGGGATGGAGAAGCGGACGGTGCAGTCGCTCTCCGGGGGCCAACGCCGACGCCTCGATGTCGCGATGGGCCTGATGAACCATCCACGGCTGCTCTTCCTCGACGAGCCCACCACCGGTCTGGACCCGCATGCACGCGCCAACCTGTGGGAACACGTCCTGCGGCTGCGCGAGGAGAACGACATGACGCTGCTGCTCACCACCCACTACCTCGACGAGGCGGACGCGATGGCCGAGCGGATCGTGCTCATCGACCACGGCACCGTCATCGCCGACGCGACACCCGAGGCACTCAAACGCGACCACGCGGACGATGTCGTCACCGTCGAGTTCGCGGTGGGGCACAGCGCCGCGGCCGCGCGGTCGGTGCTGCCGACCAGCGTCACGTCGGTGACCGAGACGATCACCGACGCCGGAGCCGTCCGGCTCGCACTGAGCACGCACAACGGGCCCGAGTTGGTGCCGCCGCTGCTGCGGACCCTCGACTCGGCCGGCGTCCCGGTCGTGTCGACCGACGTCGAACCGGCCTCGCTGGACGACGTGTTCCTCAACCTGACCGGACGCAGCCTGCGTGAGGAGGCGGCATGACCGAGGTGATCAACCAGACAGCGGAGACGGCCTTCGCCCTGCCCCAACGATCCCGCATCGGCAAGTGGCTCCACGACACCGGAGCGGTGTTCACCCGCGAGATCCTCGTCGTGATGCGGGATCCGTTCACCCTGATCTTCTCGTTGCTGCAGCCACTGGTGTTCCTCGGGCTGTTCGGCCCGCTGCTCGACGGCACGATCGGTGCCGGCGGGATCGAGGGCGAGTCGGCGCTGCAGTGGTTCCTGCCCGGCGTGCTCGTGATGATCGCGATCTTCGGCACCGGCATGGTCGGTGGAAACCTGCTGTACGAGTTGATGACCGGCGCCTACGAACGCATCCTCGCCACCCCGCTCGACCGCTCCTCGATCCTGGTGGGGCGGGCGCTCAAGGAGTTCGCGCCACTCGTCGTCCAGGCCCTGCTCATCACCCTCGTCGCGATTCCCTTCGGGCTCACCTTCCACCCGCTGCACGTCCTCGTCGGGCTGCTGATCCTCGGCGTGTTCGGCATCGGCCTCGGCGCGCTGTCCTACGCGCTCGGACTCGCCGCGAGGAACCGCGAATGGGTGTTCTGGGGCGTGCAGCAGTCGGTGATCTTCCCGCTGCTCCTGCTTGCCGGCATGATGCTGCCCCTCGAATCCGGACCCGACTGGATGCGGGCGGTGTCGCGCGTCAACCCGCTGACCTACATCGTCGACGCCGAACGAGCCCTGTTCACCGGCACGATGTGGGACGCCGACGTCGCGTGGGGGATCGTCGCCGCCGCAGCCACCTGCGCCGTCGGCCTCTGGGTCGGCATCAAGGCGGTCCAGCGCTCGGTCTGACCCCAGCCCTGCCCCGTCTCGCCCCGGCCTCGCGAAACCCCCTGTGCACACATGCGTTCCCGCATGCACAGGGGATTTCGGCGGGGAGAAGGGCGTGTTCGTGCGAGAGCCTGTGTGCAGGAGACGGTCGGTGCCCGCGGTCAGGACCCCGCGAGCACCGGGGCGGCGGACGCGTCGACGGCAGGAAGCCTCAGCGGCACCCCGAACGCCCGATACGTCTTGACCCGGAAGCCGTCGTCCTCCCGGACCAGGTACCCGTCCCGGTTCACCCAGTAGTGCAACTCCTCCGGGGCCTTCTCTTCCAGATCCTTCAGTTCCGACGCGTCCAGGTCCTGTGTTGCGCTCGGCAGGAGCCGCATGGCCAGATCGACCACCGCCTTCGGATCCGGTGTCACGACGAAATGCGTCGTCCGGGATCCGTCCACGTCCCCGCTGCCCTTCACCTCGACACCGATCGCGGTGTCGACCAACGACGTGATCGCGTCGACGTCGAAGAGGACGGACAGCGTCCGCCGGCTTTCCTCGGTGTCCGCCATTCGATACCACGTGCCTGCTTCGGCGCCGTTCACGGCCGTCGAGAACCGGACGAGTGCCGCGTCGTCACGCAGCAGAAGGCTCTGATCGGGTGCCGCCGCGCCGCCGCTGAACTCCTCCCAGAGCACGATCCGTCGCGCCGCGTCGATCTGGCCCTCGGACCTCACGCCGCCCGATTCGGTCGAGACCCGGTACGGACCCGACATCACCGTGCTGGTCATCGCTGCAGTCAGTTGGTCGGCGGGCGGCGCGGACGTGTCCGGCGCGGTGCGGTCGAAGGCACTCACGGGGACCGCGGAACCTGCCGTCTCCCCACCGCACGCGGCGACACAGACGGCGGTGGCGGCCAGCAGAACGCCCACGACGGCGCGACGAGCGGGATGCGACAGGATCATTCAGGTCTCTCGTTCCGAACAGGGTGGGCCGCGCCCGCCCCGGGAAGTCCCGACAGGAACACGCCCACAGGTGCGTGCAGGACACCAACTTGGACGCGACCGCCACGGCGACGGTTCCACCGAACGTCAGCGAGGTCCGGCGAGTGTGCAGAGGTCGCCGCGGATCCCAGGAGGATCCGACGGCAGGCGCACACCCGGCGAACCGGGGCCGGGTCAGGCCCAGGGGTTCTCGCGGGCGAAGACGGTGGGGAAGCTCAACTCGACGCCGTCCGCCGCGGCGAGGCGGGTGAGCACCGCCATCGTCCGGTCGAGGTCGTCGCCGGCGTAGGGGAGCGCGCGCAGCGGCCGGGTGAGGGGTCGGAAGAAGTCGTCCCAGTGCGTCAGCACGGCTCGCCGCGCGCCGACGGTTCGGATCGTCTCGTTCCAGTACGTCTCGATGTACTGCTCGGACTGCAGGCCCAACTGGCCCACACCGAGGTACGCCACGTCGGCCCGCCTGCCGTCGAGCGAGCCCGCGACGTAGCCGGCACTGCCCTGGACGAGCACCGAACGCCCCGTCCCCGGATGGCGCACGATGATCGACCACGCCTCGCCGCACCGGTACGCCGCTGCTCGGACCGGCGGTGTCACGGGCGCCGTGATCTCACCGGGGTAGCGGTCCGGCGGGCAGTGGTGGGACTCGATCAACGTCACCTCGAACACGCCGAGACGTTGCGCGTCGCCGGGAGTCGCGCGGACGATCCGGCCCTCGGGCAGGCCGTGGCCGCGTCCGATCTGGACCGTGGACGCGCCGCCGACCAGCGCGGCTCCGGTCTTGCGTGCCACGACCGCCGAGTCCAGTGCGTGATCGAAGTGCGTGTGCACCGGAATCACCGCGGCGAGCGCGCTCACGCCGGCCCGGTCCAGGGCCTCGTCGATCCGCGTGAGGTCCGGTGCGATCCGGCCGAACGCGACCCGGGGCAGTGACGGCCGGGAGAAGTAGCCGTCGGTCAGGATCGCCGAGCTGCCGCCGTCGATCAGCAGGCTGGAGACGCCGAGGAACGTGACCGCGAATCCACCGTCGGCGGGCGGCACGTCGAACCGGTCGCGGTACGCGGAGATGTCGGGGCGTCCGAGTCGCAGTCGCACACCCCGACGGTATCCGCGTCCGCGACGCCCGCGCGTGCGTCCGCGTGACCTGTCGGCAGACCCCGTGTGCAGCGGTGTCACGGCGTCGGCGAGGCGTCGGGCCGGCGCACACAATCCGTGCGCACAGGGTCCGTGTGCGCAGGGTCCGTGTGCAGAGGGGTTTTCGCCCACGCACAGGGGAGATGTGCGCGCAGTAGGAGTGTGCGCGCGGCAGAACCCGTGTGCACAGGGTTCTGCCACAACGGACGTCCTTCGCAACCGGCGAAGATCGGACGCCGATTGCCCTGGTCTCCGCCCGTTGTGCAAGTCGGGCAGCGGTGATTGTCCTCACATGCGCTGGGTTGGCTGTGTGATTTCGGGCGCCGCGGGGTCGCGCCTCGGCTGCGTGCGGTTGCCGCGCGGATCGGCTCTCCTGCCTGCGCAAACGGACTACTCGTCAGTAACTTACTGTCTGGTTATACGACCGAAAACCCAGTGCTTAAATTTGCAAAGTTAGCAAGCGATGGTGGAAACGTAGCCAAGATTGGCATTAGTAACAGGTAGACGGCAGTTTTTACGTGTGCCACTCTCGATACGTACATCAGAGAGGCCTGGCAAGCATGTGAAGCCGTACGGACGTACTGGACGGAGCATCCTCAAGGGCCGGCAGATCAGAGAGAGTGGAGTCTTGATGTCGACCACCGGCACCCCGAAGACCGCAGCTGAGATCCAGAAGGATTGGGACACCAACCCTCGCTGGAAGGGCGTCACCCGCAACTACACCGCCGACCAGGTCGTCAAGCTCCAGGGTTCCGTCGTCGAGGAAGCCACCCTGGCCCGCCGTGGCTCGGAGATCCTGTGGGACCTGGTGAACAACGAGGACTACATCAACTCGCTCGGCGCCCTCACCGGCAACCAGGCCGTGCAGCAGGTCCGCGCCGGCCTCAAGGCCATCTACCTCTCCGGCTGGCAGGTCGCCGGTGACGCGAACCTCTCCGGCCACACCTACCCGGACCAGAGCCTCTACCCGGCCAACTCGGTGCCGCAGGTCGTGCGCCGCATCAACAACGCGCTGCTGCGCGCCGACGAGATCGCCAAGGTCGAGGGCGACACATCCGTCGACAACTGGCTCGCCCCGATCGTCGCGGACGGTGAGGCCGGCTTCGGTGGCGCGCTCAACGTCTACGAGCTGCAGAAGGCCATGATCGCCGCCGGTGTCGCCGGTTCGCACTGGGAGGACCAGCTCGCGTCGGAGAAGAAGTGCGGTCACCTCGGTGGCAAGGTGCTCATCCCGACCCAGCAGCACATCCGCACCCTGACCTCGGCGCGTCTCGCGGCCGACGTCGCGGACGTCCCGACGGTCGTCATCGCCCGCACCGACGCCGAGGCCGCCACCCTGCTGACCTCCGACGTCGACGAACGTGACCGCGAGTTCCTCGACGGCACCCGCACCGCCGAGGGCTTCTACGGCGTCAAGAACGGCATCGAGCCCTGCATCGCGCGGGCCAAGGCCTACGCGCCGTACGCGGACCTGATCTGGATGGAGACCGGCGTGCCGGACCTCGAGGTCGCCAAGCGGTTCGCCGAGGCCGTGCGCAGCGAGTTCCCGGACCAGCTGCTCGCCTACAACTGCTCCCCGTCCTTCAACTGGAAGGCGCACCTGGACGACTCGACCATCGCGAAGTTCCAGAAGGAGCTCGGCGCGATGGGCTTCAAGTTCCAGTTCATCACCCTCGCCGGCTTCCACTCGCTCAACTACGGCATGTTCGACCTGGCGCACGGCTACGCCCGCGAGGGCATGACCGCCTTCGTCGACCTGCAGGAGCGTGAGTTCAAGGCCGCCGAGGAGCGTGGCTTCACCGCCATCAAGCACCAGCGTGAGGTCGGTGCCGGCTACTTCGACACCATCGCCACCACGGTCGACCCGAACACCTCCACGGCTGCCCTGAAGGGCTCCACCGAGGAAGGGCAGTTCCACTAAGCTCGTCCGCCTCTCCGGGGACTTCAGCGCACCAGTCAGGCGGCCCGCACTTCGCGTTGCGGGCCGCCTGTCCGGAATTCGGGGCATGTGGGCGTACCCGGTGAGTTACCCATGTTCTTGCCAAATCTGTTGTCACCGAACCACACGTACGCTGAGGAGTTACGACGTGACCAGCGAGAAGATTCAGCGCGTCGGGGTGATCGGCGCCGGACAGATGGGCGCCGGGATCGCCGAGGTGTGTGCCCGCGCGCACGTCGACGTCCTGGTGTTCGAACAGACCCGTGAGCTCGCCGCCGCAGGACGCGCGCGCATCCTGCGCTCGCTCGACCGCGGCGTGAGCACCGGCAAGGTCACCGAGCGTGAGCGGGAGCAGGCGGCCTGGCGGCTGCGTTTCACCTCCGACCTCGGCGACTTCGCCGACCGGCAGTTCGTCGTGGAGGCCGTGGTCGAGGACGAGAAGGTCAAGAGCGAGATCTTCGCCGAGCTCGACCAGATCGTCACCGACCCCGACGCGGTTCTCGCGTCCAACACGTCGTCCATCCCGATCATGAAGCTCGGCATCGGCACCAGCCGGCCCGAGCGTGTCGTCGGCATGCACTTCTTCAACCCGGTGCCCGTGCTCCCGCTCGTCGAGCTGGTCACCACGCTCAAGACCAGCGCTACGGTCTCCGAGCGCGCCGAGCGGTTCGCCTCCGACGTCCTGGGCAAGCAGGTCGTGCGCTCCGCCGACCGGTCCGGGTTCGTCGTCAACGCCCTGCTGGTGCCGTACCTGCTGTCCGCGATCCGCATGGTGGAGTCGGGTTTCGCCACCAAGGAGGACATCGACAAGGCGACCGTCCTGGGCCTCGCGCACCCGATGGGTCCGCTGGCCCTGACCGACCTGGTCGGCCTGGACACGGTCAAGTCGATCGCGGACTCGATGTACCAGGAGTTCAAGGAGCCGCTGTACTCGGCGCCGCCACTGCTGCTGCGCATGGTCGAGGCCGGTCTGGTCGGCAAGAAGGTGGGCCGGGGCTTCTACGAGTACGCCGACAACGGGCGGATCGCGAAGAAGGCCGGCTAGCCGCAGAATCCGTCGGTCGAGAATCCGTCGGTCGAGCATCAGTTGGTCGAGCATCAGTTGGTCGAGCATCCCGGCGCATCAGGAAGGGCAGCACCGATGTCGAGCAGCGCAGCCACTTACGGCTCCAGCGTCCTGGGCTACCCGCGGATCGGCCCCCGGCGTGAACTCAAGCGGGCGCTCGAGGCGTACTGGCACGCGCAGATCCCGCAGGCGGAGCTCGTCGCGGTCGGACGCGAGTTGCAGGAACAGACCTGGAGCGAGCTCGCCGCCACCGGGCTGACGCAGGTTCCGGGCAACACCTTCTCGTACTACGACCACGTCCTCGACAACGCGCTGCTGTTCGGCGCCGTCCCGTCGCGGTTCGCGCCGCTGCAGGGTGAACTCGACGAGCTCGACTTCTATTTCACGATGGCACGCGGGCGTCCCGACTTCCCGCCGCTCGAACTGGTGCGGTACGTCGACACCAACTACTACTACCGTCAGCCGGAGCTCGACGAGAAGACCGTCTTCTCGCTGCACGCCGAGGCGGTGACGGACGAGTTCGCGCGGGCGAAGGAGCGCGGCATCGAGCTGCGCCCCGTGGTGCTCGGGCCGGTGTCGTTGCTGCTGCTGTCCAAGGTGGGACCGGATGCGGCGGAAGGGTTCTCGACGCTCGACCTGCTCGACGCGCTGCTGCCGCAGTACGAGGCGCTGTTCGAGATCCTGGCCAAGGCCGGCGCCACCTGTATCCAACTCGACGAGCCGATGTTCACCCAGGACCGCAGCGGCGACGAACTGGCGGCGCTCGAGCGTGCGTACGCCGCGCTGTCGCACGCGCCGCTGCGTCCGCGCATCCTCGTGACCGGTCCGTACGGCAACCTGGGGGAGGCCCTGCAGATCCTCGCCGCCACCTCGATCGAGGCCGTCGGTCTGGACCTGGTGTACGGCCGGATGTCGGCCGACGAGCTGGCGACGATTCCCGGCCTGCGTCGCAAGCGTCTGTACGCCGGCGTCGTCAACGGTCGAAATGTCTGGCGCGCAGACAATGTCGTCACCCTGACGTACCTGTCGCAGCTGCGGGACGTGATCCCGGACCTGGTGGTCTCGACGTCCTGTTCGCTCATGCACGTGCCCTACGACGTGCTCGCCGAGTGGGACATCGAGGGCGACGTCGCGGACCGTCTCGCGTTCGCCAAGCAGAAGGTCGGCGAGGTGGTGTCGTTGGCGAAGGCGCTCACCGAGGGCCCGTCCGAGCGGTGGCGCAAGAAGCCGACCTCGGTGCACTTCAAGCAGAAGCACGAAGTGCGGTCGCGGGTCAACGCGATCCGACCCGAGCATCGCGTCCGCGCTCCCTACGAGGAGCGTCGGGCGGCGCAGCAGGCGCGGCTGAACCTGCCCCTGGTACCCGCGACCACGCTCGGGTCGTTCCCGCAGACCACCGAGATCCGCAAGGTGCGTTACGACCTCGGCGAGGGTCGGCTCGAGTACCCGGACTACGTCAAGCGCGTCCAGGAGGAGATCGAGCGCACCATCCGCCTGCAGGAGGACATCGGACTCGACGTCCTCGTGCACGGTGAGCACGAGCGCAACGACATGATCCAGTACTTCGCCGAGCTGATGGACGGATTCGCGTGTACGCACGCCGGCTGGGTGCAGGCGTACGGGTCACGGTGCGTGCGTCCGCCGATCCTGTACGGCGACGTCCGTCGGCGCGGACCGATGACCACCTCGTGGATCGGCTACGCGCAGTCGCTGACCGACCGGCCCGTCAAGGGCATACTGACCGGCCCCGTCACCATGCTGGCGCGCTCGTTCGTCCGGCAGGATCAGCCGCTGCACGAGACCGCCGACCAGCTGGCGCTGGCGATCCGCGACGAGATCGCGGACCTCGAGGCGGCGGGCATCGCGATCATCCAGGTCGACGAACCCGCGATCCGAGAACTGTTGCCGCTGCGCGCCGGTGGACGTTCCGAGTACCTGGGCTGGGCGGTGGACGCGTTCACCCTGGCGACCGGCGGTGCGAAGCCGCAGACGCAGATCCACACGCATCTGACGTACACCAGCCGCGCCGAGGTGGTGGACGCGATCGAGCGGATGGACTGCGACGTCACCGCGATCGTGGCCACCCGGTCCATCGAGTGGGTCCTCGACGCGATCAAGGAGCGCAAGCTGACCCACGGCGTGGGACCCGGTGTGTACGAGTCCCGTTCGGCGAGGATCCCCGACATCGACGAACTCGACGGGCTGCTCACCGAGGCCGCCGAGTCGGTGGATCTGGACCGGCTGTGGGCGAACCCGGACGGCGGACTCAAGACGCGGCACTACTGGCAGCTGGAGCCGTCGCTGCGGAACCTGGTCGCCGCCGCGCATCGACTGCGGCGTCGGGCGGCGGCGGGCTGAACGCCGCGAAAGTCGTGCACACCGTTCGCGGCCCGTGAGTGGTCGCGGCCGCGGACGGTGCGGCCCGAGGGGCCCGGACTACTGTGGGTCCGGGAGGAAAGGCCCCGAACCGAACCGGTTCGGGGCCTTTTCCTGTCCCCGGCGACGGCGGGCTCCCGGAGTCGCGCCCGGTTGGCGCGGTCACCGATGTCCGGATAGACATGTAGGCATGCTCACCGTTTCCGCGTACGCCGCGACCGCCGCCGACGCGCCCCTCGAGAAGACCACCGTCGAACGCCGCGACCTCGGCCCGCTCGACATCCTGATCGAGATCAAGTTCGCCGGCATCTGTCACTCCGACATCCACACCGCCCGCAACGAATGGGGCGGCACCCGCTACCCCGTCGTCCCCGGCCACGAGATCGCCGGCATCGTCACCGCCGTCGGCTCCGACGTCACCCGGCACAAGGTCGGCGACCGGGTCGGCGTCGGCTGCTTCGTCGACTCCTGCGGCACCTGCGGGCCCTGCGAGGCGGGCGAGGAGCAGTACTGCGCCAACCGCGTCACCGCCACCTACAACTCGGTCGGCAAGGACGGCAAGGTCACCCAGGGCGGCTACTCCACGCACATCGTCGTCACCGAACGCTTCGTCGTCTCCATCCCCGACGGGCTCGACCTCGCCGCCGCCACCCCGCTGCTGTGCGCGGGCATCACCCTCTACTCGCCGCTGCGGCACTGGAACGCGGGCCCCGGCTCGAAGGTGGCCGTCGTCGGCATGGGCGGCCTCGGCCATGTCGGCGTCAAGATCGCCCACGCGATGGGCGCCGAGGTCACGGTGCTCAGCCAGTCGCTGTCCAAGCAGGAGGACGGCCTGCGATTCGGCGCCGACCACTACCGCGCGACCGCCGACCCGGCGGTGTTCAAGGAACTGCGCAGCAGCTTCGACCTGATCCTCAACACCGTGTCGGTCAACCTCGACATAGACGCCTACCTGAGCCTGCTCGCGCTGGACGGCACCCTCGTCCTCCTCGGCCTGCCCGAGAAGCCGATCTCCGTGCGCGCGTTCTCCCTCGCGGGCAACCGTCGCAGCCTCGCGGGCTCCAACGTCGGCGGCCTCCGCGAAACCCAGGAGATGCTCGACTTCTGCGCCGAGCACGGCATCGTCTCCGAGATCGAACTGATCTCCGCCGACGAGATCAACGACGCCTACGAGCGGGTGCTCCGCAGCGACGTGCGCTACCGCTTCGTCATCGACGCCGCCACCTTCTAGATGGCGGGCGCCAGTGGTGCACTTTCGGACGCCCCGACATCCGAAAGTGCACCACTGCGCGGAAGCGCATAATGGAAACACCTCTGGTGAAGGGTCGGGGCGATGAACAGGCAACTTCACGGACATCGTGTGGCGATCCTCGCCGCCGACGGTGTCGAACAGGACGAACTCGTCGCACCACGGCGTGCGGTCGAGGAGGCGGGCGGCACCACCGAGTTGCTGTCCATCTCGCCGGGGGAGATCCAGGCGTACCGGGCCGACGTCGTGGTCGGGGACCGCTTTCCGGTGGACCGTCTCGTCGGACGCGCCAGCGTCGACGACTACCACGCGCTGATCCTGCCCGGCGGCACGCTCGGTCCGGACCGGCTGCGCACCGACGACCACGCCGTCGCCTTCGTGCGGCACTTCATGCACATCGGCAAGCCGGTGGCGGCGATCGGCCACGCCCCCTGGATGCTGATCGAGGCCCGCGCCGTCGGCGGGCGCACACTCACCAGCTGGCCGAGCCTGCGCACCGACATCGTCAACGCCGGCGGAGTCCACGTCAACGAGAAGGTCGTCGTCGATCGGAACCTCGTCACCAGCCGTGGGCCGCTGGATCTTCCGTGCTTCTGTTACGCGCTGGTCGGCAAGTTCACGCAGCACCCGCAGCCCGTCGGCCAGTTCTGACGCCTGCCGTCACGCACCCTTGTCGGGCTCGGTTCGGCGGGCGTAGCGTCGAACCGAGATCCGATCCTCGACCCGAGGAGGGATCCGATCCTCGACCCGAGGAGGAGTGAACGATGAAGCTGCATCTGTTCAGTGAGTGGTCCGGATACGTACTCGGTCTCGCTGCGGTCATCACATTCGCCCTCGCAGTCGTCGCGATGGCGTCCGGTTTCGAGGGGTGGGCGTTGGTCGCCGGGATTGCCTGCCTCGCCTCGCTCGCCGTCGGGCTGAGTGTGGTCGGCGGTGCCCTGCACCACGACCACAAGCAGCGCAGGCACGAGCCGCGGTTCCCGCTTCCCGGTGGCCTCGCCTGGCCCGGCCGCAACGAGGGAGTGGGTCGATGAGTCTGAACACGGTGGCCGTCTGGGTCGGCTTCGGCTGCGCGCTGCTGGCCGTGGTGGCGACGGGTATGTTCCTGGTCGCCGCGGGATCCGGTCACGGCGGCTGGGCCGTGCTGGCCGGCGGATTCTTCGTGCTCGTGGTCGCCACCGCCGCCCTCGTCGTCGGTGGGACCGTCCACCACGACCACAAGCTGGGACGCGAAGGCCCGCACTTCCCGTAACAGTCAGGACCCGGCGAGTCGGCGTTTCTCGGCCTCGACGTCGAAATTGGCGGCGGGCCAGTCCAGGTCGAGACGCTGCAGGGCGCCGATGAGCAGTTCGGTCACGGCCAGCCTGCTGTACCACTTCCGGTCGGCGGGAACGACGTGCCACGGTGCGTGCGGTGTCGACGTGCGATCCAGCATCGCCTGGTAGGCCTCCTTGTACTGGGGCCAGAACTCGCGTTCGGTGATGTCACCGGGGTTGTACTTCCAGTGCTTGTCGCGGCGTTCGAGGCGTTCGGCCAACCGCGCCTTCTGCTCGTCCGGAGAGACGAACATCGCGACCTTCACCAGCGTCGTGCCCGACTCGACGAGTTCGTGCTCGAACGCGTTGATCTCGTCGTAGCGGGCCTCCCACTCGCTGCGCGGCACCAGGTCGTGCACCCGCACCACGAGGACGTCCTCGTAGTGGGAACGGTCGAACACCCCGAGCTGTCCCTTGCGTGGCAGTGCCTTCCGGATCCGCCACAGGTAGTGGTGGCGCTTCTCCTCCGGGGTCGGGACGCCGAACGACGCGTGGTCGACGCCCTGCGGATCGACGTGGCCGATGACGTGCCGAACCACGCCGCCCTTGCCCGCGGTGTCCATGCCCTGCAGTACCAGCAGCACCGACCGCTGCTCGTCGCGGGCGCGGGCGTTCGCGAAGAGCTTCTCCTGCAGATCGGACAGCACCGCGCCGCGCTCCTCGAGCAGCCTCTCGCCGACCGACTTGCCGCCCACGAAGCCGGGGGTGGCGGTGGTGTCGAGCCCGTCCACGTCGGTGTCCGGCCCGACCCGCAGTGCCTCGGTCGCCGGGAGCTGCCAGCCTTCGCGTGTACCCACGCGAGTGACTCTGTCACGCCCGGCGCCGGTTCGTCGGGACCGGCGGTCAGAGACTCTCGGTGCCGCTCTTGAGCAGCGGGTGCGGCACCGAGCGGAACCGCGCCGGCGACCCCGCGACCGCCGCGATCCCCGTCACGCCGCCCCAGGCCATCATCACCAGGTAGTCGATCAGGTCCTCGGCCCTCATCGACCGGTTCGAGATCCACCAGTGCGTGGCCAACTGGACCGCCCCGACGATGCCGTACGCCCAGGGCAGGGAGCCGCCCGAGTCCATCTCCATCTGCCGCAGCCGCAGACCGAGCACCGCGGACAGCGCCTCGGCGATCATCCGCTCCGACTCGGCGACCACGTCCCGGTTCGCGCCCGAACTGTTGGCCATCACGTAGAGGTACACCTCGGTGTCCTCGGAGACCGTCTCCACGTAGGCGGTGATGGCGACGCGGACGAGTTCGTATTCGGCCATGTCGGCGCCGATCGCGGCGTACATCCGCGGAGCGAGGACCGTCTCGACCCAGCGGGTCATCGTCGCGCTGGTGAGGTCGTTCTTGTCGTTGAAGTAGCGGTACAGGACGGTCTTGGAGACGCCGATCTCCGACGCGATCTCGTCCATTCCGATGTCCCGGCCGCGGGCCCGGATCGCGGACAGGGTGCCGTCGACGAGTTCCTCCCGACGGGCGATCTTGTGCTCGCGCCAGCGTCGCTTGCGGCCGTCGGTCTTCGGCAGCTCGGGGCCGACATCGGTGACCTCAGGGGTGTCGAGGTCGGGTGCGGTCTTCTTCGGCAAGGGGTCGCCATCCGTTCAATTCGATCTTTTGGGTGCAAGTTTAAGGCCACGTACCAGTCCGGGCGGATGCTCACCCCGGTGTCGTGACGAATTTCGGCACAATGGCCAGGTGATGCAGTTGTTGAGTGTTGACGACACCGCCAAACAGCGGGATCTGCGCCGAATGAAGGCGGTCGCGACCGGATTCCTGGCCTTCGCGACGGTGGTGTACCTGTTCTGCCGGTGGGCGGAGACGCGGGGTGCGGGCTCCTGGGTCGGGTACGTGCGGGCGGCGTCCGAGGCGGGCATGGTCGGCGCCCTCGCCGACTGGTTCGCGGTGACCGCCCTGTTCCGGCATCCGCTGGGACTGCGGATCCCGCACACCGCCATCATCAAGCGGAAGAAGGACCAGCTCGGGTCGAGCCTGGGCAACTTCGTCGGCGCCAACTTCCTCGCACCGGAGGTGGTGTCGCAGAAGGTGCGTGCCGCGCAGGTGCCGTTGCGGCTGGGAACCTGGCTGGCCGAGCCAGTTCACGCCGAGCGCGTCGCGGCCGAGACGGCGACGCTGCTGCGCGGTTTCGTCGGGGTCCTGCGCGACGAGGACATCCAGCAGATCATCGACAACACCATCGTGCGCCGCATCGCCGAGCCGGCGTGGGGGCCGCCGATCGGCAAGGTGCTCGCCGAGCTGCTTGCGCAGAACCGGCAGCTGCCGCTGCTCGACATGCTCGCCGAGCGTGCCCACCAGTGGGCGCTGGGCAGCCAGGAGACGATCGACCGGATCATCGACCGCGACAGCCCGTCCTGGTCGCCGAAGTTCGTGGACCTGCTGCTCGGTGAGCGGATCCACAAGGAACTCGTCGAGTTCACCTGGAAGGTGCGGTCGAACCCACAGCACGAGGTGCGGTTGGCGGCCAACCGGTTCCTGATCGAGTTCGCGCACGATCTGCAGCACGACCCGGCGACGATGGCGAAGGCCGAGAAGATCAAGACCGAGCTGATGGGTCGTAAGGAGGTCACCGGCGCGGCCGAGGCGGCGTGGAAGGTGGCCAAGCGGATGATCCTCGAGTCTGCGGACGACCCGAACAGCTCGCTGCGGGCCAAGACCCGCGACACCGTCATCCGGCTGGGGGAGCGGCTGCGCGACGAGCCGGAGCTGCGCGCGAAGGTCGAGGGCTGGCTCGACGCGGCGGCCCGGTACGTCAGCGCCAACTACACCCCCGAGATCACCGGGATCATCACGGACACGGTCGCCCGGTGGGACGCGGAGGAGGCGAGCCGCAAGATCGAATTGCAGGTCGGACGCGATCTGCAGTTCATCCGGATCAACGGCACCGTGGTCGGTGCGCTCGCCGGGCTGGCCATCTACACCCTCTCGGAGCTGCTGTTCTCCTGACCGCCACCCGACTGCTAACAGGAGTGCTTGCAATTGTTAGCACCCTTCCGTACCGTGGATGGTGCATGTCGTGAAGGGGAGAACATGACCGACGAGACCCGGTCGACCGGTGACAGTGCGGGAGAAGTCGCGGCTCGGGTGGTCAGCTCGGCGGCGCAGGACATCGGCAGCTTCATCAAGTCGCAACGCGAGGCCGCGCAGGTGTCCCTCCGGCAGCTGTCGCAGCTCGCCGGTGTCAGCAATCCGTACCTGAGCCAGATCGAACGCGGATTGCGCAAGCCGTCCGCCGAAGTGCTCGGTCAGATAGCGAAGGGCCTCCGGATGTCCTCGGAGGTGCTGTACATGCGGGCTGGACTGCTCGAGCAACGCCCAGCCAGTCCGGTGCGGGACGCACTGCTCTCCGACGTCTCCATCACGGAACGTCAGAAGCAGGTGCTCCTCGAAATCTACGAATCGTTCCAGCGGGAGAACCTCCCGTCGACGGAACCCCAGGCCGATGAACAGGAGAACGAACGATGACCGAACTCAAGGGTTTCGACACCGTGAAGACGCCGATCCTCGCCGCGGTCGGTGCCGGTGACGTCGTGGTCCAGGCCGTCGCCGACCTCGTCGCGCAGGTCCGCGAGCGCGCCACCACCGCGGGCGACGACCTCACCGTCGACGCCGCCCGCGACCGCTTCGACAAGCTGGCCGGCGACGTCACCGACGGCGTCGAGGCGCTGCGCGAGCGTCTGGCGGGCCTGCCGTCCGAGCTGCCCGAGGAGCTTGCCGAGCTGCGCGAGAAGTTCAGCGCCGAGGAGCTCCGCAAGGTCGCCGAGGCGTACCTCAAGATCGCGTCCGACATCTACGCCTCGCTGGCCGAGCGTGGTGAGGAGACCGTGGAGCGGCTCCGCAAGCAGCCCACCATCGAGGAGGGCATCGGGCGCGCCCAGTCCGCGCTCGGTGACGCGGCCGAACTGACCGAGGAGGCGCTCGGCACCGTGGCCCGGCAGACCCGGGCCGTCGGCGAGCAGGCCGCCAAGTTCGCGGGACGTGCCGCCGAGAGGATCGGCGACGTCGCGGACGAGGTGTCCGACGCCGTTTCCGGTGCCGGCGAGCAGGTCGCCAGCCGCTTCGCCGGCGCCGGCGAGAAGGCCGAGGCCACCGCCGAATCCGCGGCCAGCAAGGTCGAGGCCTCCGCACCGAAGGTCGCCGCCGCCGTCAAGCCGGCGACGCCCGAGTCCGAGTCCGAGTCCGAGCCCGAATCCGCGTCCGAGTCCGAGCCCGCGAAGCCGGCCGCCACCAAGGCCGCGCCCGCGAAGGCGGCGCCCGCCAAGCCCGCGCCGGTGAAGGCGACCGCCGCCAAGCCGGTCCCGACGAAGGCGACCCCGGCCAAGGCGCCCGCCAAGAAGGCCGCTCCGAAGCCGCCCGAGGCCTGACGCTCCGAAGTCGCCCGAGGCCTGAACCGCGACGGTCGTGTCCGAACGGCGCGACCCGACCGGCGTGACCGAACGTCGAACGTCCACCCCCGTGCAGCCCGCTGCACGGGGGTGGACGTCCAATAGAATGGAAAACGTGACCACCGCCTACAACCTCACCGCGATGATCATGATCGCCCTGCGCCTGCTCGCGCTGGGGGCAGGCGCGTTCGCGATCTTCCACGCGATCCGTCAGCGCACCGACGCGTTCACCGCGGTCGACAAGCTGAGCAAGCCGATCTGGCTGGGCATCCTCGTCGTTGCGACACTGATCGTGTTCGCATTCGGGGTGGTGTCGTTCTTCGGGCTCATCGCGGTCGTGGCGATCGGTGTGTACCTCGTCGACGTGCGTCCGCGGGTCGACGAGATCCAGCGCGGCCCGCGCTGGTGAAGCGTTCGTGAGAACGTAAGTCACAGATACCGTTGACAACAGGTATCTGCTCGTCGCATTGTTGAAGTGACCGTCGTCGCGCCGGTGATGCCGGCGCCACGATCGCAGCACTCGACGAGGAGCGCCGACATGTCGATCACGCACGATCGCCGGCACGAATCCCGCCCGGTCAAGGCAGGTGACCGGCAGGAGACCGCAGCCAGACTGCTCGCGTCCGCGGCCCGCAAGTCCTACGACCCGCTCGTCGAAGTCGACTGGGACGCGCCGATCCCCGACGACCTCTACGGCATGACCCCGGAATGGTGCAGCCTGTACGGCACCGATCTGTGGGACTCGATGACCGAACAGCAACGCGTCACGCTCACCAAGCACGAGGCCGCGAGCATCGCGGGCACCGGCATCTGGTTCGAGATGATCCTGATGCAGATGCTGCTGCGCGACATCTACTCGCACGACCCCTCGACACCGCACGTCCAGTTCGCACTCACCGAGATCGCCGACGAGTGCAGGCACTCGACGATGTTCGCCCGGTCCGCCGCCCGCTTCGGCGTCCCGTCGTACCAGCCGCGCGGCTGGATCCGGCAGTCCGCCCGCGTCTTCAAGGCCACCGCGACCGGGTCCCTGGCGTACGGCGGCACGCTGTTCGCCGAGGAGATCCTCGACATGATGCAGCGCGACTTCATGAAGGACGACCGCGTCCAGCCGATCACCCGCACCGTCAGCCGGATCCACGTCCTCGAGGAGGCGCGGCACATCAGGTTCGCGCGCGAGGAGACCGTCCGCCGCGCCGCGAACGTCTCCCGGTTCGCCCGAGCCCGGATCCGCCTGCTGCTCGGCATCACCGCCTACTTCGTCGTCACCAGCCTGGTGAACCCCAAGGCGTACGCGGCCGCCGGCCTCGACCCGAAGCAGGCGCAGGCCGCCGCGCGGGCCAACAAGCACTACCACGCCAGGATCCGCGAGGGCAGCGCGAAGACCGTCGAATTCCTCGACGACGTCGGGCTGATCGGCGGCCCGTCGAGGCAGCTGCTGCGACGCGCCCACATCATCTGACCTGCACACTCACCCAACACGCTCGGAGGTACCCACGTTGTCGGTTCGGACACGGCAGATGCTCGTCGGCGCCGCGGTCGGCACCGCTGCACTCGCGGCGGTGACCGCGGTCCGGTCCCGGCGGAGGCTCGACCGGACCCCGTCCGCCGAACCGAATCCCGCCCTCGCCGACCCGATCCTGCATCCCGAGACCCTCGATGTCGTCTCGGCGGACGGGCACCGCATCCACGCCCTCGCCTACGGCGACCCCGACGCCCCACCGATCGTGTTCGCCCACGGCTGGACCTGCTCGACGACGTTCTGGTACCCGCAGATCAACGCACTCGCCGACGACCACCGGGTGATCGTCTACGACCAGCGCGGCCACGGCCGCACCGCACTCGGGTCGGCCCGGCTGACCGCCGAACTGCTCGGCGACGACCTCGACGCGGTGCTCTCCGCCGCGGTGCCCGACGGTCGGAAGGCGGTCGTCGTCGGGCACAGCATGGGCGGCATGTCGATCATGTCGTGGGCGTTGAAGTACCCGCAGCGGGTGCCGGAGAAGGCGAGCGCGGTACTGCTCGCGAGCACCGGCCCGGACCGCCTGATCGACGAGACCACCGTCATCCCGCGCGGCAAGCGGGCACCGGTCGTGCCGGCGCCCGTCGCCCGCGCCATCCTCGGCTCGACGGTGCCGCTCATCGAGACTCCGCTGACCCGCCGCGGAATCCAGTACGTCGCGCTGGCACCGGGGTCGACGCGTCAGCAGGTCGACTTCTGCGCCCGCATCGTGCGGGAATGCGCCCCCGCGACCCGCGGCGGCTGGGGCCGGGCGCTGAGCACCCTCGACGTCGGCGACGCCCTGGACAACCTGACCGTGCCCACGACAGTTCTCGTCGGGAGCGCCGACCGGCTGACACCGCCGGGCCACTCGGTGCGGATGGCGGACCGCCTCGACGCGCACGACCACCTGTCCCGGCTGATCCGGCTGCCCGGCATCGGCCACATGGCGACCATCGAGAGCCACGACGAGGTCAACGCCGAGATCAGGCGGCTCCGCCGCCTGTGAGTCCTTCCGGTGTCCCTGGGGGCCGGTAGGACTCACGGGCGCGCAGCGCGGCTAGGGCACGTCTCCCAATTCCCTTGTCGGCGCTCCTGGCGCCCAATCGCCGCCCCGCTGCGTTGTCGTCGGCGCCGATACAACCCCGGTATCGGCTTCTCCTCCGCCTTGCTGGACGACGATTGTTCTGCCAGGAGCATCCGAGTGGAATTGGGAGACATGCCCTAGCTGAAGACGACGGTCTTGCGGCCGTGCACGAGGATGCGGTCCTCGAGGTGCCAGCGCAGGCCTCGGGCGAGGACCAGCTTCTCGATGTCCCGGCCCTGCCGGACCATGTCCCGGATCTGGTCGGCGTGGTCCACCCGGATCACGTCCTGCTCGATGATCGGGCCCGCATCCAGCTCGGCGGTGACGTAGTGGCACGTCGCGCCGATCAGCTTCACGCCGCGCGCGAACGCCTGGTGATACGGGCGGGCACCGACGAACGACGGCAGGAAGCTGTGGTGGATGTTGATCGCCCGCCCGGCCCAGTGCTCGCACAGCTCTGCGGGCAGCACCTGCATGAACCGGGCGAGGACCACGGCGTCGGGGTCGTGCGCGTCGACGAGCTTGCGGACCTGCTCGAACGCGGGCCCCCGCTCGGCCGGATCCTTCGGGAACGAGACGTAGTGGAAGTCGATGCCGTGGCGCCGCGTCACGTCCTCGAGGTCGGGATGGTTGCCGATCACCGCGGCGATGTCCGCGGGCAGCTCGCCGCCCGCCGCGCGCCCCAGCAGATCGTGCAGGCAGTGACCCTCCTTGCTGACCAGCAGGACGATCTTCTTCCGCTGGCCGGTGTCGTGCAGCGACCAGTCCGTCTCCGGGCCCAGCTCGGCGGCGACGTCGGCGAACTGCTCGCGCAGCTCGTCCAGACCCAGCGAGATCGACGACGCCCGCACGGCCTGACGGGTGAAGAACCACCCGGACTCCGGGTCGGCGTGGTACGCGGCTTCGACGATCGAACCTCCGACCTCGGCGAGGAACGTCGAGATCCGGGCGACGATGCCCGTCCGGTCGGGGGTGCCGAGGGACAGCACGTAGCGGCGGTCGTCCTCGGAAGCGATGGGCCTGTTCATGCCGACAGTCTCTCAGGTGCCTCGGCACCGGTGGCCGTGACACCGCGACGTGTCGGTCCACCGCACCGCGGTCAGCGCACCACCACCGCGGTCGCCACCAACGTGCCCGCGTCGACGGTCTCGATGTCGCGTTCGGTGAGCAGACCGAGGAACTCGCGGCGCACCGCCTCCACGGTGTCCGCGTCGAGCGGCAGCAGCGAGCTCCGCAGCGCGCCGCCGAGGACCATGTCCCACACGAGCTCCGGGGTCGCGGGAAGCAGGTTGGACAGCTCGTTGATCTCCACCGACGCCGCGCCGTACCCGGTCAGCCACGACCGCAGCGCATCGGCCGTGTCGAACCGGGCGAGGGCGGCAGCACGGCTCGGGCGCGCATCCGGGACGTGGCGCGTCAGGGCGTCGAAGTAGGTGCTCGCGAACTGTTCCAGGGCGCCGCGACGCCACACCGTCAGCCCGACCCGCGCGACCGGACGCAGCATCCGGACCAGCCGGGCCAGAGCCAGATTCGGGTGCGGCAGGAAGAAGACGCCGTACGAGCAGGCGAGCGCGTCGTAGCCGCGCCGCGGCACGGAACTCGGTGGCTCCCACTCGGTGGCGTCGGCGCGGACGAACTCGATGTTCTTCAGCGCGCGGTCCGACGCCACCAGCCTGCCCTGCTCGAGCAGGTCGTCGGCGAGGTCGACGGCGTGCACGAGCCCGGTCGGTCCGACCGCGGCGGCCGCGGGGATCGCCGACGCGCCCGCGCCGCAGCACACGTCGAGCACCGCCTCGCCCGGCCGCAGCCGCAACTGGAACGCCAGCGCCTGACCCGCCGGACCCCACACGCTCGGCGACAGCCGGCTGAACTCGCGGGCGCCGGCGTTGAACACGGAAGCGAGCTCGTCCGCACTCATACCGTCACCGTAGCCCCTTTCGGAGCCTCTCAGATGTCGTAGAAGGGCTGCGCGTACCGGAACCGGCCGGTGAGGTCGGGTGTGTGGGCGGTGAGGGGACGCACCTGGAAGTGGCTGACCCACTCCGGGATTCCCGGGTCGATCCCGACCTCGGCGCCGGGCACGAAGCCGAAGCGGGGGTAGTAGTCGAGGTGACCGAGCAGTGCGACGAGCGGCTCGCCGAGGGCGTCGGCGGCGCCGAGACTCGCGTGCATCAGCGCCGCGCCGACACCGGAGCGCTGCCGGTCGGCGAGCACTCCGATCGGGCCCAGCGCGAGGGCGGGGCGTCCACCGACCGTGGCCCGCGTGAGGCACACGTGCCCGACCACGGCGCCCGCGCCGTCCTGCGCGACCATCGACAGCTCCGGCAGCCACGCGTCCGACGCGCGCAGCGCCGCCACCAGCGCGACCTCCACCGGTTCCGACGCGTCCGGCGGCACCTGGTCCGCGAACGCGGAGCGGTGGATCGCGGCGATCGCGTCGACGTCGGCGGGGCGTTCCCTGCGGATCAGCACGACCGCCAGTGTCGGCGGCCCGCGCTGCCGCCCGCAACCCGATTTCGGTGCAGGTGTGTGGAAGGCTCGGGGCCATGTCGCCGAACCCCACCCCCGCCGCGGAACTCACCAGGGCCGCCGTCGCCGCGATGGTCGATCACACCCTGCTCAAGCCGGAGGCGACCGCGGCGGACGTCGCGGCGCTCGTCGAGGAGGGGCGGGCGCTCGGCGTGTACTCGGTGTGCGTGTCGCCGTCGATGCTGCCGCTGCGCGACAGCAGGCAGCTGCCGCTTCGCGACAGTGGTGTGAAGGTCGCCGTCGTCGCGGGATTCCCGTCCGGGAAGCATCATTCGCTGATCAAGGGATCGGAGGCGCGGCTCGCGGTGCAGCAGGGTGCCGACGAGGTGGACATGGTCATCGACGTCGGCGCCGCGGTCGCCGGCGACTACAACGCGGTGCTCGCCGACATCCTGACCGTCCGGGAGGGGATCGCCGGGGAGGCGGTGCTCAAGGTGATCCTCGAGACGGCGGTGCTGTCGGACGAGGCGATCGTCGAGTGCTGCCGGGCCGCGGAACGGGCCGGCGCCGACTTCGTGAAGACGTCCACCGGTTTCCACCCGGCGGGCGGGGCGACCGTCGACGCCGTCCGGCTGATGGCGCAGACCGTGGGGGACCGGCTCGGCGTCAAGGCCAGCGGCGGCATCCGCACCGCCGAGGCGGCCCGCGCCATGATCGAGGCCGGCGCGACGCGCCTCGGGCTGTCGGGCACCCGCGCCGTCCTCGACGGTTTCCCCGTGTAGCGCCCGATCACGTCAGCAGCGAGCAGCCCTCCGGTGCCTGGGCGCCCGGCTCGGGCGCGGGCAGCGTGTAGGCGCCGCCGGCCAGCGACAGCTCCAGGCCGCTGTCGGTGACGGTGAGCGACTGCGCGGTCATCCCGAGCGGGAACTCCTGCAGGCTGGCGGTGAGGATGTCGACGATGCCGCTGACCAGGTCGGTCGGCAGGCCGAGGCCGAGCACCTCCGCGCCGACCGTCTGCACGTCCACGAGACCGCCGGAGACGGTGGGCTTGACGGTCAGTGCCGCGAGCCCGCCGAGCACCTTGAACTGCAGGGTGCCGGCCGACGCGTCCGAGGTGACGCCGCTGACGAGCGTGCCGAACGGTTGCGCGGCGATGGTGGCGGCGATGCCGTCGGTGGACCAGTCGACGTCGGCGGTGGAACTGCCGACGGTCCCGCCCGAGGTGTCGCTGGTGGTCAGGTCGATGTCGTTGACGCGGGCGCTGACGTGCATGCCCTCCGCTGGACCGAAGCTCGAGTCGTCGCTGGTGATGGTGATGTACGGGACCTTCTTGTCGACGGCCTGCAGCAGCACGGGCTTGGCGCTGAGCCCGACGTCGACCTGCGAGCCGAGTTGGCTCTCGAACTGGTCGGCCATGCACTGCTTGACGTTGTGGCGGACGTAGAGTTCGCCGCCGATCAGCGCGGCGACGAGGGCGACGATCACGACGAGCGCGACGGTCAGGGCGGTGTTGCGCCCGCGTCGCTGACGCTGGGGACCGGAGGGAGCGTGCGCGGTGGAGGCCATTGCACGGATTCTTCCCGAGTTCTCTGTGCGCTATCTGAGAACTTCCTCGGCGATTTCGTGTGGAATCCGCCACGCGTCGAATATGTGACCTGTACCACAGTTTCGACGTACTGTGTCGTCATGGACGTGACGCCGGAACGGAAACGACGCGACCACGACCTGCGTGCGCGGGCCGAGGTGCAGGACGGATACTTCACCGCCGCGCAGGCCCGGGCCTGCGGATTCTCCGCAGAGGAGATGGCTGACGCGGTCGTGAGCGGGACGTGGGCCCAGCCCGACCTCGGGCTGTTCCGGCTCTCGCCGTGGCGGGCCGGCGACCTGGACGAGGTCGCGCGCTGCTGCGTCCGCCTCGACGGCGCCGTCGTCTCCCACCAGAGCGCAGCCGAACTGCACGGGCTCGGCCACCTGCACCCGAGCTTCCTGCACGTCACCGCCCCGGACGAGACGCACCTGCGGCTGGACCGCGTCGCGGTGCACCACTGCGATCTGGCGGCCGAGGACACCGAGCACACCGGTGCGTTCCTGATCACCACGCCGCTGCGGACGGTGCTCGACCTCGCCGACGGCGGCGTCTCCCAGTGGGTGCTCGACGAGGTCGTCGGTGACGCGCTGGCGATCGGCCGGCTGGACCGCGACGAACTCGAAGCGGGCTGCGACGAGAGCTCGACCCGGGTGCGGCAGCGGGTGCGGCGCGCCCTGTCGGCGTGGGCCTGACGGCGCCGTCAGGCCGGGCGCGGTGCCACCGCCGACCACGGCACCGTGAGCACGTTGTCGCGGAGGCGGCGGCGCGGAACTTCCACCGGAAGGCCTTGCGCGCGTAGTAGGTCCAGTGCCGCGCGCCAGCGTATGCGCGGGCCGAACGGGGCATGTGGGGCGGCGGTCGCCCATGCGCGGTCCGCCGCGAGCAGCAGATCGTGGACGCCCTCCCCGGGCACGTTGCGGTGGATCAACGCCTTCGGCAGCCGCTCCGCGACGTCGCCGGGCCGCTCCACGTCGAACGGGTCCCAGGCCAGCGTCAGCGTCCGCGGCCCGTCCGCGCCGAGCACCACCCAGGCGGATCGCCGACCCAGTTCGTCGCAGGTCCCGTCGACCAGCAGGCCACCCGGCGCCAACCCGGACACGATCTTCGACCAGGCGCCCGCGACCGCGTCCTCCGGATACTGACGCAACACGTTGAACGCCCGCACCAGGTTCGGACGCAGGCCCGCGAGTTCGAACCCGCCGCGGGCGAAGCTGACACCGTCCCGTCCGGGGACCACGCGGTCGGGGTCGATCTCGAGCCCGACCACCCGCAGACCGGGCCGGACCGTGCGCAACCGCGCGGCGAGTTCGAAGGTGGTGTCGGGGCGGGCGCCGTAACCGAGGTCGACGACCAGCGGATCGGGCGTCCGGTGCAGCAGGTCCACCACCTGCGGTCGGTGCATCAGCCAGCGGTCGCTGCGTCGCAGCCGGTTGATGCCGGTGGTGCCGCGGGTGATGACACCGTCCGGTTTGGCGGCGCGGTTCATGCGCGTTCTAGGACTGCTTCGCGAGCCAGTCGGCGGTGACCGTCGCCTCGGTGCGCAGCAGGTCCACGAGGTTGACGAGCATCAACTGCTCGAGCTTGGCGCCGACGAACGGGAGGTACACCTTCGCCTCCGACGAGGTCCTCAGCGTGGCGCCGGTGTCGGTGCCGAACAGCGACATGGTGCCGGTCAGGCTGCCCGGCCCGGCCGGGATGGACGCCTCGTAGGTGCCGGTGACGGGTTCCCCGAAGGCGCTGTAACGCTCCTTGCGGGTGATGATCATGTCCTTCTTCATCACCGTCTGCGCGATGTCGGGCAGGGTGTCGCGCGGAATGACGTGGTGGAACACCAGGTCGATACCGGAATCGGTGACCTCGAACTTCTCGACCTCGTTGTCCGAGAACTTCCGCAGTTCGATCATCCGCGCCTCCCAGTACTCCCGGTCGGTGAGCGCGGCGTAGACCTGCTCGGTCGAATGGGTGTAGCGGGCGGAGTAGTCGATGCGTCGAGCCATGACCGGCAAGGCTACCGGCTCTGCACGCATCGACCACACCGCTCCCCGCTGGTCGGGCGGGCGGGTGGATCAGGCGTTCGCCGCCACCCACTCCTCGACCGTCTGCTGATCGCGACCGAGGATGCCGAGGATCTGCTCGCTCGCCAGGCCCTCGATGCTGCCGCCGATCAGCTTGATGTTCACCTCGACCTCACCCTCGATCTGCAGGGTGGCGCCGTCGGCGGTGGCGGTGAGCACGGCGGTGCCCTTGGCGGTGATCGGGATGCCGGTGGTGACGGCGGAGAAGGTGCCCTCGGCGCGCTGCCCGTCGAACGGGCCCCACACCTCGCTGCGCACGACCGACACGTCCCCCTTGATGACCTTGCTGACGATGGCGGGGAAGGCGCTGGTGTCGATCGCCTGCGCGAGGCCGACGTCGATGGTGCCGTCGCCGGCGGTCAGGTGGTCGAGGGTGAGTCCGTTGTCGGCGCCCTGGGCGACCCGGTGCTGCCAGAAGTTCGCGTCGGTGAGGGTGCGGTGCACGGTCTCGGCGGGCAGGGAGTAGTTGGCGGTGAACTCGATGCGACGTGACATAGTGCCGCAGACTACCTGGCCCGTGAGGGTCAGTTCTCGGTCAGCCAGCGGGCGGTGAATTCGTCCTCGTGGTCGAGCAGTTCGGTGATCTGGTCGGCGATCACCGATTCGATCTTGCCGCCGATCAGTGGCAGCCCGACCTGCACCTGCCCGTCGAGGGTCACGGTCGACCCGCTGCCGTCCGCGGTGAGCGTCAGCGTGCCGGTCAGCTCACCGGGCATCCCCTCGACGTGCGCGGTGAACGTGCCGGTCGCGGTGTCGCCGTCCAACCGGCCCCAGTCCTCGGTACGGGTGATGACCAGGTCGCCGGGCCGGATCTTCGTCACGATCGACGGCAGGTGGTCGGCGGGGATCGCCTGGCGCAGCTCGACCGCGACCGTGCCGTCGCCGACGTCGAGACGGTCGATTCGGGCACCGCTGCCGCCGACCTCGGCGATCCGGTCACGCCAGTACCGTTCCGCGGTCAGGGCGGCGTGGACCTGCGCGACGGGCTGCGGGTAGCTGGTCGAATGCGGAATGCGGCGAGCCATGTCGGGCACGCTACCGTTTCCAGTCGTGCGGGTAGTGGAGGACGTGGCGACCGAGTTCGGTGCCGAGCTGGATGTGGACGTGCCGCTGTCGGGCCTGACGACGCTGCGGCTCGGCGGACCGGCGCGGGCGATGCTGACCTGCCGGGACACCGACACCGTCGCCGGGGTCGTGCGGGCCCTGGACGCGGCGCGGGTTCCCACGCTGATCCTCGGTGGCGGCTCGAACCTGCTGGTCGGCGATGCCGGAGTCGACGCCGTGGTGGTCCGCGTCGCCAACGACGCCGTCACCCTCGGGGACGCGCTGGTCACCGCGGAGGCGGGTGCGGTCTGGGACGACGTCGTCGCGCGCTCGATCGCCGCGGGACTCGGTGGCCTCGAGTGCCTGTCCGGGATCCCGGGTTCGGCGGGCGCGACGCCGGTGCAGAACGTCGGCGCGTACGGCGTCGAGGTGGCGTCGCTGCTGCGTCGGGTGCAGCTGCTCGACCGGGCCTCCGGGCAGGTGCGGTGGGTCGGGCCGGAGTCGCTCGGGCTCGGATACCGCACCAGCGTGCTCAAGCACACCGACACCGCGGTCGTGCTCGCCGTCGAGTTCACCGTGAACTCCGACGGGCTCAGCGCGCCGCTGCGGTACCGCGAACTGGCCGCCGCGCTGGGCGCCGAGGAGGGCGAACGGCGACCGGCCGCGACGGTGCGCGAGGTGGTTCTCGGTCTGCGGGCGAGCAAGGGGATGGTCCTCGACCCTGCCGACCACGACACGTGGAGCGCCGGGTCGTTCTTCACCAACCCCGTCGTGCCCGACGACCGGCTGCCCGCGGTGCTGGGCGCCATCGCCGCCCGGCTCGGTGACGGGGTGCGCGTCCCGCAGTTCCCCGCGGACGGCGGCACGAAGCTGTCGGCGGGGTGGCTGATCGAACGCGCCGGCTTCGCCAAGGGGCATCCCGGACCGGACGGCGCGGCCCGCCTGTCGACCAAGCACACCCTCGCGCTGACCAACCGCGGCGACGCGTCCACCGCTCAGCTGCTGGCATTGGCGCGGGAGGTGCGGACCGGCGTGCAGGATGCGTTCGGGGTGCGTCTGGAACCGGAGCCGGTGGCGGTCGGCTGCGCCGTCTGACCTGCTCGAGCCGGTGCGTCGACGGTCACACTGGTCGCGTCGGTACCGTGGATTGCGTGGTTAACCAGGGCATCCGGACTAATCGGACACGAGTGTTCTCGCTGCTCGCTCTGCTGACGGCGCTGGTCGCCGTCCTCGCGGGCTGCAGCTCCAGCGGCACCGCCGTGCCGTCCGCGCAATCCGAGCAAACTCCCGTCGTGACCGTCACGCAGACGCCGGCCGCCGGCGCCGAGGACGTCAGCCCGACCGCACCCGTCTCGGTCACCGCCACCGACGGCACCCTGCAGGGCGTCGCCCTCACCAGCCCCGCGGGCAACCTGGTGCAGGGTGCACTGTCCCCGGACCAGCGCACCTACACCGTCACCGAACCCCTCGGCTACGGCTCCACCTACACCTGGTCCGGCACCGCGGTCGGCGCCGACGGCAAGTCCGTGCCTGTGGGCGGCGCGTTCACCACCGTGGAGCCGCAGTCCGTCACCTCGGTGACCACCAACATCGGCGACGGGCAGGAAGTCGGCATCGCGGCCCCCGTCATCTTCAGGTTCGACGCCCCCGTCGCCGACAAGGCCGCCGTCGAGAAGGCGATGTCGATCACCACCGACCCGCCGACCGTCGGGTCGTGGGCGTGGTTGCCCGACGACGGCGGCTCCCGCATCCACTGGCGCCCGGAGAACTACTGGACGCCCGGCACCACCGTGCACGTCGCCGCGAACCTGTACGGCCTGGACTACGGCGACGGCGCCTACGGCGAATCCGACGTGACCCTCGACTTCACCATCGGCCGCAGCCAGATCGTCAAGGCCGAAGCCACCAGCCACCGCATGCAGGTGATCCGCGACGGCGTCACGATCATGGACATCCCCGTCAGCTACGGCGAGGGCGACGAGGAACGCAACGTCACCCGCAGCGGCATCCACGTCGTCACCGACAAGCACGAGGACATCCTGATGTCGAACCCGCCGTTCTACGAGAACGTGCGCGAACGCTGGGCGGTGCGGATCTCCAACAACGGCGAGTTCATCCACGCCAACCCCGCCACCACCGGCGTGCAGGGATCGGCGAACGTCACCAACGGCTGCATCAACCTGTCCCTCGCCGACGCCGAGGAGTATTTCGGGATCGCGCTGTACGGCGACCCGGTCGAGGTGACCGGCACCCGCATCGACCTCTCCGCCGCCGACGGCGACATCTACGACTGGGCGATCGACTGGGACACCTGGCAGTCGATGTCCGCGCTGCCCGACGCGGCCGACACCGCCGCGGCGGGCGCCGGCGCAGCGGTCGGCGGCACCCCCGCACCCGCCGCCCTCCCTGCCGGCTGACCCGATCCACCCCACCCACCGGCCCACCCACCCCTGGCTGAAGGTGGCCTTCGTGCGGGTGACGCGCATGAAGGTGGCCTTCGTTCGGATGACGTGCCGCCGCCGTTGTCCGGCTGAAGGTGACCTTCGTTCGCTCTGACAGCACGAAGGGCGCCTTCAGCCGGAAGGAGGAGGGTGGCGGCTACCAGCGGTTGCGGACCTGTTCGGCGAACCCGATCAGGTCCCGGACCTCGACGCGGCCGCCGTCGTCGAGGATCACGTGGCCGTTGTACCGGCCGAAGACCTGGTGCTGGATCGAGGCGAGCACCTTGAGGTCGGTGCCGGCGGCGCGGTCGAGGATCGGGGTGAACGTCATCTCGAACCGGCCGTCGTTGCTGGTGAACGTCCAGTCGGCGCTGTCGTGGGCGGCGCCGTCGGCGACACCGGGCGGCAGGTGGAACGTCACCTCGTCGAGTTTGTGGCCGACGCCGCCGACGAACACCATGTTCTCGGTGCCCGCGCCGGTGTCGCCGAAGCCGTGTCCGATGTTGAAGCCGAACGGTTTTCCCTCCACGACACCGGACGCCGAGCCCCAGTACCAGGTGTTGTCGTAGGTCCAGACCCCGCGACCCCAGTCGAGGACCCCGAACGCGGTGTCGGGCTCGAAGCTGTACGTCCGGTCGCCGACGGTGATCGTGCCGCTCACGGGCAGGCAGTTGATCTTCTGGTTGTAGTAGAACGCCTTCGGGGCGCCGGGGAACGGTGTCGCGACCACCATCCGGTCCATCGGCGGCTGCGCGAGGACCAGTTCGCCGCGCAGCCCGCGGCCACCGTCGAATCGGGGATGGTCCACGGTGACGACGCGGGCGGCGGCGATGTGCCGGTACTCGATCCGCAGGCCGCGGTGCTGGACGAGGACGTCACCCCGGTCGGCGCTGGCGGGCAGCTTCATCCGACCCAGGGGGAACGGCGTCATGACGTTCTCGGTGACCTCGGTGCGGGCGGCGAAGTCCAACCACGACACCCCGAGCAGGCCCATGTACCCGTTGTCGGCGACGGTCAGCGCCAGTCCGCGTTCGGGGGTCAGGACGCAGTAGTAGTCCCATTCCTTGATCCGCAGCCGGTTCGCGGCGATCGCGGCGCGGTCGTAGCGGCGCACCTCCGATTTCGCCCACCCGGGTTCCGCCAGCCGGCCGTGCTCGTCGAGCAGGTCGCCGGGCCGCAGCTCGCGTCGCACGCGACGCTACTTCCGGGCGAAGCGGGTCGCCGACGCCTGGTCCCGCGGGCGCAGCACGATCTGGTCGAGGTTGACGTGTGAGGGGCGGGACGCGACGAACCCGATCACCTCGGCGACATCGGCGGCGACCAGCGGGGTGATGCCCTCGTACACCTTCGCCGCACGTTCCTCGTCGCCGTCGAAGCGGACGAGGGAGAACTCGGTCTCCACCGCGCCGGGGGCGATCTCCGTCAGCCGCACCGGCTGGCCGAGCAGTTCGCCGCGCAGCGTCCGGTGCAGGACGGCCTGCGCGTGCTTCGCCGACGTGTAGCCGGATCCGTTGTCGTACGCCTCGAGGGCCGCGGTCGAGGTGATGGTGACGATGAGGCCGTCGCCGGACTCGATCAGCTTGGGCAGCAACGCCTTCGTGATGCGCAGGGTGCCGAGCACGTTCGTCTCCCACATCCACCGCCAGTCGTCGAGGTCGGCGTCCTGCACGGTGGCCAGGCCTTTCGCGCCGCCCGCATTGTTGACCAGCACGTCCACCCGTGGCACGACAGCGGCGAACGCGTCGACGGAGTCGTCGTCGGTGACGTCGAGTTCGAGTGCGGTGCCGTCGATGTCCCGGGCGAGGCGCTCGAGACGGTCCAGTCGGCGGGCGCCGACGATCACGTGGAAGCCCTGCGCGGCCAGGGTGCGGGCGGTGGCCTCCCCGATTCCGGAGCTCGCTCCGGTGACGACGGCGACCTGTGCTTCAGGAGAGATGCTCATGGTTCATACCCTAGGCGCCTGCGCCGCCCGTGAGTCCTTTCGACCCGCCTGGGGACCAGAAGGACTCACGGGCGGAGCCGCACTCAGTCGGCGGTGAACTCCGCTTCGCGTTCGATCGCGCGGACCGCGGCGGGTGGGACGCCGACGGGGCCGGGGGAGTAGGTCACCGACGTCAGGTCACCCGTGTAGCGGAACGGGCCGCGGCGCTCACGCAGGTCCCACGACACCGGGCCGCGGGCGTCGACGCCGACCGAGATGCCGGTCCACGGTGCCATGCCGACGAGCTGCACCTGCCCGAGCAGTTGCGCCGCGTCGGTGCCGTCGACGCGGATCGTGAAGTCCCAGCGCAGGCGTGGTACCACGACCGCCGACACTTCGATCGTCCGCGCACCGGCGGGAACCGGTCCGGCGTCGACGGCGGTGTACTGACCGTAGCTGTTGACGCCGAACACCAGGTTCCCGTTCTCGACGTACAGCAGGTACCCGCCCTGCACGTCGCCGTGCGCGACGAGGACGCCCTCGTCGCCGGGCGTGTAGCCTGCGGAGCCGCCCAATTCAACACGGATGTCGAAGTCGCGGAAGGTGATCAGCTTCGACGACCGGTACCGCTCCAGTGTCGGGGTGCCCGCCAGGATGCGCACCGGCCGCGCCAGCGCCTCCTCCGCGGGCCGGCGGGTGAACAGTCCCGCCGGGGTGGCGAGGGGGAACACCGTGTTCGCCCACGCCGAGTCGTCCCATGCCGCAGCGAGTTCGGCGACCTTCTCCGGGTACCGGTCCGCGACGTTGTGGGTCTCGGTGGGGTCGGTCCGCACGTCGAACAGCTGCCACTGCGGGTCGTCGACGTTCGCGCCGGGATGCAACGCGAGCAGTTTCCAGCCGTCGCGGTAGAAGCCGCGGTTGCCCACCATCTCGGTGTACTGCTCGGTGTGGGTGCTGATCGCCGCCCGGTCACGCAGCAGCGCGGACGCGTCGACGCCGTCGAAGGTCTTGACGGGCAGCCCTTTCCGCTCGGTCGGCGGTGTGACACCGGCGAGCGACAGCAGTGTCGGGGTGAGGTCGGTGACGTACGCGAACTGGTCCCGGACGCCGTTGTCCCCGGCCTGTTTGCGCAACCCCTCCGGCCACGACAGCACGAACGGTACCCGCACGCCACCGGCGAACGACTGTCCCTTGTAGAACCGGAACGGTGTGTTCGACGCCTGACCCCAGCCGCGCGGGTAGTGCACGCCGAGCTTCGCGGACCCGATCAGCGACTCGTCGTGCGGGACGTCCCCGATCCACTCCGGGTCGGGGACACGGGCGAATTCGGCGAAGTAGCTGCGGGTGCCCTCGGGTCCGCCCTCGGCGGTGCCGCCGTTGTCGGAGGTGAACACGACGATGGTGTTGTCGAGTTCACCGAGATCGTCGATGGTGTCGAGGATCCGGCCGACGGACTGGTCGACGGAGTCGACCATCGCCGCGTACACCTCCATGTACTTCGCGAACCGGCTCTGCTGCGCAGAGGTCAGCGAATCCCATTCCGGGACATCGTATCCGGGCTCGACGTTGCGGGGTGCCTGTTCGGTGCCCTCCGGGAACAGTCCCTGCGCCAGCTGCGAGGCGAACCGGCTCTGCCGCACCGCGTCCCAGCCCTGCGCATACCTGCCGCGGTACTTGGCGATGTCGGATTCCTTGGCCTGCAACGGTCCGTGCATCGCGACGTGCGCGAAGTACAGGAAGAACGGCTTGTCGGGCTCGTGGGCCCGCAGGTCCTTGATGTAGGAGACGGCCTTGTCGGTCAGGTCGTCCGTCAGGTAGTAGCCCTCCGGGTACTCCTCGACGTCGACGACCGAGTTGTCCGACACCAGCTGGTTCGGGTGGAAGAACGAGTTCAGTCCCTCCAGCGATCCGTAGTAGCGGTCGAACCCGCGTTGCGTCGGCCAGGAGTCGCGGCCGGCGCCGGGACGCAGGTTCGCGTCCCGCACCAGGTGCCACTTGCCGACCGCGTAGGTCGCGTACCCGCTCGACCGCAGGATCTCCGGCAGGGTCTGGGTGTCGTCGGACAGTTCCAGGCGCAGACCGGGGAATCCGGGGTCGGCGTTCGCGACGAATCCGTATCCCGCGCGGTGCGGGTTGACGCCGGTGAGCAGCGCTGCGCGCGACGGTGAGCACAGCGGGGTGGTGTGGTAATTCGTCAGCCGGACACCGGAATCCGCGAGCCGGTCGAGGTTGGGGGTGTCGATCTCGGAGCCGAACGGCCCGATGTCGCTGAACCCCATGTCGTCGATCAGGACGACGACGATGTTCGGGGATCCCGGCGTGGCCGACGGCGCCTCCGGCCACGCGGGGATCGAGTCGTCGATGGTCCGGCCGATCCGGCCGGTGAAGCCCTCGTATCCTCGGGCGTGGGGAGGAACGGTCATCAGGCGTCGACCCGCGCCGGGTTGTCGATGGGGGAGAAGTGCGACGCGTCGCCGGCGACGATCTTGCTGCGCTCGCCGTGGATGTTCACCGGCACGTCGCCGGCGAGGGTGATCCGGGTGAGGCGTCGGCGCTGGCCGTCGTAGTCGTCGATCGCGTAGTGCTGGGTGGCGCGGTTGTCCCAGATCGCGACGTCGCCGGGCGCCCAGTTCCAGCGGGTGGTGTTCTCGAGCTTGGTGACGCGGGCCTGCAGCAGCTGGAACAGGGCCTGCGACTCGGTGGAGCCGAGGCCGACGAAGTTCTTGATGAAGTGGCCGAGCAGCAGGGTCCGCTCGCCGGTCTCGGGGTGGACGCGGACCACGGGGTGCTGCGTCTCGTAGTAGGTGGACTGGAATTCGCGGCGGTACTCCGCGGTGTTCGCGTCGACCTCCTCGGCGGTGCCGGCGGCGTAGTCGTAGACGTTGGTGTGGGTGGCCCACAGGTTCTCCACCAGGGCCTTCAACGGCGCAGGCAGCGCCTCGTAGGCGGCGGTGGTGGACGCCCAGGTGGTGGAGCCGCCGTAGGTCGGCAGCACGTCGGCGCGCAGGATGGACGCCTTCGGGATCCGGTCGACGAACGTGACGTCGGTGTGCCAGCTGTTGGCGCGGCCGTACTCGGAGTCGATCGGCAGGATCGTCGCGCCCTTGGAGGTGACGGTCGGGTGCGCGGTCGTCGGCTCGCCGAGCAGCTGCGCGAACTCGTACTGCGACTCCTCGGTCAGGTGGTGTTGGCCGCGGAAGAAGACGACCTTGTGCTCGAGCAGCGCCGAGCGGATCAGGGAGACCGTGGCCGGGTCGAGGTCACCGCCGAGTGTGACGCCGTCGATCTGCGCGCCGATGTGCGCACCCAGTTTGGTGACCGATGTGGCGCCGGTCGCGTCGTTGCGGGAGGCGAAATCGATGGACATGGTGGACCTTTCGTCGTCGCGGTGGGGTGACCCGGTTCTTCCGTCATGGAACCGGACGGGGCAGGCGGGGCACAGGATTTCGGTCACGGTGATTTGTTTCCCCTCCGCCGCAGGGGAATCCGGGCGACATTTCCCCACGATCGAGGGAAAATCTGGGCGACATTTCCCCTGTTTTCCAGGGGAATGTTCGAGGGTATTTCCCCTCCGCCGCAGGGAAATTGGGATCACATTTCCCCCAGTTGTCAGATAATTCCCTCGGGTGCTACCTTGTCGTCATGACTTCAGGCCGGCCTTCCCCCATGCGCGTCACGTACGTGACCTCCGCACTGGGCTCACGCCTGCCTCTTGCGCGGGAACTGTGTTGTTCCCCCCGCGGTATCTGTAGCTAGTCCGCGCTGTCCCAGTCCGCACGTCGAATCGGCCCGCAGGCCCGACGTCGCGGCATCGGGTTCGTGCCCGAATCCCTCCGCTCGGTACTCCCGAGCCGGTCGCAGCGCGCCTCCACCGTGTCGGTCCGCCCCTCTCCGGGGTACGAAGCGCAAGGAATTCCGTGTCGATCTCCACTCTGCAGTCCACCGCTGTCCTCTCCCGCTCGTCCGCTCGTGGTTCCGCCCTGGGCCTGGCCCGCGGCGTCCGCCCGGCGTTGAACCCCGCGAACCGCGTCCAGATCGTCGCGCCCGAACTGCGCATCGGCGATTCGCCCGCCGCCGCCGTGTTCCGGGTCGCCTGCACGAACGGACCGATCGCCCGGGACGCGGCGGCCAAGTCCACCGGACTGAGCACGGCGACCGTGAATCGCCAGGTCGCGGCGCTGCTCGGCGAGGGTCTGCTGCGTGAGCGCGCCGACCTCACCGCATCCGGCGCGGTGGGCCGTCCCCGGGTGCCGTTCGAGGTCAACCACGAGCCCTACCTGACCGTCGGCATCCACATCGGTGCGGTCGTCACCGGCATCGTCGCCAGCGACATCCGTGGCCGACTCCTCGGCTCCGTCGAGATCCCCACCCCGACCGGGCCGCAGGACCTCGCGCTCGCGCAGATCACCCGCAGTGCCCGGATGTTCGTGGGCCGCTGGCACAAGCGTCGTCCCCTCTGGGTGGGTGTCGCGCTCGGTGGCCGCGTCGACGCGACCACCGGCGTCGTCGACCACCAGCGGCTCGGCTGGACCGGCGCCCAGGTCGGGGCGATCATCGGCGAGGGTCTCGGGCTTCCGGTCTCCGTCGCCGCGCACGTCGAGGCGATGGCCGCGTCCGAGCTCCTGCTGGCCCCGCAGCGTCCCGGCGAGAGCGCCGGGACCGGCACCAGCATGTACTTCTACGCCCGCGAAACCGCCGGTGTCGCAGTCACCATCGACGGACGGGTGCACACCCCGTCGAGTGGCCCCGGATCCATCGTGCACCTGCCGACCGGATCGTCGGCGCTGTGCTCCTGCGGTGCACGCGGCTGCCTCGAGGCCACGGTCAGCGACCGCGCCATGATCGAGGCGGCCCGCGACGCGGGAATCCTCAACGGCACCAACGGGCGCCCCGCCATCGCGGCGGTCTACAAGGCTGCGGCATCCGGTTCCCTTGCCGCACACGAACTTCTCGTCGAGCGGGCGCGGATCCTCGGTCGTACCGTGGCGATGCTCCGCGACCTCTTCAACCCGGACCGGGTGATTCTCGGTGGTCAGGCGTTCACCGAGTACCCCGCCGGCATTCCGCATGTCGCCGAAGCGTTCGCGCGCACATCGAGCTTGGTGCGCAAGGACATTCGGATCACCGGCTTCGGCAACCGCGTTCAGGAGTTCGCGGCGGGCGTCGTCTCGCTCAGCGCACTCCACGCCGACCCCCTCACCTCCATTCGAAGGACTTCCGTTCAGTGACCAGTTCACCCCTCCGCGCGCGCCTCGACCGGCGCGCGTTCTTCCGCGGCGCAGGGCTGACGGCCACCGCCGTCCTCGGTACCGGGCTTCTCGGCACCTGCTCCTGCGCGGTCGAGGAGTAGAAGGCCCGGCGCCACCACCCCGTCCGCGCGGCACCTCGAGGCAGGTCGCCGGTGTGGCGTTCATCGCTACCCGGCTGCTCGAGCTGACCGCGTGTCCGAGTACGCCCCTGACATTCGAACGCAACGAGAACTACCGGATTCCGGAGCGCCCGACACCTCGAGGGCGTCGAGGTGTCGTCCCGGATCCGCAGGCCCTGCTCGGCTCGCTCGGGTCGGGGCAGGTGCAGGTCGTCAACGGCCTGCGCCACCGCGGCGTCGAGACCCTCGGCAAGACCGGGGTTCCAGTCCATCCCGGTGGAGGGTGCCGAGCTGCAGGTGCACGTCGGCGCCAACGTCACCAACCCGGCGCTCGCCGACGTGCGGATCCGGCAGGCGATCGCGTACGCGGTCGATTGCGAGCGGATCGTCACCGAGGTGTTCCGGGGGTCGGGCTACCCGGTGAACCTGCCGTCCCCAAGTCGTCGCCGGCGTACGACGAGGCCCGCAACGCCACTTACAAGCGAGATGTCGCCATGGCGAAGCGGGTTCTCGCGGAACCGGACGGCCGAGATCGAACGCAACCTCGCCGCACTCGGCACCGGGACCATCGCCTCGTCGGTCGGCCACCCGCAGACCTGCGGCAGGAACGAACGCGCCCACCGGACCCTGCGCAAGTGGCTGACCGAGCAAACCCGCCGCCGCAACACTGCCCGACCTGCAGACTCAACTGTCCTCGAGGTCCTGAGACAGATCTGTCCTGGATGTCCTGACACATGGAAGGTCGCTCCGACCACCGAACTCGCACACAGGCGCCCGAGGCGCCGCCGGGTCCGGCTTTGTATGGTCTGCTGGTGATTCGTAGTCTCGGCCGGTCGGAACGTGCCCGGTATCAGTGGGGCGCGGGCGTCGCGCTCGGGGTGACGGCGGGCTGGGTGGGCGTACTGCTCGCCAACGTTCGGCACTTCTACACCGACGACACCGAGGCCCAGTACGCCCCGCTGTGGGTGATGCTCGGGCGGAGTCTGCGCGAGGGGCGGATTCCGTTCATGGTGCCCGAGCACTGGCTGGCCGGGAACTACACGATCGAGGAGGCCGGGCTGCTCAACCCGGTGCAGTGGGTGGTCAACGTCCTCGCACCGTCGGTCGACAACCTGCTCGTGTACAGCACGGCGGTCAAGCTGGCCTTCGCGATCGTCCTCGCCCTGGGCGTCTACCGCATCTGCCTGGAGTACGGCGCGAGACCGGCCTGGTCGGCCGTCGCGGCGGTGGCGTTCCCGTTCTCGGGGTGGCTGCTGTTCTTCGACGCGTCGAGCTGGTTCACCGCGTTCGCCGGCACGGCGTGGCTGACGCAGGCGTGGGCGAGCGGTGTGCGTTACGCGCGGGGACGCAGCGGACCGATCCCGGTGTTCGTGTTCCTCTACCTGGCGATCTCCGTGCAGTACGTGTTCCCGGCGGTGGAGTCGGCGCTGATGGTGGTCGCGGTCGCGGTCGGCGAGGTCCTGTACCAGCGGCGCTGGGTTCCGTCGGTGAAGCTGCTGCTCGCCGCGGGGTGCGCGGGCCTGGCCGGGCTCCTCACCTACCTGCCGAGCCTGCTCTCGGCGTACGTGACCTGGCGCGGCGCCGAGGACGTCGTCAACGACCGGTTCCTCACGGTGCCCTGGTCGGAATCGCTCAACGCCAGCCTGCCGAGCACGCTGCCCGCGTTCACCTCGTGGTGGGGGTACGTGCAGCCGATGCCGGTCGTCTACGTCGCGTGGTTCCTCGTGCCCGCGCTCGCGTTCGTCGACTGGGGTCGCGCGCGGCGGGCGTGGCGCGAGCTCTCCGCGGTCGGTCTGTTCACGGTGATCGTGTTGATGTGGACCGCCGGGCCGGGCGTCATCGGTCCGCTGCGCTGGCCCGCCCGGGTGCTGCCGATGGTGGCCCTCGGGCTGTTGATCCTGGTGTGCACCCTGCTCGGGCGGTTCGCCACCCTCGCGGACCGGTCCCGTCGGCTGACCGCGGCCGGTGTGCTCGTCGCGTTGCTGTTGGTGCGGTCGGCTTCCGCGGCGCCGGACCGGATCGGTCTCCACGTCGCGGCCGCGGCGGGCGTCGCGGTGCTCGGCGGTGCGGTGGTGTGGCTGGGCCTGCGCAAGGGTGTCGCGGCGGCCTGCGCGCTCGTCGTGGTGTCGATCCCGCCGATCGCGTTCCTCCAGGTGTGGGCGGCGCAGCCGACACCGATGGGCTGGAACATGCCGGAGCGGCGCTCGGAGATGATCGCCGCGTTCCCCGAGTTCCCCGGAACGACACTGCAGCTCGCCGACTGGGGCCGGGTCACGCCCGAAGACCGCACGCTGTCCGGTGCGTTCGGGTCGCTGGTCGCCGGGAACTACGCGAAGAACCTGGAGCAGACCTACGTCGGCGGATACACCCCCAACGGCAACTACAACTTCGGGCAGATGCTGTGCATCCGCTGGGACACCGGGGTCTGCCCGGAGGCGTTCGGGCAGGCCTTCGCGGTCGAACCGACCACCGGCAGACGCATCGTCGACCTGATGCTCGTCGACCGTGTCGTCCTGCAGAACGCGCTGTACCCCGACGCGCGTGCGCAGCCCGCGCCGTCCGGCTGGAAGTGGGTCGACCAGCCCGGCCACGACCAGTGGATCTCCGTGCTCGAACGCGAGGACGGCCCGATCTCGACGCGCAACGGCCGGGTGGCCGCGGCCGAGGGGGTGTCGGCGACGTCGCTGAGCGAGTCGGATCCGACCAGCCGGGTCCGGGTCGACTCGGACACCGGGGGCCGGGTCGTGTTCGCCCGGCTCGGGTGGCCCGGTTACCGCGCCACGCTGAACGGAACGCCGATCGACTTCGACGTGGTCGCGAAGAACTTCGTCTCCGTGACGATTCCGCCCGGCACCACCGACGCCGAGCTCGTCGTGACGTGGCGTCCCCCGGGCTGGAAGATCGGCGGCGCCGCCGCGGTGCTCGGGCTCGTCGGGGTGACGGTGCTGCAGGTGCTGTACGTCCGGGATCGCCGCCGCCACGCCGGTGACCGGGCGGATGCCGCGGTGCCGCCGGACCTCGAGACCCCGATCGGTGCGCGATGACGTCGACGCCGGTGGGCGGCCCGGAACCGCGGTACCGGTCGGTACGCAGGCAGGGGATCGCGTTCGCGATCGTCGGCGGGTTCAACACTCTGCTCGGGATCGCCCTGACGGCGATGTGGCTGACGGTGCTCGGCGACGACGTTCCGTCGGCGGTCGCGGTGGCCCTCGCGTACTGCATCAGCGTCGTCGTCGCGTTCGCCTTGCACCGCACCGTCGTCTTCCGCGTGCGCGGCTCGCTGTTCCGGGACTTCGTCCGGTTCGTGGTGGTCAATTCCGGTGGTCTGGCGGCCAACATGGTGCTGCTGCAGCTCGCCGTGTCGGTGCTGCACGCACCGTCGCGGCCGGCGGCGGTGGTGGTGATGGGCGCGGTCGCGGTCGGGACGTTCGTGGGGCACCGGTACTTCACGTTCCGGCGGACCGAACCGGACCAAACTCGTGAAGACGCCGAATTGCCCAATCGTTAGTCTTGTTTCGCACATTTCCACCGGTTTCCAACGCGTGGCCGTTCCGTTACTCTGCGAGATCGACTCCAGCGCAGCCGAAGCACGTGCTCGCATGACACAGAGTGGGTGTAACGCAGATTAACGGGATGATTCGCCTGCGGTTGGCTGCCGCGACCACGCCCACGCCCGCGCCGTCCTCGGTCGACGGTTCGTGGTGACGCAGCACGACGCCACCCCCGGGGGCGGGCGGCAGTCGGTGTCCGTGGTCGTTCCGGTCTACCGGGGAGAACAGACCGTGGCCGCGGTCGTCGCCGAACTCGACCGGTACCGGACCGGGGCCGTGACGGCGAGGGGGATCGCCTACACGATCGACGAGATCGTGCTCGTCCACGACAACGGACCCGACCGCTCCGACCGCGTCATCGCGGAACTCGCGCAGCGGTACCCGCAGGTGCGCCCGGTGTGGCTGAGTCGCAACTTCGGTCAAGACGCGGCAACGATCGCCGGGATGGCCGTCGCCCGAGGTCACTGGATCGTCACGATGGACGAGGACGGCCAGCACGACCCCGCGTTCATCGCGGATTTCCTCGACGGTGCCTACCGCTCCCGCGCCGACCTCGTGTACTCCCAGCCCACCAACACCCGGCCGCACGGCCCGCTCCGCAACCTCACCTCCCGCGGCGCCAAGATCGTTCTCGCCACGGTGTTCGCCTTCCCGGCCTCCACCCGGTTCGAGAGTTACCGGTTGATCCGCGGCGACATCGGACGCAGCCTCGCCGACGTCGCGGCGAACGGCACCTACCTCGACGTCGCGCTCACCTGGGTCGTGGGCAGGACCGTCTCGGTGCCCGTGGTGCTGCGCGCCGAGTACCGGGAGGAGTCCGGCTACAACTATCGGCGCCTGGTGTCCCTGTTCTGGAAGATGTTCCTGTGCAGCGGAACCCGCGGTCTGCGGCTGGTCAGCCTCATCGGGGTGGCCCTCGCCCTGGCCGGTGGGATCATGGCGGCCGTCGTCGTCTGGCAGGCCCTGTTCTCCGACAGCGACGACCCCGCGGGCTGGGCGTCGACCATCGTGGTGCTGCTGCTGTGCTCGGGAGCGACGTTGCTGTCGCTGGGGCTGATCGCCGAGTACCTCGGAGTCGGTCTCCACATCCTCGCCGGCAGACCCCTCTACCTCACGGTCGCGTCGCCGCCGCCGCGGTTCGACGACGAACGCGCCGTGCCCGCGCAGTCCGAACCGCCGCCGTCGCGCACCGACACCTTCCGGGAGGCGCCGTGACCGGCGATCGCGTCATCTTCAGCCGCCCATACGTGGCGCGGCGCGAGATGGACAACCTCGCAGCGGCCCTCGCCTCCGGGCACCTCCACGGCGACGGTCCGTTCACCGCGGCGGCGACCACGAAGCTGAGGGAGATCACCTCGGCGCGGCACGTCCTGCTGACCACGTCGTGCACGCATGCACTGGAACTGAGCGCCATCCTCCTCGACCTCGCCCCCGGCGACGAGGTGATCGTGCCGAGCTTCGCGTTCACCTCCGCCGCGACGTCCCTGACCCAGCGCGGCGCCACACCCGTCTTCGTCGACATCGACCCCGACACGGGGAACGTCGACCCGTCCGCGGTCGCCGACGCGATCACCCCCCGCACCCGTGCGGTGGTCGTCATGCACTACGGCGGCGTCGCCGCCGACATGGAGTCGCTCCTCGGCCTGGCGGCCGCGCACGGGATCACGCTGATCGAGGACAACGCCCACGGGCTCGGCGGCACGTGGCGGGGCAGGCCGCTCGGCACCATCGGCACCTTCGGGACGCAGAGCTTTCACGACACCAAGAACGTGCACTGCGGTGAGGGCGGAGCGCTGCTGCTCACCGACGACCTGCTGGCCGGGCGCGCCGAGATCATCCGGGAGAAGGGGACCGACCGTGCGCGGTTCCTGCGCGGCCAGGTGGACAAGTACTCGTGGCAGGACGTCGGCTCGAGTTACCTGCCGAGCGAGCTGAACGCGGCGGTGCTCGACGCCCAGCTCGACGAGTTCGAGACCATCCAGTCCGAGCGGCACCGCGTGTGGAACAGCTACGCGTCCGCGCTGGGCGACTGGGCGCAGCAGCGTGGGGTGACGCTGATGACGGTGCCCGACGACTGCGGGCACACCGCGCACCTGTTCTACCTGCGCATGCCCGACGAGAGCCGACGCGACGGACTGATCGACGATCTGGCGGAGCAGGGTGTCGTCGCTCCGTTCCACTACGTCCCGCTCGACACCAGCCCGGCCGGCCGGAAGTACGGCCGCACACCCCGACCCTGCACCCGCAGCGCAGAATTCGCGTCCACCATCGTCCGGCTCCCGCTCTGGCCCGGGTTGGACGACGATCGGATCGGCCGCGTCGTCGACGCCGTGACGCGTCACGTCTGGTGACCGGGTCGATCCGGTCCGACGGAGCCGGTTCAGCGGCCCGACTGTGACGCCGCGGCGGTCGCGTCGAGATCCGCCAGCGTGAGCGGACGCGCCGGCGGGTGGTCGACGACCACCTCGCGGGTGACGGTGAGGTCCGCGGCGACGTGCAGCAGTTCGCCCGGCGCGAGCGGCTGCCAGTCCGGGTTCTCGTCCATCCGTTCACTGGCGATCACCACGGCGGGCGCGTCGGAGAGGTCGCCCGACCGGACGCGCACGGTGCCCGCGGCGCTCGCGTGTTCGAGGTGCCGCCCGACGTCGCCGGCCCGCTGCAGGACGAACAGGTCGTGGGTGTCGGGGTAGCGGACGGCCCACAGTTCGTCGGCGGTGGTCAGGACGAGGTTCGCCGCGAGCACCGGCAGCTCGGCCGCGACCCAGCGCAACGCCGTCGCGATCCCGGCGGTGACGTCGCCGCACGCGTCGGCGTGCTTGGTGATCAGCGCGAAGAGTCGTTCGGAGTCGGTGTCGCCGCGCACCAGCGACCGGTACGGGCCGAGTTCGGCGTCCAGCTTCGGCAGGTCCTGGATGACGCCGTTGTGCGCGAAGATCCGGCCGCGCTGGGTGAACGGGTGCGTGTTGACGTCGGTCAGGCCGCCGGTCGACGCGTACCGGATGTGCGCGACGAAGGTCGCGGAGTGGCGTTCGCGGGCCTCGGTCGCGAACGCCGCGTCGGCGTAGGCGGCGAGGGGCTGCTTCTCGACGCGCGGGTCGCCGTCCACGGTGAAGGTGCCGAGACCGGTGCCGTCGGGTTCGCGTCTGCTCTGGGCGGCGAGGCTGTCGGATGCGTCGAGCAACCAGAACGTGGCCCGCACCCGCGCCGGTGCGCTGGACATCCCGAACAGCCGACACATGTCTCCACGGTAGGTGGGGCTCCGCCCCAGTGGTGCAGTTTCGGATGCAGTGACCTCCACAAGTGCACCACTGCGCGGAGCGCTCTACGGTGACCCGCATGGCACTTCGCGAAACGACAGGCATCGACGGCACCGACATCGTGTACCGCGTCACCGGGCCCGCGGACGGGCGTCCGCTCGTCCTGCTGCACGGGTGGGCGCAGTCGATGAGCTGCTGGGGTCCGGGCGTCCTGGACGCCTTCGCCGCGGCGTACCGGGTGATCGCCGTCGACCTGCGCGGCCACGGCTACTCCGGTGCCCCGGAGGCCGGCTACGACGATCCGAAGATCTGGGCCGGGGACGTCGCCGCGGTCCTCGCCGCCGAGCACGTCGACGGCGGCGCGGTGCTCGTCGGCTGGTCGTACGGCGGGCTGGTCATCGCCGACTACCTCGCCGAGTGCGGCACCGACGCCGTCGCGGGCATCGTCCTGGTCGGTGCGATCACCAGCATCGGCCGCGGCCAGAAGGGCGGGCGGGTCGGCGCCGCGATGCGGGACGCGATGCCGGCGGCGCTGTCCGAGGATCCGCGGGAGGCGATCCGCGCGCTCGGCAGTTTCGGCAACGCGCTCACCGGCGCCGCGGAGGGCGCCGGTGTCGCGTCGCAGGCGCTGTTCGGTGCCAGCCTCTCGACGCCGCCGCGGGTGCGGGCCGCGCTGTTCGCGCGCGAGACCGGCCACGACGACCTGCTCACCGACCTCGACGTGCCCGCGCTGGTCCTGCACGGCACCGCCGACACCGTCGTCGACGTCTCCGCGGGCCGGCACGCCGCGGAGCTGCTGCCGAACGCGACGGCCTCCTTCTGGGAGGGCGTCGGGCACGGCCCGTTCGTGGAGGACCCGGCGCGGTTCGTCGCCGAGGTCGGTGCGTTCGTGGACGCGTTGGGCCGGGTCAGCGCAGCAGCGCCCGCGCCTGGTGGACGCGGGTGAGCTTGTCGGGATTGCGGACCAGATAGATCCCCGACACGAGACCGTCCACCACCTCGATCATCGCGACGGTGTCGACGGTGTCGCCGACGTGGATCGTCACCGCGGGAATGTTGTTGAACGTGGCCGGTTCGATCCGCACGTCCGCCGGGCCGCCGCGCACGATCCCCGCAATGAACCGGGCGACGTGATCGCGTCCGCGGACGGGGCGGCGGGCGGCGCTGACCTTCCCGCCGCCGTCGGAGAGCTGCACGACATCCGGTGACAGCAGGTCCATGAGGGTCTGGATGTCGCCGGTGGCGGCGGCGCCCAGGAACCGGCCGACGACCTCCTGCGCCGCCGCGGTCGGCGGCTCGAACCGTTTGCGCCGGGCCTGGACGTGGGCGCGGGCGCGGGACGCGATCTGCCGGACCGCGGTTTCCGACTTGCCGACCGACTCGGCGACCTCCCGGTGGCTGAACCCGAACACCTCGTGCAGGACGAACACCGCTCGTTCGTCGGGGCCGAGGGTTTCGAGCACCAGCAGCATCGCCATCGTCACCGATTCGGCGAGCACCACGTCCTCGGACGCGTCCGGTTCGGTGCGGATCGGTTCGGGCAGCCAGGTGCCGACGTACTCCTCGCGGCGTCGCTGCGCCGAGCGGAGCTGGTTGAGCGCCTGCCGGGTGACGATGCGGGCCAGGAAGGCGCGCGGGTTCTCCACCCCCGTGCCGTCGACCTCGGACCAGCGCAGGTAGCTGTCCTGCAGCACGTCCTCGGCGTCGGCGGCGCTGCCGAGGATCTCGTAGGCGATGGTGAACAGCAGCGGCCGGTACTCGGTGAAGATCTCGACGGAATTCATCTCGACGGAACTCATGCGGACACTTCTACTCCCTCGGGCGCCGACTTCGGCCCCGACATCGCGCGGTAGGTGGGTGCTTTCTTCGAGATCCAGCCGCGGGTGGATCGGCAGATGCGTTCCTTGACGAAGGCGGCGGTGCGACCGCGCAGGACGAGGGGGCGGGGACGGTCGTCGGGGTGCACCGCCTGGACGACGCCGGCGCGGCGGCCGAGGCTGACGCACTGCAGCACGAGACCGATCGACAGCGGGGTCGGTGCCTGCCCGGCCAGGGCGGCGAGCACCGTGTCGGCGCCGTGCGCGCCGAGGGGGATCGCGGCGTGGCAGCTCATCCGCAGGTGCCGCGCCACCGACTCCGGAGGCGCTACGGCGTCACCGATCCCGACGATGTCGGGGCGGCCGAGGCAGGTGAGGGTGGCGTCGGTGCGCAGCCGACCGAGATCGTCGACGGGCAGTCCGCTGCGCCGCGCGAGGTCGGGGACTCCGAACGGGCCGGCCCACACCGCGACCTCGGTGGAAATGGCGGTGCCGTCGGCGAGGGTCACCGCGTCGGGCGTGATGCCGGTCGCCGCGACGCCCTCGTGGACGTCGACGCCGAGCCGCTTCAGTTTCCGCAGCACTGCCCGTCGGCCCGCATCGGACAGTCCCGCGCCGACGGGTCCCGCCGACACCAGGTGCACCCGCAGGTCGCGGCCGCTGTCGGCGATCTCGGCACTGGTCTCGATGCCGGTCAGGCCGCCGCCGACGACGGTGACGACGGCGTCCGGCCGCGCCGTGCGGAGGCGGTCGCGCAGCCGTCCGGCGTCGTTCAGGCCGGCGACGGTGTGGGCGTGCTCGATGCCCCGCACGGTCGCGGCGCTGCCGGGTCCGCTGCCGACCGCGTACAGCAGGTGGTCGAAGTCGACGGCGGCGCCGTCGGTGAGGGTCACGCTGTGCTCACCGATCAGGTCGACGGTGCCCGTCACCAGCCGGATGTCGGGGTGGAGCAGGGTGCGCAGCGGGACCGTCGCGTCGCCGGTTCCGGCCGCGAACTCGTGCAGCCGGATCCGTTCGACGAAGTCGGGCAGCGGGTTGACGACGGTGACGGTGACATCGGCGGGTGCGGCGGCCCGGACCCGGTTGGCCGCGGTCACCCCGGCGTACCCGGCGCCGACCACGACCACGTTGCGTGTGCTGTTCATGCCGATTCCTCTCCCCGGTGAAATCTGTCGTTCCCGTGACACCGACCGGCCGCGAAACGTGACAGTGACTTCGGTCACGGCGGGGTTCGGGGCGCGGTGCCGGAGCCGATTTCGACGCAGGGCAAGATGGAGTGGTGACGCCTGCACAGAATCACCGACTGCGCCGCGTAGCGGTCCTGTCGGTGCACACTTCACCCTTGGCTCAGCCGGGGACCGGTGATGCGGGCGGTATGAACGTCTACGTCCTGCAGAGCGCGCTGCAACTCGCGCGCCGGGGCGTCGAGGTGGAGATCTTCACCCGCGCGACGTCCTCGCAGGACGCGCCGGTGGTGGAGGCGGCGCCCGGGGTACTGGTCCGCAACGTCGTCGCGGGACCGTTCGAGGGCCTCGACAAGCACGACCTGCCGACGCAGCTGTGCGCGTTCACGGCCGGTGTGCTGCGCGAGGAGGCGCACCACGAGCCCGGCCACTACGACCTGATCCACTCGCACTACTGGCTGTCCGGGCAGGTCGGCTGGCTGGCCCGGGACCGGTGGGGTGTGCCGCAGGTGCACACCGCGCACACCCTCGCCGCGGTGAAGAACGCGTCCCTCGCCGAGGGCGACACCCCGGAGCCGGTGGCGCGGCAGATCGGGGAGCAGCAGGTGGTAGCCGAGTCGGACCGGTTGATCACCAACACCGCCGACGAGGCCGGGCAGCTGGTCGACATCTACGGCGCCGGCCGCGAGCGCATCGACGTCGTCGCCCCGGGCGCGGACCTGAGCCGCTACCGGCCGGGGGACCGCGCCGCGGCCCGCGCCGAGCTCGGTCTGGACGCCGCTGAGCTGATCGTCACGTTCGTCGGCCGCATCCAGCCCCTCAAGGCACCCGACGTGCTGCTGCGTGCGGCGGCCGCGTTGCACGAGCGCGAGCCCGGTCTGCCGCTGCGGGTGCTGGTGGTCGGCGGCCCGTCGGGGACGGGTCTGGACCGCCCCGATTCGCTGATCGAACTCGCCGCGGAGCTGGGCATCACGGCGCGGGTGACGTTCCTGCCGCCGCAGCCGCCGGACCGTCTGGTGCAGGTGTACCGGGCGTCGGACATCGTCGCGGTACCGAGCTACTCGGAGTCGTTCGGGCTGGTCGCGCTCGAGGCGCAGGCCAGCGGGACACCGGTCGTCGCCGCCGACGTCGGTGGGCTCGGGGTCGCGGTCCGCGACGGGGTGAGCGGGCTGCTGGTGCCCGGACACGACACCGGCGACTGGGCCGACGCGCTGCGGTCCGTCCTGGTGGACGCGGACCGGCGGGCGCAGATGGCGCGGCAGGCGCCCGTCCACGCGGCGAGCTTCTCGTGGGAGCACACCGCGGACGGTCTGCTCGACAGCTATCACCGGGCGGTCGCCGGGTTCCGGCGTAACCGTGAACTGTCCCCGCGCCGCGCCCGGAGCCTGTGGAAACTGCGGAGACTGGGCGGGGTACGAGCATGAACGGGGTGCGGGCATGAGCGAGACGGTGACGGGGACGGCGACGCTGATCGACACGGCGCTCACCGAACGCGACCTCGACCACACCCGTCCGGCGCCGCACCAGTTCGTCGTCGAACTGCCGGGCGAGCACAAGCTCAAGACCACCTGCCTGCTCACCGTCGGCAATCACGGGGTGCGGGTCGAGGCGTTCGTGTGCCGGAAACCGGACGAGAACTTCGAAGGTGTCTACAAGTACCTGCTGCGCCGCAACCGCCGGCTGTACGGGGTGCACTACACGATCGACAAGGTCGGCGACATCTACCTCGTCGGTCGGATCAGCACGCACGCCGTCACCGGTGACGAACTCGACCGGGTGCTGGGGCAGGTGCTCGAGGCCGCGGACGGCGACTTCAACGTGCTGCTCGAGCTGGGATTCGCGAGTTCGATTCGGCGGGAATGGGATTGGCGCGTCTCGCGGGGTGAGTCGCTGAAGAACCTGGAACCGTTCCGGCATCTCGTCGAGGGCGGCGACCGTCGGCCGTGGCCCCTCGCGGACGCACCCGCGTCGGACGGGGACCTGCCCGACTGACCGTGGCGGGCTCCGGCGCCGTTCTTCGTGAGACGAGACGCCGCCGGGCATATTCTGGCGGGGGAAGGCGTGCCCGACGTCGGCGAGCGTCCGGCGGGTGCGCACGGTGTGATGAGTGATCCGCTGCGAACGCGTCGTGACCCCGAGGCTCACGTCGTGGCCGAGTTGGGCGATGCGGGTTTCGAGGACGTCGAGGAGATCGGGCGGGGCGGATTCGGCGTCGTGTACCGCTGCCGTCAGCCGACGTTGCATCGCACGGTGGCGGTGAAGGTCCTCGCCGTGGAACCGGACGAGGAGAACCGGGCGCGGTTCCTGCGTGAGCAGCGCGCGATGGGCCGGTTGACGGGCCACCCGAACATTGTCGGGATTCTCGACGTCGGGACGACGGCGAGTGGTCACCCGTACCTGGTGATGGGCTATCACCAGCAGGATTCGATCGACGCGCGGATCCGTCGGCACGGGCCGCTGTCGGTGGAGGAGGTCCTGCGGCTGGGGGTGCGGATGGCCGGTGCGCTCGAGTCCGCGCACCGGATGGGGATCGTCCACCGCGACGTCAAGCCCGCGAACATCCTCGTCACCGACTACGGCGAACCGGTGCTGTCCGACTTCGGCATCGCGCACATGGACGGCGGCTTCACCACCGCGACGGGCAGCATTGCCGGGTCGCCTGCGTTCACCGCGCCGGAGGTTCTCGGTGGTGACCCGTCGACGCCGGCGGCGGACGTGTACGGTCTCGGCGCCACGCTGTTCGCCGCCTGCACCGGGCATGCGGTGTTCGAACGCCGGTCGGGGGAAGACGTTGTCGCGCAGTTCATCCGGATCGCCACGGAACCCGTACCCGACCTGAGTGAGCTCGGTGTCGGCGGCGACGTCGCGGCCGTCCTCGAACGCGCGATGGCACGCGATCCGGCGGAGCGGCCGTCCGCGTTCGAACTCGGTGAGCAGCTTGCGCGGCTGCAATCCGATCGGGGGTTGCCGGTCGACGAGGTCGTGGTGGCGCGAGAAACCGGCCCGACCGCGGCGGGCGACGCCGGACCGCTGCCGCTCGTGGCCCATGCGACGGACTCGGCTCGGGTGTCGGGACGGGTGGCGCGGCAGGCCGGAGCGGGCACCTTCCCGGCGGAGGTGACGACGTTCGTCGGGCGTCGTGCGGAGGTGCGGGAGGCGCGGGCGTTGCTGGGGCAGGCGCGGTTGGTGACGTTGACGGGGATCGGTGGGGTGGGCAAGACGCGGTTGTCGTTGCGTGTCGCGGTGGCGGTCCGGCGCGACTTCTCGGACGGGGTGTGGCTGGTCGACCTGGGGGACGTGCAGGACGGGGCGCTGATCGGGGAGGTCGTCGCGGCTGTGCTCGGGGTGCGGCCGCAGCCGTGGCGTCCGCTGATCGAGGTGCTGGTCGACGCGTTGTCGTCGCGGGAGATGCTGGTGGTGCTCGACAACTGCGAGCAGGTCGTCGCCGACGCCGCCACGTTTGTGGACGAGCTGTTGACGACGTGCCCGAAGCTGCGGGTGCTGGCGACCAGTCGGGAGGCGCTCGGCATCCGCGGTGAGCAGGTGATGCGGGTGCCGCCCCTGGCGGTTCCCGAACCGGGCGACGTCGCGTCGGGTGACGCGGTCGGCCTGTTCGCCGACCGCGGCGCCACGGCACTGCCCGGGTTCGTGGTCAGCGATGCCAATGCCTCGGCGGTGGTCGGCATCTGCCGGCACCTGGACGGGTTGCCGCTGGCGATCGAGTTGGCCGCGGCGCGGTTGCGGGTGATGTCGCCGGATCAGATCCTGCAACGGTTGACCGATCGGTACGCGCTGCTCGGTCGTGGCAGTCGTGACTTGCCGGGCCGGCAGCAGACGCTGCGCGCCTGCATCGACTGGAGTTACGAGCTGTGCACCGAGGCCGAGCAGCGTCTGTGGGCGTGCCTGTCGGTGTTCGCGGGCAGTTTCGAGCTGGACGCCGCCGAACACGTCGCGGCCGGTGAGGTCGACGAGGTCGTCGACGTGCTGACCGCCCTGATCGACAAGTCGATCCTGATCCGTGAGACGGCCGGGTCGGCGGTGCGGTTCCGGATGCTCGAGTCGCTGCGGGAGTACGGCCGGGAGAAGTCCGAGCAGGCCGGGACCCGGGCCGCGCATGCTCGCCGGCACCGGGACTGGTACCACAGGCTGGCGCTCGATGCGGATGCCGAGTGGATCGGACCGCGGCAACTCGACTGGATCGACCGGCTGGACCGGGAACAGCCCAACCTCCGCGAGGCGCTCGAGTTCGCCCTCGGGTCCACCGCTGCCGACGTGCTCGACTTCGTCGTCGCGCTGCAGCAGTTCTGGTTCGCGTGCAACGGTCTGGGGGAGGGGCGGTACTGGGTCGATCGGGTCCTCGCGGCGGCGGGCGACGAGGCGTCGCTCTCGATGGTGAAAGCGTTGTGCCACAACTGCATACTGGCCGAGGTTCAGGGAGACGCCGCCGCGGGAGCGGCGTCGGTGGCGCGCGCCGAGGCGGTCGCCGCCCGGTTGGCGGACCCGGTCGCGCACGCCTGGGTGGACCTCGCGAAGGGACGTCACAGCGCCTTCGTCGGAGACCTGGCCGGAGCTCGGGGACCGCTGGAGCGGGCGCTGGAGGCGTTCTCCGCGTGGGGGGACGTGGGAGCGCAGGTGTTGGTCCTTCTCGCCGTGGGGTGGGTGCGCGAATTGGGGGACGGCGGGGCGGGCCTCGCCACTTACGAGGAGGTGCTCGCGATCACCGAGTCCCACGGCGAGGCGGTGTACCGCTCGCAGGCACTGTGCGGGATCGCCGTGTCGTCGTGGCGGCGAGGCGACCGGCAGCGGGCACGGCGCGCGGTGGAGCAGGCGCTGCGGCTGATCCGGCCGCGACGCGACCCCTTCATCGCGTCCGCGTGCCTCGAGGTGATGGCCTGGGGAGCGTCCGCCGACGGCGACCACCGCCGCGCCGCCACCCTGATGGGTGCTGCGCAGGCGCTGGGACAGGTGGGCAACTCGATCGTGGTGTTCGCGCACATGCTCGACCCGCACGCGGAGTGCGAGGGTCGGGCGCGGGAGTCGATCGGGTCCGCGGCGTTCGACCGCGCGTACGCGGTGGGCCGGAAGCTCGACTTCGACGAGGCCGTCGACCTGGCGCTGGGGGAGCGGTCGCGGCCGGCGCCCGCCGCCGCGGCGTCGCCGACGGACCTGACGCGACGTGAGCGGGAGGTGGCCGGGCTGGTCGCCGAGGGACTGAC
>NZ_JBIAOU010000012.1:124485-144087 GCF_042879035.1 Rhodococcus sp. NPDC003318 | reverse complement strand
ATGATGGGTGAGCGCGCCCTGTCGCGTCGCACGCAGGGCGAGGTGCTGGCCAAGAAGCAGCTGGTGCAGCAGTTCATCGCCGATTCGGCGATCGAGCTCGAGCAGTACCGTCTGCTGGTCCTCAAGACCGCCTGGGTCATCGACACCCAGCCGCACGGCACGGCCCGCACCTACATCGCCATGTGCAAGGTCGCGATGGCGAAGGTGTACCACGACATCATCCACCGCGCGATCCAGCTGCACGGCTCGCTCGGAACCACGATCGAGACCCCGCTGCACCACTACTGGGGTGGCGTCCTGTCGATGGGCCTCGCCGACGGCCCCACCGAGGTCCACAAGGTCGCCGTCGCCCGCGGTGTCCTCGCCAAGTACGAGGCGACCGACAGCCTGTTCCCGACCGAACACATCCCCACGCGGCTGGCCGCCGCGAAGGTCAAGCACGCCGCCACTCTCGCGGAGTACGGACTCGCCTGACCAACCACTTCTCGATCACTCGGGAAGGGGGCCCTCGTCACCCGCGGGTAGCCGGGGCCTCGGACGTGAGATGGTGCTTCCGTTCCACCGCCGGCAGAGAATTCGCGGAACGGATCGCCGTCCCGGGACCGCATAGGCCCCGGGGAACGCCGCTGCATGGCATGGTCCATGCAGCGGCGTTCAACGTCACCCACAGAACCGCTTGCCACGCCGTGAGGTCGAGAGCGAAGCTTCGTGGCTTCGTGATCCGGAGTCGGGCATCGCACCTTCCGGACGCAGCGGCAAGGGCCGTCGCGAAGAGCACCCGCCGAATGCTGGTGTGCCCGCGCAATGGTCGAGTCGACGCTGACCTGCCACCTCGATCGCACCGGCGGCGTCGGCATCCGTCTGCAACGTAGTCGGGAGATCGGCCACACCCACGCGTTGCCAGCGCGGGAACGACCCGTACACCGTCTGCCCCGGTCTGTACCGGGACGGGACGTCGTCCGCCACGGTGTCCCAGGTCGGTCCGCCATCGGATCCCGTCGACCAGCTACCCGCTTCGTCCACTTCGGTGGACGCCTGCCTGCCTTCCCGAGGCAGCAACGGAGTCCAACACCGACCACTGTGCGTCGGTCCGATGCCGTTGGTCTGGGGCCGATACGGGCGAGTCCATTTCGGAGTGACGTCGAGGGCGGCGCAGGCATCACGCCAGAGGTACGACCGGCAGGAGGATCCGTTGTCGGAGAGCATCTTTCGGCGGTGACGCCACGGTCGGCGAACCATGCCACGGCCCGCCGGAGAACTTCGATCGCGGTCGCAGCCTTCTCGTCAGTGCAGATCTCGGCGTAGGCAAGACGGCAGTGGTCATCGACGACGGTGTGCACGAACGACCAACGCCTGCTCCGGGGCGATCGAGATACAGCCCCACGATGTCGCGGACCCTGTCCACGAACACCGGGTCATTGCTGATCTTGAAGTGCCCACCAGGTGAGGCTCGAGCCCGAACGCTTCCAGATCCGACCCACCGTCGATTTCGACATTCCGCTCTCGGCCGCCGTCGATGCGCGCGACCGGTGCGTCGCATCTCTCGGCTGACGTTCGAGTGTCGCCACGACAATGTCCTCGATCTGCTGGTCGGCGATGGAGCGAGGCCCACCGGGGCGCGGCTCGTCGAGCAGTCCGTCCAACCCTCGTTCGACGAACCGCTGCCGTCACTTGCGCATCGTCGTCCTCGACACACCCAACCGCGCAGCCACATCCGTATTCGACGAGCTCTCCGCGCACGCGAGCACGATCCGAGCACGCAACGCCAATCCTTGCGCGCTCGACCTTCGCCGCTCCCAACGGACCAACGCGGTTCGCTGCTGCTCGGTCAACACCAATTCGCCTTCGGACGACGAGCACTCACCATGTCGGAATCGTCTCCCAGCGCACAGAGAATGTCTCGCCACACGCTGGTCGCGCCCGACAACGATTTGATAGCGAATTCCGGCGTAGGACACCGGACAGCTTCACTTCACAGCCGGAGGCCTTCATCTGTCAGGTCGACTCACCGGACAGAGTCCGGAACAACCTACCTGGACATCACACTTGGCCAGGCTGGAATCGTTTCCTCGCTTCATGTTTCCGCAAGCACAACCGGACCCGGGCCGACGATCCAGTCGCGATCGGGGTGCAGAAAGAGGATCGGCCGCGGCGCCGTCAGGGCGCGGTGCTGGCGGATCGTGCGTACAGCGGTGCTGCCAATCGCGCATACTTGCGCCGGCTCGGTGTCCAGGGGGGGGCGGCCTCCGGTGTTCGACTGCGAGCACCACGAGCGGCGGCATGCTGTCGAGCTCGACATCAAACAACTCGAAAACAGCTCTGCGGCAACGAGATACGACACACAACCGTCCGCTGCAACACTGCCGCCACGGTCGCTGCGGTCAGGCGCAGTTGAAACACGTCCTACCTCGTTGACTAAGTCAAATTGACAACCGAAGTGATGTACCTCACTATTGTGCGAACCGAGGGAATCATCCCTTCGGTTGACCTTCCCGCTTGTATTCCGTGTGGTGATCCGTGCTGCACGCATGGTTGGATGGAGGGCTATTCATGTTGCGGTTCATGACATCACGACTACTGACAATCCTTCCGATGCTTCTGATCCTGACCGTCATCGTCTTCCTGCTCGTCGAGATCGCACCCGGAGATCCCGCCGCGATCATTGCGGGACCAGATGCATCGCCCGAGGCAGTGGAGGCAGTGCGCGTACGCCTGGGCCTCGACCAGCCGATGTGGCAGCAGTACCTGACCTACGTGTGGAACGCCCTGCACGGGGACCTCGGAGTGTCGTTCGCCACCAACGAGCCCGTCACGGACATCATTGCCCGCAGGCTTCCGCGCACACTCTCCATCGGCCTGTTTGCGATGCTCATGGTGGTCATCCTGAGCATCCCGCTCGGAATCCTCGCTGCCGTCAAGCGTGACAGCGCTTTCGACCGGCTCCTCACCGGCACCTCGGTGTTCCTCCTCGCCGTCCCTCCCTTCGTCCTTGCCGCGATCCTGGTGAAGTGGTTCGCACTGGACGGATTACAGCTCTTCCCTCCCACCGGATACGCACCGCTGAGTGATGGTCTGAGTGAGTGGCTGTTGTACGCGACACTTCCCGCCATCGCCATCGCCAGCATCAGCCTCGCAGAACTCGTGAGACAGGCGCGCGGAGGCATGATCGATGCACTCGAGCAGGACTACATACGCACCGCCCGCGCGAAGGGCCTGAGCAAGATGATGCTCGTCGGCAAGCACGCCGCGAAGAATGCCGCGGTTCCCTACGTCACCGTGCTCGGCCTGAACGTCGGACGAGTCGTCGGTGCTGCCGTGATCGTCGAGGCCATCTTCAACATCCAGGGCTTCGGTCAACTGGGCGTCACCGCCGTCCTGACCCGCGACATCCCCACGATGCAGGGCGTCGTCCTGGTGAGCGGTGTGATCGTGCTTCTCGTGACCTTGCTGGTCGACATCTCGTACGGCTACCTGAACCCGAGGATTCGAAACCGATGACCACCATGACGATTGCAAAGCCCCCCAAGAAGATATTCGGGTACACGCCCGGCCGGACGGTCAAACGCCTACTGCAGGATCGGGTCGGCATGATCTGCCTCGCCGGCCTGACATGCCTGGTTTTCATCGGCGTTCTGGCGCAGTTCTGGACGCCAAAGGATCCCACGGCACAAGACCTGCTGCGCAGGCTCGAAAGCCCCAGCGGTGACTACTGGCTCGGCACCGACTCGGTCGGCCGTGACATCCTCAGCCGACTCATGGTTGCCACCGGCGTCGACCTCGCCGCCGCTGCCCTCGCGGTCGGCATCGGTCTCGCCGTCGGTGCCGGCTTCGGACTGCTCGCCGGATTCCTCGGCGGTCCCCTCGACTCGGTGACCAGCCGCGTCTTCGACGTCCTGATGTCGTTGCCGCCGCTGCTGTTCGCGGTAGCCATCGTCGGCGCCCTGGGGCCCAGCCTGACCAACGCGATGGTCGCCGTCGGCGTGCTGCTGGCGCCCAGGTTCTTTCGGCTGGTGCGGGTCAGTACGAGCGAAGTCATCAGCGAGGACTTCGTGGAAGCCGCTCGTTCCGGTGGCGCCGGTCCGGTTCGGATCATGACGCGGCACGTGGCACCGAACATCTTCTCGCCTCTGCTTGTTCAGATCTCATTCGGAGTGTCCGTTGCAATCGTCGCGGAATCCGGGCTCAGCTTCCTCGGGCTCGGCGTTCAACCCCCGACCGCGAGTTGGGGCTCGATGGTCAAGGAAGGATTCGACAACCTCGCGATCAACAGCTGGACCATCGTTCCGGCCAGCGTCATGATCATCGTCTCGATCCTGCTGCTGTCCCTGTTCGGTGACAGCTTGCGCGACGCGGTCGGCAGTCAGGGAGGGAGCAAGGCATGACCGTCATCGCCGACGAGGTACAGATCCAGGACACGGTCCTGCGGGTCGAGGGCTTGTGCGTCGACTTCGACACACCCGATCACGGCTGGACGCGGATCGTCGACGACGTCTCGTTCACGGTGCGAAGAGGCGAAACCGTCGGACTGGTAGGGGAATCGGGCTCCGGCAAGACCGTGACGTCGCTTGCGATCATGCGTCTGCTCGCCCGCAATGCACGCACATCCGGCTCCACCTACGTAAACAACCGTGACCTGAACACCCTCTCGGAGAAGGAAATCGACGAGGCCCGCGGTGCCGAGGTTGCAATGATCTTCCAGGAACCGCGCCGCAGCCTCAACCCGGCGTTCACGGTCGGTGACCAGGTCGCCGAAGCGGTTCGCCGGCACCGCAGGTGCTCGCGAAAGGAAGCATGGGCTCGCGCAGTCGAACTGTTCGAGCGGGTCGGCATACCGGATCCCGCGACGCGCGCGCACGCGTACCCGCACCAGTTCAGCGGAGGCATGTGCCAACGCGTCATGCTGGCGATGGCACTGTCGTGCGATCCCGATGTACTGATTGCCGACGAGCCGACCACCGCACTGGACGTCACCGTGCAACGGCAGGTGCTCGGCCTGATTCACGAACTCCAGATGGAACTCGGTCTCGGCGTGGTGCTCATCACCCACGACCTCGGTGTCGTGGCGGAAGTGTGTGACCGGGCCGCGGTCATGTATGCCGGCCGAATCGTCGAGGATGCACCCATCCTCGAACTGTTCGACAATCCTCGGCACCCCTATACCGCCGGGCTCCTGCACGCGATGCCCGACCCGGTACGGCATGCCGAGAAGATGGGCGTCATACCTGGACGGGTGCCGCCCCCGCACGAGTTCGTGGATTCCTGCCGGTTCGCACCGAGGTGCCCGTACGTGGAGAACTCGTGCACCGAAGGACCGATCCCGCTCTCGGTTACCGGACCCGACCATCTCGCGCGTTGCGTACGCACCAGCGAGATCTCGCTGGAGGACGCGTTCTATGACTGACACAACCATGAGCGTTGCGCGCGAGAGCGTTCGATTCGACGCAGACGTCACCGCACTCGCCGTCGAGGGCCTGACGAAGTCGTACCCCGCCGGACGAAATCTGTTCGGCCGCGTCACCGAAACCGTTGACGCGGTACGCGGAGTGAGCTTCGAGGTGCGGCGCGGCGAGACGCTCGCCCTCGTCGGGGAGTCCGGTGCAGGCAAGTCGACCGTGGGCAGGCTGGCCCTTCGACTGATCGAGCCCACCTCGGGGTCGGTCAAGGTTCTCGGTGAGGACATCACGGCGATGAGTGCGTCCGACCTCCGAAAGGTCAGGGCGCGGGCGACGATGATCTTCCAGGACCCGTTCAAGTCGCTCAATCCCCGTGCTCAGATCGGGTATTCGATTTCCGAACCGATGCTGGCCCAGGGTGGCTACAGTGGAGCTGATCGCGCCAAGCGCATCGCAACGCTCCTGGACCGGGTCGGACTGACTGCCCACCATCTGGAGCGATACCCGTACGAGATGTCCGGTGGCCAGTTGCAACGGGTCGCGATTGCCCGCGCCCTCGTCACCGATCCCGAGCTCGTGGTGTGTGACGAACCTGTAGCTGCGCTGGACATGTCCATCCGTTCCCATGTCGTCAACCTGCTTCGTGAACTGCAGCAGGAACGGAATCTCGCCTACCTGTTCATCTCTCACGACATGTCGCTGGTTCGCGTCATCGCAGACCGTATCGCCGTCATGAAGCGCGGCGAGTTGGTCGAGTGTGCCGATGCGGCTTCGCTGTTCGAGAAGCCGCAGCAGGAGTACACCCGGACGCTGTTGTCCGCGATCCCGGCGTCGCATCCCAGCAGACGGACGTTCCGCCCTGCACGGTAAGTGCACGTTGCCAGGCAGCCGAGTTGTCAGGCAGCGCAACCCAAGTGTTCCCGGAAGAAGGGCTGAATATGATACGACAGCGCACGATCCGTGCGGTTGCCGCGCTCCTCGCAGTGGGGCTGCTCGCGGCATGCGGTGGCACCGACTCCGGGTCCGCCGGCTCGGGTGCCCCGAACACCGAGGCGACACTGCGCACCGGGTTCACCACCGCTCCCCAGACCCTCGACCCGCACATGGCGACCAGTGAGATCGTGTCGTTCCGCTTCGGTCTGAACATGATCTACGACAGGCTGTTCACCGTGAAGTCCGACGGCACGGTCGAAGGCATGCTGGTCAAGAACTTCGGATACTCCGAGGATGGCCGCTCGCTGATCCTCGACCTGAGGGAGGACGTGACCTTCCGTGACGGCACACCCCTCGACGGGAAGGTCGTCAAGGCGAACCTGGACCGGGCCCGGACGCTGGACAGTCCGTCGGTGAAGGCGCGCATGAAGCCGGTGGTGGACGTCGCAGTGACCGGCCCGTATCAGGTTACACTCGCGCTGGCGCAGCCGACGGACGTCGTTCCGTTCATTCTGGCCGAGATGGCGGGCTTCATCATGCATCCCGATCTGATCGCCAACGGCAACCCGGCAACCGAGACGAACGGTTCGGGCGCGTACTCGGTCGAATCCTTCGCCCCCGGAGAGCGGCTCGTCGTCGTCCGCGACCGGACGGACTACTGGGATGCGGACGCTGCGAAGGTAGCCCGCATCGAGTACCAGGCTATTCCCGACACCCAGGCCTTCGCCAATGCCATGGCCGGTCACCAGCTCGATCTGGGCCTGCTCGTGCCCGGCACGGCGGCCGCCCTCGAAGGGCGCAAGGGATTGGTCAATGTGGACATCCCCAGCGGCACCGGTGTGGAGCTCTTCCTGAACCGGAATACCGCACCACTCGACGACGTGCGGGTACGACAAGCGATCAACTACGCATACAACCGTGAGGAGATCGTCGAGGCACTCTTCCCCGGTTCCGAGGCCCGCTACCAGTACTCGCGTGCAGGACTGCCTGGCTACGACGCGTCGCTCGAGGGCGTCTACAGCTTCGATACGGCGAAGGCCAAGAAGTTGCTCGCCGAGGCCGGCCACCCGAACGGCATCGATCTGGGGCAGGTCATCGTCATCAGCACGGTCACGCCGGGCGTCGCGGACGTCCTGCAGGAGCAGTTCGCGCAGGCAGGCATCAAGATGACGCCGGTCGTGAAGGACGGACTCGAGGGCCCGCAGTCCTTCAGCCGTGGCGATGCATCGGCCATGGTGCAGGTCTCGACGATGGGTACCGGCTTCACCGCCGGCTCCGGCTACCGGTGGGGACCCCGAACGAATCCGGCGGGTGTGACGCCTGAGTACGAGAAGTTGTTGGCCGATGCCACCGATCCGCGGCGTAGCGCCGAGGAACGGGATGCCTCGGCGGTCGAGCTCAACCGGTACCTCGTCGAGGAGGCATGGGGCGCACCCGTGACGTGGACGACGGCACCATGGGTGATGAGCGACAAGGTCGGGCACTTCAGCACCGATATGGACTACGCCAAGACGATCGGGCCGTACGACCCGCGGTACCTGACGGTCTCCGATTAGAAGACGAGCGGGCCTCCGGTCGTGGATACACGGCCGGGGGCCCGCTCGCAGGTCGCGTCAAGGGTGAACGCGGCCGAGGGGACAGGTCAGCGATCGGCCCAGTCGGCCTCGTACCAGTACATTTCGAGCTTCTCGAGTGGTTCGGACCAGGTCTCGAGGTAGGTGACTCCTTCGGGGCCCGCGGTCATGACATGAGGCGTGCCTGCCGTGATCGTCCAGAACTCACCCGGACCGATGGTGCCACTGACCGTGGCACCGTCCTCTTCCCCGGTGATGGTGAACTGGCCGCCGAGCACGATGACCTGTCCGTCGAGGTTGCTGCGGCGACGGGGAAGCGAGAATCCCGGTGCGAGGCGAAGCCCGTTCACGTGGAAGGACGTGTCCACCTTGGTCGAGATCCGCAGGTTGCCCTTGAGGGCCTTCTCCACCTCGGCGGCATCAACGACGCCGCCATCGCTCCAGAAGTTCGCGGGAAAGACCTGGTCGACGGAGCTGTCCGCCCAGCCTTCTTCGGACAGCAGACTGTAGTGCTCGATTGCCATGGTCGAAGTGTGTCGAAGGCGGTTGGACGTGTCATTCGCCAGTTCCGTTGGATGGAATGCACCGTGCCGAGGGGAGTCGGTCGGTTCGTTCCATCCAATGGAAAATCGACGGCGTCAGGATTTGAGGTCGCGCCTAGTGTTTCGGTGGTGCTTCGGTTGCAAGGGTTCTTGCTCGTGCGAAGACACGGATAATTAACTGTTTGGTGAGGTGTACGGCAGGATCGGCGGCCAGAGAAATCAGAATCCTGGGTCGAACGAGGCTGCGCAAGAGAACTACAGGGGCCGGCGAGGGTGGCGAGTGCATCCTGCCGGTGGCGCCGCGCGGTCGGACCGTGGGTGTACTGCAGAACCAATCGCGGAGTGAGAGATACCTATGGTGAAGTTCCCAGTCGAATGGGGCAAGGTCAGGGAGTATGCCCACGCGACCGGTGCAGGTAGGCCGGCCTACCTGGACAACCCGGCGAGTTCGATTCCGCCGACCTTCCTGGCGACCGTCGTGTACTGGGAGAAGATCGGCGACACAGTGCGTTCTCCCGAGGTCGCGGAAGCGTGTGAGACTGCGGGCGTCCCACTCGACATCACGAGCCTGCTCTCCCTGGAGCAGGAGTACGTCTTCCACGGTCCGCCGCCGCGAGCGGGGGACACGTTGTGGACATCCGAGCGGCTCCACGACGTCCGGATCAAGCAAGGCCGGAGCGGTCCCATGGTGATCGTTCGCTTCGTCGTGTCCTTCGCAGGCGACGACGACAAGGTCCGAGCCGAATGCTGGTACACGTCCGCGTACGTGCGGAAGGGGAAGTCATGACGGAGTTGACTCTGGGACAGCAGTTGCCGGCGCGAGTGTTCGGTCCGGTCACCATGACCGACATCGTGCGCTACCAGGGTGCGAGCGGTGACATGAATCCGATGCATCACGACGACGAACTCGCACGCTCGGCGGGATTTCCGGCCGCCTTCAGCGTCGGGATGCTCGGCGCGGGCTGGCTGGCCGGATACTGCACGGAGCACTTCGGGGAGGACACGGTCCGGCGATTCCGGACACGCTTCACCAATCTCGTGTACCGAGGAGACGAGCTGGTCGCCTCCGCGGAAGTGGTTCGACTCTTCGAACGTGACGGCGAGGATCTCGTGGAGTTGGCGATCGCCCTGCGGAAGCTCGACGGTGCCGTGGTGGTCGAAGGATCAGCAGAGTTCACCGTCTGAGTTGTTCGACTCGTCAGGTAGGAAAGCTGAACGAGCTCTGCGAAGTAGAGAGAGGAACCATGAGAACCGGAGTCAGCGAGCGTCCCGATCTGCCCATCGCCCTGGTGGTCGGCGGCGGCGGCATGGGAATGTCGACTGCGCGGCGGCTGGGGCAGTCGCACCGAATCATCCTTGCGAGCCTGTCCGCAGACAAGAACCCGCACCGTGAGGCGTTGCTCCGCGAGGACGGCATCGACGTGACGGTGACGCAGTGCGACATCACCGATCCCGAATCCGTCGCGAAGCTCGGCAAATTCGTTGCCGAACGGGGTCAGCTACGCACCCTCACACACGTGGCTGCACTGTCGCCGTCCGTCGCGGATTGGCGCACGCTGCTGACGGTGAACCTGATCGGTGCAACACACATCGAACGCATGTGCCTCGAGCTGGCGTCGCAGAGCACTGCCGCGATCTTCGTGTCCTCGCTTGCCGCTCATCGATCCGATCCGCCCTCCGCCGAGATCATCTCGGTCCTGGACGACCCGTTGGCCCCGGACTTCATCGAACGACTGGAAGCCCTGGTGCCGGAGAAGCAGCCCGTTCAGGCGTACCGGCTGTCGAAGTTCTCGATCAACCGCATGTGTCGGCGGCGCGCGACGGAGTGGGGGGCCAAGGGCGCACGCATCGTGTCCATGTCGCCTGGACTGATCGCCACCCCCATGGGTGCCAGGGAATTCTCGGGCCAAAGTGGTGAGCTCAAGCTCGAACTGCTCCGGAACACGCCTCTTCAGCGTGAGGGCACGATGGTCGAAACCGCCGACGCGATCGAGTTTCTCGCGTCGGACCGCGCATCCTTCATTACCGGCACGGATCTGCTGGTGGACGGTGGAACCCTGTCTGCGGTCCGGGCCGGCTGAACGAGCCTCGGTGGCCGTGGCTTTCTGTCCAAATCACGAAAACAGCACGAAGGTGAATCATGACCGACTCAACTGACAGCACCAGATCTGCACCCCTTGCCGGTCTGGTCGTGGTCGATCTCTCCACGACGTTGGCCGGTGCCCAGGCGACCCAATTCCTGGCTGACTCCGGTGCCGACGTCATTCTTGTGGAGGCGCCCGGCGGAAGCCCGGTGCGGCGAGAACCAGGTTGGCCGGGCCTGCTTCGGTCTCGGCGCAGCATCACTCTCGACCTGGACGCCGATGCGGATCTCGATGTGCTGGACGGTCTGTTGAGTCGGGCCGACGTCCTCGTCACCACCATGCGGCCCGCAGAGTTGGAGCGCCACGGATTCACCGCGGAGAAGTTGGCCGCGCGGTACCCGCGCCTGGTCGCGGCAACCATCACCGGTTGGGGAACCACGGGACCATGGGCCAACTACAAGAGCTACGAAGCGCTGGTCATGGCCAAGTGCGGCATCTTCCATTCCAAGCGTCAACTCACGCCGGGACCCGACCCCACCTACGTTTCGGTGCCCTACGCCTCGTTCGGCGCAGCGCATTCCGCCGTACAGGGCATTCTCGCTGCGCTGTTCGAGCGTGAAGGCAGTGGCCGGGGGCAGGTCGTGGAAGCCAACATGGTGACCGGTGTCGGCGCTTACGACCCGTACAACTGGTTCTACGAGTTGATTCTCCACCGCTACCCGGACGCGTTCGAATCCCAGGTCGCGGCTTTCGACGACCAGGGTCGGCCGCAGTCCCGCCTGATGTTCGCGCTTCTCATTGCCGCCACGAAGGACGGGACGTGGCTGCAGTACTCGCAGAGCGCACCGCGGCTGCTACAGGCCTGGATCGAAGAGCTCGGCATGGCCGAGGAGTTGACCGACCCGAAGTGGGCGGGGTTCCCGGCGCTTCCCGATGCGGACCTGCGTTTCGAGTGGTGGAACAAGATGATCACCAAGGTCGGCGAGCGCACGCTTGCCGAGTGGGAGAGCACCTTCGAACGCAACCCCAACGTGGCGGCCGAGCAGTTCCGCAGCCCCGACGAGGCACTCGATCATCCGCAGCTGGTTCACGAGGGACGAGTGGTTACGGTCGAGGACCCAACCCTCGGGTCGGTGCGTCAGCCCTCGACGCTGGTCCATGCGGCAGGGAAGCCGCTGACCGATGTGCGCCGCGCTCCCGGCATCGGTGAGCATTCCGCAGAACTTCGCGAGTTCGCGGCCTTGTCTGCTGTCGAGGATCTCGTGGCTGCCGTGAGTGCGGCCGGTGACACGAAGTACCCGCTCGAGGGTGTGACAATTCTCGAACTCGGGGCGATGTACGCCGGGCCGTACGCGGCGACCGTGCTCACGGATCTCGGTGCGCGAGTGATCAAGATCGAGCCCCTCGACGGCGACCTCACCCGGGGGATCATGGCTTTCCCCGAGGCCGGTGGCGCGAAGGTGTTGCAGGGTAAGGAGAGCATTGCTGTCGATCTCGGCACCGACGAGGGTCGGGAGATCCTGCATCGGCTGGTCCGGCAGTGTGACGCGGTGCTGCAGACCTACCGTGCCGGCGCGTCCCGGCGCATCGGTGTCGACGAGGCGTCCCTGAGAAAGATCAAACCGGATCTGGTGTACCTCAACGCGGTCGGCTACGGCGTCGACGGCCCGTACGCGTCGCGGCCGGCCTATGCGCCGTCGATGGGCGCGGCGTCGGGGGTGTCGGTCACCGATTCTCCGCTGGTCAGGCAGGGGCCCGAGGATCGCGAGGAGCTTCTGACCGGCGCGCGTAGTCTTTATGCCGGTGGGACGGTCCCGGCGGTGCAGTCCGATGGTGTGGCCGCTCTCGGTGCGGGATCCGCGCTGATGCTGGCGATCTACGCGAAGCGGCGTGGAATCGTCATGTCGGACGTCGTCACGACCATGTTGGGGAGTTGCACGCAGATCCTGATGTCGCGGAACGCCAGCTACGAGGGTCGCCCGGAGGCGGCACGCGTCGACGCCGAGTTCCGCGGGCTCGGCCCGCTGTACCGGATGTACAGGGCTGCCGACGGCTGGGTCTTCCTGGCCGCGCCGGAGGTGGACGAGTGGGCTCCACTGGTCCGGGCGCTCTCCGGCTATGGCGAGATCGCTGACGTGCGGTTCGCAGATCACGAGTCGCGGAATGCGAACAGCGAGGCGCTGGTGGCCGTGCTGAGCAGTATTTTCGCCACACGGAACAAGGACGAGTGGGAGGCGCTGCTGACGGCACAGGACGTCGGTTGTGTTGCTGTCTCCCAGGAGTCGGCGGAGTGGCGCATGCAGACCGACGAGTTCCACGACGCCGGGTACACGGCCAACGCCGTGAGTCCCGTGTTCGACGAGCACCGGCGCCTGGCTCCGCTCAATAGGTTCTCGAGGTCTGCTGTGAAGGCCGACGCCGGGTGCACCTTGGGCGAGCACACCGACTCACTGCTGAACGAGATCGGTTATGACGCCGCACGGATCGCAGAGCTGAGGGAAGCGTCAGTCGTCGGTTGATTCCGTCGCAGGGTGGAGGATGAAGGGGACGGCCGTGTCGGACTTCAGGAGGCGCGAAGTGCTTGCTGAGACCGACGCGGTCAACATCCCCACCCACCCGTCCACGTAGCTGCTCAGCCGCGCCTCACTGATGTGCTGTTGCCTGCGTGCATGATCGCCGAGCATGTGCAGCACGCTGTTGTAGAGCTGGACCTCGCGGCCGCGCCTGACTCGTTCCGGCATATCGGCTAGCACATCGAGGGGTATCTGGCTCGAGACGTCGACGGTGGCGTTCTCGAACTGCCTCGGCCAGTACTCGCCGTGCGAGAGCGGGTTCTCGTTCAGCTTTGCGAGGAAGGGCACGAACATCTCGCCGCGGTCGATGCTCTCCACCAGTGGGCGGACGATCAGCCACACCATCGTCCGGGGGTCGCCGAGGCTGTTCTCGGCGCGCGCCTCCTCCAGAAGCTCGGTTCGTCGTGCGTCGATGGTCTTGTAGCGAAACGCGATGAGTGATCGTACGAGACCGGCCTTCGATCCGAAGTGATAGGCGATGACCGAGGAGTTCGATTGGCCGGCCTGTATCTGTATCTCCCGCAGAGTGACTCCTTCGACACCGTGCCACGCGAACAGACGCTCCGCCGAGATCATCAGAAGTTCGCGGGTCGCTTCGCCGGTGGTGTGCCTGCGTCGCGGGCTGACGGCACCTTTGTCGAGTGGCATGTGTCGAGCTCTCCTTCGGTCCGTTGGTTGGCGCGGGTGACTCCATGATGCCTCGAGGCTCACTCAAAGGTAATGTGAATATCTTAGAAAGTATGGACACTTCGCTAACTTAGTGAGATAGTCGATGCAACACTCCGCCGCATGTGTGCGGCCCAACCTCGGAGGACTGTGCAATGCAGAAGATCTGGACCAACTCCGGCGATTCGCACTTTCTCGAGCCGGAAGACCTGTGGACGACCAGGTTGCCGAAGGCGCTCGCGGATCTGACGCCGAAGTCCGTGAAGGACCCGGACGGCGAATACGAAACTGTCACTGTCGACGGGCAGACGTTCCGCCGCAAGCTGCCGACGTCGGCGGCTGTCAGCTTCCTGGAGGAGACCCGGAAGGCGGTCGGCATCCGGGACGCGAAGGCGCGCCTCACCGACCTGGATCACGAGGGTGTGTGGGCCGAGGTCATCTTCCCCTCGCTGGGTATGTGGTCCTCGACCTTCCGGACTCCTGAGCTGCTCAAGGCATGCATGCGCGCGAGCAACGAATGGGCACTGGAGGATCTCGTCTCCGTGTCGGAGCGCTACGTGGTGACAGCGCAGGTCTCGACGCTGCGGGTCGAAGATGCGGTCTCGGAGCTCGAGTGGGCGGCCGAGAACAACTTCAAGGCGGTGTACCTGCCCACCACGCCGCACCCCAGCGCGCCGGATTGGCACCGTCCCGACTGGGAGCCGTTCTGGGATGCCGCGGAACGCGCCCGCATGGTTCTCGCCTTCCACATCGGCACGGACCCGGTGGATGTGACCGCCGGCGGCGCGGGTGTAGTGTATCGCGGGCCCGGCGGCGCGGTGATGAACTACGCCGAGACGACCTTCTCCGGCCAGCGGGCCGCGATGAAGCTGGTAGCGTCCGGTGCACTCGACCGGCATCCGGACCTGCGGGTGCTGATCTCCGAGGGCGGCGCGACCTGGATCCCGTTCCTGGGTGATCGCATGCTCGAGGGCTACCGCCAGCACAGCATGGTGGTGCGGCCGAAGCTCAAGCGTGATCCGAAGGAAACGCTGATGACGCAGGTGTACGCCTCCTTCCAGCACGACGAGACGGCTGTCGCGGCACACGACGCCATGGGCTACAAGAACGTGATGTTCGGTTCGGACTACCCCCACATGGAGGGCACGTTCGGGCACACCCAGGAGACCCTCAAGCAGTTGTTCGACGGCGCCTCCGAGGAGACCCGCCTGCGGATCACCCAGGGCGCCTTCTTCGAGCTGTTCCCGCACGTTCCGGCCTGCCCGACGGGAGTGTGACGCTGATGCGTAAGGATTCAGGAAGCCGCGACGTCTCGATCGTCGGCGTCGGCGCCACGCCCTACTACCGACGGGGCGAATCCGCGGGCAAGAGCATCACGCAGCTTGCCGGCGAAGCCATTCTGGCCGCGTGTGAGGATGCCGGCATCTCCGTCAAGGAGATCGACGGCTTCGCCTACTACTCGGGCGCGGGTGCCGGTTACGGCGACAAGATGGAGACGGTCGACTTCCAGGAGACGTTGGGTATCCCCGAGGTCCGATTCACGGCAACCCTCACCGGTGGTGGCGGCGGTTCGGCCGGAGCGATCGGCCTTGCCCGCGCTGCGATCGTGGCCGGAGATGCATCCGTTGTGGTGACGGTCATGGCGCTGCAGCAGGTGCAACAGCGACTCGGGACCGTGATCTCGGCCAAGCCGCCGACCCCGCTCGGATCGTTCGTGCAGCCGTCCGGACTGGCCGGGCCCGGCCACCTGATGTCGGTACTCGCGCGTCGTCACATGTACGAGTACGGCACCACCCGTGACGCATTCGCCGAGGTCGCGATCTCGACCCGCAACAACGCACTGAACCGGCCCAAGGCCATTCAGAAGACGCCGCTGACCCGCGAGGAGTACTTCAACGGTCGCATGATCGCGGAGCCGCTCTGCGTCTACGACTTCTGCCTGGAGACGGACGGTGCGATCGCGATCATCACGACGTCGACGGAACGCGCCCGTGATCTGAAGCAGAAGCCGGTCCCGGTGGTGTCTGCCGCTCACGGCGGATCACGTGACTGGGGACGCGGATTCACCTGGTACGGCATGCCCGCAGACACCTTCACGTCCTCCGGCCACAAGTCGGTGGCCGACCGCCTGTACAAGCAGGCCGGGCTCACGGCGCAGGACATCGACGTGGCACTGATCTACGACCACTTCACCCCGATGGTCGTGATGCAGCTCGAGGATTACGGCTTCTGTGAGAAGGGCGAAGGTGGGCCCTTCGTGGAGAGCGGTGCGATCCGCTACTCGCGTAAGAAGAAGAAGGGGGCAGTCTCCGTCAATCCGCATGGCGGACAGCTGTCCGAGGCGTACATCATCGGAATGACCCACATTCTGGAGGGAGTCGAGCAAATGCGCGGGACGGCGATCAATCAGGTCGACGACGCCGAGTACGCACTGGTCACCGGAGGGCCCGCGGCTCTTCCGATCAGCGGCCTCATCCTGGGGCGTGACCGATGACCGAATCACGCCTCGCCTCGGTTCTGCCGACCGAGAGAGTCCGCATCGCCACCGACGCCTCGACCGAGCCGTTCTGGCAGGCGGCGAAGCAGCGTCGGTTGGTGGCACCCAAGTGCAGCGACTGTGGGACTTTCCGGCTGCCGCCGACACCGTTCTGTCCGGAATGCCAGTCGACGTCGATGGACTGGGTGGAACTGTCCGGGCGCGCGACGGTCTACAGCTTCGCGGTCGTGCACAAGTTTCCCGGGTATCCGGATCTGACTCTGGTGCCGGTTGTCGTCGACCTCCCGGATGCCCCCGGGACACGACTCGTCACGAACGTCGTCGATGTAGCACCCGAGGATGTCCACATCGGAATGAATCTGACCGTCGACTTTCATCCCATCTCGGATGGCTGGCTGTTGCCGATCTTCCGGGTCGACACCGCAGGCGAGGGCTGACACATGGCCGACGATTACGAGAGCGCACTCGAGGAGAAGCCGCTCGACTTCATGTCGAGCATCGCGAACAGCGGCGGGTCCTGCGACGGTCAGGGAATCATTCCCGACGGGGATCACTACACGTGCTGGTGCTCGTGCGGTGAGTGGAACATCACCGCTCCCGACCAGGAGGAGGGGCTGCGTCTCGCGCGGCTTCACACGGGCAGCATCGCGGAGTGATGCGACCGGGATCTGGTGACCTTCGCCTTCACCCGATCGGGCCTGACGGGCGTCTTCGTCACAACGAGTAGAACGTCGATCGGAGCGCTCCATCAGGACCAAAGTACTTCTGGTTCTGACGATTTGTCGTGACGCTGCGCTCGCTCGTGTCCGGAACTCGAGTTCCGGACACGAGCGAGCGAGCGGTCGGGTTTGGAAAAGGGGAGTACGGATGACATCTCAGGACTACGTACAGGATGCGGTCGTGCCGATCAGCACGGTGATCCGTGACGACGACGCGTCGCTCGGGATCGGCATGCCCGAGTTGGACCCCGTACCGGTGGCCGCCTCGTGGGCATCATTGGTGAAGCCGGGTGACGAGAACGACACCGTGTACGGCGACATGATCTCGCGACTGCGCGACTTCTTGGACTACGTCACGGCGGCTCGGCCAGATGCCGACACCGTGACCGCCCTGCGTGATGATCTGGAACGGTGGGGGCAGCGACTCGCACCGATGGCAGTTCCGGAGCGTGATCAGGTTTTCGGTCACCTCCGGGATCAGCACGGACGAGGGCAGACGATGTCGCCGGCCTTTGTCGTCAAGGAGGCCGACCGTGACAATGTCTGGGGGACGGTCCGGTTCGGCCGCTATTTTCTGGGCGGCAACGGAGCGGTACACGGTGGCGCCATCCCGCTCTTGTTCGACGAGGTCCTCGGCCGGTTGGCGAACTCGGCAGGACGACCGCATGCCAGGACCGCGTACCTGCACACCGATTTCCGATCGGTCACCCCGATCGGCACCGAACTGACCGTGCACGGATGGTTCGTCAGTGAGGAGGGACGCAAGCGGATCGTGCGTGCCGAACTGCGCGACGGGGCCGTGGTGTGCGCGGAGGCGGAAGGGCTGTTCGTTCAGCTCAATCCCGATCAGCCCTAGAGAGTTCGAGTCACGGCGAGTGCGGACGGCAAGTCCGCACTCGCCATTCTTGTGCTTGATTGTTTGTAACGTTTGGTCTAATTTATTTGGTACATGCACCACAGAGAGTTGATTGGGGAGCTACGCATGACGTCTCCGGATTCCGTGTTGGTGGTAGGCGCTTCTGCGGCAGGCCTCTCCACCGTGGAAGCGCTGCGGCGCAGGAACTACTCGGGCAGAATTACCGTCCTCGGCGACGAGGTACACGCACCCTATGATCGCCCGCCGCTGTCCAAGCAGGTTCTCTCCGGTGCGTGGGAGTCCAGCCGGGCTGCGCTGCGGACCGACGAAGCCCTCGGCGCCCTGGGTGCCGACTTCATTCTCGGTGATCCGGCGGTCGGTCTCGACGTGGCCACGCGGACGGTCAGGACGGTATCCGGCCGGGAACTGCAGAGCGACGCGATAGTTGTAGCCACGGGAGTACGACCCCGAGTCCTACCCGGGAGTGAGGGGCTGGGCGGAGTGCACGTGCTGCGCTCGCTCGAAGATGCCCTTGCCCTACGGGCCGATCTGGTACCCGCCACCAGGCTCGTTGTCGTCGGTGAAGGCGTTCTGGGATCCGAAATTGCTGCCACTGCAAGGCTGCTGGGTGCTGAGGTGACAATGGTCGGACCGCAGCCGGCGCCGATGGCGCTGCAGGTTGGTCCGATGGTGTCGGAACTGCTCGCGACCCTGCACCGGGACAACGGGGTCCAGTTGCGGCTGGGCGTCGGTGTCGCGGGTCTGACGGAAGCCGACGGTCGGGTCACCGGCGTCCGGTTGGCGACGGACGAGGTTCTTCCTGCGGATGTCGTTGTGGTGGCGATCGGGGCGATCCCGACCACCGCCTGGTTGGCGGACAGCGGCCTGCAGTTGGACAACGGCGTCGTGTGCGACTCCCGTTGTCGAGCCGCTGATGGCATCTATGCCGTCGGTGACGTGGCTCGATGGAACCACGAGCAGTTCGGTGGACTTGTCCGCCTGGAGAACCGGACCAACGCCACCGAACAGGGAGCAGCGGTAGCAGGTGTCATCGTCGGGGATGACGAACCGTATGTCCCCGTGCCGTATTTCTGGACCGACCAGTTCGACGTGAAGATCCAGGTACACGGCATCATCCCCACCGATGCGGAGGTGGAGATCGTCGACGGGGATGTGTCGGCTCGCCGATTCGTCGCGCGGTACCGCAAGGACGGAAACGTCACCGGCGTGCTCGGCTGGAACATGCCGAAGCAATCTCGCCAGCGCCGCCAGGACGTCGTCGACGGCCTCGCGGACTCCACCCGGGTTCCGTCTGTGATGTGATTTCGGAGCAAAGGAAATGCCCGGTGCGACATCGATGTCGCACCGGGCATTTCCATTTGCCATGGACGGCCAGGGTTTGTCTGACTTCTCGACCATCTGAAGGTCCCCCGCCGGTCGCGGGCCACCGCGCACCCGTTCGGACCGGGTACGCAGCGACAAAGCGCATTCCTCCGCACCAACCGGATTGCTGCGGCGCCACGAATCGGTGCGGACGCGTCCGATCAGGCCGGGCATCGTCGTCGCCGTGCTCGGTGGCCGTTCGATCGAGTCGACTACTGCGGCCGCAACGTGGTCGAACGCCGGTTCTGCCACCACGAACAGCGGCGCGGGGGGGGGGGGGGGGGGGGGGGGGGGCCGCCCCCCCCCCCGGCGCGGGGGGGGGCCGGGGGGGGGGGGGGGGGGGGGCCGCGGGGGGGGGGGGGGGCCCCCCCCCCCCCCCCCG